>JAFQFV010000031.1 GCA_017398555.1 Alistipes sp.
GCTGGTATTAGCATTTGTAAATGCGTTTGTGAAGGTAAACTTGAGCTTTGAGAGCAGGTGTGCAAACTGAAGAGTTACCTTATCTGGCTGTGGAGCGATGGTCTCAGGAGTGATAACCAGCTTTGATGCGTAGAGAAGGTCATACTACCAACTGCAATGGGTTTGGCGACCGGATGGGCGCCAAACCCCACCCCAAAATGGAATTTGAATATTATGCAATAAATATGCATAATATTCAAATAAATATGATATTATTTGCTTAGATATATCTAAAAAAATAGCAGGCTGAGCTTATTTTTCAACCTGCTAATGGTAATTTTTCTGTTTTTAGAGTTCTGCTTTGCGGCGGTTTCGGCTCCTCCACTCGATCATTGCTATCTCGGCACGAGTTCTTTTCTTGACTCGCCATAGATTGTAGATGCAGAGTAGGAAGCAGACCCACATAACTGCTGACCAGGCGCTGATGTGCCACATCCTCTCCCAATTTTGGCTTAGGCCTGTTGCGTAGCAGATGAGTGGCACAAGACTCCAAGTGATTGCAATCATACCGGTTGCCCAACTTGAGCGACTCCAACGTGACATAGGGCAGAGGTTGTGGAAGTCGCGATAGATGCTGTAGATTATTAGTACTATCGCTATGGATGTGATGACAACCTCTTTGTATGGAAAATCGGGTATCCAGTTGAACTTGTCGGCGCGGATAATCATCGTCGCGGCAATGAAGAGTAGGATATCTGCCCACTGAAGTTTTCCATCATCTGGTGTTGGGGTGGATAGCTTGCGACCTTTATTGCCCCAACCGAAAAATCGAGCTCTTCTCTTCATTGTTAGTAGATGTTTTTACGTCGTGTGCGAATCTTCATATCCAAAAATGCAGCACGTGCCCGAGCCTCTTTACGATTTCGGAGCCACAGGCAGAGGCTTGCAATAAATGCTATCCACATAGCGATAGACGAGAGAGCTATCGGCATCATATCCTCCTTACTCTCAACCTCTGTCATAAAGAGGACTATCGGTAGTACTGTCCATACCGTTCCGTATAGTGCACTCTTGATTGTTGCGTGTCGCCAACGTGTAACAGGGCTGTAGCGGAAACAGTCAATTATTGTTGCAACGACATAGAGAACAACTGCAATCAGGGCAATGATACCGCTGACAACCTCATTTGGAACAAAGTATGCGGCAAGTATGAGTACAAAACATATAGAGGCAAGTATCTCACCCTTCGTGAAACTCAAGTCCATATCTTTTTGGACATCCTCCATCGTTTTACGCTTTAGTTTGCCAATGGAAAACTTTAGAAAACTATATCTGTTTCTCATAACTACTCCTCCGTACTTTGTTTACTCTTCTTTGCGCGAGGCTTGCGCCCAGCTTTGCGCAAAGCCTCGGCAATTATCCACTGCAGCTGACCGTTGGTGCTACGAAATTCATCCTCCGCCCACTTCTCGATGGCATCCATCGTCTCGGCGTCGATGCGTAACACAAAACTGCGAGTATTATTCTCCTTTGCTGCCATAGATTGTTTTAGTTATGCAGAGTTCCTGTATTTACAACGGGCTGTGCTGCCTCGTCGGCGCAGAGGACAACGAGCAGGTTGCTAACCATAGCCGCCTTGCGCTCTTCGTCAAGCTCAACAACATCCTCAGTAGAGAGTCGCTCAAGGGCAATCTTTACCATAGATACTGCACCCTCAACAATCTTCTCACGAGCAGAGATAATAGCATCTGCCTGCTGGCGGCGAAGCATTGCAGCTGCAATCTCCGGAGCATAAGCCAAGTAGTTGAGTCGAGCCTCCATAACCTCGATACCCGCCATTGCAAGTCGCTCGTTCAACTCGTCAGTCAGACGGTCGTTAATCTCATCACCACCTGAGCGGAGGGTAATTTCGCCGTCGCCATTGTTTGAGTTCTCGTCATAAGCATACATACCTGCTACCTGACGCAGAGCAGAGTCAGACTGCACGGCAACGAAGTTTTCGAGAATATTCATTCGTGTTGTAGATGAGGATACAGTAGCTGTTGCCTCTACCGGCGCATCAATCTCAAAGACTGCCTTATATGCACCCTCATTCTTAATCTTCCAAACAAGTACAAGACCAATAAGGATAGGGTTGCCCGCCTTGTCATTCACTTTAATAGGATCAACATTTAGGTTACGAGCGCGCAGCGAGAGCTTCTTGGCACTCATAAATGGGTTGAGCCACCAGTAACCGGTCTGATAGAATGTACCGCGATAGTTACCAAAGAAGAGCAGTACGCGTGCCTCGTTTGGCTCAAGCATCTTGTATCCGCAAGCCATAATAATTGCAGCGATAACCGCTACCCAAACTCCGGCAAATATCACTCCGTTGAACTCGTCACGATTTACCAACTCAATAAAGAGCCATACTGCAATACCAACGAGTGCAAGGTTGATTGCAAGCGCCAGAAAACCATTCATCTTCCAGCCCGAATAGGTGTAATTACTGTTCTTCATAGTGGAAAAGTTTTAAGTGTTAAAATTGATATCATTTTGATATCACAAAGATACAGCATAAAACGCTGAAATTCCAAATATTTTTCCAACTTTTTTAGAAAAAAGTGCAAAAAAATATGCCGAGCAGCAAAAATGCTCGGCATACCTATATTAATATGTGTTCTATAAATTTCTATAAGTTAGCAGCGATTACCAAACCTCAGAAACTTTATATACAGGAGGTGCTGCAAGTTCGTACTCCGGACCCTCGATGACATGGTTGCATACATACTTGCGACCCTTGTCATCTGTAGCTACAACCTTAACCTTTGCGTTAGGATTTTTGAGGGTGTAGATGTACATGTGGTGGCAAGGAGAGCAGTAGTTCTTACGTGTACTTCCCTTCTTGTGACCACGACCTACAACGCCGGTGTTATAACCGATAGCCCACCAGTCCTTGCTTGAGGTGAGTGATGGATGCTCGTCACCGCGATATGGAGAGGTCTTCATCTTTGTCATATCGCCAGAAAGTTTGCCATCCTCATATACCTCAATCTTCCAATCTGTATCGGCAAACCATACATTTGCAAGAATCTTGTCTGCACCAAATGGCAGGGTAGGCTGCTCGTGCTTACCGCCGAAGGTTGCATTACCGCGATAGACACGCAGCTGATAGTCAATGTCAAAACCTGTGCTCTTGTAGCGGTGATCGACAACCTTGTTGCCTACAATGTCAATCAGACCGTAGCCGTTAGGGCAACCGTCGCCGTTGTTGTTGCTCCACCACCAGCAGCCTGATGCCGCACCGAAGATGTACTCGTGGATGCCGTTCTTGTGGGTAAAGCGGCGAGAGTAGTGGGTGTGGCCCGACATAATCTTCGCCTCGGCAAACTCTGCCATCATGGAGAGCACAGCCTGCACATTCTTGCTCTTGCGCATATGCTCGAGAGGGATGTGTACGCAGAGGATAATCATCTTATCTCTTGATACGTAGCTCAAATCCTTGCGGAGCCACTCTACCTGCTCATCGGTAAAGTCGCCGTGATACTTCTTGAAGTTGTTGATGTCGTCATAGACAATATCGTTCATCGAAACGATATGAACATCACCACGATTCCAAGAGTAGTCGATAGGGCCGAATGTAGCCTCGAACATACGCTGCAAACGAACTGTAGGTGTTGAGTTGCGCTTGCCGATAGCTACAGGCTCATAGTCGCAGTCGTGGTTGCCAATGGTCTGGAACATAGGCATACCGATATTCTCGGCACGCATCTCCTCCTTAATCATCGGCATAAGGTAGTTGGCGTTGCGTGGGTCCTCGGAATAGACAATATCACCCAAAGAGATAGCGTAGCAAGGGGTCTTTGTCTTCTTTGCAGTCTTCTTCAAATCAGGTGCAGTCTCCGAGTGGAAACGATATACGTGACGCAGATTCTGGCACTGCGGATCGGCAACCATTACAAGACGGAACTTATTCTCCTTCTTGCCACCCTTGAGTGGCTGGAGAACAAAGTCATAAACCTTGTCGTCAGTGAGCTTCTTGTAGAAACAAGGGTGACCCTGACGAAGTGGCACGCGATACTCTGCCGGAAGAGAGTAATAGACGTATGCAGCCTCCTCGTGACGATTGAAGGCGTACTTACCCTCTGCATCTGTTGTCATTACGGTATGACCATCTGTTACAACAATACCGGCGATAGGTGTGCCGTCAGTTGTGCGGATAGTACCCGTTACATCCTGTGCTGTTGCGTAGGCAGAAATGCCGAGAATAGCAATCAGCGTGGTTAAAACTCTTTTCATTTTAGTCTATCTTTTAGTTTTTCGTATTGCTCTTTGCTTACGATGCGGTAGTGAGGCGAATAGACCTCATTGTACTTGCGGCTGTGGTGCATCACATACTTGCCGTCAGATATGAGCGCTGCGATGGCTGCCGAGTCCTCCTCAAAACCCTCAAGGGTAGGGTAGTGCTCTGCTACAGCACGCTCTATATCTGCCCACTCGGCACGCCAAGCGGCTAAATCCTCCTCGCTCACCGCTACGGCACTTGCAATAAATGCATCGGCAAGCTCCTCGGCTGTGATTTTGCCCTCGGCAACAGCCTTGAGATTTATGCGGATAAAGTTCCCGCGCCAACCGCACGGCTCATAGTACTGCTCCTCAAAACGAGTGGCCGATTGAGCCTCTCGAACGATATATTCAACCACACGCTCCCTATCTGCTAAGGCGTGAGCCACCCCAAAACGATCTTGGAAACAGCTCTTGTAGATATCTTGCAGTGTAGCCTGTGGGTGAGAGTCAAGTATGCGGGCTACAGCCTTTGCTTGTGCTATTCAGTCGATATTTACCAGCTCGTACTGCTTTGAACCAAGACCAATCTGCTCTGCATACTCCACAATGTGTGTTCCGTGCTTTGATGCGATACGCTCAAGCAGTGGGCCGTTGTCATTACCCTCAGAAGGCTTGATGTTGAATACAATATCCAGACAAGCCTGATCGAGTGCTACAGGGTCTGTCGATGCGAGGATACCAACATCCTTGAGCAACGGATCTGCAGGATGAGAGTCACAATCGCAGTCGATAGACATATTGTTCATTACATTGATGTAGATAATGCGCTCGCCATCCCCGAAGTAGTCGTGTATAGACTGTGCAGCGGCTGCCATAGACTCAAGGAAGCCGATTTGGTCGTCGGTGAACTTCCAAATCTTTGCCACCTCCTCATTGCGACCGGCAGAGTGAATATAAGCCTTACCACGTGAAGAGGCGTTGCCGATAGATTGGTTTTTCAATACACCACCAAAGCCACCCATAGCGTGACCCTTGAAGTGCGCAAGGTTAATCATAAAGTCGTAGTTGGCGATATTCTTACCCACAATGTTGTACTTGATGTGAGTAGTATCCTTTACAGGGAGCTTAATCTCGCCCTCGGCATCCATAATATCGACATTGGCAATATCGAAGAAACCGTGCTCACGTGCAGCCTCAAGGTGTGCCTCGGTAGTGTTACGACGACCTGCGTATGCAGTGTTGCACTCTACGATGGTTCCATTTACCTTCTGCACAAGGTTCTTGATAAGTGCAGGCTTGAGGTAGTTCTTACCACCAGGCTCGCCGGTGCTGATCTTTACCGCTACATTGCCTGTAGCCTCTACACCGAGCGCCTCATAAACCTTTACAAGACCCTCTGCCGAGATATCGGTGGTCATATAGACCTTTGGAAGTGCATTTTCACTCTTTGCTGCATCTCCACATCCGCACAGTGTTGCTGTTGCCATAACTGCTAAAATTAACTTTTTCATAGTATTAGGTTGTTGTTTGTTATTTCGCTGCTCGCTTACGGTCCACCTCGTTAAGCAGAATCTTACGCAGACGCATAGCCTTCGGCGTAACCTCTACATACTCATCCTCCTTGATGTACTCTAAAGCCTCCTCAAGAGAGAAAATCTTTGGAGGAGCGATGGATGCCTTCTCGTCAGAGCCTGATGCACGCATATTTGTCAGCTGCTTTGCCTTTGTGACATTTACGGTAATGTCGTTGCCGCGAGTGTGCTCGCCGATAACCTGACCCATATATACCTCCTCCATAGGCGAGATAAAGAAGCGACCGCGATCCTGCAACTTGTCGATAGAGTATGCATAAGCAGTACCTGTCTCCGATGCGATGATAGAGCCGTTTGTACGCATCTCAATCTCGCCCATAAATGGCTCAAAACCCTTCAGACGGTGTGACATAATCGCCTCGCCTGCTGTTGCAGTGAGCATATTTGAACGCAAACCGATAATTCCTCGAGATGGGATGTCGAACTCAAGACGTGTGCGGCCATTGTTTGACTCCATATTGGTAAGAACACCCTTGCGGCGTGTAGAGAGCTCGATAACTGTTCCTGCAACTTCATCTGGGCAGTCGATAGTCATCTCCTCTACAGGCTCGCACTTGCGGCCGTCAATCTCCTTGATGATAACCTTTGGCTGACCCACCTGCAACTCATAACCCTCACGACGCATAGTCTCGACAAGTACAGAGAGGTGCAGCACACCGCGACCATAGACGATAAACGAATCTGCATTCTGACCCGGCTCTACGCGCAGAGCGAGATTCTTCTCCAACTCGTGGTCAAGACGCTCCTTGATGTGGCGCGAGGTGACATATTTACCATCCTTGCCGAAGAATGGCGAGTTGTTGATTGTAAAGAGCATAGACATTGTCGGCTCATCAATCTTGATTGGTGGCAGTGGCTCCGGATTCTCTGCATCGCAGATAGTGTCGCCAATATCAAAACCGTCAATACCAACCAATGCACAAATCTCACCGCACTCAACCTTCTCAACCTTCTTCTTGCCAAGGCCGTCGAAAACCATCAACTCCTTAATCTTGGTCTTGATTTTTGTCACTCCGTCACGCTTTGCAAGGGTTACGGTCTGACCCGATACAAGACTTCCGCGAGTGAGCTTACCCACGGCAATACGACCGATGTATGATGAGTACTCAAGCGAGGTGATAAGCATCTGAGGGGTACCCTCGCTTACCTCCGGCTCGGGAATTTCGTCGATAATGGCATCAAGCAGCGGCTGAATAGAGTCTGTCGGCTCGTTCCACTTATGCGACATCCATCCCTGCTTTGCCGAGCCGTAGATGGTCTTGTAGTCGAGCTGCTCCTCCGTTGCATCGAGGGTAAACATCAGGTCAAATACCTGCTCGTTTACAACCTCAGGGCGGCAATTAGGCTTATCCACTTTATTAACAACAACAATCGGCTTCTTGCCAAGAGAGAGTGCCTTCTGAAGTACGAAACGTGTCTGTGGCATAGTACCCTCAAAGGCATCTACCAAGAGCAGTACACCGTCGCACATATTGAGCACACGCTCCACCTCGCCACCAAAGTCGGCGTGGCCCGGAGTGTCGATGATATTGATTTTGTAATCTTTGTATATTACCGATACATTCTTCGAGAGGATGGTAATACCTCTCTCTCGCTCCAAATCGTTATTGTCTAATACAAGCTCGCCCGTTTTAGAGGCCTCACGCAGTAGGTTTCCGGCCATAATCATCTTGTCAACAAGAGTTGTTTTTCCGTGATCGACGTGGGCGATGATTGCGATATTCTTAAGTTTTTGCATAAAAAAGATTATTTAACGCGCAAAGTTAACGATTTTATCTGAAAAAAGTATTATTTTTGTCTTACTTTTACAGCAGTATTATGGGTGAAGTGGCAAATAGTCGTGTATATATTGGTAGCGTGGAGCAGTTGCTGCCGCAGTTGCTGCCTAAATGTCGAGTTATTGTTATTACGGATAGTAACATAGATCGCTGCCATCATGCACTCATCTCGTCATACGAACATATTATTATAGGGCTTGGCGAGCAGGCAAAGAATCTCACAACACTCGAAAAGGTCTATACTCAGCTGATGGATATGGGGGCTGACCGCTCGACTTTTCTGCTTGGTATAGGTGGCGGTATAGTTACTGATATTACAGGTTTTGTCGGCGCTACATATATGCGTGGAGTCGATTTCGGCTTTATCCCTACAACTCTGCTGGCTATGGTTGATGCCTCGGTGGGTGGGAAGAATGGAGTGAATATCGGCGGCTTTAAGAATATGGTCGGAACATTCCTCCAGCCTAACTTCGTTATCTGCGATGCGGCTAAACTTTCGACTCTCTCGGATAGGGAGTTTGCTGCGGGTCTTGCAGAGGTGATTAAGGCGGCAGTTATCGCTGATGCACAACTCTTTGAGTTGCTGGAGAGTAGTGATTTTGATACTCTGCGCACAGATGGTGAATTGCTCTCGCGAGTTGTTGAGGCGGCGCTGCAGGTTAAAATAGATGTAGTTGCTGCGGATGAACGAGAGAGGGGGCTGCGGCGTGTGCTCAACTTGGGTCACACTATCGCACATGCCATAGAGAAGAGTACAAGGGTCTATAACCACGGTGAGGCCGTGGCTGTCGGACTATGTTGTGTGGCTGAGGTGGCAGAGAGATTAGAAAAACTCTCAAAGGCGGACACTTTGCGCATAAAAGACCTCTGTGTGCGCTATAATCTGCCAACGGAGCTGCCGGAGCCTATAACAAAGCTGCTGAAGGCTATTCGTAAGGATAAGAAACGCGAGGGAGATAATCTCCACCTTATTTTACCCACCGCAATTGGTGCTGTGGAGGATTTATCCTTGAGCTTTGATGAAGTGGAAAATGTATTCAAAAAGAGAGATATGATAAAGGGTCTTATTTTTGATATGGACGGCACACTTATTCAGAATATGCCGTACCATATGAAGGCGTTTAATGTTCTTGCTGAACGTCTTGGTTATCAGATGTTACAGCCGGTGACAAATAAGTTTTATGGTCGTCATAATGACGAGATTTTTAGTGCTATTGCTCCGCAGTGGATTATAGACAAGTATGGATTGCAGTACCTCTCGGATGAGAAGGAGGCTATCTATCGAGAACTCTATGCGGGTAATGTGCGTCTGACAGATGGTCTTGCAGAACTTATCGCTGATGCAAAGTCTAAGGGGGTGAAGTGTTACATCGGTTCTGCAGGCCCAAGGGTAAATCTTGAACTTATTTGGAATGGTGCAGAGCTTGATGATAAGATTGACGGATATATCTGTGGTGATGATATTGTGAACTTTAAGCCGCATCCGGAGGTCTTCCTTAAGAGCTGTGAGGCTATGGGCGTATCTCCGGAGGAGTGTGTTGTCTTCGAGGATGCTATTTCGGGTATTAAGGCCGGTTGGGCGGCCGGTTGTAAGGTCGTTGCGCTCTCTACTACCGCTACGGTGGAGGCTCTTGCAGCCGATGGCGTAGAACATATTGTTCCAAATTTTGAGGGTATGACAATCGCTTCGCTGGAGGAGATGTTGTATAAATAGTGATTTATGTCTGAAGTAAGAAATATAAGACGCTCGGAGTCGGATAGCGAGTTTGAAAATCGTATTCGCCCGCAGGAACTTGAGTCGTTCGCAGGTCAGGAGAAGACTGTGGATAACCTCAAGGTCTTTATCAAGGCGGCGCTGATGCGTGGCGACTCACTTGACCATGTGTTACTGCACGGCCCTCCGGGACTTGGTAAGACTACACTTGCCAACATTATCGCCAATGAGATGGGTGCGCAGATGAAGGTTACATCGGGTCCTGTGCTTGATAAGCCGGGTGATTTGGCGGGTCTGCTGACAAACCTCTCTGAGGGCGATGTGCTCTTTATTGATGAGATTCATCGTCTCTCGCCGATAGTTGAGGAGTACCTCTACTCGGCTATGGAGGATTTTAAGATAGATATTGTGCTTGATAAGGGCCCTTCGGCTCGTTCTATACAGATTGAACTCGCTCCATTTACCCTTATTGGCGCCACAACACGTAGTGGACTGCTTACCTCGCCTCTGCGTGCACGTTTTGGTATCACTTGCCACCTTGAGTATTACGATGCTCCTGTGCTTAATCGTATTGTAAAGCGCTCGGCATCAATCCTTGGCATATCTATCGACGATGACGCCGCAACCGAGCTTGCGCTGCGCTCTCGTGGCACTCCTCGTATTGCTAATGCACTACTGCGTCGTGTGCGCGATTTTGCAATGGTTAAGGGCGAGGGTCATATCGATTTGGAGATTACCCGTATGGCACTCGGAGCTCTTAATATCGACTCTCGAGGTCTGGATGAGATGGATAATAAGATTTTGGCAACCATTATCGCCAAGTTTGGTGGTGGCCCTGTTGGCCTGAACACTATCGCAACGGCAGTGAGTGAGGAGGCCGGTACCCTTGAGGAGGTCTATGAACCATTCCTTATCAAGGAGGGCTTTTTGAAGCGTACACCTCGCGGTCGAGAGGTTACTGAACTTGCATATAAACATCTCGGTTTAACACCGGAGGCAAAAGAGGGGGAGTTGTTTTAACTCTCTCTCTTTTTATTTGTACAATGAGTCGAAGTAAAAACTTGTATTAAAATTTGTATATTTCAAACAAAATTACTATATTTGCTTTTTGAATAGTATCGTGGGTGCAACGAGCTAAATGGATGTAAATGGTTCTCAATAGATTGGATGTTTTAAGTTTGGAAGTGCTTGCTCACAATCAAGCATTAAAACAAAACCACTCAAAGGGAAGCCTTTGAGTGATTCGTTCGTGATTCCGAGCGGATTCGAATGTCGCACAAGGTGCGTCATCACCGAGGAAGTCCCGCAGTCAAACGCTGTTTGGTGCGGAAAAAGACGCCCGAGGTAACCTCGGCCACAGGTGAGTAATTGATAGGGACAACGAATCGCTTGCAGAGCGAGTTTTGTTTTATTGGTTGATGGAGCTTGCTCACAATCAAGCATTAAAACAAAACCACTCAAAGGGGAGCCTTTGAGTGATTCGTTCGTGATTCCGAGCGGATTCGAATGTCGCGCAGTGGCTTTCATTACTGCACGTCATCACCGACGAGGTAGCGCAGTCAAGCCTGCTTGGTACGCGAATATCCGAGGAGGTAATGTCGCCAAAAAGCCACTGCGCGTCATCACCGAGGAAGTCCCGCAGTCAAACGCTGTTTGGTGCGGGAAAAGACGCCCGAGGTAACCTCGGCCACAGGTGAGTAATTGATTGGGGTAACGAATCGCTTGCAGAGCGAGTTTTGTTTTATTGGTTGATGGAGCTTGCTCACAATCAAGCATTAAAACAAAACCACTCAAAGGGCAGCCTTTGAGTGATTCGTTCGTGATTCCGAGCGGATTCGAACCGCTATCGTAAGAACCGGAATCTTATATTCTATCCATTGAACTACGGAACCGCGATGCAAAGATGCAAAAAAAATTGTTATATGGCAAATCGTAATACAGCAAAAGATGGTTGGGATCGCCTTTCGCAGGTGGTTGAGGAGTCGGGGCTCACTCTGCACTCTTTTGCCATGGCGATAGGTCTATTGCGCAGTGAGACCCTCTATCAGATACGTCGCGGACAGATTGGTATCTCAAATAAGGTTGCGGACTCGATTATTGCCGCCTATCCGCAGTATAACAAGGCGTGGTTGCTGACAGGCTTTGGAAATAAGTATGTCGATCCATCTTCTGCGAAGGGGCATATACCATTCTATAACTGCAACTTGTCACAAATTGTAAACATAGAGCACTTAGAGCCTGAAAGTTACATCTTTTTGCCTATGGCAAGTTCGGCAGATTTTGCGATTATCTATCACGGTGAGGATATGATGCCGTCAATCCCGAGCGGTACGGTGCTACTGCTCAGCAAGTGCAATCCAAGATCTGTTGTATATGGTAATGAGTATGTGGTTGTAACCGAGCAGTTTGTCACTCTGCGCAGGGTCCGCAGTGAGGACCAAGGCTCTGCCGAGCCTCTGTTTAGGCTTGAGGCAGATAATCCTGAGCGCTTTGACTCTGTAATGGTTCATATACCCGATGTTTTGGCAGTGTATGCAGTAAAAGCAAGGATAATTCTTAAAAACTAAACCGATGATAATTAAGACAAAAGAGAGTGCGTCGTGGTTAATCGGCGCCGTGGCAGGAATTTGTACAGCTGTGGCAATGTCTGTAGCTGGTGCTATTTGGTGGCTTGTGCTGACAGCTTCACTGTTGGTCTTTGTGGCTATATCACTCTTCGCATTGTGGATGATTGTGAAGTATGTAGCCTACAAGTTGCGTCCAATCTACTCTATGGTTCTCTCGCGTGAGGTACATACAGGCGATGTGGCTGCTGAGCTGAAGGATAAGAAGGTGGATGATATATCTACCGAGTTGGACTCTTGGGCAGAGGGTAATGACCGAGAGATCTCTCGTCTGAAGGAGGCTGAGAAGTTCCGCAAGCAGTATTTGGGCAATGTTGCTCATGAGCTTAAGACCCCTATTTTCAATATTCAGGGCTATATCAGCACTCTGCTTGATGGCGGCCTGGAGGATGAGGTTATTAACCGCAAGTACCTTGAGCGCGCAGAGAAGAGTGTCGAGCGTATGATAAATATTTTAGGCGATTTGGATACAATCTCTCGTCTGGATAGCGATATGAACCAGATGCGTCCGGAGAGCTTCGATATGGTTGCCCTCTGTAAGGAGATTGCCGAGCAGGCAGAGATGGAGGCTGCAAAGCGTAACATCACTATTCAGGTGAAGGGTGCAGATAATCTGCCATCACGTTGCTGGGTATCGGCTGATAAGTTCTATATCGGTCAGGTGCTTGAAAATCTGATTGTAAACTCTATCCGCTATGGTAAGGAGGGCGGTTTGACCAAGATTACTTGCCGAGATATGCTCGATAAGATACTTGTTGAGGTTGAGGATGACGGTATCGGTATTGCAAAGAGCGACCTGCCACGCGTATTCGAGCGCTTCTATCGTACAGATAAGGGTCGCAGTCGTGAGCAGGGCGGAACAGGTCTTGGCCTTGCTATCGTTAAGCATATTATCGAGAATCATGGCGAGAAGGTATCTGTACGCAGTGAACTTGGCGCCGGTAGTACATTTACATTCACACTTAAAAAGGTTGATTTGTAATTATGACTTCTATGTTGTCAATAGTATGGGATTTTAATCCTGTATTGGTCTCCATAGGTGGTTTTGAGATTCGCTACTACAGCCTTATGTGGGCTGCGGCACTCTTTGTCGGTGGTTGGATTTTCAGCTACTTCTGCAAGAAGGAGGGTCGCCCACAGGAGCTTGCAGACTCGGCATTTCTCTACATCGCTCTCGGTACGATGATTGGTGCCCGCGTGGGCCACTGCCTCTTCTATGAGCCGGAGTACTACCTGCTCAAGCCGTGGGCAATTATTACAGAGATTCGTAACGGCGGTCTTGCCAGCCATGGAGCGACTATCGGTATTATCACCGCTATATGGCTCTGCTCTCGCAAGAATAAGGTGCCTGTAATGTGGATGACTGACCGTTTGGGTATTATAGCTCCGATAAGTGGTGCGCTTATCCGTCTGGGAAACCTCTTTAACTCGGAGATTATCGGTCACCAGACAGATGTGCCGTGGGGCTTTAAGTTTATGCGCCTGCATAGAGGATTGCCTGTAGATCAGGTGCCGGCGTGTCATCCGACACAGCTCTATGAGGCTATATGCTATGTGCTGACATTCCTATTGCTGTGGTGGATGTACCATAAGACCGAGGCTCCGCGTCGCCGTGGACTTATGTTCGGCGTGGCACTTATCGGTATCTTCCTCACCCGCTTCTTTATCGAGTTTGTCAAGGTAAATCAGGTGGCTTTTGAGGAGGGTATGAGCCTCAATATGGGTCAGTGGTTGAGTATTCCGTTTATTGTTGTGGGTGCAGTATCTGTATGGTATGCGCTGTCACACCCACCGGTAGCAGATGATAATAAGAGAGTAAAAACTATTAAAAAATAGAGTTATGGTTGCAGAAGTTAATAAATTGATAAGCAACACCCTCGTTCAGGGTCGTGACATCTTTTTGCCGAGTGTTGGTACGCTCGTAGTTCGCAAAAATGCGGCATCCCGCGCAAGTAGTACTAAGATGGCTCCCCCTTGCCGTACCGTAACATTTACAGGTGAGCAGCGTGGTGAGTCTGTCATCGCACTTATCGGCTCTAAGGCGGGTGTGGATAACGCTCGCGCAGAGGAGATCTACCAGCAGTGGCTTGAGCAGACAAGAAAGGATGATGTTGTGACAATCGAGGGCGTTGGCGTTATTGCTGAGCGTAAATTTACTGAGGATAAGGCACTTACAGCGCTTCTAAACCCTGCTATGAAGTCGGTTGTACTCAAACCTCGCAGAAATTGGAAACCATATCTGATTGTCGCTCTGCTGCTCCTTATTGTGGCAGTTGTGCTGGCTCTGCTCTTCTGTTGCAAAGATGAACCCGCAGTTGAGGTTGTTGAGCAGCCTGCTGTTGAGCAGGTAGTAGAGCCACAACCGGAGCCGGAACCTGTAGCTGTGAAGGACCCTGATGTCGAGGATATGACTCCGGGTGCAAGCTATGCTGTATGGGGCGTATTTGCCGAGAAGAGTAATGCGCTGAAGTATAAGAATCTGCTTGCTCGCAAGTATGGTCATAAGATTACTCCGGTAATCTACAACTATAAGGATAATACAATGTATCTGCTCGCTATTGCCGAGAAGAGTACCCGCTACCAGTGCCTGGATACTATCTATCGTATGCAGGAGTTGGATGGATTGTTCGACGGAATGTGGGTTTATACCTATAAATAATGACTCTTCAATCGCTGATAACTAAGGTTATAGACCTGTTCTACATCCCCGTAGTAGAGAGATTTGTTCCACGACAAATCTTCCGCTACGGGGCTTGTGGTGCGATAAATATGACCTTGGATGCGATTTGGTACTTTTTGATATACCACTTTGTCGTTGCCAAACAGTTTGTCGATTTGGGCTTTGTGGTTATCTCGCCTCATATCCTTTCGCTTGTTATCGTCTTTCCGATAACATTCTTTACAGGCTTTTGGCTCAATCGCTACGTGGCGTTCCGCGCAACGCATATATCTGGTTATAAGCAACTTGCCCGCTACCTACTGACAGTCCTCGGCGCTATTGCTATCAACTATATCTCCATGAAACTCCTTGTCGAACACGCCCACATCTGGGCAACGCCGTCAAAACTTCTGACGACGGTTATTTCGACGGTGTATAGTTATCTTGTTGGTAGATATTACACTTTCCGATAATTTTGTTGTGATAGTGGCGCATTTGCGGCACATCCCTTAAAAATCAGTGGCAGCTGTACGTTTTAGTACTATCTGCCACTGATTTTTTTACACGATATACCACAACTACACCACTCTGACAACAAAATAGAGCATAAAGGTATCGGCGTGCAGAAGAAAATTTGACTATTTTTATTTCATTGTACTTGCAATGTCCCATTGAGTGTTGTTTGTTTGCAAAACTTTTTCTAAATTTGTGCTCGTAATCGGATAGATTACATACATATAGAAAGTGTTTTCGCAGTCCTAAAATGGAAATGTGGTAGTTTTCAAAGCGATGGGATAACGAACGACACTCATTTCTTGTATAGCTATGTGTGGCTATGCCTTTTTAGGTATATACCCCATACTATCCAAGTGTGGGGTATTGTATCGTTTACTATCGCAGGGTTTTACCACAACCTCCATTTTAATAAACGGGAATCATCTCCACACTTTCTTTTTGCAATATTTCGTTTGGAGATGGCGAAGTAAAATTTCAGAAATATGAAAGGAAAATTTTATCTTTTGCTATTTGTGTTTTTTGTGTTTACCGGATGTGAAAATGGTGATATAACACAAAATCCGAATGATTATCCTAATGATGTAGAGCAAGACTCAAAGTATGAGATTACATCAGCCCCATATTCTATAGGTGATTTCTATAATGAAAATGGAAAAATGGGGGTTGTTTTTGAGGTGGATGAAACAGGTAATCATGGCAAAATTGTGAATCTATCAGAAGCACAACCAAACAATCAGTGGAATGATCCATTCTGTTCATGGGCATTGTCAGGGAGTGCAGATGTCCTTATTGGTGCTCAAAATGAGAATGATGGCTCTGCTAATTTAGAAGTTGTGACTGAGATTACAGATTGGGAAAAAAGATTTCCGGCATTTGCGTATTGTGCTAATTTGGGAAAAGGTTGGTATTTGCCAGCTGTTAAAGAATTAGAGCAATTATTACGTAATGAAGCCGTAGCTTCTGCTGTGGATTATACTCTTTTTAAGATGAATTTACAAAGAATAGCTGCGGGTTATTATTGGTCTTCTACGGAGATAAATGAAATGGAGGCAGAAATAGTCCATACAATACTTTACTATACTGGTAATAGCTATTCTAAACTGAAATATGGCTCTTGCATTGTACGAGCTGTTGCAAAATTCTAAATATTGCGCAATCTATTTGCTTTCTTTCTGCTTCTGTAGTTCGTACATCAAGTCGCGGAAGCGGGCGGCGGCGAGGAAGTCGAGTGATTTTGCGGCGCGTTCCATATCGGCGCGCGCTTGGGCTATGCGGGTGTCGATGTCGGCAGTTGTGTCGTATGCCGATTGGGTATCAGCTGCGACAGGAGCGGCTTGTGAGGCGATAAGTTCCTGCGTGCTACCGCTCTTATGAGCCTGGCGGGGCATCATATTGTGCTCCATATTGTAGCGTATCTGCTTGTAACGGCGATAGTTACTCTCCTCAATCGAGGCGCGCATAGTCTTTGTGACCTTGCCGGCATACATAATCACAAGTCCGTTTTCGTGGCGGGCTGCACGGCCTGCAATCTGGGTAATTGCGCGTACATTACGCAGCATACCCTCCATATCGGCGTCAATAATCGCTACAAGTGATACCTCAGGCAGGTCAAGACCTTCACGCAGAAGATTTACACCGATAAGCACATCGAAAAGTCCACCGCGCAAATCCTCAAGAATTTGCACGCGCTCAAGGGTATCTATATCCGAGTGGATATATCGGCAACGAATACCCATTCGCTCGAAATATGTAGCAAGTTCCTCGGCAGAACGCTTTGTAAGGGTGGTGACAATCACCTTCTCGTCCTTTTGAGTACGCAACTCTATCTGCTCGATAAGGTCATCTATCTGGTTCTCGGAACTACGCACCTCAAGTGGTGGGTCGATAAGTCCTGTAGGTCGGATAATCTGCTCAACCACAGCACCTTCGGAGCGGATGATCTCATAGTCGGCAGGAGTCGCGCTGACATATAGCGTACGCCCCGTAAGCTCCTCAAACTCCTCGAAACGCAGCGGTCGGTTGTCGCGCGCTGCAGGGAGTCGGAAGCCATACTCGACAAGGTTCTCCTTGCGGGCTCTATCGCCACCAAACATAGCACGAACTTGCGGAATGGTCACGTGGCTCTCATCGACAATAAGCAGAAAATCCTCCGGGAAGTAGTCGAGCAGGCAGAATGGCCGTGTGCCGGCAGCTCTGCCGTCGAAGTAGCGCGAGTAGTTCTCGATACCGGGGCAGTAGCCAAGCTCTTTAATCATCTCCAAGTCGTACTCCACGCGCTGCTGTATGCGCTTTGCCTCCGTTGGACGGGATTCACGCTCGAAGAAGGCCACCTGCTTGCCCATATCGAGGTATATCTGATTTACAGCCTCATTAATGCGCTCCTTTGTTGTTACAAAGAGGTTGGCAGGGAATAGACTCACTTCATTAAGGCTCTCAATTTTGTGACCTGTAAGTGGATTGATGGAGTATATCGCTTCTATCTCATCATCGAAGAAGAGTATTCGGTAACACTTCTCGCCAAATGCTGCCATAATATCTATCGTCTCGCCCTTGACGCGGAATGTAGCAGGTGTCAGTTCAATCTCTGTGCGAGTATAGAGCGCATCGACAAGACGGTATAGTATCTGCTTGTGGTTGATTATCTGACCAACCTTGAGCGTGATTGTATTGGCGTGAAAATCGGCAGGATTGCCGATGCCGTAGAGGCAAGAAACGCTCGATACTACAATAACATCACGGCGACCCGAGAGTAGGGTAGCGGTAGTCGATAGTCGCATCTTCTCAATCTCATCGTTGATAGAGAGGTCTTTCTCGATATATGTATCTGTAGCGGGTAGATATGCCTCCGGCTGATAGTAGTCGTAGTAGGATACGAAGTACTCTACAGCGTTGTTAGGAAAGAAGTTGCGGAACTCGCCATATAGCTGTGCTGCAAGGGTTTTGTTGTGACTCAGTACAAGGGTAGGACAGTTCAGCGCCTTGATGACATTTGCCATCGTAAAGGTCTTGCCCGAGCCTGTAACGCCCTGTAGGGTACAATAATCTATGCCGCTATCAAAGGTCTTGAGTATCTGCTCTATTGCCTGCGGCTGATCACCCGTGGGGTCGTATTGCGAAACTAACTTAAAAACCATAGTCGATTTGGTACAAATCTTGCAACAAAAAGGTCGAAGGGTGGTCGGTCAAGATAACTGAGTCTTTTATCTTTGATATGTTTTACACATCTTTCTGTTTATTTTCTGTTTGCACACCGGTACGCGCAGCGATGCGTGTACGCCCCGACCATCCTTTTCTATATTATCAATCGCTTAAGATGGGTCGATAGTGCAACCTTGAGCTTGTTCATATTATTCAGCTCCTGCATAATTTCCAACTGCTCATCCTCCGTCTGGCTCGCCTCTAAGGCTGCATTAAGCTCGGCTATGCGACCCATAATGGTCTTAGACTTGTAGAGCCAAAGCAACTTCGGAATACCCGTTGCAAGCATATCCGACTCAGATAGCGTACGCATATCCTTCTGTGACCATATACTGCTCTCGGTGTAGTTGTCATCCATGGTAAGAATATCGACAGCCGCCGAGCATACGGCAGGATCGGCGTGGTTTACAATCTCACTCTGGGTAGGCATACGGTTCTCGGCAAGTGCACTTCGATAGAGCGTCAGAATTTGGCTGTATGTAGGGTCTGAGAATGATAACTCGTCGTTGTTCAGTTGGTTTATAATCTCATTGGCAACGTTCATCTCAAGAATAGTACCACCCTCCATAATCTCGTACTTGTGGTCGCCATACTTGAGCAGATAATAGACAATCTCACGCTCCAGCGTCTGCCTTGAAGCGGCTAATGGAGTCTCTCCAAAGAACTGTGTAGCCTCTTCGGAGTTTGTTGTTGGTTGCTGCTGACGAGTGTAGTAGTTGTTGTAGCCGCCATTTTCACGACGCACTTGCTGCTGCTGACGACGGATAAACGCCTCAGCCTCGCTGTCACCGAGTGACATCATACGGTGACGCGCCACCTCGCTGATAAGCATATTTTCATCAACATCCATCAACTTCGCGCACTCCTTGATAAACTCTGAACGCTTAACAGTATCAGGAATTTGAGCGATTGAGGTGATCATATTTCGAGTTACCTCGCTACGCTTTATTGGGTCATTGTCAGTCTCCGATAGGAGCAGATTTGCCTTGAAGGTTATAAAGTTCTCGGCATTTTTAGCAATATACTCCTGCACCTCTGCTGCGCTGTGTGCTCGAGCAAAAGAGTCTGGATCATCACCCTCTGGAAGAAGCACTACACGCACATTCATACCCTCGTGCAGAACAAGGTCTATACCGCGCAGAGAGGCCTTGATACCTGCTGCGTCAGAGTCGTAAATAATGGTCAGATTATTTGTGAAACGACGAATGAGTCGTATTTGGTCGATGGTAAGCGAGGTACCAGATGATGCTACAACATTCTCCACACCCGCCTGGTGCATAGAGATAACATCGGTATAACCCTCAACCATAATGGCGTAGTCTGCCTGCTGCACAGCCTTCTTGGCAAAGTAAAGGCCGTAGAGCTCGCGCGACTTGTTGTATATTTCGCTCTCCGGAGAGTTCTGATACTTGGCAACACTCTTGTCGGTGCGCATTGTACGACCACCAAAGCCGACAATACGACCCGAAATGTTGTGTATCGGGAACATCACTCGCTCGCGGAAACGGTCATATAACCTTCCGTCACTCTCGCGCTTGATAGTAAGGCCTGTAGCGAGCAGAAACTCCTCTTTATAACCCGCTTTAAGCGCATCAGTAGTCATCTTGTCGCCCTTGCCCGGACACATACCAAGGCCGAACTTGCGAATTGTCGCCTGCGAGAAACCTCGGCTTGAACTGAAGTAGCTCCTGCCGACAGGTATTCCCTCCTCCTCATTCTCGTTCAGATAGCGAACAAAGTAGTCTGCAACCCAACTATTGAGGGCGAACATACTCTCGCGGTTGTCGTTGCGGCGAATATCCTCCTCGGTCATCTCCTTCTCGCGAACCTCGATGCCGTACCTCTTTGCCACAACCTTCAGCGCCTCTGGGTAGGTTATGCTCTCGTGCTCCATTACGAATGTTACGGCATTGCCCGCCTTACCACATCCGAAGCACTTAAACAGACCCTTAGATGGAGATACAACAAACGAAGGCGTCTTCTCGTTATGGAACGGACAACACGCCTGGAAGTTGGCACCCTTGCGCTTGAGAGTGATATAATCACTAATCACCTCAACGATATTGGCAGCCGACATTATTCGGTCAACGGTATCTCTATCTATCATATCCCACAAAGGTAGTAAAAAAATCAGAATTAATGCGTAAATTGTAAAAAATAATAGAGAAACAAGGCGACCCATCTCGGAGCCGCCTTGTACGTAATTATCAATTCAAATATCTTCTCTTTTAGAAATTTACTGCAAATCCAATCGATAGAGAGTGAAGTTTGAGATTTGCAGTTGTGGTAACATCTATATTCTCATCAGGAAAGTCGATATCTACCGATACAGGGAAGAGGTTGAATCCGTAACGAACAAAGAGTGAAAATCTCTTTATATCTATACCTAACGCAGGCGAGAGATGGAAACCTGTACCGAGACCGTCAGTTATATTAAATCCCGTTCTCAGAGATACGAATGGAGATGCGCCCTTCTTAAGTGGAGAGTATTTTGTCTCCAAGAACATAGGTACTGAGTAGAGATAGTACATCTCATTTATATCCAGATATACACCCAAACCTAAACCCATTGATACGCCGTGCCCAAGGCAATAGCCGTGAACTGTGCTTATACCGATGTTGCTGCTGCCACTAAATACAGTGCCGCCAAGTAGCTCAATATTACCCCAATATTTTGGAGAGTGGTAGTTATATACCTTTCTCTTCGCCTCTGCGTTGAATGTAAGAGCCGTTAGGGCTAAAATAAGAATCACTAATCTCTTCATAATCTGTGTAGTTAAAATTTTGCTGCAAATTTACCCCCCCCCTCGAATTTTCCAAATTTTTTGAGTGGTAAATAACATTATCAATAATATTATTGCTCTATTTCCCGCATTTTGTTAATCTGCTCAACGGTCATCTGCGGTACATACATAGCGTTTACGCCTGTACTCTCTGTTAATTGCTGCAGATAGTCGTTTATGGGACTCATTCCGACCGTAGCACGTAGTGAATCGAGCTTCTCGGCATCTTCAACAGGCCATATATACAGATGCATATTATCAGGCGCGCCAAATTGTACTGCTTGACTGCCATAGCGTTGAGGCCTATTCTGTTTCATAGCTATACGGTCAAAAAGAGTAGCATAGTTATCGTGCTCAATCAAACCCTCCAAAGCCATCTGCTCAATAAGAGGTAGGTGCTGCACTTGCTTTTCTAAAGAGGCGTGGTCAATCACAATCCAGATGGTCTTGTAAGACTCTGCTGACAGACCTTTAGGAAGAGCTCTCTGCAAAAGAGTATCTACTATCGCCATATTCTGATTATCAATCCTCTCAACCTCCTCAGAGACGGTTATCAGCGAATCAATAAGCTCAACTCTTTTATCAACACTTA
The DNA here is from genome assembly GCA_017398555.1 of Alistipes sp. Taxonomy (GTDB): domain Bacteria; phylum Bacteroidota; class Bacteroidia; order Bacteroidales; family Rikenellaceae; genus Alistipes. Next base: position 21,702 of record JAFQFV010000031.1, read on the forward strand.
CAGCCCTTGTGAGCTCTATCATCTGATGACGAATATCCTGATCCTTACGCCATACCTCAGCAAGCAACTTGTCTGTCGAACGCGTAGAATTACAACCCATCAGAGATAATACTGCAAATGCTACAAAAAGCCTCTTCATAATTGATAGTCAGTGATTTATAGGTGACTATTTTCCGATGTGAATTTTTACTTGCTCTGCATCAAATCCCACGGTTTTGAGCACAACTGTTCCACTTCTGTCTATAACAAAACAAGTCGGAGTGGACTGCACACCATACTTTATCTTAAACGGCGAATAATCCGACATCAATTCAGATATAAATATATAGTCATCGGAATATTGATTGCGAAATTCTTTGAGCTCCTCAAGAGTACTAACAGAATAATAGACAACTATTGCGAGGTTGTCCTCGGCATATTCCTCGCGCAATGCAGTAAGTTCTCTACGACCAGAGCGCCCCATACAGCCCAAACCGCCATAGATAAGCAGTATGTTTTTATTGCGGTGTTCATTCCAAGCAAATTTATTCCCATCTGCATCTACAACATCAATAGGGCAGAATTCCATTCCTACTTCAATTTGCTCTGTTGCGATATGCTCTCTAATTGCTTTGGCGCACTCAGACTTACGAAGGTCGCGAGGAAGTTTAGTCAAAATACCTTGAAGAGTATCCTTCTCGATATCTAATCTAAGCATAAAACAGCGTCTCAGTCCACTTGGTGTTGCTGAATACTCAATGGCAAGCTCCTTGTTTTTTCTGTCCGCATAGGCCTCTAATTCAACAGCCTTAATGTATAGTGAGTCTTCATTCTCGGCGTATAATTCGGCTAATCTTTCACCTTCTAATTCATACTCCGCCCACAGGGTGCTATCAGCCTTTATATACTCTTGTTCGCGTTTTGTATCGTGTAACTTGGGTGCGCACTGAACTAACGCCAAACAGCAAAGAGAGAAAAATAAAAATGTTTTATTCATAATAAGAACTATTTTCCGATGCAAAACGAGCTGAAAATGCGGTGAAGCACAGAATCCGAACTGATAGTTCCGCCTGTAATCTCGCCTATGTGGTTGATAGCCACGCGGATATCTTCAGCAAGTAGTTCGGTGGAGATATTGTTTGCAAGGGCATCTGCTGCTGCAGTAAGGGCAGTGTATGCCGCCTCCAGAGCCTCAAAGTGGCGGAGGTTTGAGACTATAGCCTCGCCGCGATAGAGGTTTGTGGTATCTATCGAGCCGGCAAGGGCACTTCGCAACAAATCAATGCCGATATCTTGACGAGCGGAGATGTAGAGAGCATCTGCAACCTCCCTCTCTGTAATAGTGTCCGCTTTATTTACAACACGAATTTCGATTTGGCCATCAGAGAGTGATACCTGCTCAAAACTACCCGTCGGCTCGCACATATTGATAACAATCTGAGCCTTCTCCACAGCCTTCAGAGTGCGCTCAATGCCCATCTTCTCCAACGTGTCATCCGTAGCACGAATGCCTGCCGTATCGACAAAGCGGAAGCGAATCCCCTCGATAACTACGCTCTCCTCAATCGTATCGCGCGTAGTTCCCGCTATATCCGAAACCATTGCGCGGTCATCGCCTACAAGACGGTTTAGCAGAGTACTTTTGCCCACATTAGGTGCACCGATAATGGCCACTGATACGCCATTGCGAATAGCATTTCCCGTGCGGAAAGACTCTTTGAGTCTTTTGACAACAGCGGTCGTCTGACAGAGCATATCGTTGAGGCGACTGCGGTCAGCAAACTCGACATCCTCCTCGCCAAAATCGAGCTCAAGTTCAAGTAGCGCAGTAAGTTCTATCAGTCTATCCCTCAGCTCATTAAGTGTCTCTGAATAGCTACCACGCATCTGCGTTGAGGCGAGTGTATGGGCTGCCTGAGAGTCGGCTGCAATAATATCTGCAACAGCCTCGGCTTGTGATAGGTCTATGCGACCTGCAGCGAATGCGCGAGCAGAGAACTCGCCAGGCTCTGCAAGCCTTGCTCCTTGTTTGCAGAGTAGAGAAATGACCTTTGAGGCGATATATCGTGAGCCGTGGATAGATATCTCGACGCTCTCCTCTCCCGTATAAGAGTGTGGCGCGCGGAAAACAGCCACCACAACATCATCTACCACCTGCTCGCCATCCACAATATTACCGTAGTGTATTGTATGCGTTGCGGCCTCTTTTAGCGGCTTACGACCGCGAAAAACGGCATCACAACAGGCGATAGAGCCCTCGCCGCTCACTCTGATAACGGCAATAGCTCCACCGAGTGCACTTGCAGGTGCTACGATAACTCCTCCTCTAAACATTATGCGCGTGGTTTAGGTTTCTCGATTCTCAGTTTCTGACCAGGGCGAATAGTAGTAGATTTGAGCTTATTCCAACGCATAAGGTCTTTGACAGAGCAACGATTACGCTTTGCAATAAGCCCCAAATTATCACCCTTGCGAACGGTATATACATATCCTACACCCTCGGCACGCTTCTTCTCAAGATTGGCAGGGTTGATATACTCCTTCAGGTACATAGAGTCTTTGGAGTATATAGAGTCCTGCTGCATGATAAACTCAGAGGTATATCTTGTCGGCAGACGGAGCGCGTATGGCTTACGTGCCGCAGGAACGATATCTATCTTATACTGCGGGTTGAGCATACGCAATGTCTCAAGCGGAATGTTGAGTGTAGATGCTACCTGACCAAGGTGCATAGTGCGGTTAATCATAACCGTATCGGTCGATACGCACTCAGGGGTAGCCTTCGCCTTAATGCCGTGCAGGTCGTGATAGGCATAGACGTATGTTGCCGCGATAAACTTAGGTACATATCCGCGAGTCTCGCGTGGCAAGTAGTCGTAAATATCCCAAAAACTCTTTGCCTCAGCACCCGCGCGAGCAATAGCTCGATTGACATTACCGGGGCCGCAGTTGTAGGCAGCAAGGGCAAGTGTCCAATCGCCGAACATTCTGTACAAATCCTTCAGAAAACGGCACGCTGCACGTGTTGAGAGTACAATATCGCTACGCTCATCAACGAGTGAGTTTATCTCCAATCCGAGGTTTTTACCCGTTGCAGGCATAAACTGCCAAAGACCTACCGCGCCTACTCTCGATGCTGCTAATGGCGAGAGATTGGACTCGATAATCGCCAACGCACGCAACTCAACGGGCATATCGGCAGCGATAAGCTCCTGCTCGAAGATTGGGAAGTAGAACTTGGCAAGTGCAAGTATATTGCTGAGCGGACTCCAACGATTTGTCAGATAGTAGTTGATATAGTCGCGAACAATGTAGTTGTAGGGCAGATGTACAGGCGAAACAAGGTCTTGCAGACGGGCGCGGTAGAGTGAATCTACAGCCATATTGCTCTCACCCTCTGTCGCCTCTGAGTATGGCGCAAAGAAGCTCTTGTTGCTCTGCTCTAAACTCATTGCGTGCCACATGTCGAGCAGAGAGTCTATCTGCTCAGGGGTGTGGGCAATTTGTAGAGTGTCAATTCTTGGAGCAGCCTTAGGCTCTATTCGAATAGTATCGGTAACAACCACGCGAACAGTATCATAAACGGTTACTACAGTCTGCTGTGTTGTTGATTGTTTGCTCTTGCGGTTTTTGAAAAGATTTAATCGTATCGGGCCTGCCTGCATTGTGGATATGGTTAGCAGTGCAAGTAGTATAGTTGTTGCTAATTTCCTCATTTCTAGAACTTAAAGCTGAAATTCATACCCATTGTGGCGGTATTACCCAACCCCGGGTGGTAAGAGTAGTCGATAACAGGGGTTACATCGACACTCAAATCGTCTGATATATCGTAGTCGCGAAGGTGCGCATCAACGTGTGCATCCATAATCTGCAATAGGTATATACCCGCTGTAAGGATGATACACATATCTCGATTTCGGCGATAACTGTTTCTCAAATTCTTGAGGAACGAAGAGGCATAACGACCTCCGAACTCATCCTGCGAACCGTTAGGGTAGAGATCGGGATTTGTATCGTAGTCGAAACGCAGACGATATGCCTTCTTAAATCGCTGATAACCTCTGTTATTCCAATCGATACAGTAGATTGTTGTTGCAAAACCTCCCACAACGAGTGGTACACGCCAATAACTCTTGTTGTATATCTGTCCTGCTCCCGGGCAGATGGTTGCGAGGGTTGTCGCCTTATTTACTGACGATACCTCATTGGTCGCATAATTTACCGCAGCATCGCCGAGGAAGTAGATATATGATGCAAGCGTGGTGAACATAAAGGCCTGTTTGAGAGTGTTGTGCTTAATCATCTCCTTCTGTAGGCTGTTCATCTCCTCGGTACGCTTTAGACTCTGGTCGGTCATTATCTCAAACTGCTCCTTCAGCGGCTTGTACTTATTGCTCTGGTGTATCCACATACCCAATGAAGCACCCACGGTAGAGTAGAGAATCGGCAGCTTCCAATACTGCTTATTGTAAATCTGACCAAAACCGGGCATAACCGCCGAGAACATTGTAACCTTACGCAGTGACATCGAGTCGCTGATGAAAGGCTCCTTGCCTTCGCGCTTCTCCTCCCTGATGCGGCGCTTCTCTGCGCGGGCTATTGAGTCGCGCTTATTGCCCCAAACGGCATCGGTAAAGATGCTGTTTCTGATTGAGTCGGGCAGGGATAGGCGCAGAGAGTCCGATACATTTATCAGAGAGTCAGCGGGCAACATACGTAGTGAATCGGCGAGCTTTGTTACTCGGATAGAGTCACGACGAGCAACGGCAGCCGAGTCTATCTTCTCGAACTGACCGCCAATTACTAAACGCTTCTCGCCTCTCAGCTGGCGAGTGTATGGATTGATTTGGGCAAAACAAAGGTTTGTAGCAAAGAGTATTGCTACGAGTGTAAAGAGTATTTTAAGACCTCTGTTTGTCATACTATTTCTTTGAAAATCTCTCGATAAAACGGTCTATATCGCTATCGTTGTCAAAACCAATGGTAATCTTTCCGCCGCCACTCTTTGTGCGCTTGATAGAGATGTTCTGCGAGAAGAAGCTCTCCAAATACTCTACAAGGCGAGTGTAGCTCTCAGGATACTCCTCATCAACCAGCACGGTGCTTGAGCGTTTTTTGCCCTCAAGAATTGTGCGAACATACTCCTCTGTCTGTCTAACGGATAGATTGGCCTTTATAATCTTTTTGAGCACAGAAATTTGCTGCTTTTGTTGCTCGATAGATGCAATGGCCTTTGCGTGTCCCATAGAGATGGCACCCTCCTTTACAGCCAACTGTACAGGGTCTGCAAGACGCAACAAACGCATATAGTTTGCAATTGTAGAGCGACGCTTACCAACCTTCTCGGCAAGCGCATCCTGAGTAAGTCCGCACTCCTCAATAAGACGCTGCAAACCAAGTGCAATCTCGATTGCGTTCAAATCCTGACGCTGAATATTCTCCACCAGAGCCATAGCGTGAAGATTCTCGTCATCCACATCGCGGATATAAGCAGGAAGAGTCTCAACTCCTGCAAGCTGTGCTGCTCTCCAACGACGCTCACCGCTGATGATAAGGTACTTATCGCCACTCTTGCGAACGGTTATCGGCTGTATAAGGCCGAGTGTGCGAATTGAGTCGGCAAGCTCCTCAAGAGCTGTCTCGTCAAAATCTCTACGTGGCTGAGTTGGGTTTGGAATACAATCCATAACCTTTACCTCTGCCATCTCCGCCATCGGCTTAACCTTGATATCTATTGTCTCGTTTCCGAAAATCGCGCCTAAACCGCGACCTAATCCCTTCTGCTTTGCCATTATAAGGTATCTTCTATAAAATTGTTACTCTGCTTTTTGAAATATTCGATGCTTCACTCTATACTCGGATTTTACATCTTAGCCTTCTTTCTGTTTCTCTTCAAAAACTCCTTTGCCAACATCAGATAGGCAGTTGCACCCACAGCCGATGCGTCATAGAGCATTACAGGCTTGCCGTGCGATGGCGCCTCGCCCAGACGGACATTGCGCTGAATGATGGTGTCGTACGCCAACTCGCCAAAGTACTCGCGAACCTCTGTAACTACCTGATTATTCAGTCGATTACGCATATACATTGTCATTACAAAACCCTCAATCTCAAGTTTTGGATTTAGTCCGCTCTTAACTCTGTTGTATGTGTTGAGGAGTTTGCTCAATCCCTCCAATGCAAGGTACTCGCACTGCACTGGGATAAGTATCGAGTCGGCAGCTGTCAGAATATTTACAGTCGTAAAGCCCAACGACGGTGAACAATCTATAAAGATGTAGTCAAATCTATCTCGAACAGAGTCAATAATGTTCTTTACAACATGGTGACTATTCTCCATTGTCGGCAACTCGGTCTCCGCTGCAACAAGCTCGATGCTGGATGGTAACACCCATAGGTTCTTTACATCTTCGCTGGCAAGGATAACATCCTCGGCCTTGCACTCGCCGGTGATACACTCGTATATGCCGTTGAGGTTGATGTCGAAACCCAAACCAGAAGTGGCATTTGCCTGCGGATCGGCATCAAGAAGCAATACCTTCTTACCCAGCAGGGCGATAGAGGCAGCGAGGTTTATTGCAGTAGTGGTCTTTCCTACACCACCTTTTTGATTTGCTAAAGCTACAACTTTTCCCATAAAATTGTTCAAAACGTCAAAATATCGCGCAAATTTAATAAAATTAAATTGAACCACCATACAAATCTCTCAAAATTGATTATCTTTGTACTCAAATTTAAGACGAAACTATGGAAGAACTAATCCCAAATGACATAGAACAGACCGAAGATCGACCGTTGGAGGAGCTTGGCTTGGGTAGGAGAATGCGCAGAGGAGACTTTCCGAAGATTTTTGATTTGGTTGCTATGCTGCTCATTATCGTCGTGTCGCAAGTTGTAGTCTCTATGGCGGGTGTGGCACTCGGTCTGCCAATGCCGAATGCGATTGGTGGTGAGATTGTCGATATTGAGAACTTTATCGGTACACAGGTGGTACGAGGCGAGAGCTTTGCTGTCATCTATCCTCTCTCGATGATTGTGGCATTTTTGCTGCTCTATGCCTATATAGTTTACAGGGATGGCAGGGGTCGTGTTGCGCGTGTTTCGACATCGGGTTTTAACCCGAATATGATTCTCGGCGGACTTATTTGGCTTATCTCTGTGCAGGTGGTTGTAGAGCCTATTTCGCTCTATCTGCCGGTTGCTGAGAGTGCTGCCGGACAGGGCTTTTGGGCGATAGTTACAGCGGTCTTTTTTGCCCCTGTTTGTGAGGAGTTTATATTCCGTGGATTGGTGCTTGAATCGCTGCTACGACGCCATAGGAGGTCACTTTCTGTTGTTGTGTCGTCAATGCTTTTTGCGATTGTTCACTTCCAGCCATCGGTGATGTTTTCGGCATTCGTTTCGGGTCTTGTTTTGGGTACAATGTATCTGCATACAAACTCGATATTTTCTACCATAATTCTTCATTCGATTAACAACGCTATCGCTTTTTCGTTAATCACTCTGAATGTCGAAGATTACTCATATCGTCAGGTGCTTGGCGGTGGAGAGTTGTACTACATAGTTTATGCCCTTTGTTTTACAATCAGCGTGGTGGCTACCGTTGAGACGTGGCGTCGTCGTAAGAGGGTGAATAGAGGTTAATTGTTTCCTATATTTTCACAAAGAGATATGCTAAAGTATCAGAGGTTGCCCAAGTTTTGGGCAACCTCTGGTGTGTTTGTTCTCGTATTTGCCATAAAAAAGAGGATTTTTTTGTGATTTGGCAATATTATTACGTAGTAATACGTTGTATTCCGACGAAAAATTGTATATTTGCGGGTTGATTATGAGAATTTGGAATTACATATCGGTTTTTGTAGTGTTGTTGCTCGCAACTTCGTGTCGTGAAGCATCCACACTTTTCGGCTATGATACTGTTGTAAGAGTTGGTCGTAACACCCTCAGTTCGGCTGATATAGCCGCGGCAGTGCCAAAGGGCCTTTCGGGTGTCGATTCGGTGAATTATGTCGATTCGTATATTGATAAGTGGATTATTCGCCAACTCAAGTTGCAGGAGGCTGAACTTATATTCTCCTCATCAGAGGGCGATATAGACCGAATGGTTGAGGATTATCGTCAGTCGTTGCTCATTAGAAAGATTGAGCAGTACTATCTGGATAAGGATGTTGATTTGCAGATAACAGATGCCGATATAGAGGCGTACTACAATAGTCACAAGGGCGATTTTCGCCTCACTTCGGCTGTTGTGAAGGGTTATATCGTCAGTTTCCCTGAGAAGTTTCGTCGCAAGGAGTGGTTGTTGCAGATGATGCGCTCGGCCAAGGATGAGAGTGGCGATAAATTCAAGGAGTTTGAGCAGGTATGCCTGAAGAATAACTTCCGTATGGTAAAGTATGAGGAGTGGGTCGATTTCTCGGACTATTTGGCTAATCTTCCGTTGCTCCGTTCGGCAAACCACGATAAGCGACTCTCTGAGCGTGGCGTGCAGCAGATTCACTATGATGCGACATGTTATGCATTCCGCATTACAGATGTGCTCAGTGCAGGCGAGCCGATGCCGCTGTTTATGGCTAAGGATAAGATTGTGAGCATTCTTACCAAGCGTCGTCAAGGTGAGATTATTCGTCAAAATGAGGAGCGTATTCGTCAGAATGCCGATAATAATGGTTTGATAAAAATTTACAGAGATTCACTGAATATAAACAATTAAAGAGATATGAAGAAAGGAATTTTAACAGCGGTTGCTGTAGCTTTGGCTGTGACAGGCTTGTATGCAGAGAAGAGATTTGTGATGCTTGATAAGGTCGTTGCGGTGGTTGGTAACTCTTCGATTATGCACTCGGAGGTTGAACAGGTCGCCAATCAGCTTGTAGAGGCTCGTCGTGCTGAGGGTTATACATCAGACCGCGATCCGAAAAATGAGGCTTTGGAGCAGCTGCTTATGCAGAAGTTGCTCTACAATCAGGCACTTATTGACTCTGTAGAGGTTAGTACAGCCGATATTGTTCAGCGTGTCGAGGCACGTGTGCAGCAGATGACAGATGAGGCTGGTTCTGTAATCGAGCTTGAGCGTCAGAGCCATATGCCGGTTTACCATATCCGCGAGCTTATTCGCCGACAGGTAGAGGAGCAGACCTATGCCGGAGCTATGCAGCAGCAGGTTATCGGTAAGGTAAAGGTCGTTCCCGGAGAGGTTGAGCACTACTACAACAATACAGATAAGAGCGAACTACCAATCATCGCGGAGCAGTATGTCTATGCGCATATTACCAAGTATCCAGAGGGTATGGAGGAGGCAAAGCGCCGTACTCGTGAGCGTCTGCTCGATATGCGTGAGCGTATCGTTACGGGTAAGGCTCAGTTCTCGACTCTTGCACGTATGTATTCGGTCGATGGTGCAGCAATTCGTGGTGGAGAGTTGGAGCCAACAACTCTGCAGGGTTGGGTAAAACCGTTTGCTGATGCAGTAGAGGAGCTTAAGCCCGGTCAGGTATCAGAGGTGGTTGAGACACAGTTTGGCCTGCATATTATCCAGATGATTGACAAGCGAGGTAGCCTCTATCACTGCCGTCATATCGTTCTTCGTCCTACATTTACTACAGATGAGATTGTAGCGCCAATGTTGAAGCTCGATAGTATTGCAAATCTTATCCGCAAGGACTCTCTTACATTCGAGGCAGCTGCAATGGCACACTCTGACGATAAGTACTCGAAGCAGAATGGTGGTATTGTTACCAACCACGACCTGTTGGAGCACTACTCGGCATTTGATGCAAAGCTGACTGCAACAAAGTTCCTTAAGGAGGATTTCGGTATCGGTGGCGGTAAGAGTATTGATGACTACAACGCTATTCGTTATATGAAGAAGGGTGATATCTCCGCAGCTTTCCGTACTTCAGATATGAGCGGAAACGAGATGTGTAAGATTATCAAACTTCTCGATGTAATTCCGGCTCACAATGCAACTCTCGACGAGGACTATCTGCGTCTTGAGCAGATTGCTCTTGAGAAGAAGCAGGAGAAGGCATTCCAGCAGTGGCTCGATACAAAGATTGATGCGATGTATATCTACATTGCTCCGGAGTATCGTCAGGGTGAGTTTGTGAATAAGAATTGGGTTAAAAAGGAGCAGAAATAGTGCGTAAAACTTTAGTTTCAATATCTGTTATACTATCGGCATTTGTCAGTATTGTCTTTGCCGGCAGTAGTGGTATGCCTCGACTTTCTGAGAGGGCACAGACGAGCACACCAACTCGGTCGAAGCAGAAGAAGAGTGACAAGTATGTCGATATGAGATCGGATGCCGGTCGCCAGACGCAGATACGAGGAGAGAAGATACTTATTGCCGTAGGAAACTTTGCGGCACACCATAATGGTACTGTCATTACGTGTGATAGTACCGTTCGCTATTCTGATTCACACTTGGAGTGTTTCGGAAATGTACTTATCAAGAAGGGTACGACATATATCTACGGTGATAGAGCCGACTATAATGGCGAGAAGAATGAGGCGCATATCTTCTCTGATATTATCAAGGTGGTGGATAAGGGTACAACGATGTACACCTACAACTTTACCTTCAATACCAAGACAAATATCGGTACATTTACCGGTGGTGGTGTGGTTATAGATGATAAAAATCGTCTTGAGGCTGATAGAGGTTACTACAACGCAGATACAAAGGATATTATCTGTGTTGATCGTGTCGAAATGCGCGATGAGAAGTATCAGATGAAGGGCGACTCGGTAATCTATAATATGGATACCAATGGCGCTCGATTCTTCCGTAATACCAATATCTGGAATGTAGAGGATAAAGAGTATCTCTATGCCGATTGTGGTGAGTTCGATGATGCAAAACAGCTATATCGTCTGACCGAAAATGGTTATATCCTTACCGAGGAGCAGGAGCTGTGGAGCGATAGCCTTGACTACTATCGTGATAACGGCTATGCACTGCTTAAGCGCAATGTGCAGATTGACGATGTAAAGAATAAGATTCTTGTCTTCGGCGATTGGGGTGAGTATTGGAAAGAGCCGGGCAATGCCTTTCTGACAGATAACCCTATAATGATTAGCTACGATACAGAGCAGGGTGACTCGGTATTTATCCGCTCCGACTCGATGTATCTCTATACAAAGGATCCTGTGGCCGAGCGATTGGAGCGCGAGCGTATTGCTAAACACCGTGCAGACTCGATAGCTCTTGCAGACTCATTGCAGCGTATGGCTCAGCAGGCTAAGGCTGAGAGTGTTGCGGAGAGTGAGACAGAGGCGCCGACAGAAGAGGCCGAGGAGCGACCTATGACCAATAAACAGCGCACAGAGCAGGCGTTGGCATCACTCAATAAACTCAAGAGGGATAAGAAATCAAAGAACAATAGGGGTGAGCAGGAGGAGCAAGATGCACAAAAGCAGACTGAAGCAACCTCCGAGCAGAGTGTGAGTGACAGCACGGCTGTATCAAATAATCAAGGTGCCGACTCGTTGGCTGTGGACTCTCTGAAAAGAGACTCTCTTGCCGTGGATTCTCTTGTAAATCCGCTCGATACGATGACCGTAAAGGAGCGTAAGGCTTTTGAGAAGGCGGCGGCAAAGGCTGCAAAACAGCATGTGAGGGACTCTCTGCGAAAGATTAAGGATGATTCATTGCGCGTAAAACTTGACCGTATTGCCGACAAACGACAGGCGAAGCGTACGGCCTACTATAAGAATTTGGAGCGCATAGACTCCCTTAATAAGGTGAAGGCTCGTGAGCGTGCCGATAAGAAACTCCGTAAGCGTGTGGCACGACTTGAGCGTAAGGGCATCTCGATACTTCCGGTACACGACTCGGTATTCCGCAGTGCAGACTCTGTGCTTACATCCGAGTTGCTCGGCCTTGATACGGTGACAAACCGTATGCTCGACTCGTTGATACTGATATACTATCCACGTAAGGCGGTTGCCGATACTACAGCCGTTGTGACAGACACTATACAGGTAGATTCGACCTATAAACTGATTATTGCGCTGCGCAATGTGAGGATGTTCCGCTCGGATGCTCAGATGGCTTGCGATTCGCTCATTTCGCGTAGTACGGACTCTGTAATTCACCTCTATAGACAGCCTGTGCTTTGGAGTGAAGAGAATCAGATTACGGCAGATAGTATGCACGTCTTTAGTCGTGAGGGTCGATTGGTAAAGGCGAAGTTTGAGGGTCATCCGATGATTGTGGCAGAGATAGACACGGCCCACTACAATCAGGTCGCGGGAAAGGAGATGATTGCCTACTTCAATGAGAAGAATGAACTCTACCGTAACGATGTGAATGGCAATGTGCAGACCATATACTATATGCAGGAGCAGGACTCTCCGGATATTACTATGATGGCATATATCGAGAGTGGTGATATGACTGCATATTTGGAGAATCGCCAATTAAAGGGTATTACATATCGAACAAATCCTACCTATTTCTTCTATCCGATTGATAAGATACCGGAGACAAGAGAGACTCGTCTTAAGGACTTTAAGTGGGAGGCCCATCGTCGTCCTGCACGTGATAGCGTGATTAATAGAACTATCCGCCCAACAGAGAGAGATAGTCGCCGTGCACTGCATATGCCTACATTCCCGATAGAGAGGTCGCTCAATATTCGCAAGGAGCGCCTTATGAATGAGGGTCGTTGGATGGATAGAACCGATACACTATCAATAGAGACAATCGAGTGGGTAGAGTCTGTTCAGGAGTAAAAAATATTCAAATTATGTTGGACAAGAAGAATCTTCGTTTTGAAACACGCCAGATACATGGCGGTTATAGTGTGGATCAGACAGGCTCACGCGGCCTTGCCATATATCCTACAGCTGCATATCACTTTAAGAGTTGTGATTATGCTGCAAACCTCTTTGAACTTAGCGAGGGTGGTAATATCTACACTCGCCTACATAATCCGACTACGGCGGCATACGAACAGCGTATCTCGTCGCTCTACAATGCAGTCGGTGCACTTGCCGTATCTTCAGGTATGGCGGCGATATTTATAACCGTAACGGCACTTGCACAGGCTGGTGATAATATCGTTGCAGCACCATTCCTCTATGGTGGTACATACAACCAATTCCGCGTATCGTTGCGCAAACTTGGTATTGAGGTTCGTATTGCAGCAACAGAGCGAATTGAGGACTTTGAGGAGTTGATAGATGCCAATACCAAGATGATTTATGTCGAGAGTATGGGCAATCCAACTTGCGATGTACCCGATTTGGAGGCTATTGCACGTCTTGCTACAGCTTATGACGTACCATTTGTTGTCGATAATACCTTTGGTGCGGCAGGCTTCTTGTGCAATCCGTTTGATTGGGGTGCAAATATAGTTGTCGATTCTGCTACAAAGTGGATAAATGGTCATGGTACAGCCATGGGCGGTATTATTGTCGATGGCGGTAACTATAATTGGGGCAATGGTAAGTTCCCGCAGATTGATGGCCCGTCAGAGGGTTATCACGGCCTTAATCTTTATGAGACATTTGGCAATCAGGCCTTTATCGTAAAGTGCCGCGTAGATGGCTTGAGAGATTTCGGTTGCTGCCCATCTCCATTTGATAGCTACCTGATGTTGCTCGGCCTTGAGACACTTTCGTTGCGTGTGGCTCATCAGGTTGAGAGCTGCCGTACCCTTGCTGAGTACTGCCTAAACCATCCGAAGGTATCGCGTGTCAGCTATGTCGGCTTTGAGGACCACCCTGGCTATAAAAATGCACAGAAGTACTACCGATTTGGTGCCTCTGCGGTTATGAATATCGAGTTGAAGGGTACCCTTGAGAGTACTGTGCAGTTTGTTGAGTCGCTCAAACTTATGGGCAATATGACTATGATTGGCGACTCGATAAGTGTTGTTACCCACCCTGCATCAACAACTCATAAGCAACTTTCGGAGGAGGATATGGCTGCAGCAGGTGTAACACCTACACTGCTTCGTATCAGTCTGGGTCTTGAGAATGTTGAAGATATTATTGACGATTTTGAGCAGGCTTTTGAGTGCGTAGATAATGAGTAGAGTTTATAAATATCCACATCCGTTTACTACTGAGGGGGGATATACCTTCCCTTCGCTTGATATTGCCTACGATACATACGGCCAGATGAATGATGACCGTAGCAATGTTATCTGGGTATGTCACGCCCTTACTGCGAACTCGGACGTTGCCGATTGGTGGCCTCATACGGTTGAAGAAGGTTGCTTCCTTGACCCTGCGAAGTACTTTACAGTTTGTGCCAACTTTCTTGGCTCACACTATGGCACTACGGGCCCGTTGAGTAAAAATCCTGCGACAGGCGAGCCTTGGTATGGCGATTTCCCGCTTATCACCGTGCGCGATATGGTGCGCGTACATCAATTGCTTGCCGAGCATCTTGGTATTAAGCGTGTAAAGTTGCTTATAGGTAGCTCTATCGGTGGTTTCCAGTGCCTTGAGTGGGCGGTTATGCAGCCCGATTTTGCCGAAAAGGCGGCATTTATAGCAACCACACCGCGAACACTCGCTTGGGCGTCAGGTTTTAATGAGTCACAGCGTATGGCTATCGAGTGCGATCCGACTTTTGGTGAGCGTAATGCGGAGGCGGGTCTGCAGGGTATGGCTGTGGCGCGCAGCATTGCTCTGCTCAGTTATCGTGGCGGTATGGCTTATAATATCTCGCAAGAGGATGCAGAGCCTGATAATGCCTCATTTAACCGTCGTGTGTTGAGCTATCAGCGCTATCAGGGTGAGAAACTTCGTCGTAGGTTTAATGCCTACTCATACTATCGCCTTTCGCAGGCTGTAGATTCTCACAATCTCGGTCGTGAGCGCGGTAGGATAGAGGACGTGCTGAAGAGAATTAAGGCAAAGAGCCTTGTTGTGGCGATTACTTCGGATATTATCTTCCCGCCTGAGGATCACGATATTTTGGTGGCAAATATTCCTGATGTAACATATAGAACTATAGACTCTGTCTTTGGACACGATGGCTTTTTGGTGGAACATAAACTTTTGAATGAGATAATTTTAGACTTTATACAAGATGAACAGTAAGAAATTAAAGATTGGACTATTTGGCTTTGGAACAGTAGGTAAAGGTTTGTACGATGTATTGAAGCGTATCGGCGCTGACAATGTGGAGATTTGCCGTATCTGCGTTCGTGACTTGAAGAAACCTCGTGATGTTGAGGCTAATTTTACAGATAAGGCAGACGATATCTTCTCAGACCCGGAGGTGAACTTTATCGTAGAGCTTATTGACGATGCAGAGGCTGCATATACTATCGTAAAGAGAGCTCTGATGAAGCGTCTGCCTGTTGTTTCGGGTAATAAGAAGATGCTTGCCTACCATATCGAGGAGCTTATAGATTTGCAGCAGCAGTATAATACCGCTCTGCTCTATGATGCATCGGCTTGCGGCTCTATCCCTGTTATTCGTAACCTTGAGGAGTACTACGATAACGACCTGCTGACCTCTGTAAAGGGTATTTTGAATGGCTCGTCAAACTTCATCCTTAGCAAGATTTTCAATGAGAAGATGTCGTACCCCGCAGCTCTTAAACTTGCGCAGGATTTAGGCTTTGCCGAGAGTAACCCTTCACTCGATATTGATGGTTGGGATTCACTCTTTAAGCTCATTATCATTACTATCCACGCCTTTGGCCTCTATGTGGCTCCGGAGAAGATATTTACATACGGTATCAGCAATATGAATGACGATGATATTCGCTTTGCAACCGAGAAGGAGCGCCGCTTTAAGCTCGTTGCCCACGTGGAGAAACTATCTGATAACCGCCTGATTATGAGCGTTATGCCACAGCTTATCTCTCGTAATAAGTATATCTATAGCGTTGAGGATGAGTTCAATGGTGTTGTAATCAAGGGCCTTTTCTACGATAAGCAGTTTATGTTCGGTCGTGGTGCAGGTGGCTATCCTACAGGTTCGGCTGTGCTGAGCGATATTACCGCTTGCCTCTACAACTATAAGTATGAGTATAAGAAACGCAACGACTCGCAGCTGCCTACATATACTACCGACCACTCTTTCCGCGTCTATTATCGTTATACTACAGCTGAGGATCTTGCTCTGCTCAAGTTCGATAATATCAGCGAGAACTATATCTCCGATAACTATAAGTATGTAGTTGGTAATATCTCCCTCACCGAGCTTCATAAGGTGCAGGAGCAGTTGAGAGAGAGGAATGTTTTTATTGCGGCATATCCTCGCGATTAATTTGTTGTGCATTTGTCGTGCATTTGCCGTGAAAATACGGCATTAGCTGCACATCCCTAAAAGCCCGACAATGGCTGTACGTTTTGTACTATCCATCGTCGGGCTTTTTGCGTGATGCACACCTACTACCGCATTTTGACGACAAATGAGTGCAAAAAAGGTAACGGAGTGCAAATCTGTATAAAACAACGACGGTTAGTGTAACACACTAACCGTCTAAAATATATCCGCATAGCGGATACCGCTGAAAAGCCAAAAGCTAATAGCGAAGAGTCACCAACTGAAAAAAGTACGATTATTTGCATTTTATCTATTAAATAGCTAACTTTGAGAAGGTTATTAGATTAAAAGTCGAGAATGAAGACGTTTAGAAGAGGTTATTTTAGGTCGGGACATTTTTATGCCATTCTGCCGACGATTATCATGACTCCGATATTGTGCTACATGATGTCATTGGAAGATCGATATCCGACTTGGCCTTTGTGGCTGGTACCTGCTTTTCTGGTATTAGTGGTGATTTTGGACTTACTACGTTGTAACTATGTAACGATAACAGATACAGAGATTGCATTTATACACCCATATCTCAGACAGTACAAAGAGGTACGATTTGAGAATATCACTCGTGTAAAGTTCGATTTGGCAAGTAGAGCTATGATGGGAGTTATAGTATGGACACGCGATGGTGAGAGATTTAGCAAGGGCTTAGGGTTAGTTCGTTGGCAGGATATAGATAATTTGGTCGATATATTTATCAGTCACGGAATAGAGGTTGATAAATATTGGAAAGACAAACTTAAATATTAAGTAGAAGAGGGGATATATAACATTGTTTAAGCATTGTGGGTTATGAAACGATTTTCGCTGATATTATTTGCTGTGCTGGCATGTGGCTCAATCTCTGCACAGAAGCTATCACAAGCGCAAATGGATAAGTTGATGCCGTGGACTCCGGAACTTATAAAGTTATCGGATTGTCTGCCGTATTATAAAGCAAATGATTGCGAGGCTCAACTGCGAAAAATGCCAAAGGATTGGCAATGGGGCTTTAATATGGGTAGTAGGGCAAAGTTGGGAGATACACTCAAATTTGCATACTCTGTAAATAGCGAATACTCAGCCTACGACCTGCCAATAGTTGATAACTACGCCTATCGTATCACATATAAGGACAAAGATTCAAACCTTGTCAGTGCGATTTCAAAGACTACATTACTCTTTATTAAAGACCGTAAAAGTGGCGAGATGTCGGTCTATGTAAGACTTAGTTTTATCAAGAATCACGATGCCGATTGGGTGCCGGCACTATCAGAACGGACAAAGCGTGATTATTATGAGATTTATACGCTACTTTCCGGTAAAGGTAAAGGGACTCACAGAAACTATCCGGAGGGGTTAGACGGATGGACAGACCTATGGATTGAACGCGCAGAGCATATAGATACATTCAAGAAACGACCTGCACCAAAAGTATTCTATGCCGGAAATGGTACAGATGTGAAAGAGATGCCTTTGGGTCAGTTTGCCTGTGAACATTTTGATTATGATGGCAATGGCGTTGCCGAGTGTGTGATGCACTATGAGTTGGGATTTTAGTAGAGAAATAAAAAAACTGAAAGCGGTCTGCTTTCAGTTTTTTTGTTTATGATAGTGCTATGAGTGCAAGTATCTGTGCTGTGAAGATTCTCAGGAACATCGTCAGTGGATAGACCGTAGCGTAGGCGACTGCTGAGCGGTCATTAGACGATGAAACGGAGTTTGCATAGGCAAGTGCCGGTGGATCGGTCATCGCGCCTGACATAAGTCCCATAATTGTAAAGTAGTCGTATTTGCACACCTTACGAGCAACTACGCCCACGATAAGCAGCGGCAGCATAGTAATTACTACTCCATAGAGAATCCACCAATAACCACCACCTGCGATTGCAGAGGCAAAACCCTCGCCGGCACCAAGACCTACAGCGGCCAAGAAGAGCGAGATACCTATCTCTCGTATCATCATATTGGCACTATTGGTGGTAAAGGTTACCAGCTTATAATTTGGACCATAGCGAGCCATAAGTATCGCTACAATCAGCGGACCACCAGCAAGACCGAGCTTTACAGGCAGCGGCACTCCCGGGAGCATAATAGGAATAGAGCCGAGCAATACGCCGAGGAAGATACCGATAAAGATAGGCAGCAAATTCGGGTGGTCAAGACGATGAACGGAGTTACCGAGGATTGCAGCCACCTGATCCAGATCATTCTTACGACCTACAACCACCACAACGTCTCCCATTTGCAGACGAAGCTCGTAAGTTGCTACCAGCTCGATACCTGCACGCACAACGCGTGTGATGGTTACGTTGTAGTTCTCGCGGATGTGCAGGTCAGAGATGTGCTTACCGTTAATACCCGACTTTGTGACAAGAATACGGCGCTTTTCGAGGTGTGATGCTGAAGTCTGCCACTCTTTGTCGTCAATCTGTACGCTCTCACCGATGAGCGACTGCACCAGCTCAACATCGCGATTGCCTATAACTACGCGCAGAATATCGCCCTCGTGGAGCTCTGTGTCGCCTGCAACAATCTGCTGCTTGCCGTCACGAATCATACGTGCAACGACAAACTTGCTGCGGGTTATAGTGGCAATATCCTCAATGCGCTTGCCGATAATACCCTTATTTGACACCTTCAAATCAATACGAACAGTCTTCGGAGCATTGTTGCGCTCGGCGAGTACCTTCTCTCGCTCAATCTTTACGCGGAAGATTTGTCGGATAATAATCATCGACACGATAATACCCACAACACCAAGAGGATAGGCAACTGCATAGGCTGATGCAAGCTTGTTGGTAATATGTGAGGCTACACCGCTGTTGGCAATAGTATCGGCTACGGTCTGCTGTGCGGCACCAAGACCAGGGGTGTTGGTTACAGCGCCAGAGAGTACGCCAATCATCGTTGTAAGATCCTCTCCTGTAACTAAATGTATCACATAACAAGTAGTACAGCCGAGCAGAATAATCAGCACCGCCAGCGAGTTAAGCGTCACGCCACCCTCCTTAAGTGAGGAGAAGAAACCCGGACCAACCTGCAGACCAATCGAATAGACAAAGAGGATGAGTCCAAACTCCTTGACAAAGTGACAAATCTGCTCATCAATGCCCAACCCAAAGTGCGAGAGTAAAATGCCGACAAAGAGTACCCATGTGATACCCAAAGATACCGAACCGAACTTTATTCGACCCAGCAAAAGACCCACTGCAATTGTAAGACCTAAAATCAGTACAGCGTGGGCAATCGAATTAGATGTAAATAGATTTACTAACCAATCCATATCGAAAAATATTTAACCTTAACCTAAAACTGTCGCAAAGGTACTATTTTATATATTAAAAAGCAATTTTATAGATGGGTGTTTCTCTATAAAAACAAACAACAGGCGTATGTCACATACGCCTGTTGTTGTGAAAGTATAGTTTTTCTACTCCTTTGTTGGGGTAAAGACGTCAATGGCTATTTCGCCGAAGTTGCCATCAGTATCGAAGCCTACGGCTACGGCAGTCACGACTTGATTCCAAGCACATTTGTCGAATATGCAAGGGTTGAGGTTTTTGAAGTAGCTGTCGCGAATGATATTATTGAGCAGGCTTTGACGTGATGCGCCGCTCAAATCGCCCTGGAAGATGACATTATAGAAACCTGCGCACTTGTTATCAGGTGTGACGGTAGAGATAAGCACAGCCTTGCCGTCGCTACCTGTCTCCCAGCTACCCTTAACGGTGACTTTGCACTCGGCAACAATGTCAGACTTGGTGGTAAAGCTCTCGCCCATAACAAACTCAGCGGCAGCATTGCCCTCATTATCGATAACTACTGCCCACGGGATATACTCAGTACCCTGCGCAAGGCCGTAGGTTGTACCCTCAATGTTTACATCGCTATATGAGGTAATCATCTCCAGCGCGTCGTGCAGATTGCCAAAATCGGCAGCAAAAGGCTTCATAGTATCGGCAAGAACACTCTTCATCGCCTCCGTAGCTCCAACCCGGCTGACAAGGTCATTATAGTAGTTCTTCTCAACAACATTCCAGAAGAAAGGAATATGCTTTGCCGATGGGGTAACGGTCATATCTGCGCGGTCGTACTGAATATTGCTCACGGCAAATGTAAAGGTACACTCAGCAGGATTGCTGCCGATTTTTGTGGTAAATGCTACCTTCTCCAGAGTGGTAGTTGCAAGACCCCCCTCGTAACCAAAGGCCACCAAATAGTAATCTCGGCCCGGAACACAGCTATCCAAACGACCCTGTTGAACACCTGAAACAACATAATCCTCAATATCGCTGCGAGTATTCAAGCAGTGCTCGATAAACTTATCGCCCAACTGATCGACAATTGGCTTATTCCACGGAATAAGGACATATTTGTCGGTTTTGTTAGTCGGGGTGACGGTGTAACTTGCACCGTTGTATGTGATGCCGCTAACCTGCATATTAAATGTGTTGTCAGACTGCTTTGCTGCCTCGGTTTTGAATGGGACAGCGACAATTTTAGTGGTAATCATACCACTCTCGTCAATACCCATAGCAACGGCATAGTACTCGCTATCGGCCTTGAGAGTCGTAAAACCGTAAGAGTCATCACCAACAGAGAGAATACGGCTCAGAACATCCTCCTTAGTCATAGAGTTAGCCTTCATCAGACTATTGATGGTGTTGTCGATAAAGCGCTGAAAACCAAACTGCTCGTTATACTCATTGTAGTAATTGGCTTGCAGAATATCAAAGTAGTACTTCGCCTTTTTCTCAGTTGGAAATACCGATACACGTGCTGCAGTGGCTGTGATATCGAGCACCTCGACCCTAAATGGAGACTTCTCTGCAGGTATCTCCGGATCGGGGTTGTTCTCATTGCCACTACCAATATTCTCGCCACCACCACAAGCCACAAGGAACATAAAGGCTGCGAAAACTGTGGTAAATCTAAAAAGTTTTGTCATAGTATTAAGTTTTATTCAAAAAAGGAGCCTTTGCGGCCCCTTTTGCATTAAAAAATCTACTTCTGCCACTTATATGTGAAGTTGCGAATCCATTTAAGGATAAACATCGGCAGATACTGCAACAGAGGAATAAGCAGACGCATCCACCAATCAGGCACTACGCAACGACGACGCTTGAACATGCTATTCAGACCACGACGAGCGCAGAATTTCGGTGTAGAGAGTGCGTGTATTTTCAGACCAATCTTCTGCCACTTCTTGCTCAGACCATAAAGATCTGTAGCAATGCCGGCAGGGCAGACAGCAGTGACATAGACGCCCTTATCTCGCACCTCCTTTGCAAAGGCTATAGAGAATGACTTCAAATAGGCTTTGCTTGCGCTGTAGAGTGATAGACCGGGCCATGGCATCCAGATTGAGTATGAGGACATATTGAGGATATATCCGCCGCCACGACTTGCCATATCTGCTGCAAAATATTTGCAGAGTAAAGTATTGGTAATGTCGTGCAGAGTGATAGTCTCTACAAAACGCTCATCGGGGGTGTTGAGAACATCACAGAATGAGAACATACCCGCGTTGTTAATCAATACATCAATAACGTAGCCCTCGCTCTTTGTCCAATCAAACAACTCCTTTGCAGCGGAGACTGTTGCAAGGTCTTTGGCTAATGCACGAACTTTAACACCATTTTTAGCCTCTAACTGCTCCGCCAACTCCTCTAAAAGCTTATTGTCGCGGCTGATGATGATAAGGTTGTACCCTAACATAGCAAGTCGCTCAGCGTAGCAGCGACCAATGCCTGTTGAAGCACCGGTAACGATGGCTGTCTTAGTGCCTTTGGCTATCTGTCCACACTTTTTCATACTACTTTATCTTGCTCAGCTCTTTCCATATCTTGTCAGGGATATGCTCAGTGCAGTTGTGACAACAAATCATCTTGTCTGAGTACATACGGGCGATGCAGTAGTCGCGGTGGTCGCAACCTGCACGGGTTGTAAAGTCACCCTCCTTGAGTTTATTTACAAAGGCTGGGTCATTTACAAGAGCACGGGCCATCTGTACCATCTCAAATCCCTCATCAAGTACCTTCTCGATACCCTCGCGAGATACCAGACCGCCTACATATACCAGCGGACCCTTAAGCTCGGCGCGGAACTTCTTTGCATTCTCAAGGAAGAAGCACTCCTCAAACTCATAGTCTGTAATGAGCCACTTGCCGAACAGATCTACTACAATCTTCTGCAACCACTCGTTCCAACCCATATAGTAGCTCATGGTCTTTGTAGGGATGCGACCGCGCATAACTGCCATAGGGGCACGAGAAACGAAACCGGAAGAGAGTACAATGCCGTTTACACCAAACTTCTCAATCTCCTTGGCAATCTCAAGGCTCTCAGGAATCTGAATACCGCTCTTGAAACCATCCTCCATATTGTGCTTGACAAGAACAGCCATATTACACTTTGCAGCAGCCTCCATAACTTCGGTAAGGCACATCTTCATAAAGCGCATACGGTTCTCAAGCGAGCCGCCAAACTCGTCACGGCGACGGTTTGTCCATGGCGAAAGGAACTGCGAGATAAGGTAGCCGTGACCTGCGTGCACCTCTACACTATCAAAACCGGCCTCGTGAGCAGTATATACCGCCTTGCCGAAGTCCTTAGCTGTCTGAGCAATCTCTGCGTGGCTCATTCGGCGGTGGAATGTTGGCGAGTAGAGGTTAAAACCATTTGATGCAGATACAGGGAACGAGCCCGCGGTTGACCAATGGGTCATATTTCCGCAGTGACCAATCTGAATACCTACGGCTGCACCCTCTGCGTGAACGGCATCGGTAATATCCTTGAGTTGCGGTACAATCTCATCACGCAGCCAAAGCTGGGAGTTGAATGATACACCACTACGGTTTATCGAAGCGTAAGCAAGGGTAGTCATACCCACACCGCCACGAGCAACGCTGACGTGGTACTCTTTCAAATCCTGCGTTGGGGCAAAATCCTTACCCATACTCTCGAACGCTGCCGAGCGAATTACTCGGTTGCGGAGAGTTACGGGACCCATTTTATACGGGGTAAAAAGCTTTGAATCGTCAAGATTCTTCATATCTCTGTTTGTTTTAGTATATAAACGGAATTATTCTCTTTCGGTTGAGCGATGTAAACTCCTCGCCAAACTCACTCTCATAACGCTTATAGAGTGCAGCAGCGCGAGGTCCGAGGTTTGCAAAGGTCCAAAGTGCAAAGACAACTCCTGCCCAAGACCAGCTTGCAACAGCAAAGCCAACCCACTCGGTGAACTCTCCGAAGTAGTTTGCCGATGATACATAACGGAACATACCACCCTTTGGAATGTAGTGCTTTGTATCTCCCGGCTTACGAAGATGGCGGATGATATAATCGGAGTGAATATTGATTATAAAACCTGCGAGCCATATTGCAGCGCCGATATAGATGTAAGGCTTGCACATCCAACCGTCATAATATCCCTGCTTTGGTGCTAAATAGAATATCCAACCGCCCTGCATCAATGCGTTAAGAGAGTTGAAGACCATACCCATAAGCATTATACCAAATGGCATCTTTGAGTTGCCACGGATAAGGAGCGGGAAGATAAACGAGCGCTGGAAATAGTGGGTCTGGAAGATGAGGAACAGCACAAGCGGAGCCACCTCAAAACGAACGTCAGACAACCACCAAAGTATTGTCATTATAATAAATACCGGACACTCCATAAGTACCCACGCAACGCGGTTTGGTATTGGGAAACCGAACTTCGGATTGAAGAGGTAACCATATCCGGCATCGACAAAGTATAGCGCAATAAATACCACTACGGCAATAGCTGCCATAACGATAAGGAATGTGTTGTATGCTGCAAGTGTAAACATAACTGCAAAGATAGACTCTTTCTCGGGGTTAATAGTAACTTAAAATACGTTTTATACATTGAAAAGGAAGTGCATAATGTCGCCATCCTGCACAACATACTCCTTACCCTCAATGCCAATCTTACCAACGTCACGGCAAGCCTTCTCAGAGCCGAGTGCAACATAGTCATCATACTTGATAACCTCTGCGCGGATAAAGCCCTTCTCGAAGTCTGTGTGGATAGTTCCTGCAGCCTGCGGAGCCTATGCACCGCGAACGTAAGTCCACGCGCGTGACTCGTCTGCACCTGTTGTGAAGAAGGTCTCAAGGTTGAGCAACTTGTAAGCAGCCTTGATAAGACGACTTACGCCTGACTCGGTAAGACCCATATCCTCAAGGAACATCTGACGCTCCTCGTAGCTCTCAAGCTCGGCAATATCTGCCTCGGTAGCCGCTGCAACGATAAGCATTTCGGCATTCTCATCCTTAATAGCCTCTGCTACAGCCTCGGTGTACTTATTGCCGCTCACAGCACTCTTTTCATCTACATTACACAGGTAGAGAACGGGTTTATCGGTGAGCAGATTGAGATCCTGAACTACCTTACGCTCCTCCTTGTCAAGCTCAACGGTGCGAGCAGACAGACCCTGCTCCAGAGCCTCCTTGTAACGGATAAGAATGTCATACTGACGCTTTGCAATCTTATCGCCACCTGTCTGAGCCTGCTTGGCAACCTTGGCGATGCGGTTCTCGACGGTCTCAAGGTCCTTGAGCTGAAGCTCGGTGTCGATAACGCCCTTATCACGAACCGGATCCACGCTGCCATCAACGTGGGTGATGTTACCATCCTCAAAGCAGCGCAGTACGTGGATAATAGCATTGGTGTTGCGGATATTTGCAAGGAACTTATTACCAAGACCCTCACCCTTAGATGCACCCTTAACAAGACCGGCGATATCGACAATCTCGATAGTGGTAGGGATAACTCGCTTTGGATTATCTATCTCTGCGAGCTTGATAAGACGCTCGTCAGGTACGGTAATAACGCCTACATTAGGCTCGATAGTACAGAAAGGGAAGTTTGCCGACTGCGCCTTTGCATTCGACAGACAGTTGAAAAGTGTTGATTTGCCGACATTTGGAAGTCCGACAATGCCACATTGTAATGCCATATTCTCTGTTTATTTTAATATCTTATTCAAAAATCTCTTCTCCAAAAAGTGTTGCAGATGAACAACCTGTAATCTTTACTGTTACATAGTCGCCTGCGCTGTGGTTACCTCTGTCAAAGACCACCATCTTATTCTGCGATGTGCGGCCGCACAACTGCTCCTCACTACGCTTCGATGTACCCTCGACAAGTACTTGGCGAATCAGACCCACCTCAGCCTCGTTTGACTCTACAGAGAGCTGATTTTGCAGGGCGATAATCTCATTTAGACGACGGGTCTTCTCCTCGTCTGCAATATCATCGGCAAAGTGACGAGCCGAGAATGTTCCCGGGCGCTCAGAGTACTTGAACATAAATGCCGAAGCGTATCCCACCTCGCGCATAAGCGAGAGCGTTGCCTGATGATCCTCAAGTGTCTCGCCACAGAAGCCTGCAATGAGGTCTGTAGTGATTGCGCAGTCGGGCATATAGCGACGAATAGCTGCAATACGCTCAAGATACCACTCACGGGTATATTTTCTGTTCATCTTCTTGAGCATCTCATTGCTGCCGCTCTGTGCAGGCAGATGAATTGCCTTACAGATGTTGTCGTAACTTGCCATCACCTCCAAAAGGCGGTCTGAAATATCTTTTGGATGTGAGGTTGCAAATCGTACGCGCAGCAGTGGCGATATCTGGGCAACCATAGCCATCAGCTCAGGGAAACCAACTTCGCCATAGCTGTATGAGTTCACATTCTGTCCAAGCAGAGTAACCTCGCGGTAGCCATTCTCAAACAGCGTGCGAGCCTCGGCAACAATGGTCTGAGGGTCGCGGCTACGCTCGATACCGCGTGTGTAAGGCACTACGCAGTAAGCGCAGTAGTTGTTACAACCACGCATAATGGCGATAAAGGCACTAACGCCATTGCGATCAAGACGCACAGGGGCAATCTCTGCATAGGTCTCCTCCTTGGAGAGCTCTACATTGATGCCCTTGCTGCCATCCTCAGCAGTGCGTGCCAACTCCGGAAGTGAACGGTAAGAGTCGGGACCTGCAACAATATCTACGCCCGTGCCCTTCTCGATAAGCTGCTCCTTAAGACGCTCTGCCATGCAACCGATAACACCGACAATGAGTGACGGCTTACGCTTCTTAAGCTGGCGCATTGCAGATAGGCGACCCCAGATACGCTGCTCGGCGTTATCGCGAATAGAGCAGGTGTTGATAAGTATAATATCTGCCTCATTGACATCCTCGGTATAGCGATAGCCGTTATCCTGCATAATGGATACGACAATCTCGCTATCACCGGCATTCATTTGGCAGCCGTATGTCTCTATAAAGAGTCTCTTGCCCTCTCCTGTAAGAGGGCGCAATGAATTTATCTCAATCATTATTAGATATTCTGAATTTCATCCTTTGAAGGGAGTGGTTTGAAGCCCTCACCAAAGGTGTCGTATGCATCTGTAACTACAATAAATGCAGTTGGGTCAAGCTCGTGAATAGTGCTCTGAACAAGTGGTACATCTTTATTTGGCACAACAAGGAAGATCATCTCCTTCTCATCATTCGAGTACATACCGCGAGACTGAATATATGTTGCCGAGCGGTCGAGATCCTTGAGGATAAAGTCCTTAAGCACCTCGTTATGCTTGTTGAGGATGATAAAAATCAGTTTGTTGTATGAAGCACCGTTGATTGTATAAGCCAAAACACGTGAAGTGACATAGATGGTAATCAGCGAGTAGAGCGAGAGCAACCAGCCCTGTGGATCAGGCTCTCCTGTACCGATACCAAAACCGATAACGAGCAGACCCGAAAGCACTACTACCGAGTCGGCAATAAGTACAGCATTGGAGAAACCAATGTGGAAATATTTCTGAATCATCATTGCAACGATATCAGTACCACCTGTGGTTGCCTGCTGACGTACTACAAGACCAACACCGACGCCGAGGAATACGGAGCCGATAAATGAGGCGAGCATAAGGTGGTCAGACAGGTCGAGGATACCGCCAAGCATCTGTGATGGGTCGAGGTTGCGCATAGCCTCCTCGGTAGGGAAACTGAGCTTGGTGATGAGGTTCATACATCCAGGCGTATAGAGCGCAGCTACGATGGTTCGACTACCAAACTTGCTACCAAATATCAAGAACGCCATGATGAGCAGCGGAATATCGAACATATAACCGAACGTACCTACCTGCACACCCGGGAAGATGTTGTGTAACACGATACTTGCACCATATACACCACCCGGAACAATGTTGTACGGGCTAATGAAATATACATAGCCGGCTGCAAGTAAAGTGCAGCCCAAAAGAATAAAAAACCACGAGCTCCACCACTTGAGGGAGAACATCGGCTGAGTCAAAGACTTGATATCCATATTTATATATATTTAGCGCCCAAAGATACAAAATAAAGTGCAAAATAAAAAGAAGAGCGTTGAAAAATCCGCTATTTTCAACACTCTTATTGTAAATTTATTTCGAATAGTAGGAACTATCAAGCCCCAATGCAAAATCTTTTTTGCCCATAAAAGCTATCAAGGTCACTATAGCAGCCAACACTCCGTTAAATAAAAATCCAAATTGTTCGGTCTGATTTGCAAATAATTTTCGGGCAGCGTTGATGATAAACGGACAGAGAATAATCGCCGTATAGTTGGCCGCCATGACAATCGAAAGGGCTTTGGTAGCCAACTGTGGCGGCGCAATAATTGCCGCTTTATCGTATATGAGAGGCTGCATTATTCCGTAGCCAAAACCTACTAAAATCACGCCGAAAATCAGAAGGGTAGGGCTCTTACAGAGTGATAAAATAAGCAATCCGATAGCTATTATTAGTGCAGATAAAGCATTTGTGTATGAGCGAGTTACAGAGATAATTCTGTTGAGGAATAGTCCGGGTAACATAATGGCGAGGAAGAAGAGTGAAATGCTTATTCCTGCAAGGTGCTGACTGATTTTATACTTTTCAAAAAGGAAGGCTATATCAAATGTTATCACCAAGCTGATATAGGTGATGATAAAGTAGAAGATGGTAAGTACTGTCAGGTGGCGGCGATTGATAGTCGTCTGTTTGTATTGGTCACTATGCTCCGGCTCGGCAGCGGGGCTTTCACGGCGAAGAACAAGGCAGAGTAATAAGGATATACCAGGCAGCAGATAGACCAAAAATGATAGGTGCCAATTTATATCGGCAACATAGCCTGTCAGAGCTGTTGCTGCGACAAGTGTAAGGTTGTTGATTGCCGAGCTATAACCGAGTTGCTGTACTCGAATATTTCCCGTAAAATAATCGACCACAAGACCCGTCGAGAGAGGAATAATCATACCTGCACCTATGCCGAGAATTGAGCTTGCGATGATGAGCGCAGTCATGTTTTTGGCAAGCAGACACGCCACTCCGCAGAGGGTAAATATTATCAGACCCTCGAAGAGTATAGTCAGCTTATTTCGCCCTGTGGAGAGGTGTCCCGCAAGTAGTACAAAGGGGATAATCAACAGGCTTGGAAGCGATGTAAGCATCTGAATTTCAAGGTCTGACGCCTTGGGAAAGATGTTGTTCATATCGCCTAAAATTGGCGATACTGCCAGCCCCGGCAGAGAGGTTACTGCCGATACTGACCAGATGGCAATAAGTGTAATTAGGGATATTTGCCCTTTACCGGTATTGATTTTCATAGTGGTAGATTTTTAGCTAACCACTAACAAAAAGAGTGCCCCGAAGGACACTCTTGATACCGAAAGGTAAAAGCCTTACTCGTTTGCTATCTTTAGCAGAGCTTTGGCGAGCTGATCGGGGCAAGATGTACCACGACCTGCGCAGTCGATGCCTTGCAGCCTCTGTACAGCCTCCGAAATCTTCATTCCGGCGACAAGTGCAGCTACTGCTTGGGTGTTGCCACTGCAACCCCCGACAAACTGCACGCGCACAATAGTATCGCCGTCAATCTCGGTAAGTATCGCCTGTGAACAGGTACCTGAAGTGTAGTAGATATTGCTCTTTACAGCCATTTCTATTAGGTTTTGCAATAAATAAACCTTATTTCTTATCCTCTACCTGCTGAGCAGATGGGTCTGCAACAACCATATTTTTCTCGATACGGAGAGTGACGTTGCTATCAACCTCGATAAGAAGTGTAGTCTCCTTAACCTCCTTAACTACAGCGTGGATACCACCGGCAGTGATAACCTTATCGCCCTTCTTGAGGTTTGCAATAAACTCCTGCATCTGCTTTCTGCGCTTTGACTCAGGGCGCCACATAAAGAGCCACATAATAAGAATCATAGCACCAATCATAACCCAGAAAGTCCAGCCTGCACCCTGTGGTTGCTGTGCAGCAGCTGCCTGTAACATTGTAATCATAATCTATTCAGTTTTAGTTGTTAAAAATATCTACAAATATAGTGAAAAAATTGCGCTTGAAAAACTAATATCCCTATTAGAGCAGACCTTTGCCCGTTTTGAATATCCAACCCTCCTCAAGACCTCGTGTGACAATCTTGTCAAGCACACCGTTGATAAATGTGCTGCTGGCAGGGGTAGAGTAGTATTTGGCAATGTCGATATACTCGTTCATAGTCACCTTGACAGGGATAGAGGCAAAACTCTTAGCCTCAGAGATAGCTACGGTCAGGATGACAATATCCATCAGTGCCAGACGCTCCACATCCCAGTTGTTTGTGTGGTTGTCAATAAGTGTGCGGTTGTCTGCAAAGTGGATGATAGACTCACGCAGCAACTGCTTTGCAAAGTCGAGGTCTTCATCACTCTTGAACTTAGGCAGTAACTTGACCTGCTCGTGACTCTCGCGCATAGACGACATGGTTCTGGCAGTCATGGTAAGGATATATCCCAAATCGTCTGCCCAAAGGATAGACTGGTCCTCCAAAACGCTCTCCAGAAGCTCATTCTGCTCCAAAATATTGAGGAAAATATTTGCAGCCAATTCGGCGTCCTCGCGCAGTGAACGCGAAGGATTCTCCATATATTTCTTGTAGAAAGACTGCTCCTGCAGAGAGGTGTAGATGTTCTTGATAAGGTCTTGATTTTCAGACCACTTCAGACCCTTCTTCTTGCAATATGCAGCAATAGCCTCACAGCTGTCGATGCGCTCGATAGCCACGTTCTCTACAAACTTGCGATTAGGATTGAGGTCTTCATAAGTAGCAAGCATCTTGTTGCGGGCAATCTCCTGACGAGCCTCGGCATAACGCACCAACTCGGGGAGCAATGAGAGCATGTGGAAATATAGGTCATACGCCTTATCTATTGAGGCTATGAGGTTCTTCTCGGTTGCGGGGATGTTATCACACTCTGTCTGAAGGTGGGCATACACAGCCTTGGCAACCTTTACTCGCAATATTCTTCTACTTAACATAAGAACGAACTGTCTAATATTTACAAATCAATGCGCAAAGATAGCGAATTAAGTCGGATTAGCAATACTTTTCTATCGGAAAGCACTCCAATCGGCGATATTTTTTTGCTCTTTTACCGCTTTTTCGATAGTAGGGTTGAGTGTAGGGAAGAATTTTAATCCGCTTCGAGCCTCTACCTCGGCGATAGATACCACAGCCTCGGATGGGGCGATGTTACCCTCCGAAGAGTTCTCGAAGAGAAAACCAATCGCCATCAGTTCGTTCGGGTCGGTTATCTGTGCAATGCTCTTGCCTGTATTGCCGCTGCGGGTGCGGAGGAGTAGTTTGTAGCAGTGTGACGGCCAAGCGATGTTGCGACCGCGACTGCAGAATCTCTTCGGACTCTCAAATAGCGTACCCACAACCACATAGAGGGTGTCAGCGCACATACTTTTGCGAGTGTCATCCTCTACATCCGACCAACTCTGCTGATTTAGGCGGGCACTCTGTGGGAAGATGTTTGTTGCATAGAAGGTCTGCGCATTGGTCTGCCATGAGTTGTAACGAGAGGCCGAGGGGAGCATGTGCCCGCGGTCAAGCTTGCGATTTTCGCCATCGTTGAAACCGCCCGCCTTGACATTTGGCTGGAAATATTGCTCAATCTTCGGCTCTGTAATCTCGTAGCCGATAATGTCGTAACCACCTTCGCCATATGTCGTTACGGCATCATCATACGCCCACGCATCTGTGCGGTCAATCTTCGGAGTTGTATAGACCTTGTGCAATGGATATGCCACCCAAAGCGAGACCATCTTGCGCGTGTCGTAACAGATAGAGTAGTTGCGTACGCGACTGCCGTCTGATAGGGTAGTGTAGTAGGTCTTGTGCTTGAGAAAGTCGCCCTCAATCCTCTCCGGTAGCTCGCTCCAACGAGTGTCATACGCGACGGTATCGGCTGTAACAGCCTCCTCCTCAACTTGACTCTGTGCAGATGCATTTGCCGAGTTTGTGTCGTTGCTGTAGTATAGATATGCACCAATGCAGAGAATAATTATAAGTGTCAGTTTCTTCATCTTTTGAAATTTTTCGCAAAGGTAATAAAAAACCGCATCTTGAGCAAAGATGCGGTTTAGACAACTCTTTAATAGGCTAAGCTATATCCCAAAACCTATCTTAGAAGTCGTAGCCGACGATATATGAAGAATAGGTACTCCAATATGATGCTGATTTATACGCATCTACCGACGCTCGCGGAACGTAAATCTTACGACCAGAAGCGTTGTAAGAGAACATCCCTGAACCACCTGCCGGCGGCGTTGTCGGCTTGCAATATACACTTGTCAGCGAGGTGCAACAAGAGAATGCATAATTTCCAATCGAAGTAACACTATCGGGAATAGTTACATTTGTCAGCGAGGTACAATCAGAGAATGCATAAACTCCAATTGCAGTAATGTAATCGGGGATGATATAGGATATTTTGCCACAAGCAGGAGCAAATGCTACTAATGTACTATCCACTATAAGACAGCATTTGTCTTCTGACGAAAATTTACCATAAAATGCTGTAATCGAAGTGCAGCCAGAGAATGCACCATTTCCAATAGAGGAAACACTATCGGGAATTGTTACACTTGTCAGCGAGGTGCAGTCATTGAATGCCCAAGCTCCAATCTTAGTAACGCTATCGGGAATAGTTACATTTGTCAGCGAGTCGCAACTATTGAATGCATCCTCTCCAATCGAAGTAACGCTATCGGGAATTGTTACGCTTGTCAGCGAGTCGCAACCACAGAATACCCAATCTCCAATCGAAGTTACACTGTCGGGAATGATATAGGATGTTTTACCACAAGCAGGAGCAAATGCTACTAATGTACTATCCACTATAAGACAGCATTTGTCTTCTGACGAAAATTTGCCATAAAATGATGTAAGAGACGCGCAACCATAGAATGCATAACTACCAATCGAAGTAACACTATCAGGAATTGTTACACTTGTCAGCGAGGTGCAGTCATTGAATGCCCAAGCTCCAATCTTAGTAACGCTATTGCCGATTGTAACACTTGTCAGCGAGTCGCAATTACTGAATGCATACTTTCCAATCGAAGTAACGCTATCGGGAATTGTTACACTTGTCAGCGAGTCGCAATAATAGAATGCATACTCTCCAATCGAAGTAACGCTATCGGGCATTGTTACACTTGTCAGCGAGGTGCAACCACTGAATGCAGAACCTCCAATCGAAGTAACGCTATCCGGGATTGTAACACTTGTCAGCGAGTCGCAATTATAGAATGCATAACTACCAATCTTTGTAACACCATCGGGGATTATCAAATCAGTTACCAACTCATTATTTAGGTATAGATTTCCTGCATAACGTAATGGATTTGAATATATGCCAAATGAAATATTACACCAAGCAGCGATATCAGTTATATATACACTTGTCAGCGAGGCGCAACCATAGAATGCATCAACTCCAATCGAAGTAACACTATCCGGAATTGTTACACTTGTCAGCGAGGTGCACTTATAGAATGCACTCCCTCCAATCGAAGTAACAGGGGCATCGAATAGTAACGTACCTTGACCATCTTCGTATTTATTACTAATTATATTCGCACCGAAACCATCTGGTTTATGGGGCTCAATAATATTCCCATTGGAAGATGTGTAGTAAATAACATAATCGCTCTTATTCCCAGGCGTAAACGCAGGACCCTCGGTACAAGCTGTGGCAAACATAGCCACCGTAGCCAATAAAAGAAATAGTTTCTTCATAGTAATTTGTATCTATATGTTTATTATTGTTGTAACGAATTGTAAATAAATGTGATAATGTCTTCACAAAGGTAGTCAAAAAAAGGTAATACCCCAACGGTTATAATCGATATTTTTGCGATTTGGGAGAAAAACACTACCTTTGTATAAAATAAGAAGATTATGGCTATAACTAAGATATTTTTACGCAGAGGTAAGGAGGAGTCTTTGCAGCGCCGTCATCCGTGGATATTCTCGGGTGCGATTTACAATATTGAGAACGCGGACTCTCTTGCCGAGGGCGATATTGTCGATTTATACTCTGCAAAGGGCGATTTCCTTGCGCGCGGACACTATCAGATAGGCTCTATCGCTGTGCGAGTGCTCTCGTTCGAGCAGCAGCAGATAGATGCGGCGTGGTGGCAGCAGCGCATTGCAAGTGCGTACGATGTTCGCCGCACTCTCGGCCTTACAGAGTGCGAGCATACCACCTGCTACCGACTTATTCACGGCGAGGGCGACAATCTGCCGGGTCTTGTTGTCGATATTTATGGCAGCGTGGCGGTTGTGCAGTGCCACTCGGTGGGTATGTATCGCTCACGTCAGCAGATTGCCGAGGCGATTGTTGCCGTATTTGGCGATAAAATCACCGCTGTCTATGACAAGAGCTCCCAAACCGTGCCATTCAAGGCAAATCTTAACCCCGTGGATGGCTACCTATACGGCTCGGCAGATAGGGATAATGTGGTGCTTGAGAATGGTCATAAGTTCCTCGTAAATTGGGAGGAGGGTCAGAAGACCGGCTTCTTTATTGACCAGCGTTTCAATCGCGAGCTTGTCGGTAGATACGCCGCAGGAAGAACGGTGCTCAATACCTTCTGCTACACAGGCGGTTTCTCGGTCTATGCTCTTGCGGGAGGCGCGAAGGAGGTCTGCTCGATAGATGCCTCGGAGAGGGCAATTCGCCTTGTCGATGAGAATATAAAACTCAATTTTGGCGAGGATGCACCGCACAGCTCACTTGCTTGCGATGCTGTCGAGTATCTGAAAGATATTGGCGATAAGTACGATATGATTATCCTCGACCCGCCTGCATTTGCAAAGCATCATAAGGTGCTCGGAAATGCTATGCAGGGCTATAAACGTCTCAATGCCAGAGCGTTGTCGCAGATTAAAAGTGGCGGTATTCTCTTCACATTCTCCTGCTCGCAGGCAGTCTCTAAAGAGCTGTTCCGCACTACGGTCTTTACCGCAGCAGCTATCGCAGGTCGTAAGGTGCGCATCCTCCACCAACTCACTCAACCGACCGACCATCCGATAAATATCTATCACCCCGAGGGCGAATATCTGAAGGGCTTGGTGCTGTACGTCGAATAGCGATTTATGACAAAAAATAAGAAGCGTGTTTTTAGCACGCTTCTTATTTTATTACATCATCTCCTCGTAGGCGTAATTTACAGCCCGATTGAGAATATCTACAAGTGTGTAGGTCGATCGAAAGTCATTTAGCACCGCTGTAAGTAGTGCATCGTCGCTCTCAAATTGCGAAATGTCGATTGGCTTCTCAATACCAAAGTCCTTAAGGCGCAGCAGCTCATCGTGCTTGTGACCTGTCGGGAAATCCTTTGGCGTGCGCTTGAGAGTATTGTCGCGAACAAGGGTAAAGCCATTTGTCGCCTCTATAGCTGCCAGCATAGCATCGCCATTATCCAAAATCTCCTCGCGAATACTCTTGAGAACTATCGGCTCAGGGCAGTGAGAGCCTGCAAAGAGGAAACAGCCTGCGCCTTCAAAGTGGATATAGTAACCTGCATATCCCGCCTTTTTGCCGTGTGGGGCGATGAAGATGCCTGACCAAGTCTTATACGGGCTTTTGTCATGGCTGAAACGGATGTCGCGGTAGATACGATATGTACAATCGGCAACCGTTAGCCCTGCCACAGAGGGGTCGAATGCGGCGATGCCGTTGATTAGCTTCGCCGCAAACTCCTTAAGCCTTTTTTCGAGAGCCTTATACTCCGATTTGTGGTCTGCAAACCACTCGCGGTTGTTATTTTGGCTCAATCGATTGAGAAAATCGATAACCTCTACCATGCAAAGAGTGGATATTTCTCCATCATCGCATTTACCTCTGCACGAACAGTAGCAATATTTGCCTCATTCTCAGGGTCTGCAAGTACGCGGTCGATAAGAGATACGATAACCTCCATCTGATCCTCCTTCACACCACGAGTTGTGATTGCTGGGGTACCGAAACGCAGACCAGAGGTCTGGAATGCAGAACGAGAATCAAAAGGCACCATATTCTTGTTGGTTGTAATATCAGCGGCAACCAACGCCTTCTCTGCAACCTTACCTGTAAGCTCAGGGAACTTTGTGCGAAGATCAACGAGAATGAGGTGGTTATCAGTACCGCCGGAGATGATATTATAGCCACGTGCAGTAAATGCAGCTGCAAGAGCCTGAGCGTTCTTTACAACCTGAGTCTGGTACTCCTTGAACGATGGCTCAAGAGCCTCGCCGAAGGCAACAGCCTTAGCTGCGATAACGTGCTCAAGCGGGCCACCCTGAATACCTGGGAATACAGCAGAGTTGAGAATCTGTGACATCTTCTTCACAACACCCTTTGGAGTTGTCAGACCCCAAGGATTGTCAAAGTCCTTACCCATAAGAATAATACCGCCACGAGGGCCACGCAGGGTCTTGTGTGTGGTAGATGTAACGATGTGTGCATACTTAACAGGGTTCTCGAGCAGACCTGCGGCGATAAGACCAGCAGTGTGTGCCATATCAATCATAAGCAGTGCACCAACCTTGTCGGCAATTTCGCGCATGCGCGCATAATCCCACTCGCGAGAGTAAGCAGAGGCACCACCAATGATGAGCTTAGGCTTGCACTCTATAGCCTTTGCCTCCATCTCGTCATAATCTACGCGACCGTCGCACTCCTTAACAGAGTAGCTTACTGCGTTGAAGTATGTACCCGACATATTTACAGCCGAGCCGTGAGAGAGGTGACCACCGTGTGAGAGGTTCAGACCGAGGAATGTATCGCCCGGCTTGAGAACAGCAAAAAATACGGCCATATTTGCCTGTGCACCAGAGTGTGGCTGTACGTTGGCATACTCGGCACCATAAAGGCGGCAGATGCGCTCGATAGCAAGGCTCTCAACCTTATCAACCACCTCGCAACCACCATAATAGCGAGCTGCGGGATAACCCTCGGCATACTTATTTGTAAGCACTGAACCCATAGCAGCCATAACGCTGTCGCTAACGAAGTTCTCCGATGCAATAAGCTCAATACCGCGAGTCTGACGACCACGCTCCTGAGCAATCAAATCAAAAATCTGTGAATCTTTCATAATCTCTTTGTGTATTGTTGTTTGTTATTTGTTTGCGACATTAAATTGTGTCAAACACTCCCGACTTATCAATTTGCCGGAGTTGTCTGCTATCTCCTGCTTGACTATGCCGATATTGTCGGCAATCCAAGTGGTGCAGAGAAAGTTTTTCTTGAATAGAAGCATCGAAAAAGTCATCTTATCCGTAAACTTCCAGCAGACAAACTCTCCACACTCGGTCTTGACAACCTCCTGACCAACAACCTTACGCTTGCTGTAATTGAACTTAAGGTTGATATCCATCTTACCACTGCTCATAGTAATACAATAACTTGCATCTGGCAGAGCCCCTACTTGCGGATTACGAGGAATAGTTGGTAACTCTCCTGAGGTAGTTATTGTAAGCTCCTTATCCTCTGGGATAGGTGCATTTTTGAACAGACTCGCCATATCTGCAAAGAGGAGATAGTCGTTGGTCGATACTATTTCATGAACCAAAGAGTTGCTCTTCTCTTTTGTGTTGATGTTTATCGGATTACCATTACCATCCGTCGCAGTAGTGGAGATTGTATATACTGTTTTGTCATTATTTGTGTCAATTTTCTCGATAGTAGAGCTCTCTACCTGCTCAATCTTACCTTTGTTGTCAAAAGATGTACGCACGAGCACATCTCCCTGTTGCCACACAAGACTCAGACTTTGTGCTGTGGCAGAGAGGTAAGTAGGTAGTAATAAGAGTGTTATAACAAATTTTACTCTACTCATAACTGCAAATTGGACTAAATAACCCTCAAAGTTAGGTATAATTTTCAAATAAAATGAGTATATTTGCAGGAAACTTATTGACAATTTTTATTAGTTATGAAATTACTTGAAGGAAAAGTCGCCCTTATTACAGGTGCGGGAAGGGGCATCGGCAAGGCCGTTGCTATGAGATTTGCGGAGCAGGGTGCTGACATTGCCTTTACAGATTTGGAACTTTCAGAGACAGTTCTTGCAACCAAAGCTGAACTTGAGCAGTTTGGCGTGCGTGTTCAGGCTTACGCCTCTAACGCTGCTGACTTTGAGCAGAGCCACGCTGTTGTAGAGCAGATTATGGCGGATTTTGGTCGCATAGATATCCTTGTAAATAACGCAGGTATTACCAAAGATGGTCTTATGCTTCGCATGAGTGAGGCGCAGTGGGATGCAGTTATAAATGTCAATCTCAAGTCGGCATTTAACTTTGTTCACGCTGTAACACCTATTATGGCACGTCAGCGCGGTGGCTCTATTATCAATATGTCATCCGTTGTTGGCGTTAGTGGTAATGCAGGTCAGTGCAACTATTCGGCTTCAAAGGCGGGTATGATTGGCCTTGCAAAGTCTATTGCAAAGGAGATGGGCTCACGTGGTATTCGTGCAAACTGCATCGCTCCGGGCTTTATCATTACAGAGATGACCGGCAAACTCTCTGAGGAGGTACGCGAGCAGTGGGCAAAGGCTATCCCGCTCCGTCGTGGTGGTACTCCGGAGGATGTGGCTAATGTCGCACTCTTCCTTGCGTCAGACCTGTCAAGCTATGTTTCGGGGCAGGTTATTCACTGTTGTGGTGGTATGAATATGTAATTTTTGGCTATTTGGTGGGCGTTTACCTCCTTGTATGAGCTTGCTTTGAAGGTCACATACCGAAGTATGCTCCCTCCAAATCAAACTCAAGAGCGTTGTAAACGCCACGCCAAATAACCAAAAATATTAGAGGAAAGATTAATGTTTGCACCTTGTGTAAAAGGTCACATACCGAAGTATGCTCCCTCCAAATCAAACTCAAGAGCGTTGTAAACGCCACACCAAATAACCAAAAATATTAGAGAAATGACGAATGTTTGCTTCCTCACATACCGAAGAATGTTCATTCCAAATAGTTATATCCCAATTACCGTAAAATGAAAAAGATTCTAACGCTAATATCGGTTTTGTTGTCGTTCAGCGTATCGGCACAGGGGTTGTATGACCATACGCCTGATGCTCGTATTGCGGCTATGGGTGGTGCATCGGTTGCTACACGTGCAGATGCCTTTGCAACATTTGGAAATGCAGCAGCATCGCTAATGGAGTACAAATTGGTGCAGGTTGCGGGCTCTTATACCAATTTTACGGGGGATATATACAACCAATATCGAATGTGGGCGGGTGGAGCTTATGCTCGCTTTGCACAGCGTCACGCCATTGCAATAGGTCTGCAATTTAATGCCGAGCCGCGCAATGACTATAACGACAAGCGTCCCGGAGTTCAAAGGTTTGATCTGGCTTACGGCTACAAACTTTCTGAACGTGTGTCGTTGGCAGCCACAGCGCGTTATCGCCGCACATATAACTACTTTTTTGACGATGATAACTACAATGGCGGTGGAGCAGACCTTACTGTTTACTCCCGTTTGCCGATGAAGTTTTTGGAGGGCTCAACACTCAATATTGGCGGTAAGTTGTCATTTGATGCGCCGATAGCACCTCGGTATAATTGCACAGGAGTCACACCTGCTGTAGGAGTGTCGCTCTCTATGCCATTCTCGGATGCACATCTGCTCGATATATCGACAGAGATTAAGTATGGCATTTCGAGTCGTGAGGATATCTTCGCGGCAAAACTTGGTGCAGAATATACTCTGATGCGCCTCTTCTATCTGCGTGCGGGTGGAAATGTATCTAAGATTTTCTATGCCGATACCGCTTCGACTATCGCTTACGGAAGTGTTGGTGCCGGTGTCCGTTTCTTCCATCTGCAGTTCGATGTGGCCTATCTGGTAGGTAAAAAGAATACTCCATTCCACAACGCAGTGCAGATAAATTTCGGACTTGATTTCTAACAAAAAAGAGCTACTTTCGGGTAGCTCTTTTTGTTAGAATATAGACTCTTTTGTCTCGGTCGTAAGCAGCTCTAATGCCTTAATTCCCATTACGGAGTTGCCCTTTGAGTTTAGGCGAGGCGACCATACCGCCACGGAGTAGAGGAGTGGATGTATCGCCACAATGCCTCCGCCGACACCACTCTTGCCGGGAAGACCAACCAAGTAGGCAAACTCTCCCGCCTCGTCGTAGAAACCGCAGGTCTGCATAATGGCATTCATTCGCTTTACCTGTGACGAAGTTAGTCTGATACCCTCATAGTCGAACTTGCGGCGATGGTTGGCAAATGCCAAAAATGCCAACGAAAGCTCGCGACAACTCATCTCTATAGAGCACATCAAGAAGTAGAAGTGCAACACATCCTCAATATCGTTCTTAATTGAGCCGTGATACTTCAGCAGATTGACAATCGCGGCATTTAGGTATCCGTTTTCGCGCTCAGAGGTCGCTACATTGCGGTTGTAGTTGATAGTCTGATTATTGGATACTGCACGGACAAAGTTCAGAAAATCCTCCTCGGGATTCACAAGGTGCGAAAGTAGAATATCAGCCATAACAAGTGCACCTGCGTTGATAAACGGGTTACGAGGCACGCCCTTCTCTACCTCAAGCTGGATAAGAGAGTTGAAAGCCGTTCCTGAAGGCTCTTTGCCAACCCTCTTCCAGAGCTCATCTCCCTTGATAGACAGACACATAGCGAGCGCAAAGACCTTTGAAATACTCTGTATCGAGAATCGGGTATCTGCCTGCTCTATAGATGCAGTCTCGCCATAAATAGTGTGAATACACATGCCGAATTGGTCGGGATTTACCTTCGCAAGTTCAGGGATGTAATCAGCCTGCTTGCCCTCTTTGGCGTATGGCAATATCTCTTGGTAGATATTCTCTAAAATCTGCTGATAGTCCATAATATTTTGTTTGCTCATAGCAAAGATAGCAAAAAAGGTGTTATATGGTGCGGATTTTCAAAAAAATAAGAGGAACAAGGAAATTTTCCTCGCTCCTCCTGTTGATAATCAGCTGTTTACGCCGATAAACTTGTCTAATACTCCTCTTCATCGAAGAAGAAGTCCTCTTTTGAAGGGTAATCAGGCCAAATCTCCTCGATGCTCTCATAGATATCGCCATCGTCCTCGATTGCCTCAAGGTTCTCAAGTACCTCAAGCGGTGCGCCTGAACGGTTAGCGTAGTCAATAAGCTCCTCTTTGGTTGCTGGCCATGGTGCATCCTCCAATTTTGATGCAAGCTCAAGTGTCCAATACATATCTGTAAAATTTTAAGTTAATTTCTACGAATAATCAACGAATAACTATCCATTGTAGTATTTCAGCCTGCAAAAATATAAAAAAAATAGAATATGCAAGCGTTTTATCAGATATTTATGTACGTCGCCTATTTTTGCCATACAGACTCACTCTGACCGAGCTTGTCGCAAAGCACTCTGCCAAGCGCGTAGAAGTAGTCTGAGAGGCGATTTATGAAGATTATTGCGTTGTTGTCTATAGGGTGCAATTTTGCCGCCTCGATTGCTCTACGCTCGGCGCGGCGACAGACTGTTCGGCAGACGTGGCAGTGTGAGGTCATCTCGCAACCTCCTGGAATAGTAAAGCAGGTGAGAGGTTTAAGCTCCGATTGCAGAGCATCTATGCGCGATTCGAGCCACTCGATTCTCTCCGTTGCAAGCGGAGCAACTTTGTCAGAGCCATTGCTGCCAAGTGCAAAGAGCGCCTCAATATCCATCAGTGTTGAGTTTATCGACTTAATATCGGGGATAAGTTGCTCGGCTACAGATGGACAACGCTCAGATAGACGGTCGGCAAAGAGCGCGATAAATGCAGTCAGTTCATCGACCGTGCCGTAAGCCTCTACACGAACATCGCACTTCTCGACCCTCTCGCCGCCAATGAGAGAGGTATAGCCCTTATCGCCACCTTTGGTGTATAGTTTCATAATTTGTAGTGTTGTTTTGGCAGGTGGTTGTTGAAAAATATTATGTAGCCACGATTATCAACCGAAGTTGAGTCGTGACGCAATAGCAGCTCTGTGCACGCCGCGCGATGCTCCCTATTGAGGTAAGGAGAGAGGATGACAAGAGTTGTGCCACTCTGTGCCGCCTTTGTGAAGATATTGTCATACTCCGATATAGGAAGTGTGGCGGTTACGATATGCATATCCTCTATATTTGGGGCATTGTCTATCGAAAAGCCCTCGGCAGAGCAGTAGTAGAGCAGATTTTGCAACTCTATGGCTCTGCGTTGTGGTACATCGCGCTCGATAAGTGCGTGATAAAGTGAGTGCTCCTTGCCAACAGGTAGCTCCTTGTGCATAAATACTTTACGCACAAGACTATAAACATAAGGGGAGTGAACGCCGTGACCGCGGAAGTGCTTTATTCGCGATAGACGATTGCCGAAGATTGAGAGAGTAACCATTCGGCGTTTGATGTTGCGTCCGCTCTGTTTCATTGCCTACTTCTTTAACAATCCTGCAAGGTGACCCGTTGAGAATGCTGTCTGAAGGTTGTAACCACCCGTGTTGGCATCAATATCGAGTACCTCTCCTGCAAAATATAAACCCTTGATGAGTTTTGACTCCATTGTATATTCGTTCACCTCGCTGCAATTTACACCGCCGGCAGTGACGATAGCATAGTCAAACGATGCGTAGTCCGAGATAGGGAATGACCAACGCTTGAGTACCTTGATAAGTCGCTCAAACTCCTTGTCCGAAACCTTGCTGATGTATAGACGTGAGTGAACGTCAAGCTCCTTGCAAATCGGAACAACGAGTGGCTTTGGAACAAGACGACGAACAAGCTCGGCAAAGAACTCCTCCGGCCCCATCTCAGCCACCTCACGAGCTATGCGGGCACGCAAAATCTCCTCGTCAAGTGCAGGCTTGAGGTCGAGCTCCAGCTTAACACTCTTCTCCTCTGTCAGCGCATCCACAGCATCACGACTCAGACGCAGCGTTGCAGCACCCTCAATACCTCGGTCAGAGAAGTGTACCTCTCCAAACTCCTCGCCAATAACCTCGCCATCTACTACAAGACGAACGGTGGTGTTGCGAAGTAGTACATCGTTGATATATTGAGCCTGCGGGTGTGATGTAACAAGGGCGGTGAGTGAAGGACGAACATCCTCGATAGTATGACCCAAAGCGTCGGCAAAAAGGTAGCCGTCGCCTGTAGAGCCTGTGCGTGGATAGGAGATACCACCTGTAGCGATAATGACATTCGGAGCCTCTATTCTGCGCTCAAAACCGCGCTTGTTGAAGTACTTGACACCCATAACCTTGTTGCCAAGTGTTATAATGCCTGAAACGCGGGTGTGGCAACGAATCTCCACATCGTAATCGCGACAATAGAACTCAAGAGCATTGGCAATATCAGCAGCCTTGCCACTCTCTGGAAAGACACGGTCGCCACGCTCGGTCTTGAGCTTTACGCCCATGCGCTCAAAGAAACGCATAGTTGCGCGGTTGTTGAACTCTGAGTATGCAACCTTGAGAAAGTCGTAGTTTGTACGAATATTGGCTGCAAACTCCTCCTCGCCACGCTCATTGGTGAGGTTGCAACGGCCCTTGCCTGTAATACGAATCTTACGGGCAGGTTTCTCCATCTTCTCCAGAAGCAGAACCTTCGCTCCATTTCTTGCAGCAGTTCCTGCCGCCATCATACCGGCAGCACCGGCACCGATAACAATCACATCATACGATGGCTGCTCGGGTATATTGTCAAAAATCTCTTCCATACCGCAAAAATAACAATTATTTTAAGTTTTGCCCTATAATTGGTAAAAAATATTTCAAACTAATTATAAAACAGAACTTGATAGTATGCAGCGCAACTGCTCGCAACTCTTTTCGGGATTGACTCTATCGAAGTGGAATGGAACAATGCCCACCTCTGCTGCAGCATCTACGTTCTGCTTGCGATCGTCGATAAATATTGTCTGCTCCGGCTCAAGATTGTAACGCTCTAAAAGAAGTTCGTAAATCTCTTTCTCTGGCTTAATCAGCCCCACCTCGCAAGAGATAATCTGGCCATCAAAGTATTTGAAGACATCCATCTCGCGCAGAAAATCGATATACTCTTTTGACATATTGGATAGTACAAAGAGTTTGTATCCTGCCGCTTTAAGCTCGGCGATAAGTTCTGCTGTCGGAGCTACCTGCTCCTGATATGTGATAGCCTCAAGCATCCTGCTCTTTGCCGTGTTGAAATCGGAACCCCTAAACTCTGCAAGACATTGAGCTACAGAGTCGATATCTCGCGTGCCG
This sequence comes from Alistipes sp., assembly GCA_017398555.1. Lineage (GTDB taxonomy): Bacteria > Bacteroidota > Bacteroidia > Bacteroidales > Rikenellaceae > Alistipes. The sequence goes on from JAFQFV010000031.1 coordinate 65,580, forward strand.
CGGTCATAGTCGTTCCAGAATTCAGGCATCGGATTGCCGGAGTTGATAAAGTAGAAGTAGTCCATAATATACTGCGGACAACGTGCCTCATTGCGGGCAACAACTACTCCTGCAAGGTCAAAAACTATATTCTTCATTGTTAATGGGTTGCCTTAAAATACTACTCTTACACCCAACTGCATTCTCCAACGCGAGAGCAGGTCGTTGCGCGATATCTCTCCACCAACAAAACGGTAGTTAGGCGTCTTATTTCCATCTCCATCATCAGTAAGTGAGGTAATCTCGACAGGGGATAGCTTCCAATCATCGAGGAAATATACTGCACCCCAATTACGGTTGAAGATATTAGTCAAATTCATAACATCGAAGGTAATCTGTACCTTGCGTGAATTGTGCTTGCTGAAGTAGAAATCTTGCGCAAAGTGTAGGTCGATGTGGTGCTCAAATGGAGCGATAAGGGAGTTTCTCTCGGCATACTTACCACGATTGTTCTTTAGTGCGCGGTGCTGCTCAATATAGTCATTGAAGGCGGTACGTTGGCTCTCACTCTCAAAGCTCATTGCCGCTAACTCGGCCTCGGTAGGGATGTAGATTGTTGAGTTGCCACGATAGGTATCGCCATTTACATCAATGCCGTTCTTGTAGTATGTAGGGCTGTAGCGCATACCCGAATATCCTTGATATACGAGCGAAACAGTTGAGCCGAAAATTGAACCATAACGCTTTGAGTAGCTCAGTTGCGCTGTCACCTTGTGCGGTACCTCAAATACAGAGTGGGTAAGTTGCTTGCTATTTGATACGGTTGCATAACTCTTGCCCCAAATGCTTGGCGCAGAGGATGATACACCATCATTGACGGTGTAACTCTGCGAGAAGGTATAAGATGCGGCAAATTGCAAACCGAAGACAAACTGTTTCTCAATCATCGCCGAGAGGTTGTATGAGTAACCTCGCTTCTCATTCTCAAGCAGATAGATGGACGAAAAACTCTTCTTTGCGCTTGAATCGTAGAAGACGGTAGTATTTTTATCGTTCGATAGAGAGCTGTTTACCGCATAGAGTTTTGCACCATTATCGGCAGCTACGATATTGCGGATAGAGATGTCATTGATACTCTTTGTGTAGATACCCTCAAGGGCCATTTTCCACCCCCTAAAAGTAGCCTCGAACGCCAAATTTGACTTGAAGGCCTGAGGCATACGGAACTTGCGGTCAGCAACATATATTACAGGGTTTGCGCTTGTGCCTGCAGTGCCACTCGGAGATACTCCGAATGGAGGGATATTCTCGCCATAGAGTGTGTAACCCATCTGCGTCATACCTGTATTTGAGTAGCAGTTGGTAATCCAAACAAAAGGTATTCTGCCGGTAAACAGACCTGTGCCACCACGCAGAACAAGGTTTGAATTGCCACCGATATACCACTTAAAACCTACGCGAGGGGAGAGTAGAACGTGGCTCTTTGGTTTGCTGTTTGTTGCCACTCCATACTGCTGAGCTATTGCACTGCTGTTGAAGGTGCTATTCTCTCGTGGAGTGTTGAATATCACCGGAATATCTGCACGCAGACCATAAGTGAACTGGAGAGAGTTTATCCACACCTCATCCTGCGCAAAGAGCCCGAATTGCGCGGTATTTATGCGTGTAGAGGCATCATCAATAGGGATTGTCTGCTGGAACATAGATGGCTTGCCGTCAAGAAAGTCCGCCATTGTATCGTATGTGTACGAGCCGATAGCATTGGCAACAAAGAGCACCTTTGCAGTAAATATCTCGTTGTGTGTTCCGAGGGTAATATTGTGGCTGCCCTTGTGAATAGAGAGGTAGTCTGTTATGGTTATGCTGTTCTGTGCAAGAGAGTTGCTGCAAGCCATGCCGTCGGTGCCGATTTTTACGGCCGTATTCTCTCCATCGCGGATGTGGTCGATAGTGACAAATGGAGTCTGGGAGTCGGTATCTCTGCCATCTGTGACGTGTGTATAACCGACACGCAATGAATTGTAGAGTGATGGACTTATACGAGAGTCGAGCTCAGCCATAACAGAGTGTGTGGTGCTTACAGAGGTGTAACCTGTGCCGTGAAAGAGTAGGGTAGAGGCGGAGTTTATATGCTCATCCTTACCTGCATCAAGAAAGTTGTAACGCACGGCTAAATTGTGCTTGTCGGAGATATTCCAATCAAGACGCGCCAAGATAGATACGGTGTTGCGCTCGATATTGCGCTTACCATATCCGCCACCATCGTAACCGGTCAGTGATTTGTAGTGATTTGCAATGGTTATTACATCCTGCTCAGCGACTTTGCAGTTCGGATCGCCGACGTGATAGGATGATGGTGAGTAGTCAAGTGAGTTCTCTGCGCTGACAAAGTAGAAGAGTTTGTTTTTAACAATCGCTCCACCTATTGAGGCTCCGTATGTAAGTGCGTTCTGCTTTGCAAGAGGGATGTTATTTGCGCCCTTGCCGTAGAGGTTGTTGCCTGTGTAGTAGGCGTATGCAGTAGCTGTAGCGGTATTTGTACCCGACTTTGTTACTGCATTGATACCTCCGCCCGTAAAACCACTTTGACGAACATCAAAAGGTGCTACAACGACCTGAATCTGCTCTAACGCATCGAGCGGAATAGGGTTGGCACTCGCAAGTCCACCGTTTGTTCCGCTGGCAGTGAGTCCATACATATCATTATTTACAATACCGTCGATGTAGAATGAGTTGTATCGGCTGTTTGCTCCGCCGATGGCCACGCCACCCTCCTGCTGTGTAGCAACAAATGGAGAGAGACGGGCGATGTCGTATATCGAGCGAGATACGGTCGGCATACTCTCGATATCGTATGACGAGAAGTTGCTATGAGGCTTGTAGTCGCCCACTACGACAACATTGTCTATTGATGGCTGGTCGTGCAATACACTATTGAGTTGCAAAGTCTCGCCCAATGCCGGATATATGCCATCTATCGTGCTATTCTTGTAGCCAATGCACGAAAAAGTTACAACATACTCTCCACCTACTTTTAGACCGTCAAGGTGGTATATACCTTCGATATTTGTACTTGTGCCGTAATTCGTTCCTGTGGCTATATGGGTAGCTACGACCGATGCATAGGCGATAGGGGTGTTGTTACTGTCTGTTACTGCGCCTGTAATTGAGGCTGTTGTCACCTGCGCCCACACAAAGTAGGGGAGCAGAGCAAAAAAGAGTGTTGTAAATAGCTTGCGCATTACCTTAAAAATAAAAAATCCGACATCTGTTAAGATATCGGGGCTACACCACGCAACACAACAAGACATACTATGTCCTGCATTGCTGCCTTGACTTCTACCATCCGGACTATACCGTCGGTATCGGAATTTCACCGATTCAGTCTCTGAAAAAAACAGAGAGTCGCGGACTTTAACCGCCGGTGGGGAATCTCACCCCGCCCCGAAATCAAATATTTCACTGCAAAGATAAGCGAAGTAGATTAAATAACAAAATTATTTCGCTATTTTTATACTCAACTCGTAGAGTAGATAGAGCGGAATGATAACAAGTACCATACTTACAATATCCGGCGGAGTGATTATCGCTGCACATACCGCCAAAACGATGATGGCGTGACGACGATACTTTTTCATAAACTCGGCTGTAATAAGCCCCGTCTTTGATAGAAAATGTACAGCTACAGGCAGCTCGAAAATCAGCGCACAGACAAGTGTTAGATTGGCGACAAGTTTGATGTATGAGCTTACATCAATCATATTGGTAATATCGCTGCTGACAACGTAACTTGTCAAGAAATTGACTGATAGGGGGGCAAGGATAAAGTAGCCGAAACATACACCTATGACCATGCAGAGTATGATGTAGAGTATAAATCTAGAACTTGTACGCCTCTCGCTCTGAGTCAGTGCCGGTCGCACAAATAACCACAACTCAAACAATATGTACGGTATGGCAATAAGCAGTGCGACATAAAACGCCATTAACATATGCATATTGAACTGACCTGCCATTGTGGTATTTATCAGCGTTACGGGAACTTGATTGATTTTGAGTACCTCACTTCCTGTACGCTCTGCAAGGTTGTACATCGCTACATTGGAGATAAAATCGGGCGATTTGGGACCCATAATGGCATCCATTATCGGCTCTTTGAGAATAAAAGCCGCCACCATCGCCACCAAGAGCACAACCACACTGCGCACCAGACCGGGACGCAGCTCCTCCAAGTGCTCAAAGAAGGTCATATCATTTACATCTTTTCCAACCTTTGCCATAACAGCACAAAGATAATAAAAAAGATGTAAAAAAAGTGCAAAAAGTTTGTCGTTTGCCAATATATTGCGATCTTTGCTTTGTTAATTGAGTCGTTTTAACTAAAAATTATAAAAGCTATGGCAAATTTACGAGTATTGAAGAAGGAGATTGACTACCGTTTGGAGGAGTTGGTATTTGATTGCGATATGGCTATCTATTTCCAGCCTGCTAAGGATAAGGAGATCTTCGCAGTTATGCAGCAGGGTGTAGAGCTTCGTAACGCTCTCTATGTGAAGGCTAACAACCCAACTGAGCCACACAATCCATCGCTTGTTCGCAAGTACTACGCTGCACTTCGTCAGGAGATTGTTGCTTCATTTGGCGAGTTGTTCGAGAAGCTCTCTCAGATTAACCAGTAGTGAGTAGCGAGCATCGCTCATCAAACACGACAGAGGAAATGTTTACATTCCTCTGTTTTTTGTTCTGTATGGGGGTTAATTGTACTGCAAAAGTTTGGGATTGTAGAATTTTTAATACCTTTGCAGCATAAATTCAACATTTAGTACTATGATGACTACAGAGGAGGCAGCAAAGACTGCCGAGCAACTTATTGTTCCGGATAGCGTGCAGAAGGCACAGTTGGCGGAGGTTGTGACAAAAATTGTCAATACTGACTACCATCAGCTTGTGGATGATTTGATTTCGCAGGCTATGTGGATTGGACTGAAGATTTTGTTGGCGCTCGCCATCTACTTTGTCGGTAAGTGGATTACAAAGTGGATTTTGCGTGTGCTGAACCGCTCTTTTGAGCGCAGAAATGTCGATATGTCGCTGCGCAATTTCCTGCGTAGTATGATTAAGGTTGTGATGATGATTTTGGTTATCCTTGCGGCAATTCAGACCTTGGGTATCAATACTACATCATTCCTTGCAATCTTTGCCTCTGCGGGTCTTGCTGTAGGTATGGCATTGAGCGGTACACTGCAGAACTTCGCAGGTGGCGTTATCCTGTTGCTGCTCCGCCCATATCGCATTGGCGACTACATTACAGCGCAGGGCCAGTCGGGTACTGTGAAGAATATCGGCCTGTTCTCAACACAGCTCACAACACCCGATAACCGCATTATCTATGTGCCAAATAGCGCAATTTCAACCTCAATTGTCGATAACTACTCGCAGCCTGAGACCCGCCGCCTTGATTGGACTATCTCGGTGAGCTATGGCACAGATGTAGAGCTTGTTCGCAAGACGGTGCTGGATATCCTCAATGCCGATAGCCGCGTTCTTCGTGAGCCTGCAGAGCCAACCGTGCTCCTTAAGGAGCTTGGCGCATCGGCTGTGATAATCACTGTCCGTTGCTGGGTGTCAAATGCAGATTATTGGGATGTCAATTTCGCTGTAAACGAGCGTATCTATACCGAGCTGCCGAAAAATGGCGTGCAGTTCGCTTATCCGCAACTCGATGTTCATATTAAACAAAACTAATAATATTATATATATGGAATTGAAAGATATTTTGGCTATCGCCGGTCAGCCCGGTCTTTATCGCTACATAGCACAGTCACGCAATGGCTTTATTGTAGAGTCACTTCTCGACGGCAAGCGTAGCAACGCTACTGCATCTTCACGCGTTAGCGCACTTTCGGAGATTTCAATGTTTACCGAGGGCGAGGATATTCCGCTCGCAGAGGTATTTACAAAGATGTACGCCTATACCGAGGGCAAGCAGGCTCTGTCACATAAGGAGGCAGATGCAAAGCTCAAGGAGTTCTTCGGCGCAGTTATTACCGACTACGACCGCGAGCGCGTACACGTTTCAGATATCAAGAAGGCAATCGCTTGGTTTAACCTGCTTGTTGCAGCGGGTATGAGTGAGTTCCGACTCCCTGACGACGAGGAGTAATTTGTCGTGCATTTGCCGTGATAGTGGCGCACCTTCGCCATATCCCTCAACTCCCCGAATGGGAAATACGTAGAGTATGTCCCATCCGGGGAGTTTTCGCAATATACCGAATCTACACCACTCTGACGACAAATGAGTGCAGAGTATAATCGTAGTGCAAACCTGCGGCACATCCCTAAAAGCCCAGCAATGGCTGTACGCTCAAGTACTATCCATCGCTGGGCTTTTTACGCGATGCACCATCTCTAACACATTTTGACGACAAATGAGTGCATAGATGGAGCAGCGTGCAAATCCGATTTTGCACACTTCACCTTTCATCGCGAGAGGTGATTTTTTTGTTTTGTTAGAAACTTTTACTAATTTTGTGATGCTATCGCACTGATAGCAGACATATTTTGATGAAAGTGTATTAGCTTTTATCCTTGAACTGAAACCTAGGAAATTTCAATTATCACAAGGAGAGCAACACACTCGTCACTCCGTATTGATATACCTGGGGTGCATGCCCTGTACTCAATACGAGTGTGGGGTATTGTTTATTTGTGATAAACGCTTCCTAGGGCGTCAGTTCGGATAAACTAATCGGCTCCACACTTTCTTTTTGACATAACCCACTATCGCGGAGCGGATAGTAAGATTTTGGATGCAATTTTTAACAAATAAATCTTACTACTATGAAGAAACTATTTCTTTTGCTTGCCATTCTTGGAATGGTTGCTGTCGGTTGTACTACCGAAGGTGGAAACGAACAGAATGACAAATATCTCTCTTTTACCGATGAGACAAACACTAATCCTACAGTAGTTGCGGGAGGTGGTATGGTAAATATCTCCTTTACAACCGAGTATGATTGGAAGGTTACAAGTAACGCCGATTGGCTTACCACCTCGAAGACAAGCGGTGTAGGTGGCTCTGTAGATTTCTTTATCACAGCAAGCCCTAACAAGAGCGACAAAGAGCGCAAAGGTACTGTTACAATTACTCTAAGCAATGGTAAAAGCTATGAGATTGTCGTGACTCAAGAGCCAAACGAGGGTATTAAGCACCTTGTTTGCCAAGCAAACGAGATTCTTTACACTACCAAGTATAACTACGTTATCGAGAAGGATTTTGCAGGCGCAACAGGTTTTGGCGATACTGATGCCACACTCTGTGTAGAGTCTGGTTATGATGGTACTTATGGCTATATCCGTTTCAATAACGATGTCACCAAGATTCCTGCGGGAGCATTTGCCGGATGTACATCTGTCGAGGCTATCTATCTCCCTGATGGCGTTCAGGAGGTTGGTAAGGGCGCATTTGGTGGCTGTACAGCTCTTCACTCTATCTATAGCATTAACTCCGTAGATGACTATAAGGCTTTGGTAATTGACGGTACTCTTTGTGCTGTTGCTCCTGCAAAACTTACAGAATATACTATTCCTGCAGGAGTTAAAAAGATTGGTGCAGGTGCTTTCTCAGGCTGCAAGACCCTTAAAAAGGTAATTATCCCGGAGGGTGTTAAGGAGATTGAGGCTGGCGCTTTTGAGGATTGCGAAAATCTTGAGTACATTAAGATTCCAAATAGCCTTACTGTCTTTGGTGGTGATATTATTACCGGTACTTGCAATGAGAATTTCGGATTGGATATATCATCAGATCACCCGAATGTTCTGATATATGCCACATCCGATAACGAGCCTATTGATTTATATAACGACTACAATATCCTTGCTCAGACCTTTAGTAATGGTATCGGATTAGTCTTTTATTGGAAACTGGAGATTCCATCATCTGCATTCTATAATCGCACCTCGCTGACAAATGTAGGTATTCCAGAAGGCGTTACTTCGATTGGTAGTTCTGCATTCCTTGGTTGCACCTCGCTGACAAGTGTAACTATTCCTGATAGCGTTACTTCGATTGGAGCGCGTGCATTCGATGGGTGCACCTCGCTGACAAGTGTTACTATTGGTAATGGTGTTACTTCGATTGGAAATAGTGCATTCAATGATTGCTCCTCGCTGACAAGTGTTACCATTGGCAATGGCGTGACTGAGATTGGAGATTCTGCATTCTATGGTTGCACCTCGCTGACAAATGTAGGTATTCCAGAAGGCGTTACTTCGATTGGTAGTTCTGCATTCTGTAGATGCACCTCGCTGACAAGTGTTACAATTCCTGATAGCGTTACTTCGATTGGAAATAGTGCATTCTATTATTGCAGCAGCCTGACAAGTGTATATTGCAAGCCGACAACTCCGCCAGAGTTGGGCTCAAATGTGTTCTCTTACAACGCTTCCAATCGCAAGATTTACGTTCCGCGAGCGTCGGTAGATGCGTATAAATCAGCATCATATTGGAGAAACTATTCTTCATATATTGTTGGATATGATTTTTAACAAAATATTACGATTATGAGTTTACTTGATGATGAAAAGGTTATCGCAGATAATACTGAAAAAGAGTTGAAAAAACGCAATCCGATGCAATACTACCTCGGTCTGATTAAATCCTGGTTTTGCAGAGTGAAAAGGTAGTAGTTCTGTGATAAATCGGAGAACTCAACATCGCATATACTCAAACAAAAAACCGCGCTTGCGTTTGCATAGTGCGGTTTTTTTGTTATATTTGTTGGCAAAATAGAATCTAAACCAATAAACTTATGAACTTCTTTGATCGAACAGGACTTCCGAAGAATCTCTTTTGGGGTTTTCTTGGCGTACTTATCTTTATGATGGGTGACGGCATTGAGCAGACTTGGCTCAGTAAGTACATCGAGTCGCAGGGGCTTGACCACGAGCTGCTCTTTACTGTTTATGGTATCTCAATTGCCATTTCATCGTGGCTCTCGGGCGTAATTGCCGAGACTATCGGCGTGCGTAAGACTATGTGGCTCGGCTTTGCCATCTACCTTGTCGGTATGGCGGGCTTTGCGGGCTTAGGAATGACAGGGCTCAACTATCCGACACTGCTGGCCACTTACGCAATCAAGGGCTTTGCATATCCACTCTTCGCATACACATTTATCGTTTGGATTACCTATCGCGTGGGAAAAGAGAGCCTCAGCTCTGCACAAGGTTGGTTTTGGTTTGTCTTCACAGGCGGTCTGAATGTCCTCGGAGCATACTACGGCGCCTACACAAAGGAGGCTATAGGTGTTGTGCCGACCCTCTGGACATCGCTTATCTTCGTTACTATCGGTGCCATTTGCGCCCTTGTTATCAATAAGTGTCCCGATACAAACCTCTTTGCCGATAACAACCAAAAGGGTAGTGGTAGCAAGTTCAAGGAGCTTATCCACGGCTTGGGCATTATGAAACGCGAACCGAAGGTGCTGATGGGTGGTATCGTGCGCGTTATCAACTCTATCTCGCAGTTCGCCTTTGTGGTCTTTATGCCGCTCTACTTCGCCGACCACGGTATGACCGACACCGAGTGGGGTCTTATTTGGGGCTCGGTATTTATGTTTAATATCGTCTTTAACCTCGTCTTCGGTATCGTCGGCGATAAGTTGGGCTGGAGTCAGACAATCATCTGGTTTGGCGGCGTGGGCTGCGCTGTGGGTGTGCTGCTCTTCTACTACGCCCCTGAAATATGGAATAACTTCTGGTTTATCCTCGCTTGCGGCGGCTTCTGGTGCGTAATGCTCGCGGGTTATGTACCGCTCAGCGCCCTTGTGCCATCCCTCGTCGAGAAGGATAAGGGAGCCGCAGTCTCTGTCCTCAACCTCGGCGCAGGTCTTGCAACCTTCATCGGCCCGCTCCTCGTAAAACTCCTCAAAGAGCCTATCGGTTACACCGGTATCGTTTGGGTTATCGCAGCCCTATATATCGTCAGTTCAATTATGACCTACTACATCGCCAAAAAATAGCATTTGTTGTGAAAAGCCCGCATCTGCGGCATATCCCTTAAAAATTAGTGTCGGCTGTACGTTTGGTACTATCCGACACTAATTTTTTCACGATATACCACATCTACGTACTTTTGACGACAAATGGGTTTTATTGTGATAACGCGGATACATAATCCCGACAATGGCTGTACGTTTTAGTACTATCCATCGTCGGGCTTTTTACGTGATGCACACCCACTACCGCATTGACCCACCTTTGGTGGCTCTTCACTGCTCCGCCTCGGCATAGCAAATAAGTTTGACTCTGCCCTCGGCTTAATCGCAGCGTTTTGACAACAAAATTTGGGCGTAAAGGTGTAGCTCATCTGTTTTGTTCTCAGGGGATTGACTCGCTTTGCTCGTCGTTCCCCTCCGCTCGCCGCGGGGGCTCCTGCAAACACTTAAAGCAAAATTGATAAATCAACAACTTTTATTTTTGTGGATTTATCTCTACAAACAAGTTTGCGGCATAATCCACAAAAATAAAAAAAAGATGTCGATGACATCTTTTTTGCTTTAAGTATTTGCGGAAAGGAGGGGATTCGAATGTCGCGACAATATTTATATTGGCGCGTCATCAGAGAGGGCAAAGCCCGAACTAACCCCTCCTTGTGAGAATGCCCACATCGAAATATCGCTACAGCAGTGCGTTGCACTGTTTTTTA
>JAFQFV010000032.1 GCA_017398555.1 Alistipes sp.
CAGAGTTCGCACGCCGATTATTCTGTGCACTGTTTTATCGTCAAAAGTATGCAGATGCGGTGCATCGTGAAATATCCCCAGATGGGCTGTACTTGGGGTACTGCTCATTTGGGGATATGAGGGATATGCCGCAGGTGCGTGCTTTTCACGATAAAACCCAATTTGTCGTCAAAATGCGGTAGTAGGTGCATATCGTGAAATATCCCCGGATGGGTAGTACTCGATGTACGTCCCATTCGGGGATATGAGGGATGTGCAGCTAATGCTGCCTTTTCACGGCAAATGCACGACAAATTAAAATTAACGGGTAATGGTGTATGTACCACTCTGATAAACCTTCGAGCAATCCTCTCCCGGAATAGTTACGGTTGCGGTAGAGCCCTCAGGAATGGTGAATTCCCAAATCCAGGTATCGCCCTCGTAACGCCAAGCGCTCTTGATAAGGCCCGCTACGGAGTTGTATTCAGCCTTGATATAACCCAAGCGCTTATCAGGAATTGGAGCCATAGCGATATGTTTGAAGCCGGGATACTCTGCAACGGAAGAGATACCAGCAGCCACCTCCCAAATCCACTCGCAGACACATCCGTAAGCGTAGTGGTTGAAGCTGTTCATACCCTTTGGACCCATACCATTTTCAAAGGTGTAGCTATTCCAGCGCTCCCAGATGGTTGTCGCACCGTTATCTACAGAGTAGAGCCAGCTCGGATTCTTACGCTGGAAGAGTAGCTCATAGGCGATATCCTCCATACCATTCTCGGTGAGTGTGGACATAAGGATTGATGTGCCGAGGAAGCCTGTCTGCAGGCAGTTATCGTGCTGCTTGAAGTTCTCACGCAGGCGAGCAATCATATCAGCCTTTGCCTTACCCTCAACAACGCCGGCCTTGAGAGCAAAGAGCGCCGGGGTCTGCATAGTGTTGAGAATCTTAGTCTTAAATGTGCCGTCAGCCTTGAGGAATTTAGAGCGAATGTATCTCTTTGCGCGCTCATTCATCTCACGATATGGAGTGGCGTCACGACCTGTAGCGACAGCCATATCGACCATCATCTCCGCATCTATAGCCCAATAAGCGGCGCTGAGGAAGTTCCAATAGCCTACAGCTTCCGGCTTAAGTTCTCTCTTTCCATTGACAGTTATATACTGCTGTTTGCTATGGCTCTCCATAGGCTCATAGCTCAACCAATCGGCATACTGACTATTTCCATTCTCCTTCTTCAGAGCATTGTGGTCATACTTTGTCTCGTCTATATGCTTCATATATAGGGCCATAGAGTCCCAATTGTCATTGATAATATCCACATCGGCAAACTGCTTCCAGACAATCCACGGAACGATAACGCCCGCATCTGCCCAGCCTAAACGCATATAAGATGTACCATAGTGCGCCAATGGTGCAACACCCGGATAACCACCAAGCTCATTCTGGCTATCACGCATATCGCGCATCCACTTATGGAAGAACTGTGCTGTGTTGGCAAAGAACGAACCTGTCTCTGCAAATACCTGAGTATCAGCAGTCCAACCCATACGCTCATTACGCTGTGGACAGTCTGTAGGCACTGAGAGGTAGTTAGAGAGCTGACCCCAATATGTATTCGAGATAAGCTTGTTAATCAGCTCGTTACCCGTCTCGATTTTACCAATCTCCATCTGCTTGGTAATTGATGTTACAGGTATAGAGTTGATGCTCTTGATTGTCACCTTATCGGTCGCAGTTACCGAGATATAACGATAGCCGTAGAATGTGCAGTTAGGGTGATATGTCACATAACCGCACTTTTTACCAAAGGTGTACTTGAGAATCATTCCCAAGTCAGGCGTACGGAGGTTTGTGCGGTGTACGCTACCCTCAGGACCATCCATACCGCGACTCTTGGCGCCATTGCCGTCATTGAGAATCTCGGCAGGCAGACAGGTAAGAATTGTACCCTCCTCAGCCTTGAATGTAAACTCAGGAACAGCTGCACAGTTCTGACCGAAATCGACAACAAGAGTCTCTCCCGGATTGAGTGTAATACTCTCTCCTGTCTCATACTTGCGGTCGATAACCACCTTACCATACTCCCACTCGTTGCTATTCTCTGCATACTTCCAGATGTATGTCTCTACCGCCGAGAGTGTAAGGTCATAACGCAGATATATTTCAGCGCCATCAGATGGCAGGATAGTGCCCGAGAACTCAAGATTCTCTTCAGGTGCAGAGAGCTTCTCAGGGGTCTGAAAGCCCAACTTCTCACGCGCATCATACTCCTCACCATCGAAGATTGCCGCGTGCTTCACAGGGCCTGCGATACCGGCCTTCCAGCTCTCCAAATCGGTACCGTAGAGCTTTGCCGAGCCATCGGCAAATGTAAGTTCCAGCACGCCACGGAAGGCACACTTTTTACCAAACATACCGTTGTAGCGAGATGGGGTGATGATATAATCTGCCCACCAACCCGGTGTAACTTGAGCTGAGAGGGTATTTTCGCCATTTGCCGCAAGGTTATACGCCTCGGTAATGTCGTATGTAAACGAGCAACGAGTCTTTGTGCGGTGTGTAAAGCCCGGTTTGAGGAACTCCTCTCCGATAGGCTTGCCGTTGATGTATATCTCATATACACCTAATGCCGTTGTCATCCACTTTGCAGAGGTTACCGCCTGCTCATTCTTTACAGTTGTCAGGAACCAGCTTGCACCATCTGCGGCACGCTTTGAGTCCCTCTTTGTCACAACCGGCGCATCAACAACCGATATCCACTTCGAACTCTGCCAAGCTGCATCATCGAGTGCATCTGCACGCTTACCAACGCGCTCAACGGTAGTAGAACAAGCCGTAACAAGCAGCAGTACTACAGCAAGCGCTAAACTTTTTAGTAGTGATTTTCTCTTCATTGTATTTGTAATTAAGTTATAGTTTTAGGCTTTCACAACTTCGCTCCTCAAAGTTAATAATAATTCGCCAACCGACAAACTTTTTCAAAATTATCATATATCAAGACGCTCTCTAATATCATTTGTCCCCGTTAAATAGTCGCGCTTTCTAAACTATTTTTACTATCTTTGCACTATGAATAAGAAACAGATGTGGAGAGCCGGAACGATGATCTCTCCCGTACCGGCAGTTATGGTCAGCTGTGGTGATGCCAATGGCCAGAAGAATATCATCACTATTGCATGGACAGGAACGATCTGTTCTGAGCCTGCAATGTGCTATATATCAGTGCGTAAGGAGCGTCACTCATACAGTATGATTAAAGAGTCCGGCCAGTTTGTCATCAACCTTACCACCGAGGCTCTCGCCCGCGCAACAGATTGGTGTGGAGTGCGTTCGGGCAGGGATTTTGATAAGTTTGCCTACTGTGGCCTTACGGCAGAGAGGTGCGAGCACGTTGCAGCGCCTGCTATTGCCGAGTCACCCGTAAATATCGAGTGCCGCGTAAAGCAGATTATCGAGCTCGGTTCACACGATATGTTCATCGCCGAGGTGTTGGGCGTTATGGTCGATGAGTCGCTGCTCGACCCCGAGAGTGGCAAGCTCGACCTGAGCAGGGCAAAGCTTTTAGGCTATGCACACGGCGAGTACTACGCTTTAGGCGAGAAGTTGGGCACCTTCGGCTGGACAGTCAAGGGCTCAACACTAAAAAAGGAGAAGAGAAATAAGAGATAATCGATATGGAACAGCAAGAGTACTTACAGAATTTTGAAAAGGGTCTTGCCGAGCAGCTTACAAAGATGCTGTCCGACAAGAGACTACTTGGCGGCTATACCTTTGAGGTTGAGGAGCTTACAGAGCTTTGGCACCGCTGTGCACCCGACTATATGGCAGATGCCGTGCCACAGATTGCCGACTACCCGCTGGCAGCGATTGCTTGGGCGGCATATTTTGGCGCAGGTGCGGCAGTGATGTGGGATAAGCAGACACTGAAGGCGGATGAGAACACATACCTGCGTCTGCGCGATGCTCGTGGCTTTGACGAAATGGATGAGTATGTGGCATACCTGATGCTCGATGCGGGTATCAAACAGCCCGATATCGACCGCGTAGAGGATGCTCTGCGTAGCGCCGCAATAAGCGCCCAGACCGCTATCCGCAAGGAGGGTATCGAGCCACAGAGCGTGATGGCATTCCACATCTTCGCCCGCGTCGTAAAGGTATTTTTCGCACTCGGAGCCTCTATCACGCTCCATTTGATGGGCTACAAGTACGAAAAAGTTAAAGTTGATTTACCAAGTTAATGAAGCTCACTCTGACCACATCCTACGCCGAGAGTTGGCGTTATAATATTATGGTCACCCTCGCTGTGCTGGACGAAAACGGCGAGCAGGTGGGCTATCACTCTGCTGAGGAGTCACCGCTGCCCGTCGGGTCAAATAGCAGCGAGGCTCCCGAAGGTTTTGTGCGCCGCCGAGAGGTTTCGATAGAGTTTGAGAGCTGCGAGAAGGTGCGTTTTTACATCTATCTGCTCCCAAATTCCCTACCCGAAGATACAACTCTTGCGGGCGTACAGACCACATTCCCACTACAAATAAAGCTGACCGACGGCAGCAAGAGCATCTTTGCCGAAAAACTCGAAGTCAATCGTTTCGGCGGTTGCGGCAAGGAGTACATCGTGGCTTGCCACTAATTTTTTCTACGAAATATTTGTATCCCAGAGAAAATTGTTTAACTTTGTAAAGGAAAAACCTTAAAACAACTACAATATGAAAGTTCAAACAATTATGGCGGACCTGGAGCGTAAGCATCCGGGTGAGAGTGAGTATCTACAGGCTGTTCGCGAGGTACTGGAGTCTATTGAGGAGGTCTATAATCTCCATCCTGAGTTTGAAAAGGCGAAGATTGTCGAGAGAATGGTCGAGCCTGATCGTATCTTTACTTTCCGTGTAACATGGGTAGATGATCGAGGAGATATTCAGACCAATATCGGCTACCGTATCCAGTTCAACAGCGCTATCGGCCCTTACAAGGGCGGCATCCGCTTCCATAAGGCTGTAAATCCATCTATGCTCAAGTTCCTCGGCTTCGAGCAGACCTTCAAGAATGCGCTGACAACCCTTCCGATGGGTGGTGCAAAGGGCGGCTCCGACTTCGACCCTGTAGGCAAGTCAGATGCTGAGATTATGCGTTTCTGCCAGGCATTTATGTGGGAGTTGTGGCAAAATATCGGCCCTGATACCGATGTTCCTGCGGGTGATGTTGGCGTAGGCGGTCGTGAGATTGGCTATATGTACGGTATGTACAAGAAGTTGGCACGCGAGTATAACACAGGCGTTCTTACAGGTAAAGGTATGAATTGGGGCGGCTCGCTGATTCGCCCTGAGGCTACAGGTTTCGGTGCTCTCTACTTCGTTGAGCATATGCTCGCAAAGGCAGGCAAGAGCATTAAGGATGCAACTGTTGCTATCTCCGGTTTCGGTAATGTTGCTTGGGGCGCTGCCACAAAGGCTACAGAGCTCGGCGCAAAGGTTATCGCGATTTCGGGTCCTGATGGCGTTGTCTATAACCCTAACGGTATGACTCAGGAGAAGCTCGACTATATGCTCATCCTGCGCGCATCTAATCAGAATGTCGTAGCACCATTTGCCGAGAAGTTCCCTGATGCAACCTTTATTCCGGGCAAGAAGGCGTGGAGTATCAAGTGCGATATCGCCCTGCCATGCGCTTTCCAGAATGAGCTTAACGGTGATGATGCTGCCGAGCTGCTCGCAAATGGCACTTGGTGTGCTGCCGAGGTATCAAATATGGGCTGTACCCCTGAGGCTATAGCCGCCTTCCAGAGTGCGGGCATTCTCTTTGCTCCGGGTAAGGCTGTCAATGCAGGTGGTGTAGCAACTTCAGGCCTTGAGATGACACAGAACGCTATGCACATCAGCTGGTCAGCTGCCGAGGTAGATAGCAAACTCCACTATATTATGGAGTCCATCCACGCAGCTTGCGTTAAGTATGGCACACAGGAGAATGGCTATATCAACTACGTCAAGGGTGCCAATATAGCAGGCTTTATGAAGGTGGCACAGGCTATGCTCGAGCAGGGAATTGTGTAGTGGACTGTTGACCTTTCAGAGGTATCCGCTGCGCGGATAGATTTTAGACGGTTAGTGCTTCTGCACTAACCGTCGTTGTTTTAAGCAAATCTGCACGCCGATTACTCTGTGCACTGTTTTGTCGTCAAAGTTTGCACTATGGTTATTCTATGCACGCATTTGTCGTCAGAGCGTGTTAGAGATGGTGCATCGTGCAAAAAATTTAGTGGCGGATAGTACTAAAACGTACAGCCGCCACTAATTTTTAAGGGATGTGCCATATATGACACGTTATCACGACAAATGATTTGCTAACAGTTCAATTGGATGTAATACTTTCTTGGTCGTTGACATCTCAATCTGCCACTTACAGGTCTCGCAATCGGTTGCCACGAAGTCGCACTCTGA
The DNA here is from genome assembly GCA_017398555.1 of Alistipes sp. Taxonomy (GTDB): domain Bacteria; phylum Bacteroidota; class Bacteroidia; order Bacteroidales; family Rikenellaceae; genus Alistipes. The sequence continues at coordinate 6,415 of JAFQFV010000032.1, forward strand.
GGCCTCGATAGCGGCGAAGAGTGACTCTCCGATAGCCTGTGAGGTCTGATAGTTCTCCTTCTTAAAGCCGTATGTTCCCGCGATACCGCAGCACTGCGAGTCGAGCTTTACAAGCTCCACATTCGGGATAAGTTTCAGCAACTCGATAGAGTACTGAGTCCAGCCGAGGCGCTCAAGGTGGCAAGGCGAGTGGTAAGCCACACGAATACGCGGCGCATCAGGGTTAAACTGCAGATTATGGTTGCCATCGCAGAGCAGATTGTAGATAAATCGGCACGCCAGGTCGATATTCTCACGAACATCGCCATTCTCGATGCCGAGCAGATGCTCATACTCATCTCTCAGGGTAAATGTACAGGTAGAAGATGTCGCTACAACCTTCAGACCCGCCTCAGTAGCCTTACGGATAGATGCGAGGTTTGACTTCGCCTGCTTCTTCGCCTTATCGATAAAGCCGTTAGAGATAAGGGCAACACCGCAACACTTCTCATTCTCAAGCAGTTGCACGCCATAGCCGAGTGCATTTACAACCTTTACAAATGCCTGACCGAGTGGCGGATTGTTGTAGTTTACATAACAACCATGGAAATATGCAATCTGCTTTGCAAACTGTGCCTGCGCCTTACGCTGCTTGCGCATCCAACCCTCAAATGTACCAAAGGCGTACTTCGGGAAGATACGGCGGTGGTCAATATTCATCACACCCTCAACGATATGTCGCACAGGTTTCAGTCCGAGTGTTGCATTGACTACAGGAGATACAAGAGTCGCCACAGAGCCCACAAGGTCGGTATTTGCCAATGTAAACTCACGCAGACCCGGTTTTTTTGTCGAGTACTTGATACGCGCACTCTGGATAATATCACCAATACGCACATCCGACGGACAAGCCACCTCACAACGCTTACAATTAAGACAGAGGTTAAGACTCTCGTCAAAGAACTTTCCGCTCTTCATTCTCAGGCGCTCACCATCAGGACCCGCCTGCTTTGGTCCCGGATAGAGCGGATTGACCGCTGCAACAGGACAATATACGGTACAAACTGTACACTTTGTACACTGCTCGAAATTATGCTCGCTATACTGTTTCATCGCTCTATCTGTTTATAATATTCTCTGCAACCTTAAGTGCTGTAAGCATCGCCACGCCGGCACCACAACCCTCCTTTACAGGGTTATATCCCGACAAAACAGCACCACAGCCATAGAGATTTTCAACGCTCTTACCGGCAATGAGCACCTTAAACTGCTCATCAACCTCAATTCCCACACTCATAAACGGCTGAGATTCAAACAGATCTCTATTTGTCAGCTCAACCACCGCAGGAGCTGCTACATCAGCACCAAAGAGCACCTCTGCAACACCCGATCTGAGTGCCTGCAAACCTCCGCCGATAAAGCTACCCGATGCAAGCACAAACTCATTTGCCGCAAGGGTAACACCCTTAGAGGTGGTGATTGTCGCCACAGCACCCTCCTCCATAGAGTAGTGGGTTGCCGTGTGACCATTAAATATCACACCGCCCATTCTCTCGAATGTCTTACACAGTGCACGCTCCACCTTAATACCCTCAACCGATGGTGGCAGAGTCGCTACAGTAAGTATCTGCTTGCCTGTAATCTTCTCCAAACGGCTCAGCACATCAGTGCGCTCAAAGCCGAGAACTGCAGGCATAATCACTGTCTGAGTATCCTTTGCCTCGCGGGTGATGATGCTCGCAAGAGCAAGAATATTCTCCTCCTTATCCAACGCGCGCGCAACGGTCACCGAACGCATCTCGGTCGGATTGTTGCGACGAATAGTAAGCTCCGGCAACGAGAAAACGCTCTGTGTAGTGGTTACGCCCGCTCTTTTGAATGAGTCGGCGATAAACTGAGTATAAAAGTCCAAAAATCCCTCTGGAGAGAGAATCAGCGCATCGCTGAAGTCAAAAGATTTACCATCTGCACTTGTCACCATACCCTCAATAGAGAGCCAGCACTGACGAAGTGCACCTGTAGGTGTCATTATATAGTGGTTTGCCTCGGCATTTCCGACGGTTGCAATACCTGCAACATTGAGAATCTCGGTCGCCTTTGCAGCCAGCTGCTCCATACCCTCACCCAGCTTGCTGTATGGATGTGACGGAGCAAGAGCCTCTGCCGCCTTCAACGGCTCGGCACCATTATAGAGGCCAAAGCTACCGCTCGAGAAGTGCAGCGTGCTATGTCCTGTCGTTACAATAGCTGCCTTCTTACCACTACGCGCAAGCTCTATTCCGCAGAGCAGAGCAGCCAAACCGCCACCAATTATCACTGTATCGTATCTCATAGCTACTCCTCCTTACCGTTATTTGACAAATCACACACACCATCATAGAGCCAGCTGAGCAACTCGCCCTCACGCAGTGTATCACCCCACGCAACAGGCGACATACCCTTCCAACGCTCTGTCACAAAGCCCTTAAGGTCAGCCTTTACCTTATCAGAACAAGATTTACCTACCGATGCCATAACCGCCGCAGCTCGACACGCACAGAGCTCACCCTGACATGTACCCATACCCATACGGGTACGACGACGAAGATCGACAAGGTTATTCACACCCAGCTGTTCAACTGCATACTCAACCTCGCCGACAGATACCTGCTCACACTCGCAAACCAGCGCACGCTTTGCCGCTGTAGAGCTGTCTATCTTCTCGGCATTTGTTCCGTGACGATAAAACGCCGAAGCCTTCCCCCTGCTCTGAGCGACTGCTGTGCGCGTACAGTCCTCAGTAGATTTATCTTTGGAAGAACCAGGGAGAAGTGCCTCAGCAGTTGTACACTTCGCATCTATGTTGAGTTTCTTGCAGATTAAATCCACAGTCCACTCCGCCATCAGACGATATGTCATCAGCTTACCACCTGTAATTGTGATAAAGCCCTCTACACCATCTCTTGTCGCGTGGTCAAGCACAACAATACCACGACTTACACTACGACCGCTCGGATCATCATCCGATGCAACCAACGGACGCACACCTGCATAGGCACGCAAAATACGTGTATGATTCAGAGCCGGAGCAAGCATACTACCCTCACGCAGCAGCAGTTCCACCTCCTCAGGTGTTACGTACATATTGTCGCACTGGTCAAAAGGAACCTTGCTCGATGTTGTTCCGATAACGGTAATGCTATCGCCAGGAACAAGAATATCCGCATCGGCAGGCTTGCGACAACGGTTAATCACCACATTATTCACACGGTGACCAAAGACAAGCAACGCGCCCTTTGCCGGAAGCATATTGATAGTAACACCCGCCTTGGCAGCCAAATCTCGACCCCAAATACCGCAGGCATTGACCGTAATTGCTGCACGATACTCCCCCTTCTCGCCTGAGAGTGTGTTTGTAGTCTTTACACCCACTACCCTGCCACTCTCGATAATCAACTCATCTACCTTTGTATAGGTCAGCACCTTTGCTCCGTGCAGACGAGCATCCAAAATATTCGCAGCAGTAAGACGGAACGGATCTACCGAGCCATCCGGCACCTTCACAGCACCTATCAGCGTCGGATTTACCGAAGGCTCCATAGCGATCGCCAACTTTGGATCTATCGCCTCGGCAGAGATGCCCGCAGCAAGACACGACTCGATAAACTTCGCCTGAAACTCAAGGCTATCCTCCGGCAGAGTGATAAACAATCCCCCCGTATCCTCCACACAGTGTGCAGCAATACGGCGCAGAATCATATTCTCCTTTATACACTCCTCGGCGCTCTCACGGTCATTTACCGCATAACGCGCACCAGAGTGCAACAAGCCGTGGTTACGTCCGGTAGCACCGGTCGCAATGTCATCTCTCTCAATCAGCAGCGCACGAATACCTCGCAGGGCGCAATCTCTCGCAACGCCCGCACCCGTAGCTCCGCCACCGACAATAATTACATCGAATTCGTTCATTTTTGTTGTGCTGTGTCTGTTCTCTTAAAAAGAGAGTAATCCAGCTACAAAGTTACAATAAAAACAAACATTACGAAATTATAAAAGCAATTTTTTTAGATTTTTTTGCAAGAAAAAGCAAAGAAAAGGAAAGTTTTTCAAACGATTAGGTAAAAATACTTACCTTTTCTTTCTTTTTCTTCCTTTTCTGTTACTTATAAACAAAATCAGAAAAAAATAAGAGTCCCCACGACGATTGAAGAGATAAAAAATCTCCCACAAATTGCAGGAGATTTTGAGCCGGTTTAGATGGTTTAAGGTGTCACAGACCTCATTTTTTTGTTTAGGCATAAACAAAAAAAATGAGGTCTTCGGGGTGTTCGATTCTCCGAAAGAGCACCTTCCAGGAATCTTAGCAGGGCCCTTTGCCCTACAACCGCCGATTTCCTCAACCAACCTAAAACTACTAACCTAAAATGAACCTTAAAACTTCACTGCAAAGATAAGGGCTTTTTTTGAACCGTGCAAGAGTTTTATTAAAAAATTTCAATAATTTTTTCATTTTTCTTAATATTGGACTAAAATCGCCCTTTATACCTATGTTTATATATAAGGGGAATTTTTTACTCTTCGACTTTTCGCCGTTGCACTCCGCTAAATCTGCGCACTGTTTTATCGTCAAAAGTATGCAGATGCGACACATCGTGATATAGGCACGGATGGGACATACTACGGTATTTCCCATTCGGGACTATGAGGGATGTGGTGCAGGTGCGTGCTTTTCACGACAAAAGTAGATACCAGCAGATAAATCGAGCACCCTTTCCGATTAACATCCAGAATATAGCAGGCAGGAACTTCACACGGTAGAAACCGAGGGCGACGGCAAAGACATCACCGATAAAGGGGACCCAAGTAAGAAGGGCTATAGGCGCACCGAAGCGGTCTATGCGGGATTTCTGCTTTTCGAGACTCTCACGGCTGACATGGAGTTTTTCAATCCACTCCCACTTTCCGATGCGGCCGATGCCATAGCTGGTGACACCACCGAGCCAATTTCCCAAGGTGGCAACAACAAGGAGAGCCACCGGAGAGTTTGCTCCGGCAACAAGCATACCCACAAGTAGCACATCGGCGCTAAATGGCACAACGGTAGCCGCAAGAAAGGAGCCTATAAAGAGGCCAAGCAGACCATATTCCGCTAAAAAATCCAACATAATTAAGAGTACAGATAAGCGGCCGTAAATCAGTGAATAAAATAGCAAATTATCGCATAGAGTTCATACGAATAGATGCCTTCACGAGAGCTATTGCGCGAATCTTATCGGCAGCAACATCCTTATCTGCGTGGTGCTGATTTTGGCTGACGAGCTTCACACAACCCTCGATCTCCGACTTCTGAAGATACTTGACGGTGATATACTCCTCGCCATTGATATCTATCGAGAGCAGGTACATATCGCCCCAAAATACATCATCAAGGCTCTGCAGCTGCTTGTAGAGGACAATATCGCCGCTCTTGAGCAGTGGATACATCGAGTCACCAACAACATATATCGCGCCATCGCACTTTGGCAGGTTCGGAATATGGATAAAATTGACCGGCTCCACACTCATACGGTCAGCAAATAGCGGCACCAAACCCGCAGTACCCTCAATCGAGTAGAGCGGCACCGACTGCATCGGCAGTGAGTTGTCAGTTTTAAGGCTGAAAGCCTTTACCAACGACGGGTCAGCATTGAACATCTCTCCCTCGCCGGTCTCCAGCCACTCAGGCGACACGTTAAATTCTTGAACAAGGATATTCTTGTTCCTGTTTGACAGGCGAGCCTTGCCTGTCTCGATCATTGAGAGCGCAGTCTTGCCCACGCCAAGTCTCTGAGCCAGTTGCTCTTGCGTTAGACCTAAGGTCTTGCGTATAAGTTTTAATCGCTGTCCCATAAAATCGTATGAAAAATTATTATACAAATTTTGAACTTTTTGAGTACAATTTTCAGTTTTTGACTATATCTTTGCAACAAAGATAAAATATTTATCTCGAATATTCAAATAATTCCATAAAAATTTCAATATATGAAAAACTCTTATATTATCACAAAGAGCATTTACAGAACTTTTGCCGAGCAGATTGCGGCGAAGATGGAGGGTTTGCACTACCTTTCAGGGGTATTTTCAGTGGCGGACGGGGATGTTGTGCATCGTCTTGAGTTGTCGATTATCATCTACCGCGAGGCGGGGAGCGGTGAGGTTGTTGATCTGAGCGATGTTTGGTGGGATTGCTACACCATTGAGCGACAGAGCGATGGCGAGCCGCGACTGAAAATCAATGATTTTGACTTCGCATTGTTATACAAAGCATTGATGGGCAGATAGTTATGATATTTGAAGAGTTTGCGACAACGGTCTATCCGTTTCTTGAATTACAGCAGTTTCACCGCAGTTATTACCGCCTGCTTGAGGCATTTGCGGAGGGGCGAGTCAAAAAATTGATTATCACAATGCCACCGCAGCACGGCAAGAGCGTGGGTGCGAGTACCCTGCTGCCGGCATATATGCTCGGGCTCAATCCCGACCTGAGAATTGCCATCGCCTCCTACTCCGCATCACTTGCAAGCAAGTTCAACCGTCGCGTGCAGCGCATCTTGGAGAGTGACGAATATGGCGAAATATTCCCCGAGACGACCATAAAACGGGGAAATAAGAGCTGTTCCTACATCCGCACAGCCGACGAGGTGGAGATTATCGGACACCACGGCTCACTAATCTCGGTGGGTCGTGAGGGTAGTCTGACAGGCAATCGTGTCGATTGTTTTATCCTTGATGACCTATACAAAGATGCTATGGAGGCAAACTCCCCTATCATTCGCGAGAATTGCCGCGAGTGGTACACCTCTGTTGTTCGTACGCGTATGCACAACGCCTCGCAGGAGATTATGGTCTTCACGCGCTGGCACGAACACGACCTTATCGGCACTATCCGCGAGTGCGAGAGGGTGATTGACCTTGAGCAGTGGAGCGAGCTTGACGCTGTGGATGACGACACTTGGGTATCGCTGAACTTCGAGGCGCTGAAAGTGGGTCCCGCAACCGAGATAGACCCGCGACAGACGGGCACAGCGCTGTGGGAGGAGCAACATAGCGCCGCTCTGCTCGCCTCAAAGCGCCGATTAGACCCGCAGAAGTTCGAGTGCCTGTATCAGGGCAACCCCTCAACGCCCGAAGGTCTGCTCTATGGTAACAACTTTAGCACCTACAACGCCCTGCCGAGGGAGATTGTCCGCTATGGCAACTATACCGATACTGCCGATATGGGCGACGACTACCTATGTTCTATATGCTACGCCGTAGATAGCGACGGAGTGATATATATCACCGACTGCATCTACTCCCGCGAGCCTATGGAGGTAACGGAACAGCTTGTCAGTCAGATGATTAACAACTCCGCCACGCGCTTTGCTACTATCGAGAGCAATAATGGCGGTCGAGGCTTTGCACGCGTGGTGCAACGACTATGTCCACGCGTTAAGGTCGAATGGTTTCACCAAAGTAACAATAAAGAGGCTCGCATCCTCTCTAACTCGGCAACCGTCATCCATAGCCTGCGTATGCCGCACGATTGGCACCTGCGATGGCCCGAACTATATACACACCTGACGACCTACCGCCGCCTATACAGCGCCAACCGCTGGCACGACGCCGCCGATGTACTCACAGGCATCATCGAACAGCAGACCGATAGCCATATCCGCAAAGTCCGCTTCTTCGGCAACCAAACACCACACCTGTAAATATATATAAAAGCAAAGGGCGGTACAAATACCACCCTTTGCCGGAGTTATGTGTTAGCGGGAATACCCCACTATCACGTCAAAATTACTTAACTACGATCTGAATATCGTCAATCAAGAAACGCTTTGACTTACAACGGATGATAACATTATCACCAGGAGCAAGAGTAACGTCTGCAGTGTAAGTAGTCCACTTACCGTCGTACAGATAGTTGCTACCATCAGTAAATGATGAGCAAGATACTGGAAGCTTAATCTCCTTAACCTCAGTGAAGGTACCTGCGTGACCAACCTCAATACCGATAACCGGCTCGTCAGTTACAACAGAGCAAGCCTTGAATGAGAATGTACAAGGTGTACCCTCAGCAGCAAGAAGTGAGCTGTCAAGAACTGGAGTAGAGATGTAGTTGTAAGTCTCAGAACCTGCACCAATCTTGATGTAACCCTGGTGAGGAGAGATAGAGTCTGACATATGCCAGCCAGCGAGTGAACCAGCCTTTGCAGTACCTACATAGTTACCTGGAGAGTCAGCAGTGTACTTCTCCTCGCCATTTACGAATGGAGCCTTCTCATTGTAGCCCCAAGTACCGAGCAGGTGAGAAGTTGTACCAGGATATACACACCAGTTCTCTGCATCTACGAAGTTGTGAGGGTTCTGAACCTCCTTCTTGCTAGAAATAAGAGGTGTTGTACCTGCAGTGTAGTTGATGAAGTCCATCTGCATTGTGATATCATCAAAGCCCTGGAAGATAACCTCCTTCTCGCCAGCAACGTGTGCAGGCTCTGTTGTGCAAGAGAATACTGGAGACCACTCTGAAGCACCCATAGGGAAGTTCATTGATACACCATTAGTCTTAACATCACCAAGAGCAACAGTCTTAACGCGGAAGTAGTAAGTAGTTGCAGCCTGAAGCTGACCTACAGTGATACCAGTAGGAGCTGTGAGGTTTGAACCACCACTCTTACCATACCAAGAAGTAGCAGCGAAAGAAGTTACGCCTGAAGCACCCTGACCGTCACGGCAGTAGATGTCGTAAACAAGGTTAGTCATAGCCTCGTCAGTAGCAACCTGAACAGCGTAAGCACGCTTGTCGTTAGTACCACCAGGGATAAGGTCTGTCCAGCTTACAGAGAGTGTAGTAGGACCTACGTTATCAGTGTTCTGCCACATCTTAGCAGTCTTACCAGATACAGCAACTGGCTCTGAAGGCTCATAACCCTCAGCAACACCCTTAACCTCGAATGCGAAGTCAGCGTCGAGTGGAAGACCTGCGTCTACACGGAGAACAGTGTTAGTGTCGTTAGAAGATACGAGAACAGCATCAACCTTTGTACCATTCTGGTAAACCTCATAACCGGTAGCCTTAAGAACGTTGGTTACGTTGAGCCATACCCAACCGAAACCAGGAACAGCAGCAACCTCTGGAGTAGCAATCTTCTTAATCTCAGCAAGAGTCTTGAATGCTACAGGCTCGCAGTACTCTGACTGAACGTCACCAGCGATAGCCTTAATACGAACTGAGTACTCAGTCTCGAATGCAAGACCCTCGATAGTAGCCTCTGTCTCAGAAGTTACAGGGAGTGCCTTCCATACATCCTGACCACAAGCCTCGCAAGATGCAGTGTACTCAACGATATACTGCTCAGCGCTATTAACCTTGTCCCAAGAAATCTTAGCAGTTGTGTCGGTTGGAGCGATTACAACGTTCTTTGGAGCCTGGAGCTTAAGATCGCCGTAGCTAACAACCTTAATCTCGATGTTATCGAGGTAGAAACGGTGCTGACCAGATACGCCATTACGGTTACCACCGATAGCGATACGTGCACCATTATTAATATTATCAATAGTGAATGTGTAACGAGCCCAACCTGCAGCGATAGAGAATGTAGCAGCTGTCATACGGTCAGCAGGACGAACAAAGCTATTGTCTGCGTTAGGGAGCTGAGTACAGCCATTGAGAACCTCAACGATACCCTGACCTGGGTCAGTCTCATAAAGACATGCGTCGAATGAAACCTCGATAGTAGCAGTCTGCTGGAGGCAAGTGATCTCTGGAGCAACGAGCCATGCACACTTAGAAGATGCACCCATCTTAACCTGACTTGCACGTGCACAGATAGCACCCTTAGTATCATCCTCAGCCATCATACCCCAAGCGCTAAGACGAGTTGAAGCGATGTAAGTCTTGATAGTGTTGAACATACCTACCTCAGTAGATGGATCAACGAGGTAGCAACCACGACCCTCAACATCGTTAGCAACTGGGTCCTCACCCTTAGCAATCCAAGATGCATCAGGCATAAGGTTACGGTTGTCGTAAGAGTAGTTAGCAGCACCACGAGAGAGGTCAGCAGTGATAAAGAGCTCAGAGAAGTCCTCATAGAGGATAACGTCACCTGGGTTAGCAGGAGTCTCAGGCATAGTTACAACCTTTGAAGCCTCAGTAGTGAACTCTACAGGATCAGACTCAGTACCATCAGTTATATTCTTAACTACAACGTTGTACTTAGTCTCAGGATCGAGAGCTGTAAGGAAGAATGCACAACCATTTTTAGCATAAGCAGACCAAATGTCAGAGTTTGCAGGAATGTTCCAGCTAACAACAAGGTCGTTACCCTTCTTCAGGATGATAGACCAAGCATTAGCGAAGTCAGTTGCATTACCCTTCCAATCAACGATAGACCAAGTAACGATAGCGTCAGAAGCAGAAAGATAAGAGATCTTTACAGCAGGTGGAGTCTTGTCATCAAGCTCAGTAGGATCTACAAGACCCTTACCAGCCTTAATGTGAGCAGGCTCACCATTCTCGTCAGCAACCCATACCCACTCAGAGTAGTTTGAACCTGGGTAGTTTGCGCGAACGCGAAGCATGTACTGCTTACCAGCCTGAAGACCGCTGAACTCAGCCTGGTCACAAGCCTTCTCCTCAGGATTAGCATTCACTGAACCCATGTAATTAGAAGTTACAGGGAGAAGAATTGTAGAGTTTGTGTACTGGTCAGGAGTGATGAAGTCATGCAGCTCACCCTCACCCATTGTTCCCATGTTTGGAACAACTACCTGTGCAGAGAACGAAGAAGCACCTGCAGCAATGGCAGCCGATGCATCCCAAGTAAGTGCAAGAGAGGTCTTTGTTGACGCAGCCTCCTCCCAAGCTACATTACTTGGAGCAGTCAGGTCTGACTTGACGCCACAATCTACATCCGGAGCAGTAGATGTACAAGCACCAAAGACAACTGACAGCATAGCAAATGCAGCTATAAGTTTGCGATTGATTTTCATAAAAGTTTTTTTTACTGGTTGATACAAATAAAATACAACAAAAATCAAGGTAAGGCTAATGCCTCTCCTTAATTCTCGTTATTCCGATTTTGTGCCCCGCCAGGATGTTAGGACCTCGCCCAATCAAACCTTTACGAAGTTGTGTATTTCAAACTGCAACACAAAAGTAAAGTAAATTTTACAAATTACCAAACTTTTTATTAAAAATTTAAGGGTTTTACCTCTTTTTTATATTATTTTCAACACCCAACCCACCCAAAACACCTAAGCAATGTGTTAAAATTTTAATAATTAAAAATTTTTAATAATTATGAAGAAGTGTAAAACCTCTCTTCTGCAATACGCCTCGCAGTTAGCCAAGCAGCTCAATTCAAACAGGAGAGAACGCGCCGCCGAGACATATATGGCAGCGGTAAAGAGTTTTATAAAATTTATCGGAGCAACCGATATAAACCTCGGCAGTATCGACAAGGCAACTGTCACGTCATACAACTATTTTTTGAAGAGAAATGGATTATCGGCAAACACTATCTCGTTCTATAACAGAAACTTACGAGCAATATACAACCACGCCATAGATGACGATTTGATATGCAACGCCGCACCATTTCGCAGGGTATTCACCGGCACAAACAGAACAGCCAAACGAGCCATTGACGCCGCATCAATCAGCCGCATTGCACATCTTGACATAAGCGGCAGCCCCTCACTGCAATTTGCAGCCGACCTCTTCCTATTCAGCTTTTACACACAAGGGATGGCGTTTGTAGATATTGCCAAGTTACAACACTCGAACATTCACGACGGTTATTTGGTCTATAACCGCAGCAAAACCGGACAGCAGATAGCAATTCGTTTAGAGGCGTGTATGTGGCACATAATCAAAAAATACCACAACCATTCCAACCCTCATATATTCCCGATTATCAGGGGAATAGACCCGCGACGCGAATATCTGAACGCATCTCACAACATCAACAGAAACCTAAAGAGAATCGGAGAGATTTTAGAGTTCGACAAGCCTCTTACCTTCTACGTGGCACGCCACAGTTGGGCAAGTATCGCCCATATGCAGCAAATTCCCGTGCCGACCATCAGCAGAGCGCTGGGACACAACAGCGAGTCCACCACCAGAATATATCTTGCAACCTTGGATAACTCGGCAGTGGACAACGCCAACAAGAAGGTCATAGAGGCTCTCTCTTATTAAGAGAGG
>JAFQFV010000033.1 GCA_017398555.1 Alistipes sp.
CACGCACCTGCGGCATATCCCTCATATCCCCAAATGAGCAGTACCCCAAGTACAGCCCATCTGGGGATATTTCACGATGCACCGCATCTGCATACTTTTGACGATAAAACAGTGCACAGAATAATCGGCGTGCGAACTCTGATTTATTTTTAGCTGTTATTTTTTTACTGCGTTAGCTGTACTGCGTAGCCAGGAAACCTGCTTAATCTTTGCACCCGGAGCGTAGCGACCAAGTCCCCCTCACAGGAGGGGGATTTAGGGGGTGGGTAACACACATTTGTAAAGTATTAGTATCAGCTGTTTGTTTTTGGATTTGGCGGAGAACAAAACTCCGTTCTTGACTTGTTCTCGAGAATAACAGCTATCCGCAAGGATAGTAAAAATGAAAATAGCACTCACTCAAGCTTGCTTGAAAGTGAAGTGCTATTTTTGTTTTTCTATTGTCGCAGACAACGTTATTCTCGAAAAAGCGGGCAGTACTCTGCGTAGCCGAAGGCTATTCTTATTGCCCCAACGTATGCTCCAAGAGGATTTTTAGGCCGATAATCATCAGTACGGCGCCGCCTAAAAACTCCGCCTTCGGTTTGTAGCGGCAGCCGAAGATATTGCCGATATAGATGCCCACAGCCGAGAAAATGAAGGTTGTAATGCCTATTGTTGTGGCGGCGGGGAGTATTGGCTCATTTAGAAATGAGAGAGAGATACCGATGGCAAGGGCGTCGATACTTGTTGCTACAGCAAGCAGCGACATTGCGCGAGGGGAGAAGTCGGCATCGCTCTTTTCACAACTTTTACTCAGCGATTCGTGAATCATATTAAGACCTATGAGCCATAACAATCCGAAGGCAATCCAATGGTCCACGCTCTCGACAAAGCCCGCAAAGCTGACGCCCAAAAAGTATCCGATAACAGGCATAAGTGCCTGAAAACCACCAAACCAGACACCTGTTATAGCGGCGTGCGACGGTCTAACCTTATCAACAGAGAGACCCTTGCCGATAGCGACAGCAAAAGCATCCATTGATAGCCCGACGGCGATGAGTAAAAGTTCTACAATAGTCATAACAGTCACAAATATAGTAAAAAAATCGAAAAGATTTGCTGTAGCTGTTTTAAGTTCGCAGTTTATTTTGTATCTTTGTATGTTTTATATAGAATGCAGAAAATATTTCTAACTAAATTATAATATTATGGCTGAGTTTATCTATCAGGAGCCGCTCCCAATCGAGCGCGACAACACTGAGTATCGTCTGCTTACAAAGGACTATGTTAAGGTTGTAGAGTGCGACGGTCGTCAGATTTTGAAGGTTGACCCTAAGGGTCTTGAGCTTCTTGCCAAGGAGGCTTACACAGATGTATCGTTCTACCTCCGCTCTTCTCATCTGCAGAAGCTGCGCAACATCCTTGAGGATGCTGAGGCGACAGATAACGATAAGTTTGTGGCATATACAATGCTGATGAACTCTGTAGTTGCTGCAGAGGGTGAGCTGCCAACTTGTCAGGATACAGGTACAGCTATCTGCGTGGCTCACAAGGGTGAGGATGTATATACAGGCGTTGAGGATGCAGAGTATATCTCTCGCGGTGCTTATGCAACATACGCAGAGCGCAACCTCCGCTACTCTCAGGTTGTGCCTATCACAATGACTGACGAGCACAACTCTGGTACTAACCTCCCTGCACAGATTGACATCTACGGTGGTCATCCGGGTATGGAGTATGAGTTCCTCTTTATCACCAAGGGTGGTGGCTCGGCAAATAAGACATTCCTCTATCAGCAGACAAAGGCGCTGCTTAATGAGGAGTCACTCGTTAAGTTCTTCAAGGAGCATATCAAGGATTTGGGTACATCTGCTTGCCCTCCATATCACCTTGCAGTCTGCATTGGCGGTACATCTGCCGAGATGTGTTTGGCAACTGTGAAGAAGGCATCTGCAGGTTATCTCGACGAGCTTCCAACATCAGGTAACGAGGGCGGTCGTTGCTTCCGTGACCTTGAATGGGAGGAGAAGATTCTCAAGATTTGCCAGGAGATGGGTATCGGTGCACAGTTTGGTGGTAAGTACCTCGTGCACGATGTACGCGTAATCCGCGCACCTCGTCACGCTGCTTCTTGCCCTGTTGCTATCGGCGTGAGCTGCTCTGCAGACCGTAATATCAAGGCAAAGATTACTCCTGAGGGTATCTTCATCGAGCAGCTTGAGAAGAATCCGGCTCGCTTCCTGCCTGAGCAGGCACCGGCTATGTCTCCGGCTGTAGATATCGACCTTGACGAGGGTATGGATAAGGTTCGTGCAATCCTTACAAAGTATCCTATCAAGACCCGTCTGAACCTTAAGGGTACACTTATCGTGGCTCGTGATATCGCTCACGCTCGCATTAAGCAGATGCTTGACGAGGGTAAGCCTATGCCGGACTACTTCAAGAACCACCCTGTATATTACGCAGGTCCTGCAAAGACCCCTGCAGGTATGGCTTCGGGCTCATTTGGCCCTACTACTGCAGGTCGTATGGACCCTTACGTAGATCTGTTCCAGAGCGTTGGTGGCTCAATGGTTATGGTGGCTAAGGGTAACCGCTCAAAGGCCGTTACAGACGCTTGTAAGGCTCACGGCGGCTTCTACCTCGGCTCTATCGGTGGCCCTGCAGCTATCCTTGCAAAGAACTCTATCAAGAGCGTTGAGGTCGTTGACTTCCCAGAGCTCGGTATGGAGGCTGTCCGCAAGATTTATGTGGAGAACTTCCCTGCGTTCATCATTGTAGATGATAAGGGTAATGATTTCTTTGCCGATTTTGCACATTAAATTGATTTTAGGCGGTTTTTACGGCCGCTAACAAAAGTTGCTCGCAATGGGCAGTACAGCTAGTACAGCCCATCGCGGACAATTTTGCCGAGCGTTGTAAAATTCCTCCTAAAATGCAATTTGCGGGTGGTAGAATTTACAGCCCATCGCAGAGAATCGCAGCGAGAGTTGTAAACCCCTCCTTAAAATGCAATTTAATTAGGTGGTAAGTACAGCCCATCGCGGACAATTTTGCCGAGCGTTGTAAAACTCCTCCTAAAATGCAATTCACGGGTGGTAGAATTTACAGTTCATCGCAGAGAATCGCAGCGAGAGTTGTAAACCCCTCCTTAAAATGCAATTTAATTAGGTGGTAAGTACAGCCCATCGCGGACAATTTTGCCGAGCGTTGTAAAATTCCTCCTAAAATGCAATTTACGGGTGGTAGAATTTACAGCCCATCGCAGAGAATCGCAGCGAGAGTTGCCCCCCTCACCTAAAATGCAATTTAACAAGTGCGAAGAGGGGCAAAGGGGTGCAGAAAATACCGCTTCTGAAAAGTAATCTATTATTTTATCCGCCTATGGCGGATTTCTTCTCTTTTGCCGATGGCGATTAGACAGTAGCCAAAGGCAATAAAACTTCGTTTTATTCGTTCTCAATATATGGGAAAGAGATTTTTTGCCGTCGTTGTGGCGGTTTTGACATTTTTTACTGCTTTTGCCGAGCAGGATGTGACCTTTCAGACCAACGCGCCGATGATTGTCGGGGTGGGGGAGGCGTTTCGTGTCGAGTTTGACCTCAATGCCAAGCCCGATGATAAGTCATTCGTAGCTCCGTCATTCGAGGGCTTTAGTGTTCTTGCTGGCCCATCTGTATCGCACGGCTCATCTATGCAGATTGTAAATGGCTCTGTATCAAAGAGTTTTAGTTACACCATCAGCTATGTTCTGCAAGCATCGAAACAGGGCGAGCTCTCTATCGGTGTTGCAACAATTGAGGTAGATGGTAAGAGTTATTCGACTCGTAAGACTCCGATTGAGGTGCGTCAAAATGGTGGTGCTCAAGATAGCGGTGCATCGGCAGGTGCGCAGCAGGAGCAGCAGTCATTAGAGCAGCGTGCTTCACAGCAGCTGGCAGAGGATGATTTGATGTTGCGCCTATCGGTGTCGCGCTCGTCTGTCTATAAGGGCGAGGCGGTAAGGGCGGTGCTCA
Organism: Alistipes sp.; assembly: GCA_017398555.1. Lineage (GTDB taxonomy): Bacteria > Bacteroidota > Bacteroidia > Bacteroidales > Rikenellaceae > Alistipes. The sequence goes on from JAFQFV010000033.1 coordinate 3,999, forward strand.
AGCTCTACAGTCGTGTCAATGTGGTTGGCTCGGAGGGTGCGAAGATTCCGAGCTTTGACGGTTTCTGGAGTCAGGCGTTGGAGTGTGAGCAGGGCCCGTTCCGTGAGACGCTGGGTGGAAAGGTCTATGATGCCTACAACTTGGGTGAGTATATCCTCTATCCGCAGCAGAGCGGAAAGCTTACTATCGAGCCGGCGAAGATTACAATTGTAGCGCAGATGTTTGTGCGCAATAACCGTCCGCGAAACTCTTTCTTTGACAACACCCACGACATCTACAACCTCAGGCGTGAACTTCGCTCGCCGGCTGTGACGATAGATGTGAAGCCATTCCCTGCGGGTGCTCCGGCATCATTTACAGGTGCGGTGGGTAGATATACGATGGAGGCAAACCTCTCCTCGGCAGATATTGCAGCCAACTCGGCAGCAAATATCGACGTGAAGATTTCGGGTCTTGGAAACATCGCCTTTCTGCAGGAGCCGAAATTGCAGTTGCCAACATCGTTTGAGCTCTATGATGTGAAATCGACAGAGCAGATTCGCACAACAGCGTCGGGTAGTACAGGCTTCCGCCGTTTCGAGTATCCGTTTATTGCACGAGCAGAGGGCGATTATACCATTGCCCCTATAGAGTTTACATACTTCAGCCCGGAGAGTGGTAAGTATGTGACCCTCACTTCAGAGCAGTTTGCTATCTCGGTGGCTCCCGATGCAAAGAGTGGCACCTCATCGCAGGTTGTATCGACAATTATCGGTAAGGAGGATGTTAGGTTGCTTGGCAACGATATCCGATTTATCAAGCTGACACGTCCTGCACTGCACTCTGTAGCGGCTCCGTTTGTCCTCTCGCCACTCTACTTTGTCGCTCTTGTGGCGCTGCTTGTAGCGGCGGTGGTTGCATACTTTGTAATAGGTAAGCGCATTAAGGATAACAGAAATACAGCTCTTGTAAAGGGGCGTAGGGCGAATAAGGTTGCTGTGCAGCGTTTCCGTGCTGCCGAAAAGTATATGAAGGAGCACAATCGTCGTGCCTTCTATGAGGAGATGTTGCGTGCGCTGTGGGGTTATCTCTCGGATAGATTTAATATCCCTGTGGCTGACTTAACCAAGGAGAGTGTCCGTGAGGAGCTCAACCGCCGTGGTGCTACGGAGGAGGCGAAGGATGTTACTGCAATCATCTCGCAGTGTGAGGAGGCGCAGTACTCGCCCGTAGAGTCTGTGGCGATGGATCAGGTCTATGGCAAGGGTATAGAGATTGTTTCACGAATTGAATCTGTAGCAAAAAAGTAGCATTATGAGATACTTACTTTCATTGTTAGTCCTTCTTACGGCATATACAGCGGTGGCTCAAGAGGCTCCGCAGAGCAGTGTAGAACCACAGGTAGCAGTTGCAGAGGTTGATAATATGGCTCTCTGGGAGAGGGCAAATCAGGCATATATTGATGGTAAATATGATGCGGCAGTGGCTGATTATCAGACCATTGAGGGTCGTGGTTATACATCTGCCCGCCTCTACTACAATATGGGCAATGCCTACTATAAGCAGGGTCAGATTGGTCGTGCAATACTCTACTACAACCGAGCACTTGTCGTTGCTCCGTCGATGGATGATGCCCGTTATAATCTTGAGATTGCCGAGGCGCAGACAAAGGATAAGATTGCCGTTGTGCCTGAATTTTTCCTCAATCGCTGGCTGAGAACATTCAAAAGCAGCATCAGCTGTACCGCGTGGAGCGTAACGTCGGTGGTGCTGTTTGCTGTGGTGCTGATTTTTGCGTTGCTCTTCTTGCTTGGCAGCCGAATTAGGGTGCGCAAGGCGGGATTTTATGGAGCATTGGTAGCTTTGCTACTCTTTGTGGTGACGACGACGTTTGCCATATCGTCACGAAACGATATTATCAACCGTTCGGGTGCTATTGTGATGAGTTCGGCAATATCTGTCAAGAGTTCGCCCGACCGTGCGGCGACAGATATGTTTGTGCTGCACGAGGGTACGAAGGTGGAGATATCTGCTGAGATTGACGGCTGGTGTGAGGTGACTATTGCCGACGGTAAGAAGGGTTGGACAGAGAGTGCTCATTTAGAGAGAATTTAGATGTTGATTAAAATTTATTTATCTCACTCTTTTATGCTGTTTACGACTCTTTTCTCATATGATTTTCGTTACATAGGAACCCCTATGCGCCTCAAATCATATAAGAAAACAGTCACAAAACAGCTATAAAATAATTTCGCAAACAAATCTTAAACAACATCTAATAATATAATGTCACAGCTATTAGAAAATATCGTCAGCGAGCTCAATCGTCTGCCGGGCGTAGGTCGTAGAACGGCTCTGCGCCTTGCGATGCATATCCTGAAGATGGAGCGGGAGGATGTTGCAATGATGACAGAGAGCATAGACGCCTTCCGTAACAACATCTGTCGCTGTGCCAAGTGCGGCAACCTCTCAGATACGGAGATTTGCGAGATTTGTAGCGATCCGCGACGTGACCAGACAACGGTGTGCGTGGTGGAGCAGGTGGCAGATCTGCTCTCGATAGAGAAGACTCGTCAGTACAGGGGTGTCTATAGCGTGTTGGGCGGTGTTATATCGCCGATGCAGGGCATAGCTCCATCTGATTTGAGGATAGACCTTCTGCTTGACCGCATTGCGCTGGGGGAGGTGAAGGAGGTGATTATTGCCATCTCGGCATCGGTGGAGGGCGAGACGACTCTCTTCTATCTGATGAACTGCCTGAAGAGATTTAATAATATAAAGATAACCACTATCGCTCGCGGCATTGGTTTTGGTGATGAGTTGGAGTATGTCGATGAACATACTATCACTCAGGCACTTATCAATCGCCGAGAGGTAATGAAGTGATACTAACCCATGAAGAACTCTGTAGTAAAATTATCTTCGCTCGCTTTGGCAACTGCTTTGACGGGCTGTGCAACAGATAATCGCCCCAATATCGTGCTGTTTTTGATAGACGATTTGGGCTGGCTTGATACCTCTGTGGCATTTGGAGAGCAGGTCTATCCATTTAACTTGCGCCACGATACGCCGAATATTGCAGCACTTGCAGAGCAGGGTGCGACGATGACCTCGGCCTATGTCTGCCCGGTATCGACACCTACCCGAACATCTATTATGTCGGGAATGAATGCGGCACATACACGTATTACCAACTATACATCGGTAAGTAAGGATTGGAATCCCGATGCGACAGATACTCCGAGCGAGTTGCTTGACGATACCGTTGAGCGTACCGATTGGAATATCAACGGCGTGACTCCATCCTCCGAGCCACTTGATCGTGCAGTACAGATTACCCCGTATCCGCAGATTTTGAAGGATAACGGCTACTACACCATTCACGTTGGTAAGGGCCATTGGGCACCAAATGGAACCCCTGCGGCAAATCCGCTCAATATGGGCTTTTGTGTCAATGTGGCGGGTCAGGTTGCAGGCAAACCGCGCAGCTACTATGGCGAGGAGAACTACGGAAATACCCCTGAGATGTGGAACTTCTTCTCTGTGCAGAATATGGCAGAGTACTACGGAACAAATACCCATCTCACTGAGGCTCTGACACTTGAGGCGATAAAGACTCTTGACTATCCGATAGATAACGGTATTCCGTTCTACCTTAGTTTCTGTCATCATGCCGTTCATACGCCGATACATCGTGACCCGCGCTTCTTCCAGAAGTATATAGACAGAGGTATGGATGAGGGGCAGGCTCGTTTTGCCTCTATGTGCGAGGGTATGGATAAGAGTTTGGGCGATTTGGTAGCCTATCTTAAGCAGCGCGATGTGTTGGATAATACAATCATCGTCTTTATGTCTGACAATGGCGGTAACTCCGAGAATCTCTCAAAGGGCGGCGTGCGTCACACGCAGAACTCTCCGCTCAGAGAGGGTAAGGGCTCTTGTTATGAGGCGGGAGTGCGCGTGCCGATGGTGGTCTATTGGAAGGGTAAGGTTGCTGCCGGAACAAGAATCAATACCCCTGTGGTTGCGGAGGATTTGTACCCTACAATCCTTGAAATGGCGGAGGTTGACCACTATCAGACCGTACAGCCGATAGATGGTAAGAGTATCGTTCGACTGCTCACAAAGGGCTCAAAGGCTGTGCGCCGAGCGATGGATGATGGCACGATTGCAAATCAGAAGCAGGCAAATGCGTTCCAGATACCTGAGTCTGTGTCGGGCATAGACCCTCAGCGTGAGGTGCTGGCTCACTTCCCGCATCAGTGGAAGCCTTATCAGCTCCATGATATTGACTATATGAGTTCTCTTCGCAAGGGCGATTGGAAGATTGTCTATCGTCATCGTGAGCAGAGATTGGAGCTATACAATATTGCTCAGGATATATCGGAGCGTCATAATCTCGCCGCTTCGCATCCTGAGAAGTTACAACAGATGGCAGATGCCCTCACTGCCAAACTTGAGGGTTACGACGCCCTGCTGCCGACATTCCGTGCAACAGGCGAGTCCGTTCCTATGCCAAACCAATTAATTAATTCAAATAAATAAAGTAGTATGAAAAAGTCAATCTTTGGTGCGCTCGTATGCGCAATGTTAATGGTTGTTGTTGGTTGCTGCGCTTGCCGTAGTGCTCAGAAGAATGCAAAGCCGCTGAAGGGTACCGAGTGGCACCTTATTCAGCTTGGTGGTGCAGAGGTAGATATGCCTCTCAATGTATTTAATATCGCTATTGCGGAGGATAACTCACTTGCAGGTGTTGGCGCTTGCAACCGTCTGCTCGGTCAGGTTGTGCTTGGTGACAAGCAGGCTATCTCTTTCGGTCAGGTGGGTACAACTATGATGCTCTGCCCTGATAATGCCGAGCTGGAGGCGAAGTTTGTGGAGGTATTGGGTGGTATTACTCACTACGATATCGATGTAGATAAGCTTATCCTTATGCAGGATGGTGTGATTAAGGCTATCCTGAAGGCTAATCCTGTAGTTGCTGAGGTTAAGTAAGAACACTCAATGAGCTATACAGAACAGATGGGAGCGACTCTCCCATCTGTTTTTTTGCTATCTTTGCAGCAATAAAAAAGACACATACTATGAAAAAACTTGTAAATCCGTGGATGGGCGTTGAGGGCTACCACTGTTTTGGCTGTGATCCTAATCACGCTCACGGTCTTAGAATGGAATTTTTTGAGGATGGTGAGGATATTGTCAGCTTCTGGGAGCCGAATGCCGAGCATCAGAGCTGGATTAATACCCTTCACGGAGGTCTTCAGGCGGCAATGCTTGATGAGATTTGTGGTTGGGTTATCTTCCGTAAGTTCCAAACAGGTGCTGTAACCTCAAAGATGGATATAAGATACCGCAAACCGGTCTATACGAATAGGGGGAAATTGACCCTGCGCGCCCACGCAACAGAGGTGCGTCGTAATTTAGTGACTGTAGAGGGGCAGATATTCGATGCCGATGGACAGATGTGTACCGAGGCATCTTGTCTATACTTCCTCTTCTCGAAGGAGAAGGCTGCTTCAGAGATGGGAATGATAGAGTGTAAGACGGAGGATGAGTTGTAGAGCAACTCTGATAAGGTAGCTTAAAACAACAAAGGGCAGCACCAAATGGTCTGCCCTTTGTTGTTTATATATGTTAGCGGAGATAGGTGCCCCGCTATCACGCCAAAATTACTCCTCGTCGGTGTCAGTGTAAGCCTTGAGCAGCTTATCCTGAACATCTGAAGGAACCTGCTCGTAGCAATCGAACTTCATAGTGTAAGTTGCAGCACCTGAAGTGAGTGAAGAGAGGGTAGTTGAGTAGCGATAGAGCTCTGCCAGTGGCACACGAGCCTGGAGGCGGTCGAAGCCCTTATCGTGATCCATACCCATAATCATTGCGCGGCGGTTCTGCAAGTCACTCATCACTGAACCCATGTAGTCAGATGGAGTGAGTACCTCTACGTTGTAGATAGGCTCCATAATCTTCGGGCCAGCGTTGCGGAATGCCTCCTTGAAGGCGTTACGAGCAGCAAGCTTAAATGAGAGCTCGTTTGAATCTACCGGGTGCATCTTACCATCGTAAACAATTACGCGGATATCACGAGCGTAAGAACCTGTGAGTGGGCCCTCGTCCATCTTCTCCATAATACCCTTCAGGATAGCTGGCATAAAGCGAGCGTCAATAGCACCACCAACGATAGAGTTGTAGTACTGCAGCTTACCGCCCCAAGGGAGGTCATACTCCTCCTTACCCTTGATGTTCACAGTAACCTCCTTGCCGCCTGACTTATACTTTGAAGGCTCGCCGATACCCTCATAGTAAGGCTCGATAACGATATGTACCTCACCAAACTGACCTGCACCACCAGACTGCTTCTTGTGGCGGTAGTCTGCCATAGCGACCTTGGTAATAGTCTCACGGTAAGGAATCTTTGGAGCGAAGAACTCCATCTCCACCTTACTATCTGCAAGGATACGAGCGCGGAGAATATTGAGGTGGTGCTCACCCTGACCCTGGATAATGGTCTGCTTGAGCTCCTTAGAGTACTCAACAAGGATAGTAGGGTCCTCGAAACGTGCATCAAGGAGCAACTTACCGAGCTTCTCCTCATTTGCCTGATCCTTAGCCTTAACAGCTGCGCGGTAGCGAGGCTCTGGGAATACGATAGGCTCAACAGCTACAACTGCGCTTGGTGCTGCGAGAGTGTCGTTTGTACGAGTGCCCTTAAGTTTTACGGTACAACCGATATCACCAGCCTCGAGCTGAGTAACCTTGATACGGTTCTTACCCGCTACAGCGAAGAGCTGTGAGAGTTTCTCCTTATTACCTGTACGAGAGTTTACAAGCTCCATACCCTCGGTAACAGTACCACGAACTACGCGGAAGTAGTTAATCTCGCCGATGTGGTGCTCCATCTGGCTCTTGAATACGAACAGAGCAACAGGTGCAGTCTCGTCAGCCGGCATAGCCTCGCCCTCAACGGTGAGGAAATCAGGAGCCTTAGTAGGGCCCGGAGCAACGTTGATGATGAACTCCATCAGACGCTTTGTACCGATGTCGCGCTTACCGCTGGTAACGAAGATAGGCATGACCTTACGGTTTGCAACACCCAACTTAAGGCCTGAACGGATATCGTCCTGAGTAAGGGAACCCTTATCGAAGTAGAGCATCATCAGCTCGTCATCATACTCAGCAGCAGTCTCAACCAACTCCTGGTTGTAAGCCTTTGCGCGCTCCAGCTCATCCTCAGGAATATCAAGCTCCTCGCGAGTACCATTCTCGTCGGTGAAGCGGTACATCTTCATCATCAGAACGTCGATGAATGAGTCGAAATTAACACCCTGATTTACAGGATACTGAACAACTACAGGCTTTACGATAGAGTCAGCCTTGATGCTCTCCAAAGTAGCCTCATAGTTAGCCTTATCTGCATCGAGCTGGTTGATAACACCAATCAGCGGCTTGTTAAGGATGCTTGCGTAACGGCTCTGAATCTCGTTACCAACCTCCCAACCATTCTGAGCGTTGATGAGCATTACGCCAACGTCACCAACCTTAAATGCAGAGAAGAGATTGCCGCAGAAGTCGTCTGAACCCGGGCAGTCGATAATATTGAGCTTACGACCCATAAACTCGGTAAAGAGTGTGGTCGAGTAGATTGAGCGTTTGTACTCGTGCTCAATGTCGGTGTTGTCCGACAGAGTGTTGTTGTTTTCAATACTACCCCTGCGGTCAATAACTTTACCCTCGAAAGCCATCGCCTCAGCAAGAGTAGTCTTACCCGAGCCTGGGGCACCTACAAGAACGATGTTCTTAATCTCTTTTGGTGAATAGTTTTTCATATTTTTGTAGTTTTAAGGATTACAATTTTGGGTTTTATCCCTTTTCAGTCTATAAAATTAAAGACTTTTTTTTGAACTGCCAAGATTTTTGCTGAAAAACTGCACTTATTTGGCATTTTTAGGAATTCTTATTGCATCAACGGTGTACTTTGGATTGAAGCGGCATATATCCACATTGGTAGTAATACCGGCAATCTTTCCGCGACGGGTATATTGCCAGATGGAGTATGAGCCTTTGCCGTCAATAACGGGTCGGGAGCCGCCATATCTGCCAAGATAGAGGTGGTAACGGTTGTAACGAGGTGCCAAATATTTGTTGTAAAAGACCTGCGAACTGTATATCATTGGTGCGCAGCCATACTCCCTCTTAAAGAGCGCAATCAGAGCATCGAGCCTCTTTTGGATTTGTGCTTTTGTGCATCCGTCAGCAACCTCTATGTCAATCATCGGTATCAAATCCATCTTACGGCTGCCTACGGTGCGCTTGAAGTGGTTGAACTGCTCCTGCGCCGAGCTGGTCATGCGGAAGAAGTGATATACACCCACAGGTAGCCCAACCGCTCTGGCACCGGCGATGTTTTTTGCAAAGTATGGGTCGGTGTAGGATGCACCCTCGGTAGCTTTGATATAGACAAAACCGATTTTTGCACCCTTCACCCTCTTCCAATCGATATTTTTCTGATAACGCGACACATCTATACCGCGGCTCTGGCCAACTGCAGCCACAGATATAAATAGCGCAAATATTGTTAGTATTACTCTTGCAACCTTCATAGTGCAAAGATACTATTTTTTTGCCAATAGCCATTTTGTCGTCAGAGCGGGGTAGGTGCAACGCTCAAAGAAAAATGCCTGCGAAGGGTAGTACCAAGTAGTACAGCCCAGCAGGCATTTTTTATTAGCGGGAGTAGATGCTCCGCTATCACGACAGAATTAGTCTACTTTGATGTCGGTATTCACATTCTTAGAACCAACAAGTGCGTAGAAGAGCATATAAAGGAGACCGGCAACGATTACCCAGTAGCTACCGATGTAACCTGCGAAGTCGGCAACAAAGCCCTGAACGAATGGCAGGATACCACCACCGCAAACAAGGGTCATAAAGATACCTGATGCAAGTGGAGTGTACTTACCAAGACCCTCTGCTGCGAGGTTGAAGATTGCACCCCACATAACAGATGTGCAAAGACCGCAGAGGAACATAAACATCATGCTCAGAGGTACCTGTGCCTCAATAACAGGGATAGTAATCTGTACAGACTCAGGAATATACATCAGTGCAAGAACAAATGCCAGAGCGATAGTACAAACGGTTGTAAGCATAGCCTTTGAAGAGACCTTACCGCCGATAGCACCACCGATAAGTCGGCCGCACATCATCAGGAACCAGTAGAAACCAATCAGAGTACCTGCGATAGCCGGGCCTACACCCTCAAGGTTTGACATGTAGAGGTTAGCTGTATTCGGAATACCCACCTCGACACCTACATAGAAGAAGATAGCGATAGCACCGAGTACAAAGTGGCGGAAAGAGAGCGGGCTGTGAGGGTCTTTCTCTACATTGCCGGCCTTGCGTGCAGCCTTCTCCTCAGCAGTCTCCATATGAGGCTCAGGGATAGCTGAGAGGGCGATGATGATAAATGCGAGTGCGAAGATTGCCATAGCGGTAATCATTGCAGGGGCAGCATTACTTACGCTTGCTGTAGCAGCCTGACCACCAATCATATAGCCGAGGAAGATAGGGGCGATAGTACCACCGATAGAGTTGCAAGAGCCACCGAGCTGGATGAGCTGGTTACCGCGGTTACCACCACCACCGAGGGTGTTGAGCATAGGATTTACAACAAGGTTGAGCAGACACATTGAGAAACCTGCAACGAATGCACCGAGTACATAGACTGCAAATGACTCTGCATAACCTGAAGCGAACTGAATGGCAACGCCAACAAAACCTACAGCAGCAGCGAGCAGCGAGGTGAACTTGTAACCTCTACGCTTGAGGATAAGACCACCGGGGATACCCATACAAGCATAGGCGATAAAGTTTGCAAGAGTACCGAGCTGTGCCATTGCGTTAGATGCACCAAACTGATTCTGAACAATAACGCCCATTGAGCCGGCGAAATTGGTTACAAATGCAATCATAAAGAAGAGCAGGAACATCACTCCGATTGCAAATACATTACTTTTTTGATTTGACATAGTTTTATAGTTTTTGGTTGTTATTATCTATCTCTTTCAGCAACAAAAGTGCACAAATCAATCATCGCCTGACGATATGGGGTGTCGGCAAGCGCAGAGAGCTCCGAGAGGGCGCGCTGCAAGAATCGCTGCAGGGTTTGGCGGGCTCTATCAACACCATTGTACCTCTCGACCTGCTCGCGGATAAACTCCACAGCCTCAGGCTCTGTTGCTGCACGCTCCACTGCAGAGAGAATCTGCTGCTTGAGCTCCGGCGTCGCCTGCTCCATAACCTCTAACAGAGGCAGGGTAATCTTGCGCTCCTGTAGGTCATTTGCTGCAGGTTTACCCGTGTTATTATCCGGTGTATAGTCCAAAATATCATCGACAATTTGGAATGCCATACCTACCATCTCGCCAAAACGGTGCATACTCTCGACAGTTTTACGCGGAGCACCGACAGACATCGCTCCCGCTGAGGCACAACTGCCAAACAGTGAGGCGGTCTTTTTGTAGATGATGTCGAAGTAGTCCTCTTTCGAGATGTTGAGCTTGCCGGCGTGGTCCGATTGCAGAATCTCACCCTCGCAAAGTACGGCCATATTGCCGATAATGTGCGTCAGAAGATCATATTGACCACTCTTAAGACCAATATCCATATTGCGGGCAAGGATATAGTCGCCGATAATTACTGCGTTGCGTGATTGCCAACGGGCATTGACCGAGGCCTTGCCGCGACGCTGAGCAGACTCGTCAATAACATCGTCGTGGACAAGCGAGGCGGTGTGAATCATCTCGATAAGCATCGCTGCCAACATTGTGCGCTTGCCGAAATTTCCACTTGGCGAGGTGGCCGCTGCAACGAGCATTGTCAGTGCCGGACGCAGACCCTTACCACGAGAGGAGAGGATGTACTCGACCATCTCGGCAAGCAGAGTTCCCTCCTTCTCATTGAAAGAGCTGCGAACAAACTGCTCAAACTCCTCAAGGCGATTGGCAATCGGTTGGCGAATATCGTCTAAAGTAATCATAAAGTACTCTAAATAGTCTTACATTTTAGCAAAGATAAGCAAATTTTACGACAGAGTTTCGAATTTGTATAAAATTTACACAGTTTCTCAGAAAAATGAATGTTTTTTTGTACTTTTGTAGGTAGTTACATAAGTAGAAGATGGATAAGCTGAAGAGTATATTCTCCCGTTCAATGCCGCTGATAGTGGCTGTAGTTACATTTTTTGTTGTTTGTGCCGTATGTTTTGCGCCCCAATTTGAGGGTCGCAAGATAGTGATGCACGATATTCAGCAGTTTGATGGTATGAGTAGCGACATCCGCGCTCATCGTGCAGCTACGGGCGAGGATCCGCAGTGGACAGGTGCTATGTTTGGCGGTATGCCGGCATACCTTATTAATATAAAGTACCCCGCGCAGTTTATAAAGAGGGTTGCCGATAAGGTTTTGGGTGCAATGGGGGAGCCGTTGGTGCTCATATTCTTCGCCATGCTCTCGATGTGGCTTATGGTGGTGATGATGGGTATCAGTCCGTGGATAGGCCTTGTGGCGGGTCTTGCATACGGACTATCGACCTACTTCTTTCTCATTATCGGTGCAGGACATATTACCAAGATGTGGGCAGCGGTCTATGCACCTGCCATGATGGGAGCAATATATATGGCTCTGCGTGGTAATATGTGGCTGGGAGGTGCTTTGGCGGCACTCTTTGCTACGCTTGAGATTGGAGCAAATCATCCGCAGATAACATACTACTTCCTGCTTGCAGCGGTGGCTCTGTGGGTGAATGATTTGGTGTTTGCCATCAAGGAAAAGGGGCTAAAGTCGTTCGGAAAACGTACTGCTGTGCTCGCTGCGGCGGCAATGCTTGCGGTGGGTGCAAACTTCTCGTCGCTCTTCTACACCATGCAGCACTCAAAGGATACTATTCGTGGCGGCAGTGAGGCTATGGCGGCAGTTGAGGGTGGCAGTGCCGAGGGGCTTGACTTAGATTACGCTACGGCGTGGAGCTACGGCATTACAGAGAGCTGGACAATGCTCGTGCCCGACTTTATGGGCGGAGAGAGTGGCTTTGATGGCTATAGTGAGGATAGAGACGCCCCACTGAACAGCGCGCTGAAGGAGTGGGATTGGTTTGAGTTTATGGGTGTGCCAAAGCACTATATCATCCCATATTTTACAGATATAACCTATTGGGGTGACCAACCATATACAGCCGGTCCGACATATCTTGGTGCGGTGGCTATCTTCCTTGCGGTGTTGGGTATCGCCCTTGCAAGTAAAAAAAATCGTTGGTGGATTGTTGCGGTGTCGCTATTCGCGCTACTGCTCAGTTGGGGTAGCAACGCGATGTGGTTTACCCGCCTGTGCTACAACTACCTGCCGATGTACAATAAGTTCCGTACGGTATCTATGGCGCTCGTTGTGTTGCAGTGGAGTGTGCCGCTGCTGGCAAGCATCGCCTTGTGGCAACTCTTCAAGGCGGAGAGTATGGAGCGCATTAAGCGTGCGTTGCTCTGGAGCGTAGGTATTACAGGTGGTCTGTTACTGCTCTTTACCGTTGCCGGCGGTGCGATATTTGACTTTGGCGAGGAGAGAACAGCACTGCAAATCAGCTCGCGTTTTGAAGATATTTTTGCCAATGGCGGTGCAGAGGAGCTTGTACAGCAGGGGCTGCACGACCAGATTGGCTGGAGCCTTGCCGAAGCTATAGCGGCGGAGCGAGAGCAGATGTTGCAGAACGATTCGCTACGCTCACTCCTCTTTGTGCTGCTTGCTGCTGCTGTTGTTGCGGCGTTTGTGTGGGGTAAGCTGAAGAGGGGTTATGCCGTAGCTCTGCTTGCCGTGTTGATTGTTGCCGATATGGTTCCGGTGGCATTCAGATACCTCAATTATGACGACTTTGTCGCTCCGCGAAAGACGAAAATCGTGGCTACCGATGCCGATAAGGCGATTATGGCGGATAAGGAGCTCGGTTATAGAGTGTTAAACCTCTCCGTATCGCCGTTTAATGATGCGACAACATCTATGTTCCACCGCTCTGTGGGTGGTTACCATGGTGCGAAACTATCTCGTTATCAGGATATTATCGACTACTATCTGCCGCCATCAATGCCTCACGAGGGTATTTTGGATATGCTCAATACAAAGTATATCATCACGACTGAGGGGGAAGTTCAACTTCGTGAATCGGCGCTCGGTGCAGCGTGGTTTGTCGATTCGGTGCTCGGTGTCAGGGGTGCAGCGGAGGAGATTCAGTCGCTCGGCCTTGTCGATCTCTCTTCGACAGCTATCGTTGATGAGCGCGATTTGCCTGAGCAGACCGCTTTTAGTACCGATGGTTCAATCTCGCTTGTGGAGTATGCGCCAAACCGCCTGAAGTATCACTATACAGCCTCCGAGCCTGTATTTGCAGTCTTCTCGGAGATATTCTATGACAAGGGCTGGAGTGTTACTGTGGATGGCGAGAGTGTTGATGCATTGCGTGTGGATTATATTCTGCGAGGAGTGCAACTGCCTGAGGGTGAGCATGTTGTCGAGTGGTCGTTCCGTGCACCACATTGGGGAGCAGTAAATGTTGTGACTATAATATCTTCGCTGCTTGTACTTGCGGCGTTGGCTTTTGCGTTATATAAACATAAAAAAGAGGAGTTAGACAATGAAAGGTAAGATATTGCGTTCTTATACCATCTCCACTGTCAGTATGGCATTGGTGCTCTTTATATTGGGAACGATTAGCTATGCGATAATCTCGTTACTCTCCACCTCGCAGCAGGTGCGCGAGGGTGTTGTGATGATTGTCGAGCTTGAGGATGACCTTGCCGAGGGAAAGAGAGACAGCCTACAGACGGTAATCTCTGCCAAACCGCTGGTCGCTGCGGTAGATTTTATCTCTAAAGATGAAAAACTCGCCGATGAGGATTTTCGCCGTGCTTTCGAGGTTGAGGTGAAGGATCTGCTGGCGGATAATCCGCTGCCGGATTCGTTTGATGTTACCCTCTCTTCGGCTGCTGCAAATGCGACTGATATGGATGCTTTTGTGCAGGAACTCAAGCAGTTAGAGGGCGTTAGCTATGTCTCTTATCCGGCACATCTGCTCGAACAGGTGCACTCGGTGCTTGATGTTATGCAACTGCTGATTTTCGCCTTTGGAGGAGTGATGCTTATCATCTCTTTTGTGCTGCTTGGCAATACTGTAAGGCTCTCTATTTTCTCGCATCGAGAGGCTATAAAGACTATGAAACTTGTCGGTGCAACAAAGTGGTTTATCATCAAACCATTCCTCGGTCGTAGCCTGCTTCAGGGTCTGCTGGCGGGTGTTGTAGCGGCGCTGCTCTTTGTCGGTGTACTCTTCGGCCTTCAGTATAGTTTGCCAGGCTTTGAGGTGGCTGCACAGGTTAAACTTGTCGCTATTGTCATCGGCGCAATGGTAGTTTTAGGCGTTGTCCTATCGATGCTATTTACCCTTGTCGCCGTAAATAAGTGTGTAAATATGAGGTCAAATAATCTATATCTCTACTAAAATGAAGTGGTTTAATAATCTTAAAGACGAAAACGATAGCAAGATGCCGCTTGCGATGAAGAACTATATCCTCATCCTTCTCGGCGCTGTGATTATAATCTTGGGCTTTATACTTATGGCGGGTGGCGAGCCTGCAACCCCTGAGAGTTTCGACTATAGCATCTTCTCCTTCCGTCGTATCACCCTCGCGCCGATAGTGGTAGTGGCGGGATTTGCGTTGGAGGTTTATGCTATACTGAAGCGCTTTTAATTTTTTTTGTCGTGAAAATACGGCATTAGCTGCACATCCCTCATATCCCCGAATGGGAAATACGCTTAGTATGTCCCATCCGGGGATATTTCACGATGCGCACCCACTACCGCATTTTGACGACAAAAGCGTACTCGGATTGATAGGCGTGCAAACCTGTGGCACATCCCTTAAAAACCAATGGTGGCTGCGCGTTTTAGTACTATCCACCGTTGCTTTTTTGCACGATGCACAATTACTACCACCTTGACCCACCTTTGGTGGCTCTTCACTGCTTCGCCTCGGCATAGCAAATAAGTTTGACTCTGCCCTCGGCTTAATCGCAGCGTTTTGACGACAAATAACTTTTGCTGTAACAAGGCAGCATCAGCAGAGTATAAAAAAATCCGCCATTTGGCGGATTTTTATGTAAATGCTAACGACCTACTTAAAAAACTTATACTGGAAGATAAGCAGATAGACCACAGCCACCGAAATATAGGCATCGGCGAGGTTGAAGATAGCGCCGAAGAAGTAGTTTCGTGAATCGACAAGGAAACTGAGCCAATCAGGACAACTATTCCACTGGAAGAGCGGGAAGTAGAACATATCCACCACGCGGCCCATCATAAACGGAGCATAGCTGCCGCCAAAGTGGGCAATAGTGGCCGGCGTAGAGGCCGAGAAGATAAGTCCGTAGAATGCACTGTCGATAATATTTCCAATCGCTCCGGCTGCAATAAGCACCAAACCGATAATCACACCCTTTGGAGCCTTCTGCTTGAGCAGGTAGTTGATGTAGTAGAACATCGCGCCTACAAGACCCACGCGGAAGAGGCTAAGCAATAACTTGCCCCAATCAAAACCGCCATTGCTCGCAATCTGCATACCGAAAGCAGCGCCGTTGTTCTCCACAAACAGGAGCTGAAACCAATCCGGAAATACAGTAACCGCCTCGCCGAGGTGAAAATTTGTCTTTACCCAAATCTTGAGCGCCTGGTCAGCAACTACCAGCAGAGCAAAGAGTATCGAGATCTTTTTCCAATTCATAGTCGTTTAATCTTTGCTACAAAGGTATATATTTTTTGCGAGAGGAGCAAATCAGCATGAATTTCCCCTATATATTATATAAATATAGGTATAGAGGCTATTTTTTAAGAAATATTAAAAATTCTTCAAAAAATGTGCAAAAAAGTTTGTGAAACATTTGCACAGTAATTTTTTTGTCCATATCTTTGCACCCGCAATCAGGAAATAACACCGGTTGCAGTGGTTCTGAAAAGGGTTTTCAACAGCGAGAAATCAAATTGTTGAAAAATTTTTCAAAAAAAGTTTCAAAAAATTTGGTGGTTACAAAAAAAGGCTTTACCTTTGCACCACTTTCCGCTCCGAAATGGAGAGGGGATTTTTGAAAACGGTTCTTTGATTTACTGGTAATAAATTGAGAGAAAGTGTAGTATTTATCTGTCAATTTCCTTTAAGGAAAAAGAAGTAGTCAGGACTCTAACAATACATTATAATTTTTTAC
>JAFQFV010000034.1 GCA_017398555.1 Alistipes sp.
CTGGTCAGGCTGGTCAGGCTGCTCCGGCTCAGGCTTCTGTACATTTCCCCAATCCGGACCTGATGGTGCAGGCTCGCCACATGATACGACTGCTAATGCAAGCAGTAGGTAAAATAACTTTTTCATAGTAGTATTTAAGTTTTTAGACATTATCTCTTTTTATAAGACACATAACATCAGTTTGACACCCAACTTGCTAAAAAAAATTATATTTTTTTAGAAGCTCTGCCATTATATTTGTTGGCTATTGTTTTGATTTTAAGGAGTTTTTTGTAATTTTGCCCCCGAATTGGAAGAATAAGTAGATTCTAACACTAAAAAATTATACAATTATGACAATTACAGCAGCTGATATCAAAATCGGTATGTGCATCGAGATGGATGGCAAGACTTTCCTTGTAGTCGATTTCCAGCACTGCAAGCCGGGTAAGGGCCCAGCTTTCGTTCGTTCAAAGCTCAAGAACCTCGAGAACGGTCGCGTTCTTGAGAACACCTTCTCTTCTGTAGGCCAGAAGATTGAGCAGGTACGTGTTGAGCGTCGTCCATACCAGTTCACTTATGAGGATGATCTGGGCGCACACTTCATGCACTGCGAGACTTTCGAGGAGATTAACATCGAGAAGAGCCTGATTAACAACTACGACCTTATGGCTGATGGCCAGGTTGTAGAGGTTATGTTCCACACTGAGAAGGAGACAGTTCTCTCTGCCGAGCTCCCTCCAATCGTAGATATGGAGGTTACCTATACCGAGCCGGGTATCAAGGGCGATACAGCTTCAACAAACTCACTTAAGCCTGCAACCGTAAACACAGGTGCAACAGTTAAGGTGCCGCTCTTCATCAATACCGGTGATCGTATTCGTGTTGATACTCGTACTCGTGAGTATTACGAGCGCATCAAATAAATAGAGCATTTGTCGTGATAGCGGGACATCTACTTCCGCTAACCCAAATAACCAGCAAAGGGCAGTACGCATAAGTACAGCCCTTCGCTGTTTTTTGTGCCGAGCGTTGTATCTGCCCCACTCTGACGACAAATGAGTGCAAAGAGTAAGCGGTGTGCAAACTCTGACGATAAAACAATGCACAGATTGGGTGTCGAGCAAACTCGGATTTGCTATTGGTTTTTAGCCGTTTGTTGTTCTATGATTTAGGATGCTGTATCGCAGAAAACCCTCCACTCAAGTTTGCTTGAGTGGAGGGTTTGTTTTTATTGCAATAGCCTTTCGGCTATCCTAAATCCGAGTGCAGAACTACTCTACCTCTACCAGGGTGATATCCTTTGCAAGAACGAAGAGTGAGTAGTGGTCCTTAACGCGTGGAAGAGCGACTGTCTCGCCGGCCTTAACCTCGCGGTAGCATACATACTGTGCTGCAATCTTCTTACCATCAGGCTTTACGGCGCGAACCTCTGCAGGGATGATGAGCTTCCAGCCGTGCTTGTCGTGATACTTACGGATATCGGCAGTATTACGAGCGATGCAGTAGATGCGGCCATCTGCAGCTGCGGTAATCTTACCACCTTCGGTCTTGTGCTTCTTAAGGCTGTTTGCAGTGAGCATCTTGAAGCCCTCAAACTCGCGTGGATATACCTCTGAAACCTTCTGCTTGAGGTTTGGCCACATGTGGGCACCCTCCTTAAGCTCGCTCATCTTGTAGTAGCCCTTCTTAGCCTCTACGGTAACAGCGATCTCTGATGCAGGCTCAATGTATGGAGTAGCAGAGAGTGATGCGTTGTTCTTATCAGAACGGAATGGGAGCAGTGGCAGACCCTCTACAGAGAATACATTACCAACATCCTCATTGAAGCAGTAGCGAACAGCCTTTGGTGCGGTTACGCCCTCTGCAGTAACAACGATCTCCTTACCCTCAATCTTTGCCTCTGCGACGTAGAACTTCAGACGCTTCTCGTTCTGAGGGTCGGTTACACCAAGTTGGAAACCGTTGATACGACCCTCAGCCTTAAGACCCTTAGGAACGTGGTTCAGAGATACGCGGATAGCGTTGCCCTCAACTGTCATACCCTTGTAAGATGGGTGGCGGAAGATGCCTACGCTCTTGCCATAGTGCTCACCCAAAGCGGTCTGAGCCAGACGATGTGCAACATCTGCCTTATAACGTGGGTGGATATCGCCAGGGATATCGAGCTGGTCCATAGTACCGACAATCTCGCAGTGCTCTACGCGACGAGCAACCTTCTCCTGTGACTCACGAAGCTGTGCACCCTTGATACCTGCGTATGTGTGAGGCACGAGCTGAACGATATAGAATGGCATTGTTGGGTTATTAAACTCCTCTCTCCAAGAGTTAATCAGCACCTCAAGAGAGTGTGCATAGCCACGTGGAGATGAAGATACGTTTGCGCAACC
Source organism: Alistipes sp. (assembly GCA_017398555.1). GTDB lineage: Bacteria > Bacteroidota > Bacteroidia > Bacteroidales > Rikenellaceae > Alistipes. Next base: position 2,370 of record JAFQFV010000034.1, read on the forward strand.
CTGATACCAGATAACACCTGCGAATGAGTTGTGGCGAATAGGGTAGATGTTGGCATTGTAGAGGTGTGACTCCTTGCCCTTCCAAACCTTGTGCTTAATCTTTGTGCAGTCCTTGAGAATCTTGGCGTCAGAGTCGATAACCTCCCTCTTCATCCAACCCTCAACGTATGTACCGCCATAAGATGCATCAACAAGACCTACAGGTACACCGAGTGCCTCCTGCAACTCCTTACCAAAGCCGTAACCTACAGCAGAGAACTGTGCAAGGTCCTCAGCGTTGCATACAGCCCACTTTGTATTCTTACCCTCCTGAACAGGAATATCGCGCTGAGGTGTCTCGGCAGAGATACGACCTGTGCAGAGCAGACGGATATTTGTATTAAGCTTGCCCTCAAGCTGACCTTTCATATCGAGAGTCTTGCGAACAGGCCACTCCATATTACTCTGACCGGCGCAGAGCCAAACCTCACCAAAGAGGATGTTCTTAAGAGTTACAACCTGCTTGCCTGACTTGATAGTTACGGTATGAGGGTCGAAGCTCGCTGCAGGAACTGCTACAGGGACAATCCATACACCCTCGGCATCAGCCTTAACGGTAGTAGGCTTGCCTGCAATCCAATCGCAAGCGACAGATACCTTTGACTTTGGTTTTGCATAGCCCCAGATATTTACGGTGCTATTCTGCTGCAGAACCATGTTGTCACCAATAGCTGAAGGAATCTCCAAAGACTTTGGCAACTCCTGCTCCTGTGCAGAGAGGTTGAGTGTAGCGAATAGAGCTGCTACGACAACCAAAAAGAGTGTTTTAAGACTTTTCATAGTATAGGTTTTTTTGTGTTTACATTGCAAAGATAACTAAAAATTTTATATCTTTGGCATAAATATCGGTTTTATGAGGAGATTGTTGTGGTTTATTATGCTGTTTGTTGCACTTTCGACCTCTGCTTTAGGTCGAGAGACGAAGCAGTTGCCGGAGGCTATGCTCTCGCCAACCAAGAGCTTTGCACAGACGCTGTCTGATAGTTATGATGACTTTTATCGTAGTGGAGGAGTCTTTGAGAAGCTCTATCTGATGACCGATAAACCCTACTACAGTGCCGGTGAGACGCTCTATCTGAGTGGCTATCTTGTTCACGCCACGCTGCTTACCCGCAACTCTGCCTCTCGTTATGTATATGCCGAACTGATAACCCCTGAGGGTCAGCTCGTTGAGCGAATAAAGATTGATGCTACCAATGGTCAATTTATCGGAACATTCGCCCTTAATGCCCGCCTCACTTCGGGCCGTTACACGCTTAGAGCATATACCCGTTGGATGACCAACTTCGATATGGGTTATCTCTTCACGCGCGAAATCTACATAGGTAACTATATCGACGATGCGATATTGACCGCCGTAAAGTATAATGTCGAGAGTAATGGCACGGTTACAGCCCATCTTCGTATCTCCGACCAATTCTCGCTGCCGATAGTCTCTACACCTGTCCGTTATCGCGTTATTGTGGGTGGTAAGGGCCGCTCGCACCAGAGCCGTACAGATAAAAATGGCGAGATACACTTCAACTTCCGCCCATCTGAGGATCCAAATGACTGCATAGAGCTAAGAGTGCACGCCAATAGCCGCGACTTGCAGCGATATATACAGATGCCATCCTTCTCGGATGACTACCACGTTCACTTCTGCCCTGAGGGTGGTAATCTGATTGGTGGCATTGCGCAGGTTATCGCCTTTAAGGCGCTGAGTGTCAATGGTAAGAGCTGTGAGGTGTCGGGTAGGGTCTATAATGCCGCTGGCGAGCAGATAGCCTCTATCGCTACGGAGCATCACGGTATGGGTCGCTTTGTTATACGTCCTGTGGCGGGGGAGAGCTACTATGCCGAGTTTACATCTGCGACAAATGTTGTGCGCCGCTTTGAGCTTCCAAAGGTGGAGGCTGCGGGTGTTGCGCTCAGAGTTATGCGACAGTCAGACCGCTATATGGTTCTTGCACAGTCGGCAGGTGTCGATATTGCCAACTACGCGGCGGTAATCCACTCTCGTGGAGCTGTGGTGGGTGTTGTGGAGGATTTGCAGCACCCGATAAAGATACTCAATAAGGAGCTGTTTGACGGTATTGCGCAGATATCTGTTGTCGAGAAGAGCAGCAATACGGTGGTTGCCGAGCGACTATTCTTTGTTCGTAATGGTTGTTACGCGCAGGCTGAAGTTAAGGCAAATAGGGCGAAGTATGGCTGTCGTGAGCTTGTGGCGATGGATATCGCTGTGACAGACTCGCAGGGTCGCGCCGCATCGGGTAACTTCTCGATGACAGTCACCGATGCTACGGTTGTTGAGCGAGGCGAGGAGGCGGAGAATATCCTCTCATATATGTTGCTCTCATCAGATTTGAGGGGCGAGGTTGAGAATCCGGGTAGCTACTTTACAGACTCGTCGCCAAAGACACTCGAAAATCTCGACCTTGTGATGATGACTAACGGTTGGCGCCGCTACCAGTTGCAGTCGATACTTGCCGGTGAGCGTCCGCGTATCATTACCCCTATGGAGGACTCGGAGCGCGTTCGTGGTTCGGTATTTGGACTTATTGGAAAGGCGAAGAAGCCGAGCGTGGTGCTGATGAACTCAAAGACGATGTATGTAGAGCAGTTCCAGCTCAATGAGTATAATAACTTTATCATCTCCGGCCTCGATTGCAAGGAGGATACGCAGTATATCATTCAGGCGCTCAATAAGAAGGGACGTGATAATACGGTGCGTATTGAGATTGAGACCGAGAACTTCCCTATAATCACCTCTTCGCATATCCGCGAGCACTACCTCTCGCCGTCAATGCCTATTCCGTCGGCATTCCTTACTCGTGCAAAGGAGCGCTACTTCAATGAGGGCGGCGAGCGAGTGATAGATATTGAGGAGATTGTGGTTATGGCTCGCCGAACACACAGCTTCTTTGCCACATCTACAGCAGGCAGTATGCTGCATGGCGATTTGTCGCGTTTTGCAACGGTCTATGATGCGTTGGCGACATTCAAAGAGCTCGATGTTGTCGGTACAACGGTTACAACCAAACAACACTATGCTGCTCGTGATGTGCGCGTGGCATTTGAGGAGGACTTCTCGGATACCGATGAGGGGAGTAGCGACAACGCCTTTCTGCAGACCGTTCCGAGTGTGGAGTTTGATGTCAATGTGCCGGATGTATATATCAACGGAAATCTTGCCGATGTATCCGATTTGGGCGACTACGATACAAAGTATGTCGAGCGACTCTCATTTGCCGATGGTCGTGCAGCAACTATGCTCGGTCTGCCGGCAGGTCAGGGTGCAATTCTTATGGAGGTTAGCCGCGAGGGTATGATATATACAACAGACTCTGATGCTATGGCGCGTGTGCTTATTCGTGGCAGCCATAAGCCGGCAGAGTTCTTCAAACCGAAGTACTCTACTCCTCAATCACTCCAGAGCGGCGAAAAAGATATGCGTAGCACTATTGCTTGGGAGCCGTTGCTCCGTACAGCCGAGGGCGGTAAGATAGCTGTCGATTTCTATACTGCCGATCGTAGCGGCGTCTATGATGTGATTATCGAGGGTGTGACAGATAGTGGAGAGCTGCTCTATAACCACTCGCAGATAGAGGTAAAGAGGTAGGCAAACCTATCACATATACAAAAAAGGAGGGCATCCCGTCGGAACGCCCTCCTTTTTTGTACCAAGTAGCTTACTACTTCTTCTCAAGCTGAGCCTTGAGCTCTGCAAGACCGGCGATATCACCGAGAGTAGTCTTCTCAACAGACTGCTGAATCTTCTTAACTGAAGACTTAGTAGCGTCTGCAGCTGCCTTGCGCTCTGCCTTCTCAGCAGCAGCCTCAGCACGACGAGCCTCCTCGAACAGACGGCTGTGTGAGAGAGTGATGCGCTTAGTAGCCTTAGAGAAGTCGATAACCTTGAACTCAGCTGTCTCACCAGCCTTAAGAGTTGTGCCATCCTCCTTAACCAGCTGCTTTGCAGGAGCGAAGCCCTCTACATTCTCAGCAAGTGTAACGATAGCGCCCTTCTCAGTTACCTCAGCGATAGTACCGTTGTGTACAGTATCAACTGCGAACTGCTGCTCGATAGCGTTCCAAGGGTTCTCCTCAAGCTGCTTGTGACCAAGGCTGAGGCGACGGTTCTCCTTGTCAATCTCAAGAACTACAACCTCGATATCAGCACCTACAGAGGTGAACTCGTTAGGGTGCTTAACCTTCTTAGTCCAAGAGAGGTCAGAGATGTGGATAAGGCCATCGATGCCCTCCTCGATCTCTACAAATACGCCGAAGTTAGTGAAGTTACGAACCTTAGCAGTGCACTTTGTGCCTACAGGGTACTTAGTCTCGATGTTCTCCCATGGATCAGCAGTGAGCTGCTTGATACCAAGTGACATCTTGCGCTCCTCGCGGTCGAGTGTAAGAACTACAGCCTCGATCTGGTCGCCAACCTTCATGAAGTCCTGTGCAGAACGCAGGTGCTGGCTCCAAGACATCTCAGAAACGTGGATAAGACCCTCTACGCCTGCAGCAATCTCAACGAATGCGCCGTAGTCAGCCATAACAACAACCTTACCGGTAACCTTGTCGCCAACCTTAAGCTCAGCGTCAAGAGACTCCCAAGGGTGTGGGGTGAGCTGCTTAAGACCGAGTGCGATACGCTTCTTGCTATCATCGAAGTCGAGGATAACAACGTTGAGCTTCTGGTCGAGAGCAACAACCTCCTCTGGGTGGCTTACGCGGCCCCAAGAGAGGTCAGTGATGTGGATAAGACCATCTACGCCACCAAGGTCGATGAATACACCGTAAGAAGTGATGTTCTTAACAGTACCCTCAAGGATCTGACCCTTCTCGAGCTTAGACATGATAACCTGCTTCTGAGCCTCGAGCTCTGCCTCGATAAGAGCCTTGTGAGATACAACAACGTTGCGGAACTCCTGGTTGATCTTAACAACCTTGAACTCCATA
>JAFQFV010000004.1 GCA_017398555.1 Alistipes sp.
AAAGTGAAGTGCTATTTTTGTTTTTCTATTGTCGCAGACAACGTTATTCTCGCAACAGATACTACCAAAACGAAGTTTTGGCGAAAGTTTTTCGGGCGCCTTTTTTCAAAAAGGTGCGGTACTGTGGCGGTACTGCGTAGCTGTTCGGTGTTAAAGTGTGGAGAGGACTATTCTCTCCATAACTGTATAGCACTCGCTATTGGGGTGTACGCCATCTTTAGAGAGGGGGCTCTGCAGAGCGCCGTGTTTGGTTGCCAGCGGGGTATAGAAGTCGATAAATTTGCGGTGGTGATGTTTTGCAAAGCGAGCGATGCGGCGGTTCATGTTGCGGATGGGCTTTACAGGCTCGATTTCTGGGCGCCACGGGTAGCGCGCTGCAGGAAGGATAGTGCAGAGGATGACTTCGATATTATGCTGTTCCGCCATCTTTGTCATCGTCTTTATATTCTTCATTATCAGACGATTAGGTACATATCCATTATTCTGTGCAATATCGTTTGTGCCTCCGCAGATAATCACGCAGTCGGGATTTCTGTCGATAACATCCCTCTGAAATCGAGCGACCATTTGGGCTGTTACCTCACCGCTCTTTCCGCAATTTACGAAGTTATTATTCTTGAAGAATTGGGGGTGTCCGCCATGTTTCGTGCTATCCCAACTATCGAATATTGAGTCGCCCATAAATACTGCGCGAGGTTGTGCGTAAGCGACTGATATATAGAGTATTGCAATGATTAATGCGAAAAGTTTTCTCATAGCTTATTGAAGGTAATTGTCGAGGAGTTGAAAATCTTGACATCTGTCGGCACGAAGTCTGAAGAGTTGCAGTGCCACAGATTGACAAACTGCTGCGGTGAGCGCTCGGCGAGTGGATACCAGCTGCCCTGAACACAGACCATTATGCGGTGTCCCGCCTTGAAAGTATGAGCAATGCCGGGTAGGGTAAATGCCACCTCGCTCATCTGGTTTGGAGTCATCGGAGTAGGGTCGGTAAAGGAGTTGCGGTATCGTGCGCGCATAATATCGCCGCGCACAAGCATCTGATAATCAGGATATTGTCTGTCATTCGCAGGAAAGAGGTCAATCACGCGAACGGCAAAATCGGCATCGGTCGTAGTGATTGCCACGTCGAGCTTTACATCGATATTGCCGACAAAAGAGGTATCCTCCGAGAGAGGTTCGGAGATATATCTTACAACATCCTCGCGTTCGGTCGCAAATCGCTGATCTGCAACCATATACTCGCGGCGACGGCGGATAGTTTGGCTATCGTACGGAACAGGATTGCTTGGGTCGGAGGTATAGTTGCAGCTGCTCTGCTCTGCGGGCATTTTTGTTGTCAGAGTGCCGTTATCAAGGTAGAATGTTTGGCGAGTAAGGTTATCGTAGTTGCTCGCCCAACTATTTGAGCCAGAGAGGAATAGCGACTCTTGCGGAATGGCATCAAGAGTGCCTTTGCCGCGCAGATGGTACTCGAAGAATGGCAGTTCAAAGTTATCGGCATAGTACTTTGCCGAGGCCTTGCTGCCGAAATTAAAATCTCCCAAAATCTCTGCATCTTCGTGTGACCATGCGCCGTGTGCCCAGGGCCCAATAACCAAACGGCAGTCGGTAGCGGGCGATTGGGTGCGGATAGCCCGGTAGGTGTTCCACGCACCGAAGCAATCCTCGGCATCGAACACTCCGCCGACAACGAGCACAGCAGGGGTTATATTATATAGGTATTGGCGAACATCGCGCTGCTGCCACCACTCGTCATAATCGGGGTGCTCCGCCATAATATCCCAGAAGGTTGAGGGGTGCATAATGCTGCGCAGCGAGTCGCGAGTAGCGTTCAGGAAGTAGGTGTATTGGTCGGGGCTGTTGTCGTGCTCAAGGGTTGGAAGCCACTCGGTTGTAGGGGTGTGGTTCGTGTGGCTGAACATCGGCATCAGGTTGAACGAATCGGCGAGCATCATAACGCCGTTGTGATGAACATCGTCGCCCATAAACCAATCAGTAACAGGCGCTTGCGGAGATACCGCCTTCACAGCGGGGTGGTTGCAGAGCGCCGCATAGGTGGCATAAAATCCGGGATATGAGCAGCCGTAGAAACCGACACGACCGTTATTGCCCTCGATATTTTGTACCAACCAATCGACCGTATCGTAGGCGTCGGTTGCCTCGTTAGTTGTGCCTAATGCCGGGCGGAGATTTTCGAACTCACCCTCGCTCATAAATCTGCCGCGAACATCCTGAAAGACAAGGATATAGCCACGGCGGAGGTAGTTGCGATAGAGGTAGTTTTCGTTCAAGTAATCCAAGAAATCATCGCCATACGGGGCGCAAGAGTATGGGGTGCGCATCACCAAAATAGGGTGATTTTTACCCCAGCGAGGTTTGTAGATGGCGGTATGCAGATGCACCGAGTCGCGCATAGCAATCGAGCACTCGACCTTCTCGTAGCGAAGGGTTGTAGAGCGTGAAAAAAGCGCAGCAGCGACAACTGCCACTGCTGCAAGGATATAGAGAATGCGTTTCATAATGCGTTGATTAGCACGTTGTTACAACCACTTTTTATAGCGGAAGTAGCCCATAGTGAGTACCGATGCGAGAATCATCAGACCGAGGGCAAAGATGTAGCCTACAGGGATATTCCAACCATTTGGCAGGGTCCACATCCACTCCAACTCAGGCATAAACTTGAAGTTCATACCGTAGATACTTGCCACAAGTGTTGCGGGCAGGAAGACCACGGCTGCCACAGAGAAGATCTTTACCACCTCATTCTGCTCGATGTTAATCAGTCCCAAAGCTGCATCCTGGATATAGTCCAGACGCTGGAAGGTGAAGTCGGTGTGGCTGATAAGTGAGCTCACATCCTTAATCATCAGCTGCAGGCGCGGATAGATATCGTTCGGGAAGCGCTCGGAGCGGTGGATACCTGAGAGGACACGCTGGCGGTCGAAGATATTCTCTCGCAGCACCATTGTACGCTCCTGCAGGGTGTTGATGCGGTGGATAACCTCCTTGTCGATGCTATCCTCACGGTTAATATCCTTACTGAGGGTTGATACCTGACGGCCTACCATCTCGACAAGGTCGGCATCAAAGTCGATACGCACCTCAAGCAGCGAGATGAGGATGTGGTAGCCGGTAGAGTAGTTGCGGTAGTTCATCTGCAAGCGCTTCTCCGCCTCACGGAAGGTACGCATATCTGCCTGACGAACAGATACGAGCACACCCTCATTGGAGAGGGTAAATGATACCGGCTCAACCTTGAATGAGTCGCCACCGACAGGGACAAAGAAGTTACTGTTTGAGACGATGGCATTCTCCGACTCGGAGTATTTTGATGTCGATTCAATCTCCTCGACCTGCTGACGGGTCTGGAGGCTAATCTCCATAAAGTTCTCTACAGCCTTCTGCTCCTTGATAGTCGGCTGCATCATATCAATCCAAAGGATATCGTCAAAACCCAAATCGTCGAAAAGCTCGGTATCGGCGTTTCGGATAATCTTGTTGTATTGCTTAAGGTAGATTGTAATCACTGTTGTTCCTCCACTCTGTTTTTTGATTAAACTTCATACTCCAGATTGGGCGGGATTTCCCGCTTAACCCCTTCAGCCGGGATTGACCTTAGGCTCGATTTTCAGCCCAAAGTCCCAGAACTTCTTTAGTGCTTTATGCTTCTGAGTATCAAATAGATAGTCAATATTGTTTGTCAGATAGCTGTATGCGTAGTCCTTCTCACGATGCTCGCTCTCAAGGATAGCCTCGTAGGTGTGCTCCACGCCGAAAGTCAGGCAGCGCTCCAACGCGTCATGAACATCATACGAGAGGCCTTTGCGGGCAACCCAAACGGCAAAGACAAATGGCAGGCGGGTTTGGGCAATCCACTCCTCGGCAAGGTCGTAGGTGTATGTATAGCGACCTTCGTAGGTAAAACACTTATCGCCGATAATCAGGAAGGCATCGCCCTGCTGAGGGCTCTCCATTACCGAGTAGTCCTCCATTGCCAACCACTGCGGAGCAATCTTCCAGCGATGTTTTGCCAGATAGCCGCAGAGCTGAACGGATGTGCGTGAGTGACCGTCAAGCCAGATGCGCTCAACCTGCTCGATAGGGGTGTTGCTGACAACCAAAACGGTGCGCACAGGGCCTACCGCGCCTATGCAATAGTCGGTAATAACCTCAGCATCTTTAAGTGTCGGAACTACGGCTGCAGGGACAAGGGCTAAGTCGGCTTTACCCTCGATAAAGTGGCGAACGTTCTCTGATGGGGGTGCAAAGAGGATGTCGGCGCAAAGACTACCTTCGTGCCGAATACCATAGACAAATGGTATCGTATTGAGATACGATATTGCAGCTATTTTTGCGTTGATACCCATCACCATCCATAGTTATACGCCGTTGATTAGACAAAATGTACGCATTGTACATTGCAAAGTTAATACTTTTTTTCTGACGGAGTATGCCCCTGAGCTATTTTTTCACAAAAAATTGCACTTTTTTTTCGCGGCGAGAGCTATTTGTGGCCGAATTTTGACAAACTTTTGGGTTGAAAGTTGGTTGTGCCCTCTTGACAAAGGGGTTTTCAGAGTTATATATTTGCACTGTCATTCGACGGTTATTAACACTTTTCTGTTGGTGTTGATAACTTTATTAACACTCGCAATATATTGCAAATCAATGTGATATAAAAAGTTATTGCGAGAAATTAACAAACTATACACTAATTTATTATGAACCGCAAGAGACTTATTTCGGCGGTGCAGGAGATTTGTAGCTCTATGGGCTACGAGTTTCGAGTCCTCGACTCTGCCGCACTATCTTCAATGAGCTCGGCTATGCCTGCAGCTGTGCTTATTCCACCAAAATTTCACTCTATCGAGGGGCGCAACCACGGTAGGATTGTCTATCGAGTTATCTTAAATCTGTTCGACCACGGCTCGCGGCTCTCGTCGGAGCAGCTCTGTGAACGGTTGGCAGAGATGGAGAGTGATATGTTGGATATCTTCTCTCAACTATCTGAGAATAAGGATGTTGCCCTTGTGGATAAGCTGCAGATGGAGCAGTCGATGCACTCCCAGCTTGGCAGAGGAGAGCTCTGTCTGAAGGCGACGGCAGAGGTAGAGGTAATCTTCTAAAAAATTGCGAATATGGTAGAAATTGTATCAAGACCGGATGATTTTACCCCCGTGAAGGAGGGGCTGATATTTGTTGTGGAGTCGGACACGGAGAGCGATTTTGAGGTCATTATCTTCGATGCCCAGAGTGAGGAAGAGGTGGGCCGAAAAGTTATTTACGGCACAAATAGGGCGGTTGTGGATATTGCTCCGTATGTGGCGAATATGGATGTGTTGATGATGCCGAAAAAGGGTGTGTCGGCACTGCAGACAACACCGATAGCCGGCTATATGATTGTGGTGCAGACCGAGACTGACGCGGTGGAGTCGGATGTGGTGTGGGTGAGCAACAACCTTGTGAAGGCGTCGGAGGGTATCCACTCAATCTTTCCAACTGAGGAGTGCAGAGAGATTGCCTACGGAGATGATGATGACCTAAAGATTAAGGCTCCGTATGCAGGGCCTATTGCGGTGGAGGTGGTTGCCGATACGGGCGACAGTTGCAGCTACAACATCCATTCGGGCAGTGGGGAGGCGGTATTTCACCTCTCAACAAAGATGTTCGATGAGTCGGTAGAGAGGATTGTGGTCGATATATACTGCGATGATGAGTTTTTGCAGAGCATTGACTATGAGATTGTTCCGCGATACCCTCGCTCGACACGACTGATGTGGCTCTCGGCAGAAGGGGTATTAGAGCACTACACCTTTGCAGTGGAGCAGAGCCGAAAGTTGGTGGCAAAGCAGAAGAAGAGTTTTGTTGGCACGGCGGGCCAGACAAGCAGTTGTAACTCTGCCGTACAGCTTAAACTTGGCACAAAGAGGTGCTCGGAGAGGGAGTTGGAGGCGTTGGCGACAATTATCACAGCACCGAAGGTGTGGATAGAGCAGGCGGATGGCTATCTCGAGGCGGAGGTGCTCGACAATGAGGCTGTAATATCTCGTTTTAGCGAGGTCGGAGAGCTATCAATCACGATAGAGTATGGTAGAAAGGAGGTGCGATTATGAGGCTCTATGTAGATGGGAAGAGCTGTCCGACGGCAGAGATTGACAAGGTGCCGATAGACTTCTCGATAGATAATCTGCTCAATCCGCAGTCGGCATACAGTGGCGCGCAGATGGAGCTGACAATCCCCTCGACAGCCGAGTCGAATGCCATCTTTGGCGTGGCAAGAGATATCTATGCCGCAGAGAGGTTTAACGATTATCGTCACACGGCACGCCTTGAGTGTGAGGGGGTTACGCTCTTTGAGGGGACTATCTATCTGCTCGATGCCTCGATGGATAGTCGCAGTGACGGCGATTACAAGGTGCGCATTGTTGAAGGTGGTAAAGATTGGGCGAAGGATGCCGCTCACAGGGAGTTGCGAAGTAGTGGCATAGGGTTTAGTATGGCCCTGACGCCGGAGAATATCTGCGCTACGTGGGAGGGGGAGCAGGCGGTGCGTTTTCTACCCGTTTTGCGCAACCGATACTCTGCCGAGTATTCAGGCAGCTCGCTCGCCCCAAAGGAGCAGGTGCTAACGACAGATGATTTCCACCCATTCTTCTCCGTGGCGGCGTTGTTCGACAAAATCTTCAAGGGCTATGAGGTAAAGAGCGACTTTTTGCAGAGTGCAGAGTTCAAGCAGCTCCTATTTTCGGGTCAATATGGCTCGCCTGACACCGTAAAGCAGCAAAAATTGCTCGACTTCAATGCTCGCCGACAAGCTCCCAAAACAGCGGTGGCGGATAGCTACGGTAAGGTCTATGCGACGGCAAGTTTCGATGGGGATAGTTCGTTGGGTAACATTGTCGATACGGCAAGTCCGATAGCGGTTGATTGTGATGGCAATCTGATGCAGGATACATTTACCACGGGCAATGTATTCGGGCTGGATGAGGAGGGCTACATCCGCTTTGAGAGTGCGATAGCTGCCAATGTCGGATTTATGCTCCATCTGGAGTACAAGACCGACTACTACATCGAGAGCCGCACACGTCTGAGGGGCTTTGATACAATCACTGCCGAGCCTACGGTAGAGGCGCATTTTGCCCTTAATAACGGTTTTAAGGATAGAAGAGAGGAGTTGGTCGCGGGGATTGCCTACAACCTATGTATCTTCGACTTTACGGAGGGAGAGCTCTACAAACTCAAAATCTTCGACCGCGATACGGGCGAGTTGTTGCAGAGCAAGAGTGTTGAGCAGCGATTTATGCAGGTCATTATGCCCGAAGATTGCAACCCCTACTGCACTCTTGAGCCGATGTTGGGCGAGGCTGTGCAGCAGAGTGTCGATTGGGCGCTCTACTCGGGCTATGTGACAGAGAGAGGCAAGACAGATGTTGTGGTGGATATCAGAATACCGCCACAGGAGTTTGCGGCGGGCGAAAAAATGCGATTTAACCGCATAAAGATTGGTGGTGCCGAGCCTGGTATGGAGATTACGTTATCGACTGCCTGCGCGCTGAGACCATACTTTACCAATGTGCCCGGTTTTGGCTCGGTGATAGGGATTGCAGATATTGCCCACAACAAGATGTGGCTTATGGAGCTTGTGAAGGCGATATGTCAGATGTTCAATTTGGTGATATACACCGATGAGCAGGCAAAGCGGGTGGTGATTGAGCCGGAGGAGGCCTTCTACAGCGACAAGGTGTGGGAGTGGAGCGAGAAGATAGACCTCAGTCAGCCGTTGCGTATCTCGGACTTGGGCGTGGATGCACCGCAGTGGGTGGAGCGTAGGTACAAGGAGGGCGACTACGCCTCGGAGCAGTACAACGAGCAGAGCAGCACGCAGATTGGTTGCTGGAGGGTGGGCAATCAGGTCTATGGCGCGTTGGATACTATCAAAGTGGTTGAAAATCCGCTATTTACAACGGGTATAAACAAGTGTGGTGTCTATGCCCTTGCGCCGTCAGCATCGCTATTGCAGGTGGGAGATAGTGCTGCCGAGGGTGCGATAGACTCCCCATTTACGACCCACATTGTTCGCTATCTCGGACTTAGACCGCTACCCGAAGGGGAGGTGTGGGGACCGCTTGGCGAGGCGAAGTATCCGTTGGCGGCATTCTTCTTTGCGGGAGATGATATGACAATGGGTTTCTCGCTCTGCTTTGAGCCCAGAGATGGCGTATTGGGGTTGTGTAGGTATTTTGAGGCGCACGCAGAGAGGGTGGCAAAGCGTCAGCGACTTGTGGCAACGCTCAGCCTATCGCCGGCAGAGGTGATGGCGTTGCTGTCAATAGAGAGCGAGGGGGCGACCATTCGGGATACCTTCCGACTAAAACTCTTCAACGAGAGTTCGCTCTACCGCCTTGAGAGCCTGAAAAACTACAACCCGACGACAAAGAGTGCAGAGTGCACATTTATCAGATTAATGCAAGACTAACTATGAATCAAACTATCAACATTTCGGCAACAACAACCATTGCCACAATAGACATCGAGGGTGTCATCGGCTCTGAGCAGCAGGGCGATGCAGTGACAACATACAGTGGCTTGCGTGAGAAGTTGGAGCAGATTGAGGCGCTGCAGACACCTGTAGTGGTGGTAAATATCCGCTCGGTGGGAGGTGATGTGGCAGATGCGCTACTTATCTACGAGGCATTGAGTTCGCTTGATGCGCACATTACCACCCGCTGTTATGGTTACACAGCCTCGGCGGCAACGATTATCGCACAGGCGGCAAATGAGGGGTGTCGAGAGATTGCCGAGTCGGCGTTATACCTTATCCACAACTCTTCGTGTGTGGCAGAGGGTAATGCTACTGACCTACAGGAGCAGGCGGAGCTGCTTAAGAAGACCGATGAGCGAATAGCTGCCATATATGCGGCGCACTCGGACAAGGGTGTTGAGCACTTCGCCTCTCTGATGGCGCAAAATGGGGGTGATGGCGTGTGGCTGTCACCTGAGCAGGCGCTTGAGGCGGGGCTGGTCGATACGATTATCAGACCAGAGAAGAGCGTGACAGCTTCGCTTATAGGTCGCATAGCCGAGTGGCTGGGCATAAAGTCCAAGGAGATTTCGGCTCCGGCAATGCCGACAGATGTAATCAACATCCGGTCGCAGATGGGAAATATCTCGCAAATATCCCTATCGGAGGGGCAGAAGAGGGTGCAACCATCACGTGTGAAGGCGGTGGAGGACCCTGACCTGCAGGGCGAGGTGCTTAGCGCAAATGCCGAGGCGTACAATCGTGACGCCGCAATTTTCAGATAAAAAATCAACCAATTAACAACCTAAAAAAATATTAAAATTATGACTATTGAGAATACAAAGACCTATCATGGTGAAGAGGTAGAGAAGATCTTTTTCCGTCCATCATTCTGTGGAACAGATGCAGACAAACTCGGCGTGCGAGTGCTATACAATATGCCGCTGCCGACAACAGTACAGGTGTGGAGCCGTCCGAAGAATGTGCTTCAGGAGTTTGAGAGTGGCTGGAGCGGCGGCACAACAGGAGAGAAGCTCCAGAAGACAATCGATATGCGCCGAGTAAAGGCGGAGTCGAAGTTTTCGTCAGAGGACTACGCATCGCTCGTATTCGAGAAGATTGTGGGCAATGTATCTGTAAATCAGGGAGATTTGACAGGTACCGAGTTGGAGAAGGCAGAGACAGAGCTCTTCCGTATGGCCATTGCCGAGGGTGTGCGTTCGACACTCTGGATTGGCGACACAAAGGGCGAGATTTCGGACAACACAACATTCGACGGCATCTTCCGCCATCTGGCCGATATGCGCGACGATATTCAGGCGGTAATCATCACATCTGAGACTACACAGAAGCCTGAGGCGCTCGAGATGCTCAAGGGCTGCTGGGACAATGCTACACCGGAGCTCAAGGCGTTGCGCTCGGAGGGTCAGCTGGCATACTTCGTAAGTTCGGATGTTTGCAACGGCTACATCGAGAAGCTCGATGAGTGGGGCACAGATACGGCCTATATCGATATGATGAACGGCCATCAGCAGCTCTTCTATCGCGGTATTCCTGTGATTGAGGTGCCTCTGAAGAGCTACTCGACAAGCTCATTCTCCGACTTCTGTATGCTTACAGACCGTCGCAACCTCGTACTTGCACTCAATACTGCCGATATGCCGGAGAATGAGGTGCGTATGTGGTACAACCCTGACGAGATGGAGAATCGCCAGCGTGCGGTATTCCTTGCAGGTGCGCAGGTGCTGGATAGCAACCTTGTATCTATCTACTACACAAACTATTAGCGTATGGGCTACAAACCTATTGGTGGCGTGCGGGGTGCTACTCTGTACGCCGCCGATACGGTTGATTCGATGCCAATGGGGGTGGATATAGAGCTGATTGACGACAGCTCCTCATACATAGAGGAGGTGTGTGTGGAGAGGGGGAGTGCTGTGGTAAGGCACACCCTTACCCTGAAGGCTCTATACAGCAATGCTGAGGATTGGCTAAGTAGTGAGTTTATCGATATGGCGACATATTGCGGTGTCGTGGCAGAGGTGACGCTGAATGACTCGCGTCAAATCACTATCGGGCACTCCGAGGCGCTGCAACTTGAACAGCCGATGCGAATAAAGTCATTGGTCATTGACTCGGCACGCTCCGTGGCAGAGACTCCAACCGTAACGCTTGTGTTATATTCAGAAGATGTAGCAATCATTTAATGTATTGATTATGAGTAAAATAGTAAAAATATGCGGGGCTACGACCGATACGCCGGACCCATATATCACCAAGGCAAAGAGGGTTGAAAGCAAGGATTTTTGGCGTTGGGGTAGCGATAACCGTCTGCCGAAGTTACTCTCGACAATCTCTCGTTGTTCGACAACACATCGCCGAATAATCAACGACAAGGCGGACTACATTACGGGTAAAGGTTTCACATTCGATAGTGAGGTGCCGCTCTTGGAGCAGTTCGTATCGCAAGTGAATGGCAACGGCGAGAGTCTGAGGCAGTTGATAAACAAGGTGGCATTTGATAAGTCGCTCTTCGGTAACGCATTTATCGAGGTGGTGACAGATGAGGAGCACACCTTCCTCTCGCTCTATCATCAGGATGCGGTGCGTTGTCGTGTGGCGAAGGACTCGAAGCATATTCTGTTGCACTGCAATTGGGATAACTACTCGCCAAAGGAGGTTATCTCGCTGCCGATATATCCGCTCTTTGAGCAGCAGGCGGATGGAACACTTCGCTCGATAATTCACTACAAGGATTACGAGCCGGGATTTGACCACTATGGCGTGCCACCATACATTGCAGGTCTTGGCGTGAGCGCAATAGCCTATAAGACAGACCGTTGGAATATCTCTCGTCTGGATAACTCCTTCCAGCCATCGGGCGTGATGATTCTTGACGATGCGGTAGATAACGAGAGCGATGCCGAGCGTATGGTGCGCAATGCGGAGGAGCGATTTGCGGGTAAGCCGGGGCAGGTGATGTTTATCGTCAAGGATGGCAGCGAGAGTGATAATTCACGCTTTGTACCCATCTCCACAGCGAGCGATGGCGATTGGGAGTCGTTACACGACCAGGCGACAAATGATATTGTTGTGGCGCACTCGTGGTTTCGTTCGCTCAGCGGATTGGACTACTCGACGGGCTTTAACTCCGAGCGAATACTGCATGAGTACGAGATTGCCCTCAATACGGTGATTCTGACCGAGCAGGAGGAGCTGTTGGAGCCGCTCAGAGAGTTGCTGACGAATATCCTGAAGGTGGATGCCTCGTCGTTAGAGTTTGTAAATCGTCCGCCAACGCGCTCAAAGCCTATATATATGAAGGTGTGGGAGGCTCGTAAGGCCGACGGATTGGAGTACGACCCGCAGGATAAGGAGCAGCAGTATTTCCTCTCCGAGATAACCAAGTACAACGTAACAAAGATTGGGTGATGAAGACGATTATAGATCAGAGTATGGTGCTCGCGCTCGCCTTTGGAGAGGCGGAGCATCTGAGCAGGCAGGTTGTTGGTAGTGCCGATATTCTTGTGGCGCAGGAGCGATATATCGTGCCGATTTTGGGCAGAGAGCTGACCGATGCCCTCATAGAGGGCAAGTATAGTGAGCTTGTGGAGGAGTATGTAGCCCCTGCACTCGCCTTTGCGGTAAGGTTGGTAATTCAGCCGGCGATAAATCTCCGATTGGGCGATAGCGGATTGGTAGCACCGCGAGGAGAGGCGATGGAGAGTCCCGATGCTGCGGCAACGAGGGGTTTGCTGCGTTCGCTCAAGGTGAGAACAAGGGAACTGCTCAAGCGTCTGTCGGCATTTGTTGAGCAGAATGAGGGGCAGTTTGCAGAGTACGATTCAAAGTGTAACATTTTTAACCGTTGTTCGATAGATGGAGGAGTTGTTCAGATTTTGTAAGACGCTGATTTTTGCCCTCTTGTCGCTCTTTGCGCCCGTTAAGCCGGTGATATACTGCACGTTATGTTTCGTTGTGATAGATTTTATTACCGGCGTGGCGGCATCCAGAGCAGTGGCAAAGCGTGAGGGCAGGAGTTGGTATTTTGAGAGTTGTGAGGCGTGGAGAACTCTCTACAAGAGTGGTTTTGTAGTGACGGCGATAGGTATGATGTGGGTATTGGAGAGTTGTGTGCTCGACTTTATGACGCTCAATCTGACAAAGCTGCTTGCGGGCTTTATATGCTCGGTGGAGATGTGGTCATTTCTTGAGAATGCAGCGCAACTCTCGGATGCTCCACTCTTTGAGTGGATGCGAAAGTATCTACATCGTAGAATTGAAAAACAGATTGACAATGTCAGGTAGAAAAAGCAGAGGATTAAGAAACCTCAATCCGGGAAATATTCGACGCTCGAAGGTACGTTACAAGGGCGAGAAGGGGCACTCGACAGATAGCGCATTTAAGCAGTTTGAGAGCCTTGAGGCGGGCTATCGCGCGATGTTTGTATTGCTCCACACATACCGCGTAAGAGGTTATGGCTCAACCATTTCGCAGATGATTGCCCGTTATGCTCCGCCATCGGAGAACGATACGGAGGCATACATCTCAAGGGTTGAAAAGGGCGCGAAGATTGGCAGGCACACGCCATTGGATACCTTGCAGGCAGAGCAGATGATACCCGTAGTCTGCGCTATGTCGGCGGTGGAGAATGGTGTGGCGGCAGATAGAGATGCGGTAGAGCGTGGTTGGCAGATGTTTATCGCCGATTTTGCAGAGTAAGGGGTCAAAGAGCCTCGAATTGCAAAAAAATGATTACATTTGCGTATGACTTTGGCAGATTTTGAGATTTTGTGTCGTGAGGATGTGCGTCGGGCGATAGATGAAAATATCGCTCGTGACCCCGTGTCGATAGCCCTTGACAAGCGTATTGAGCACGCTTCGTTAGTGGCTACGCAGGTGAAGCGACTCCAAAGGGCAAAGAGCAAGCTGCCATCGTACTATGCTGTTCGTGCCATTCTCCCACCGAGGGCTTACGAACAGTCATCGAGCGAGCTTTGTGCTGCCGAGAACACCCTCACGGGCGACTCTGTACTCGACCTTACCTGCGGTTTGGGCGTGGATACATTTGCCCTGTCGCGTAAGTTCAAAAGGGTTGTAAGTTGTGAGCGTGATGAGGTCTTGGCGGCCATTACCCGCTATAATTTAGCTCTGCTCGGTGTAGAGAATGTGACGGTCGAAAATTGTTCGGCAGAGGAGTATTTGGCCTCTACAGCGGACCATTTCGATTGGATATTTGTGGATCCTGATCGCCGTGGCGAGAGGGGTGAGAAGTTGGTGCTTCTTGAGGAGTGTTCGCCCAATGTGGTGGCACTCTTTCCGCGTATTATGGAGGTGGCAGAGCGTCTGTGCATAAAGTCTTCGCCACTATTTGATACGGCAGAGGCGGAGCGTAAGTTCGGGGAGTGTTCGGTCGAGGTACTCTCACTTGCAGGCGAGTGCAAGCAGGTGAATATCTATGTCGATGGCAAGACTCCGACCCTCTCGGCAGCAGCTGTGGGTATGGGGCGTTTTGAGGTTGAGCGCGGCGTGGCAGAAACAGCAACTTTTGCAGATGCGCCGACAGATTTAGCTGATTATCAGTATCTTATAATCCCTGATGTGGCACTTGTCCATTCGCGACTGACTGCGGCAGCTTTTGCGGGCAAGGCGGATGTGTGGTCGAATAATGGTGTGGCGCTGAGCCGTGAATATCCCGAAAATGTGTTGGGTCGCATATTCAGAATAGAGCAGATTTTCGACTTTGGCAGCAAGGAGCTTAAAAAGCTGCTGAAGGGTAAGAAAATTGAGATTTTCCGTCGCGATTTCCCATTTGCCAACAACGAAATCTGCCGCCGTTTCTCGGTTAAGGAGGGGGCAGCAGAGCGTTGGTGTTTTACCCGTATTGGTGGTAAATTATTGGCTATAAAGATTGTCCCTCATCAGCGCTGAGCAGTCCGCACGCAGCCTTGATATCCTCTCCACGAGAGGCTCGAATAGTGGTCATAATGCCCTTTGCAGTCAGTGCATCGCGGAAGGCAATCATCTTTTTCTGGTCAGGTGAGAAGTACGGAGAGTCGGGAATCTTATGGAATCGAATCAGATTTATACGGCACTTAATACCGTTAAGCAGGCGGCATAACTCCTTGATATGCAGCTGTGAATCGTTCAATCCGCTCATCACGATATACTCAAACGACACGCGGCGTTGGTGCGAGAAGTCGTACTTGCGCAGCGTCTCTGCGATATCTGCAATAGGATAGGCGCGTTCGATAGGCATAATCTCGGCACGCTGGTCGTGGAACGGATTATGGAGCGAGATGGCAAGATGCACGGAGCTCTCGTTGAGAAAACGCTCCAACTCTCTGCCAACACCCGCAGTAGATACGGTAATTCTTGTCGGCGACCAACCATAACCCCAATCGGAGGTCATAATCTCAAGAGCCTTGAGTAGGTTATCTATATTATCAAAGGGCTCTCCCATACCCATATAGACCACATTTGTAAGGGTGTCTCGTTCAGGAAGTGACGCAATCTGATTAAGAATATCGCACACCGAGAGCGAGTGTATCAGCCCCAAACGACCCGTAGCGCAGAAGCGGCAACCCATACGGCAACCCGCCTGTGATGACACGCAGAGTGTGGCACGATCCCCATCAGGGATATATGCAGACTCGATTGCAGCCCCCTCGCTGGTGCGGTAGAGGTACTTTTTTGTACCATCAGCGGAGGTGCTCACCTTGACCGGAGCCGTAAGCCCGATGCAGTAGCGCTCGGCAAGCTTTGCACGATTTGCCTTTGAAAGGTCGCTCATTTGGTCAATATCGGTCACTCCGCGGCGATAGAGCCAGCCGGCAATCTGCTTCGCGGCAAAGCGCGGCATGCCCTCTGCTATGCAGATTTGTTGCAATTCGGCTAAAGTGTTTCCGTATAGCGGTTTGAGAGTTTTGTCGCTCATTATGCTGTGAAATTTTTCACAAATGTATAGAAAATTCGTGATTTTTTTGTCGCTATGTGTTTTTTTTGAAAAATAATTCTTATATTTGTGCCAAAGTATGCCCACTATGCAGTGTAGTGAGCGACCAATTGTGAGTCAATAATTAAAAAACTTAACTATAATGGAACTGAAGAAAAATCCTAAAGTTGATGTCAATAACAAGCGCACAGTGTTGCTTGAGATTGGCTTGTGCCTTGCACTTCTCGCTGTTATCGCGGCATTCCTCTATGCACCGAAGGATGTTGTTGTCGAGGAGATTGATATGAATTACGGCCCTGTAGAGGAGCAGATTACTGAGATTACACGTCAGGAGGAGCAGAAGCCAGAGCCTCCAAAGAAGACCGAGATTACAGTTATTACCGACGTGCTCAACATCGTAACCAATGACGAGAAGATTGAGACAGGTTTCGACTTCGCAGAGTTCGATGAGGATGTAGAGATCGTTCAGCAGGTAGCTGTTGAGGAGGAGGAGATCGAGGAGGATCAGCCATTCGTAAAGGTAGAGGAGATGCCTTCATTCCAGGGTGGTGACCTTCAGACATTCCGTAACTGGGTGCAGAGCAAGGTTCGTTATCCACAGATTGCACAAGAGAACAATATCTCTGGTCGTGTATTCCTTATGTTCGTCGTTGAGCGTGACGGTACCCTGACTAACATCCAGGTACTCCAGTCTCCTGACTCTTCACTCTCTGACGAGGCTGTTCGAGTTCTTAAGACATCACCAAAGTGGAAGCCAGGTAAGCAGCGTAATCAGACTGTGCGTGTGAAGTACACTCTGCCAATTGACTTCCGTATCCAGAATTAATATGTTCTAAGCCGTTCTGCGGCGTTACGCTCTCCTTGCGCGACAGTCACATACAGGAGTATGCTCCTGCCGAGCAAGAGTCGCAAGCCTTGCAGAACAACTTATAACACATTAATTCGCACAAATGAAAATAGAGGGGTTACCACCTAAAGGGTAACTCCTTTTTTAAGATATATGGATAATAATAAGAAAAATAGTAAGGGCATAGAGGTTGTCGAGCAGATTGTTGAGCGCGCTGTGCTGGTGGCCGTTATTCGTGACTCGCAGGACCCTCGTCAGGCAACAGAGTACCTTGACGAGTTGGAATTTCTTGCCGAGACAGCTTCGATAACCACCGTGCGTCGTTTTACCCAGCGACTGCCTCAGCCATCCTCTCGAATATATGTAGGCCCGGGAAAGCTGGAGGAGATAGCTGCCTATTGTGCTGATAATGAGATAAATGTTGTCATCTTTGACGACGAGTTATCCCCTTCGCAGACACGTAACATCGAGGCTGTGATGCCGTGTAGAGTCATTGACCGTACCCGACTTATTCTCGACATCTTCCGTCAGCGAGCGCAGACAGCGTATGCCAAGACGCAGGTGGAGCTTGCGCAGTGTGAGTATATGCTGCCACGCCTTGCCGGTCTGTGGACCCACCTTGAGCGTCAGCGAGGCGGTACAGGTACCCGTGGTGGTGCGGGTGAGCGCGAGATTGAGACCGACCGTCGTATAGTTCGCAACAGAATTGCCAAGCTCAAGGAGGATTTGAAGAAGATTGACAAGCAGATGGCCGTGCAGCGTTCAAATCGTGGCTCTATGGTGCGCGTGTCGCTTGTTGGATATACCAATGTCGGCAAATCGACGCTGATGAACCTTATCTCAAAGAGTGAGGTTTTTGCCGAGAATAAACTCTTTGCAACGCTCGACACAACGGTTCGTAAGGTGGTCTTTGATAACCTGCCGTTCCTGCTTTCGGATACTGTCGGTTTTATCCGTAAGTTGCCTACAGAGCTTATCGAGTCGTTCAAATCGACCCTCGATGAGGTGCGTGAGGCCGATTTGCTGATTCACGTGGTCGATGTGTCGCACCCTCAGTTTGAGGATCAGATAGATGTCGTTAAGCAGACTCTGCAAGATATTGGCGCGGGCGATAAGCCTGTATATTTGGTCTTTAACAAGATTGATGCCTACACCTATATTAAAAAAGATGAGGACGACTTGACACCTGCCACAAAGGAGAATCGCTCGCTTGACGATCTGCGTGAGAGCTGGTTTGCCAAGCAGAATACGCCTTGCATATTCCTCTCGGCACTCGACCGTACAAATATAGACAAGTTCCGTCGTGACCTCTATGGAATGGTGCGCGAGATACACTGCGGTAGATATCCATTTAACAACTTCCTATACTAATGATTCACATCCTTGATAACCAAAATTCGTTGGTCTGCAACTACCTCTCACAACTGCGCAATGTTGAGGTGCAGAACGATATGCTGCGTTTCCGCCGAAATATCGAGCGCATCGGTGAGATTATGGCCTATGAGATATCGAAAACCCTGAACTATGCCCCGCAGCAGATAACTACACCGCTGGCAACAGCTACCGTAAATCTGCCGACAGATAAGGTTGTCCTTGCAACTATTCTTCGCGCGGGACTGCCTCTGCATCAGGGATTTGTAAACTACTTCGACAGCGCAGAGAACGCATTTATCTCCGCCTATCGTAAGGGTCTTACCGAGGCTGACTTTACCATCGCCCTTGAGTATTTAGCAAGCCCATCTCTTGAGGGTAAAACCCTCATTATCGCCGACCCGATGCTCGCTACAGGTGCCTCAATGGTTGCTGTCTATAAGGAGCTGATTGCTCGCTGCGGTAAGCCTGCACATACCCATATCGCCTCCGTTATCGGTTGCCCTGAGGGGGTCAAGATGGTTGAGGAGAATATCGACCTTGACCACGACGCAACCCTCTGGATAGCCACCGTCGATGACTATCTCAATGAGAATAAGTATATCGTGCCCGGACTTGGTGATGCGGGGGATTTATGCTTTGGCCCCAAGTTATAGTTTTATCGTGAAAAGCACGCACCTGCGGCACATCCCTCATAGTCCCGAATGGGAAATACAGGAGTATGTCCCATCCGCTCCTATTTCACGATGTGCCGCATCTGCATACTTTTGACGATAAAACGGTGCGAAGATTGAACGGAGTACGAGTTTGCTGCACATCCCTAAAAGTAAACCCCTCTGGGCTGTAGGTTTTACTACTATCCCAAAGGGGTTTCTTTTGTGATGCACACCTACTACCGCGTTCTGACGATAAAACCGTGCAAATAAATAGCGGAGTACAAACTCTGACGACAAATGGGTGCAAAGATTGAGTGGAGTGTAAACTCTGATGTGTTTTAAGCGGCGTCGGCTCTGCTGACTAAATAGAAATCCGCGCAGCGGATACCTCTGAAAAGCCAATAGCCATTATCCCAAATCGTCGAAATTTTCAAAAAAATCTCTTAAATATTGATAAATATTGAAATTTTTTGTAAGTTTGTGGAATAAAGCGCAAACAATTACCTTAAAATTTTAATATTTATGACTAAATCTAAAACTTTGCGAGGTTATCTCGCACCTGAGTTCAAGGAGTTATCCTTGACTTGTGAGGCAGGTTTTGCTGTTTCAACTGAAAACTTGACCGACGAGAGTTGGGATTGGGACACTCAAGCTTAATGTTAAATCAAAAAGAAGAAAGAACAATGAAAAAGTTTGCTATGTTTGTTGGTTTAGCATTGGTGATGCTTGCCACAAGTTGTACTACTGACACTACTGATGTCAATTTGAATGGTGCTAAGGTTACCCTTGGCGTATCTCTCGACCAGACTCGTACCTACATGGGCGAGTTGAACAATGGTCAGTACCCTGTACTTTGGAGTGAGGGTGACCAGATTTTGGTAAATAATAAGGTTGTTGCTGTCCCTGCTCAGTATGCCGGCAAGGCATCTTTGGAGGTGGCTGTAGATGCTGCAGAGGAGTATAACGTTGCATATCCCGCAGATTTGATCTATAACAATGAGCTCACTATCTCTGAGGTGCAGAAGTATGTGGATGGTTCATTTGCTGTTGGCTCTGGCGTTATGGTTGGTTACTCAACCACCGCTACAGGTGTTGCGCTGAAGAACCTCTATGGTTATCTGAAGTTTACCGTTACAGGTGCTGCAAATGTTAATGCTGTAACTGTTATCGCTGAGGGTGGCGAGTCTATCTCTGGTACTTATGCTATTGATTATCAGAATGCAACTATCACTCCTCTGGCAGGTAAGGATATTATCCGCGTAACTGAGGTTGCTGCAAAGGATGGCGTTGCTACTGTTGTTGTAGCTGTTCCTGCAGGTGAGTACAGCAAGGGTTTTGCTGTTAAGGTTAAGGATAACGCAAATGGCGTGATGGTTAAGAGCCTGAAGGGTGCCGGTGGCGTTGTTGAGGCAGGTACTGTTTACGCTATGCCTGAGGTTGCTTACGCTGCAACTGCTACTGAGACCGAGATTACAACTGTAGCTGATCTTAAGGCATTTATTGCTGCTGCAAATGCGGGCGACTACTCTGCTTATGTAAGCGCTGACGGTGAGGTTAAGCTCGGTGCAGACCTCGACCTTACAGGCGAGACTCTTGAGCCGGTTACATCGTTTGTCGATGGCGTATTCAACGGTCAGGGTTATGCTCTGAAGAATTGGGCAACTGCTCGCGGTCTGTTTGCAGAGAACAAGGGTGTGGTAAAGAATATTGTTATCGATGCATCTTGTACACTCACCTCTGCATACAATACTTCAGGTGATAAGAACGTTGCTTTCGTTGTTGAGAACAATGGCGTTTTGGGTACAGTTTCAGGCTGTGTGAACAACGGTAAAGTTGTTATTACTGATTTGAGTTGCGCTGCTCACAGAACAGGTGGTGTTGTAGGTGTATCTTATGGTATTGTTCACGACTGTATCAACTATGGTACAATCGATGTGACCTCTCAGACTGTAGGTAACAACCAAATGGTTGGTGGTGTTGTAGGTTACTGCAACCCTAACGCCTCTACAAAGGATGCGCTCGGTAAGGACTTCCTTGCAAACTGTATCAACTATGGTGAGGTAAATGTTCTCTTCCCTTGTCAGCCAAAGAGCGCATTTGTCGGTGGTGTGCTTGGTGCAACACAGATGGCTAAGTCTTCTGCTGCTGTATATCTGGGTCAGATTAAGAACTGTATCAACTATGGTAAAGTATCTTATCGTTTCGAGACACTCTCATCTGGTACTTATGGTAACGTCGGTGGTGTTATCGGTTATGCTCAGGCTAATATGGAGGGTTGTGACAACCACGGTGAGGTTTCGTTCACAACTCCTGCAGATGACTTGACTCAGGGTGGTACTCGTCCTGCTCTCGGTGGTGTAGTTGGTTGTAACGTCTTTAAGACCGTCGGCTGTAATAACTACGGTAAGGTGTTTGCCGAGGGTGTTTGGGCTGCAGGTACTCAGGATAACTCAGGTGCAGGTTCACAGGGTGGTTCTACATTTGCAGGTGTTGCCGGCTGTACAGGTGTTTACAATGTCTACAGCGAGGACTATAATGTTGAGGACTGCCACAACTACGGTGAGGTTGAGATTAATAACAACTGTAAGGTTGACGGTGGTACCAAGGGTTGGCACGCAGGTGTTGTAGGTTATACAACAGGTGATGTAAAGAACTGCTCAAATGATGGTGTTGTTACTATCAAGCACA
Organism: Alistipes sp.; assembly: GCA_017398555.1. Taxonomy (GTDB): domain Bacteria; phylum Bacteroidota; class Bacteroidia; order Bacteroidales; family Rikenellaceae; genus Alistipes. The sequence goes on from JAFQFV010000004.1 coordinate 21,043, forward strand.
ATACTTATGAGAACTATTCGGCTGGTGTTGTAGGTGAGACTAAGGGTGGCGTTTACAACTGCTCTTGCAATGCTCCTGTATATGCTGAGGCTGTAAATGTATCTAAGGCAGGTGGTGCTCTCTACTTTGCAGGTATTGTTGGTTACTCTACAATTGTTGTAGAGAACTGTCATCTCAATGCAGACTTCACTGCCAAGACCAACAATGCAGACGGTTCACTCCGCTTCGCAGGTATCGCAGGTCAGATTAAGACCGCATCTACTCGTCAGCAGACAATTACAGGTTGTACAGTTAAGGAGGGTGTTAAGCTTACATTTACTACCGACAATGGTAAGGCTAACTACTGCGGTGGTATTATCGGTCTTGCAAACAACGGTATCGGTAACTGCGTAAATGGTGGTGATATTGATATTAAGGTTATAGAGTTGTTTGAAGACAATGATATTACTTACGTTGCAGGTATTGCGGGTGCTCAGCAGGAGGATGCAACAGGTTGTACAAACAACGGTGACATTACTGTCGATATGTTCAACTCTACAGGTCCGTTCTATGCAGGTACTATCGTTGGTGACAACAAGAAGGCTGCTGCAACCCTCTCTGCTTGCCACAATACAGGAAACCTGACTATCGTAAATGCAGGTAATACAGAGTTTGTTGGTACATACGTAGGTCACAATGCGGATGATACAGTTGTTGTTGATGAGGCGTCTTGTACTAACACTGGCGTTATTACTGTAAACGGCACAGAGCTCGGCGGTGGTGCAGATGCTCTCTCTATTGATGGTAAGCAGTGGCAGTTGCCAGAGGCTGTAGTTATGCAGGTTGTTGGCGCATCAACAGTAGGCGTTGCAGACCTCGGTGTATCTGCTCCGGGTCAGCTGATCGTAGGTGCCAGCCTTGAGCCTGTTTATGGTCCGGATGCAGCAGGTCAGTGGCAGATAATGATTACCGCAGCTTATACCGTGGAGGTTACAGATGCAACTTCAGGTAAGATTGTCCTTATGCAGACCAATATGTATGATGAGGTTACAAAGACTGAGCTTCCATACAAGAATCTCACAGCAGAGAGCGTAACTATCGACTTTACCAATATGGGTATCGGTGGTGAGGCTGTGTGCACACTCTATACAGAGAATGCTCCGCTTGCAGGTGGTGGTGGGGTAGCGATGTAATTTTGTGCATTTGCCGGCATTTGCCGTGAAAATGTGTCATATATGGCACATCCCTAAAAGTAAACCCCTTTGGGCTGTAGGTTTTACTACTATCCCAAAGGGGTTTCTTTTGTGATGCACCATCTCTAACACATTTTGACAACAAATGGTTTTATCATGAAAAGCACGCACCTGCACCACATCCCTCATAGCCCCGAATGGGAAATACCGTAGTATGTCCCAT
>JAFQFV010000035.1 GCA_017398555.1 Alistipes sp.
ATTGAAAGGGGAAAGGTTTTCGGGCTGAATACTCTCCGTAGGAGGAAGATTCAGTCCAAAACGGCTTGCCGCCCGACCTTTCAACTTTCAAGGGCTGATGTACTACCTTTGCAGACGAGCAAAGGAGATGGGCGAATGACGGAATCGGGAAACTCATAATATCGCAGATTGATGATAGACCAAATTCAAATATTACACTGCAATAATGAAAAACGCACCACCTTTTTGCTCGTTCATAAAAAAGTTGTACCTTTGTTTCAAGATGAGTTGTACATCAATGCAAATCACGCAAGTATGTAGAAATCAGAACAGTTGCCAACTCATTACCTCGTTCTTGAACTTTCCGCATAAACTTTTTATTCTTAGCGGATTATGAGATTATTCCAAAAATATTGATTATCTTTGTGGATATTAATACAGACACAACTAACAATGGAGAACCAGAGAGTTATTTTTCTTGATTATTTGCGCGTGATGGCCTGTTTTATGGTTATGTGGGTGCATGCGTGCGAGCCATTCTATTTGGGTGGTTTAGGTACATATATTGCCAATAGTTATGACGCATTTTGGGTGACTATCTTCGACTCGGCATTGCGTTGCGCGGTACCTCTGTTTATCATGACCTCAAGTTATCTGCTCTTCCCACTCAAGGTTGATACTGCATCGTTTTTCCGTCGTCGTGCAGTACGAATACTCATCCCGCTTGCCGTTTGGAGCCTAATCTATGCGCTTGTGCCGATGTGGGGTTGCAGTGAGGGCTTTGATTGGAAGCAAAACCTTGCAAATCTGACACTTAACTTCAACATGCACTCCGGACATCTCTGGTTTGTCTATATGCTTATCGGTGTCTATATCGCAATGCCGCTCCTCTCGCCGTGGGTTGAGAAGGTCTCAAAGCGTGGCGAACAGATATTCATCGCCGCATGGGGTGTAACGACCCTCGTACCGTTCCTCCATCAGGCAGCGTTGGCTCTGTTCGGCAGGGCTGAGGTCTATGGTGAGGCAAATTGGAACGAGTTTGGCTCACTCTACTACATCAGCGGCTTTATCGGTTACGTCGTATTGGCCCACTACATCCGCACACACATCGATTGGAGTTGGAAGAAGACCCTTGCCGTAGCTATCCCGATGTGGGCGGTAGGCTATGCTATTGCTGCGTTATGGTTCTGGTCTCAGATTCCAACAGAATATCCTGTAAATGAGCCGATAGATTTGGCTGTACTGATGGAGCAGAGTTGGCGTTTCTGTTCTATTGGCGTAGCGATGACCGCAGTGGCTATCTTCCTTATATTCAAGAAGATAAACTGTGCAGGCGCACTCTATCGCATCATAGCTCCAATTTCAAAGGCGAGCTACGGCATCTACCTGATGCATATGTTTGTACTTGTTGCAGTTCTTGCGGCTGTCTCTGCCTGGGGTCTTGCCACTCCATGGACAATCCTACTCTCAACTGCAATTACCTTTGTAGTATGCTCTGTAGTGGCTGTAATAATCTCTAAACTCCCCGGAGGAAAGTACATTGTCGGATAATGAGACGCACGCTCTTTTTGCTCATACTATGCCTTACGCTCCACCTCGCAAGTGGCGAGGAGTGGCGTGCCGGCACCGAGGTAACTGCTGAAGAGTTAGCAAGTTACGGAGCGGATGGTCTATTCGTTTCAGAGCCTATATCGGATGCTGTATTTACCCGAATGTGGGGCAAGAGCTACAAGGAGAACTGCACAATTCCTCGCAGCGAGCTGCGCTATATCAAGGCGCTGCACATCACCCTCGATGGCAAGGTTAAGAGGGGAGAGATGGTGGTTAATCGCGTCATTAGCGACGATATTGTAACTATTCTCCGAGAGCTGTTTAAGGCGGGCTACCCGATAGAGAGAATGGTGCTTGTGGATGAATATAATGCTGATGACGAGGCCTCTATGACCGCCAATAACTCATCGGCCTTCAACTACCGCACAACACCGGGAGGCACGCGACTTTCAGCCCATAGCAGAGGTATGGCTGTGGATATTAACCCGCTCTATAATCCATACGTTAAAGTATTGAGTGACAGGACTATAGTTGCGCCCAAAGCTGCCGCAGAGTATGTAGATCGCAGTGGGCCATTCCCATATAAAATAGATAGGCACGATATCTGCTGCCGACTATTTCTCAAGCACGGATTTGAGTGGGGCGGCGACTATAAAAGCATAAAGGATTATCAACATTTTGAAAAGTAAAGATATGTTAAAGATTGGAGATAAAATGCCTCATTTTGAGGTTGTTAATCAAGATGGCAAGGTTGTCACATCGGAGGAGTTATTGGGTCGCAAAACTATCATATATTTCTACCCAAAGGACAACACACGTGGCTGTACAGCAGAGGCTTGCAGTCTTCGCGACAATCACGAGGCTCTTATTGCAAAGGGCTATAATGTTATCGGTGTAAGCAAAGATAGCGCAGCTTCACACCGCAAATTTATCGACAAATATGAGCTGCCTTTCACTCTGCTTGCCGACACAACTACACAGATGCAGCAGGCCTTTGGTGTTTGGGGCGAGAAGTCTATGTATGGTCGCAAATATATGGGTACTATGCGCCGCACATTCATCTTTGACGAGGCGGGAATCCTGACCGAAATCATCGAAAAAGTCGATACCAAAAACCACGCAGCACAGATACTCAAGTAAAAAAACAGACCCGAAGGTCTGTTTTTTATTTCTCTTTACACCGTTTTATCATCAAAGTCTGCACTCCGATCCCTCTGTGCACTCATTTGTCGTCAAAAGGTAGTAGTAGGTGCATATCGTGAAAAATCCCCAGATGGGACATACTCTGCGTATTTCCCATTCGGGGAGTTAAGGGATATGCAGCTAATGCTGCCTTTTCACGGCAAATGCCGCGATAAATTACAGGAGGGCATCAATCTTCGCCTGCAAATCATTCTTCGAAATTGCGCCTACGTGCTTATCAACAACCTGACCACCCTTGATAAATACGAGGGTAGGGATGTTACGAACGCGGTAGAGAGCAACTACATCATCAGAGCTATCAACATCGCACTTACCGATGTTTACGCGATCTGCATACTCCTCAGCCAACTCCTCCACGATTGGAGCGATAGTGCGGCAAGGGCCACACCACTCTGCCCAGAAATCAATAACCAAAGGCTTGGACTCAGCTACCAATGCCTCATAATTCTCATTTGTAATGTTAAGTGCCATAATAGTTTATTATTTAAGTGTTTATAATGATTATATCAATGTGTACTTTATCTCATTTTTATCCAAGAATCGTCTTAACTCATCGCTAAAAGTCACTCGACGTTTCTTTGTGTGCATATTCACGCCCACACCCTCCACTGGGTCATAAATCGAGAAGTGTAGCGGTGTTTTACCCTTCGACTGCTTAACAACTTCCGTAAGCTCGGCTATAAAGTCAGGCGTAAGGGTTGTAACATCTATCCAGAGTGTAATCTGCTTCAAGTTCTCAACCACATCGGCGAGCTGAGTTATCGAACTGATATTAAAGTAGTTACGCACTATCGGATTCTGCTTGTGAACATCATCCTTATTAAATGTAGTAAACTGCTTAACCTCACCACGAATCAGCAGATAGTAGTCCGGATGCAGGAAGTTCCTAAATCGCTCAAAATCCTTACGGCGCAACCAGAACTCATACTTATCCGAGTAGTCCTCCACTCCCAAAATACCATACTGCGACTTACCGTCTGCCGTTGTCTTCTCCTCGCCGGACACCGTTACGCAGGCTATAGCAAGCTCCTTACCAACATGGTCCTCGATATGGTTCAAATCTATCAGCGTAGCGTTACAGAGTCTATCGATAATAGGCTTGTAGTCATCAAGTGGATGAGAAGAGAGGTAGAGGCCGACAACCTCTCGCTCCTTTCCTAATCGTTTCAGTGTGCTCCACTCCTCGCATACAGGCGGATTTGGACGCTGAATAACGCTACCGCCGCCACCACCAAACATACCGAAGAGGCTTTGCTGTGCATTCTGTCGCTCCTCAATCTGTCGCTGGCCATACTTTACAAGCTGCTCAAGGAAGGTTACTGACGAATCCTTACTCTCCGGAGCAAAAAACTTACAACGTGAGAATGTTGCGATAGAGTCAAAGCCACCTGCATAGGCGATACTCTCAAGACATTTACGATTGACTACCGAGTAATTTACACGCTCAAAGAAGTCGTACATATCCTTATACGGACCATTCTTCTCGCGCTCGGAGATAATCGACATCGCTGCAGCCTCGCCAACGCCCTTAATCGCACCAAGACCAAAGCGGATATCGCCATTGCGGTTTGATGAGAAGTTAAGCATAGACTCGTTCACATCAGGGCTGAGCACCTTAATACCCATCTGCTGACACTCGTTCATATATGCAGTCAGGGTAGTGATATCGTTCAGGTTACTGCTGAGCAATGCCGCCATATACTCTGACGGATAGTTTGCCTTCAGATATGCGGTCTGGTATGCCACCCAAGAGTAGCATGTTGCGTGCGACTTATTGAAGGCGTAAGATGCAAACTTCTCCCAATCCGCCCAAATCTTCTCAAGCACATCCTTGTCGTGGCCATTTTTGATACCACCCTTGATAAACTTTGGCTTAAGAGCATCCAGCTTATCCTTGAGCTTCTTACCCATCGCCTTACGCAGAGTATCGGACTCTCCACGGGTAAAGTCGGCAAGCAGACGCGAGAGAAGCATCACCTGCTCCTGATAGACCGTAATACCGTAAGTATCTTTTAGATACTTCTCCATTATCGGAATATCATAAACAATCGGCTTGCGACCCTGCTTACGGTCGATAAAGTCAGGGATATAATCCATTGGGCCCGGACGATAGAGGGCATTCATCGCAATAAGGTCCTCAAAGACACTCGGTTGGAGCTCTCTCAGATACTTCTGCATACCCGGCGACTCAAACTGGAACGTACCGACAGTGTGACCCTCGCAGTAGAGACGATATGTCGCAGGGTCATCAATAGGGATATTATCCACATCGACCTCTACGCCCTTAATACGGCGGATATTCTCCACCGCATCCTTCATAATGGTAAGGTTCTTCAGACCGAGGAAGTCCATCTTAATCAGACCTGTATCCTCAATCACAGAGCCCTCATACTGGGTTACCAGCATCTTCTCTCCCGTCTCTTTATCATCGGCTGTAGATACAGGTACCCAATCGGTAATATCGTCACGACAGATAATCGTTCCACAGGCGTGTACGCCCGTACCACGAACATTACCCTCCAACTTGCGGGCATACTTGATTGTGTCGCGAAGTATCGGATTGTCAGAGTTCTCTGCAGCCTGCAACTCAGCCACGTGGGCAATAGAGTTGGCAAGATTGACCTTTAGCTGCTTATCTTTATTCTTTGGGTCAGGAATACGCGCAGGGATGAGCTTACAGAGGCGATCTGCCTCGGCAAGTGGCAGTTGCTGCACTCGAGCAACATCCTTCAGTGCCATCTTGGTAGCCATAGTACCGTATGTGATAATATGTGCCACCTTCTCCTTACCATACTTATTTGTCACCCACTCAAGCACTCGACCTCGACCCTCATCATCAAAGTCGATATCGATATCGGGCAGTGAGATACGATCCGGATTGAGGAATCGCTCAAACAGCAGGTCATACTTAATAGGGTCAATCTGCGTAATACCAAGACAATAAGCCACCGCAGAGCCCGCCGCAGAACCACGACCGGGGCCTACCCAAACACCGAGCTTCTCGCGCGCAGCTGCGATAAAATCCTGCACAATAAGGAAGTAACCCGGAAAACCCATCGTCTTCATAATATGCAACTCGAACTTCAGTCGCTCGGCTGTCTCGGCATCCAATGGGTCGCCATAACGCTTCTTGGCGCCAATCATCGTAAGGTGCGCAAGATAGTCAGCCTCAAACTTTATTCGATAGAGTCTATCGTAGCCACCGAGCTTTTTAATCTTCTTCTCGGCATCCTCGGCGGACATAATTACATTGCCATTCTCGTCACGAGTAAACTCATCGAACAGATCCTGCTCAGAAAGACGTGCGCGATACTCCTCCTCCGTACCGAACTCGGCAGGAATATCGAACATCGGCATAATAGGGTCGTGGTCGATAGAGTAGCTCTCTACCTTATCGCAAATCTCAACCGTATTTGTCAGCGACTGAGGTACATCTGCAAAAATCTCGCCCATCTCGGCACGTGACTTCATCCACTCCTGCTTGGAGTAGAGCAGACGGTCAGGGCTATCAAAATCGTGACGCGAGTTGATAGTAATAAGACGGTCGTGCGCCTCTGCATCATCCTCCTCGACAAAGTGCACGTCGTTTGTAGCCACCAACTTGATATTATGCTTCTCGGCAAGGGCTATCAGCTGCTCATTTACACGACACTGCAACTTATATGTCTCGTGATTTGCGCGCTCTACAGTCGCCTTATGACGCTGCAACTCAAGGTAATAATCCTCACCAAAGAGCTCCTTATGCCACAATATAGCCTTCTCGGCATCATCTATACGACCGGCAAGAATAAGTTTCGGTATCTCACCACCAATACAAGCCGAACAGCAGATAAGACCCTCATGGTAGCGCTCCAGCTCCTTATGGTCAGTTCGCGGACGGTTGTAGAAACCATCAGTCCAAGCACGTGAGACAATCTTTATAAGGTTTTTGTAACCCTTCAAATTCTTGGCAAGCAGGATAAGGTGCCAACCACCAATATCACTCTTTACCTCTTTGCGCTTAAGGTGGAGCGACTCGCGAGCCACATAGACCTCACAACCGATAATAGGCTTAAAATCAGGAACCGCCGAGAGCTCATCCACAATCTGATTTGCCTTCTCGACGCTATAACCGAACTCCTTACCCATAGACTCGACACGCGAGAGGGTAGCCTTGAGTTTGAGAAGCTCCTCGTTATCCTCCATCGAATAGACCTTAGCAGAGTCTATCTGTGCCTGTTTCTGCTCAATAGAGGCCTTAAGCTCTGCAATGTACTGCTCGGTATCGGAATGGTGTTCCAACAGAGTTACCAACTCGTCACGCAGTTTGGTCAGAGATTTAAGAGTATCTCGCTTCTGACCATTCTTCTTCTTTACATAGTTCCAGAACTCTTTGATACCAAACATATTACCGTGGTCGGTCACAGCAATACCGGGCATACCATCCTTAATCGCCTTATCGACAAGACGAGGGATGCTCGCCTGACCATCGAGCAGTGAATATTGAGTATGTACGTGAAGGTGTACGAAGTTGTGCATAGTCTGTTATATAGTAATTATCTGTCACTCAAGGTGTTAATTTAGCACCGGCGACACTATCCATATTTGTTACAAATATAGGATTTTTTATGGAAAATGAAAAGATTTTTGGCAAGAATATTGCAACTTTTCGATAAAATCACTAAATTTGAGAAACAAACCAAAAACCATAATCTTATGCAGACACAGGAATTGGTTGTAATCGCCGAATACAACTCATATTTAGAGGCAGAGATGGCGAAGAGTATCGTGGCAAGCGCCGGTATTCACGCAGAGATTAGAAACGAGTACATGTCAACCGCCTATGCTGTTGCCATACCGCCGCAATTGCTCGTTCCTTATGACGATGCAGAGCAGGCAAAGACACTTCTGCGACTGCACCCATAGCCCATCCTATCTATTCCAAATCTTCCAAGAGGCCTCCGCTTGACGACGAAACATCTTGTCGCCACCTATTACTATTGCGCCACGCTGTTCTCCTCGCTTGAGAAAGAGGGTTTTAGAGGGATTGTATATCAAATCAAAGAGGATATGCTTTGAAGTCAAGGCGTGATAAGGTAGCTCGGGAGCCTCGTCAGTATGTGGAAACATTCCAACAGGTGTTGCATTGACAATCAGTGTTGTAGATGCGATTACCTCATCCGTTACTTTATCATAAGTAATTCTATTCTCGCCCGCTGTACGCGACACCAAAGTAACCTCCATGCCCAACTGCTCAAGCACAAACTGCACCGCAGCTGCAGCGCCTCCCGTACCCAAAATAAGTGCTTTACAACCCGCCAAATCGTACTCCGACAAAGTTGCACGAATACCCACAACATCAGTATTATAGCCGTGCATAGCGCCGTTACTATCAATCTTTACACAATTCACCGCACCGACCTTTGCAGCCTCCTCGCTAACAGATGCAAGATAGGGTAGTATCTGCTTTTTGTATGGTATTGTAACATTAAATCCTGAGAGTTTCGCACGCAGACCCTCCACCTGCTCTATATGTTGAAGTTCATAGAGCTGATACTCTGCATCAATACCCTCTACGGCAAACTTCTCGGCAAAGTAACTTGCAGATGCCGAGTGTCCCAACGGACAACCTATAAGACCATACTGTTTCATAATAAAAAAATGCGATACAGGTATCCGTATCGCACAAAGACTCTATAAGTGCAAATACTACTCCTCAAAAAATTCGGGTTTCTGAGCCTTAATAAACTCTATAACCTCGGCAAGTCCATCTGTAAACTTCGCAAAATCCTCCTTATATAGAAAGATTTTATGGCGATCAAATGTCGGCGTACCATCCGGACGGCTAACCTTTCGTGACTCGGTAATGGTCAGAAAGTAGTCGCCTCCACGAGTAGCCTTAACATCGAAGAAGTAGGTTCTTCGACCGGCCTTTATCGACTTGGAGAGAATCTGAGCTTCGTAATCATCCCCCTCAAGCTGGTGTGTTAATGATGTCATCCTAATAATAATATAATATATATGTGTGTGTGTTGTGTAAGGTGCAAATTTAACATTTTTTATCGAATTACAAAAGAGAGATGGATATTTTCAGCCAAAAAAATAGTCGAGAACTAACCATTCCCGACTATCATACACCTTTTACCGGTAATTATGCGATATGCGACGCAATTTCAGCGATTGCAACAGTACTCTGCTCACCGGTATTCATATTCTTCAGAGTTACAACGCCCTGCTCCAACTCATTGCTACCAATAATGGCGACATACGGGATGGCACGGCGATTTGCAAACTCCATCTGCTTCTTCATCTTTGCACTATCAGGATATATCTCGGCAGAGATTCCCGCCTGACGCAACTTATTTACAGCACAGAGTGACGCCATAGCCTCAGCCTCGCCCAGATTGACAAACAGAACCTTTGTTGAGCAACCAATCTCCGCAGGGAAGAGGTCAAGGCCAACCATAACATCGTAGATACGGTCAGCGCCAAACGAGATACCGACACCCGACACATCCGGCATACCGAAGATACCTGTAAGGTTATCGTATCTACCACCACCACAGATTGAGCCGATAGCAAAGTCATTCGCCTTAACCTCAAAAATAGCACCTGTATAGTAGTTAAGACCACGTGCAAGTGAGAGGTCAAGCTCGATATTGAGTGTATAACCAGCCTTTGCTACGCAGTCAAACACGGTACGCATCTCCTCCACGCCAAGCAGACCTGTAGGCGAATTGGCAAGAATAGCCTCCAAAGTATCGAGTTTCTCGGCAGTCGTTCCGCTAAGTTCGAGGATTGGCTGCAACTTCGCAATAGCCTCATCCTCAATACCGCGCTCAGAGAGCTCAGCCTTAACATTCTCAAGACCAATCTTCTCAAGTTTGTCGATAGCCACGGTGATATCAATCATCTTATCTGCGTGACCCATAACCTCAGCGATACCAAAGAGTATCTTTCGGTTATTCATCTTCAGCGTCACACTGATACCGAGCTTCTCAAACACACTCTGAACAATGCCGACCAACTCCACCTCATTGAGTAGCGACTTTGAGCCGATAACATCGACATCGCACTGATAGAACTCGCGATAGCGACCCTTCTGAGGACGGTCAGCACGCCATACAGGCTGAATCTGATAACGCTTGAACGGGAAGGCGATATCGTTCTGATGCTGAACGACATAGCGAGCAAAAGGAACGGTCAAATCATAACGCAGACCCTTCTCGCAAATCTTTGACGCCTCAGTAAGCTCCGATGGCTGCAACTTTGCTGCATAGTCACCTGAGTTAAGAATCTTAAAGAGGAGTTTGTCGCCCTCATCGCCATACTTACCCAACAGAGTCGAGAGATTCTCCATTGCAGGAGTCTCGATAGGGGAGTAACCATTAAGGCGAAAGACTGAACGAATAGTATTGAAAATATAGTCACGACGCATCATCTCAACAGGTGAGAAGTCACGCGTACCCTTTGGAATTGATGGTTTCTGTGCCATATTATTTAGTTTTCTTCTGTTAATTTACGATACTTAACGCGCTTTGGTGCAGTATCAAGACCCTGCGCCTTCTTCCACTCCTCATACTCTGAATATGAGCCCTCGTAGAACATAACATTACCATCGCCCTCAAATGAGAGGATATGGGTTGCTACACGGTCGAGGAACCAACGGTCGTGCGAGATAACAACTGCACAACCTGCGAAGTTCTCCAGACCCTCCTCAAGTGCTCGCAGAGTATTTACATCGATATCGTTGGTAGGCTCATCGAGCAGGATGACGTTACCCTCCTCCTTAAGCGCAAGGGCGAGGTGGAGTCGGTTACGCTCACCACCTGAGAGCACACCGCACTTCTTCTCCTGATCGGCACCTGTAAAGTTAAAACGAGCAACATAGGCACGTGCAGGCACCTGACGATTACCCAGAGTGATAAGGTCGCTATTCTGCGAAATCACCTCATAAACGGTCTTCTCAGGGTCGATAGATGCGTGCTGCTGATCCACGTAGGCGAGTTTTACGGTCTGACCTACGGTAAATGTACCGCTTGTAGGCTGCTCCAGACCCATAATCATACGGAATAGGGTAGTCTTACCTGTTCCGTTAGGGCCGATAACACCTACGATACCTGCAGGTGGCAACTTGAAGTCCAAACCCTCATAGAGCACACGGTCACCAAAGGCCTTAGATACGCCATTTGCCTCGATAACAACATCTCCCAAACGTGGTCCGTTAGGGATGTAAATCTCCAGCTTCTCCTCCTTCTGCTTTGTATCCTCATTGAGCATCTTATCATAAGCCGACAGACGAGCCTTGCTCTTTGCACGACGACCTGCAGGGGCCATATTAACCCACTCAAGCTCTCGCTCCAAGGTCTTACGACGCTTACTCTCCTGCTTCTCCTCCAGAGCCATACGCTTGGTCTTCTGGTCGAGCCAACCTGAGTAGTTACCCTTCCAAGGAATACCCTCACCACGGTCAAGCTCAAGAATCCAACCAGCTACATTGTCGAGGAAATAACGGTCGTGGGTTACAGCGATAACTGTACCCTTATACTGCTGCAAGTGCTGCTCCAACCAATCGATAGACTCTGCATCGAGGTGGTTGGTAGGCTCATCGAGAAGCAACACATCAGGCTGCTGCAAAAGCAGACGACACAGAGCCACACGACGACGCTCACCACCCGAAAGCACAGCTACACTCTGGTCTGGCTCAGGGCAACGAAGGGCATCCATAGCACGCTCCAAAACGCTATCAAGCTCCCAACCGTTTACGTGGTCAATCTTCTCATAGACAACACCCTGACGCTCGATGAGTGCATTCATCTCATCATCAGACATCGGCTCACAGAGCTTCATATTAATCTCTTCGTACTCCTTAAGAAGTGCTACTGTCTCTGCGCAACCCTCCTCGACAACCTCACGGACAGTCTTTGAGTTATCAAGCTGAGGCTCCTGCTCAAGGTAACCAACAGTGTAGCCAGGAGAGAAGACAACCTCACCCTGGAAGTTCTTGTCGATACCCGCAATAATCTTCATCAGGGTAGATTTACCCGAACCGTTAAGACCGATAATACCGATCTTCGCACCATAGAAGAATGAGAGGTAGATGTTGTTAAGCACCTTTTTCTGATTGGTAAATGTCTTTGACACGCCAACCATCGAGAAGATAATTTTTTCGTCTGCCATATAGTATTTTTATTTATATTTTGCTTATATCTCGTTTAATTTGCCAATTTGGGCAAAGATACAAAATTTTAGGCAATACCAAAGCCGTTTTGCAAAGTTTTTGCAGCACACTCTCCGAATAATTCTAAAAGATACAATATGAATAGCATTAAAGGTACAAAGACCGAGCAAAATCTACTCAAAGCATTTGCCGGAGAGAGTCAGGCACGAAACCGTTACACCTACTTCGCATCTGTCGCAAAAAGAGAGGGTTACGAGCAGATTGCCGCCGTATTTGAAGAGACTGCCGACCAGGAGCGTGAGCACGCAAAACGCTTCTTCAACCTACTTGAGGGCGGTAGCGCAACAATCTACGAGGCGAGCTATCCCGCAGGAAAAATCGGCACAACACCCGAAAATCTGCTTGCTGCAGCAATGGGAGAGAAGGAGGAGTGGGATATTCTCTACCCGACATTTGCACAAGTAGCCGAAGATGAGGGCTTTATTGAGGTTGCCGAGGCATTCAGGAAGGTTGCAGGGGTAGAGGTCGAGCACGAACGCCGATACCTCAAACTCCTCAGCCGTATAACCGACGGCGACTTCTTCCACCGCAAGGGTGAGATATGGTGGCAGTGTCGCAACTGCGGCTATACCGTAAAGGCGAAAGATGCACCAAAGCTCTGTCCAACCTGTCTGCATCCGAAGGCATTCTTTGAGCCAATGAAGGAGAACTATTAGACAAAAAAGGGCGTGTCCGGTTATCAGACACACCCTTTTAGTTTAGAGATTGCAAGTTACTTATTCTGGTACTGTACAATCTTGCGAACCTCCTTTGAGATACGATCATCAATGCGATAGAGCTTCTCAATCTGCATAGGCTCGATAATCTCGGCAAATTCCCATAGATACTTCTGCTTCACAGAGGCTGTATTGATAGTGTTCGAGAGGCGAATAGAGATCACCTTAAGAACATTGTCATTATTAAGTTCCTCGCGCTTTACACGTGCACCCTTATCCGACACGCGACCAAGAGCCTTACGGTACTCACGATACAGAGGCTCAAAAGCCACATACTGCGCATCAGTCATCTCAAGCTCATTCTTAAGCATCTCAAGACGGGTAGTCATAAGTTTCTCTCCATCCACCTTATTACCCTTTGCAGGCTGCTCCTGAGCTGTTGCATCTATCACAAAGAGTGATGACACGGCAAAAATTACCACTAACAAAATCTTCTTCATAATCCGATATTTTAAGGTTTACAAAAGTGTTATATCCTCCTCATACTCAACAACATCCACACTCATATCATAGAGCACATCCGCAGGCACATCGGCAAGCTGCTCGATAAAGAGCTCATAGTGCATCGGGCGCTCCAAGTACCAGATAGCGACAACAGCCAACACCATACTCACCGCCATTGCCATAGATATTGCCCAACGAACCCTACGGCGCGGTTTTACCTCTGCTGCGGCACGCGCAACGGCGGCCGAAGAGCGAATCTTCATCAACTCCATATCCCCATCCGAGATGCGATACGGCATACTTTTCAATCTACTATTACTCATACTCCAACTCCTCCACACTCTGTTTTACACGCTTTACAGCGTAGTGATAATTTGTCTTTAGCGTAGCCACACTTTGCCCTGTAATCTGCGAAATATCGTTAAATGACATCTCATCAAAATAGCGCATATTAAAGACCAACTTCTGCTTCATCGGTAGCGCAAGTACGGCTCGTTGCAGTCGTACCGTTATCTGGTCCGCATCAGGGGCAATCTCCCCCTCAAAGTCCGCCACTAGTTGATGCGAGAGCGAATCTATCGAGGTAAAGATATACCTTTTACGGCGTCTGAGTGAGCGTATAGCCTCTGTAGTTGCTATTTTGTAGAGCCACGCCACCAAAGAGCCCTCACTGTCACCTCGGAAACTCTTTGCCGCCAAAAATGCCTTTACAAAGGTCTCCTGCAGCGCATCCTCACTCGCCTCATGTTGCACCAGAATACGACGGATATGCCAATACAGGCGCTCACTATACCTCTCAATAATCGCATCGAACGCACCCGTTCCACACTCTGACGACCTCAGAGCCTCAATTATCTGCGATATATCTCTATCCATCTTCTGAAGCGCTTTCAACTAATAGACCCCAAGAGAGGGCAAAGGTTAAAAATTAGATGTGAAAATTTTGCGTGTATCCTCAAAGAATAGGTCAGCTGTAGCACGCTCATCTGCTGTAAGACAAACACTTTCCACTACCGACTGCGGTATTACGGCATAGTCGCGCTTGCGCACCCATACAGGCAGAATATCGAGCCAGAATTGGCAGCCATCAACACCCTTCTCGACCGTAACCTTAGCCATCACGCCACCATCCGAGTAACGCATACGCTGATTGGAGATAAAGTTACCGAGCGAATAGACCGTAACAGCATCTTTACTACACTCGGCACGCTGAACGGTATGAGGATGCGAGCCGATAACTACTTGACAACCTGCACGATGCAGAAAATCAGCCAACTCCCGTTGCTGACGATTTGGGCGGTGGGAGTACTCCGTTCCCCAATGCAGAAAGACGATACGGCAATCAGCATCTGCTGCACTCTGAAGGTCGCGTTTCATCTGCAAAGTATCTATCTTATGTACCGAAACGCCATCGGGCAGAGGTATGCCGTTTGTGCCGTATGTATATGCCATAATGGCGAACTTTACCCCCCTCTTCTCAAAGCGCAACACACTCTGCGGGGTTGTTCCCACAGCCGCTAAGCCTCGACTACGCAGCAGCTCAAGCGTTCTATGTACACCGACGCTACCCGCATCGAGCGAGTGGTTATTTGCCGTCACAGCTATATCTACACCCGCATCGGCAAGTGCATCTGCAAGTGCTGCAGGGGCTGTAAAACAGGGATAACCGCTATATGGAGGGGTATTAGAGAGTGTGGTTTCAAGGTTTGCTACAACGCAATCTGCAGCCTCGAAGATAGGCTTAACATACCTAAAGCAAGGCGTAAAGTCATAGTTGTTACCTCGCTTTGCCACAGCAACTTGCGGAGAGTGAGCCATAACATCACCAACAAAGAGAAGTTCAACCCGTTCAGGGCGAGGAACAGACTCAAATTGTGGCGGTGGTGGGGCAATAACTACCGCTGCGCACCAAACCGACAACAGCGATGCGCAGAGCAGATAGAGTATTGACCCAAAGACTCTCAATCTCGTTTCTCGCGTTTAGGAAACCAACCTCGCTCCACACGTCTGCGCTGCTCAAATAGCTCTCCGATACTCCAAAATGAGGATGCACCCCAAACAGCAAGCAGGGTGGAGATAAGTACATTCTCAACAAAGAGTGCAGCAACCACCGTAACCACGCCCATAAGCGCAAAGACCCACCAGCAACGTGTGCCGATATAGTACTCCGCCTTAATTACAATCGGATGAAAGAGTCCGATAATCAGAAAGGTTGCAACACCTATAATTATACCTGTAAAGTTCATAATATCAATAGTTTATTGTGCCGGCACTACAGGAATTTCCGTTACAAGTTCCTCGCCCTCAATATAGGCCTTCAGAGCTCGTGCTATGCCGTGACCAAACTTACGCATCTTATCCGGATAGACGAGCTTTCCATTGGCATAAGCGAACGGAATCTCGAATGTGCGGCAAATTTCAATACTCTTTATATTGTTATGCACCCAGCCCGTAACATTGAGGCCGTCGGTGTAGTTTCCAGCCTTATTCCAGCTGACGCCATACGGCATATTATCGGATGCTCTATAGTCCAAATCGCCCTCCTGATACTTCTCGATAAGGGCAGAGAAGTTATACTCAGTAACGCCGCTAAACGCCTTATACGGGGTGTAGATGTAGTTATCGTTATACTTGTAGAGTTTCGGATTATGGAAATCCATAAAGACCTGAGGCTCAGTCTCTGCCATAAGGCTTGCAAAGGCAGCAGTTTCGGGATAGAGGAACTCTGTATAGTCGCGGTTATGGTCGTGCGGCAGTCGCCACTTACCCTGATCACCATCCACAGCACCATCCATATCCACAAAAGGCACAACTGTCAGCTCAACATTCTCTCGCAACCAAGCTCCAAGCTGACTATCCTCAAGAAAAGCGGCCACAAAACCCTCCATAACATAGGATGCAGGGGCCTCCGAGCAGTGATGACGGGCACTGACAACAACAGACTTCTTCGGCAGAGAGTTCTTGGTCGTCATTCTAAAGAAGGGCACATCTCGACCTTTACGGGTCTTGCAGAGCACACCTGTCTCAAAGTCGCCCTTATGGCTGCGCTTGCTCAAAAACGCCTCCCACATCTGTGGGGTATATGGGTGGCACTCATAGAACCACACCTCCTTAGCATCGTCTGGGAATGTATAGGTAAATGTGTGCGGAGTAGAGCCCTCCTCTGCCAAATATTCGTAGCTCTTACCCTTATCGAGCGAGACAAGCGGGCCACGCTCACAGAGGGCAAAGCTCTTTGTGAATACAAAAGTCAGCCTCTTTCCCTGCGCACCGCGAACACGAAATGCCCAATAAAACCAAGCCTTCTTAGAGCCGCGCAACGACTGATGAACATAGACCGTATCGTTAATTATACGCTCAAAGACAATATTTCCTGCAGGCAGCTGGTCATCCACCACAACCTGCTTAGGGGTGCAAGAAGAGGTAAAAAACGCCGCAACGAGGGCAACAACAGCCAAATAGATAGTTCTCATTCTACTCAATTTAGGGTTATAACACGCAAATATACGAAATTTGATTAACATCCGCAAGTCGTCTCCAAACAAAAAGAGCCTGTCCGACAGCGTCGAACAGACTCGATATTACGCACCAAGAGACGGAGTAAATTCTCTAAAATGCGTACTTGAGCAGCAGATTGATACGATTTGCGTGGTTATGCTCGCCATTCATATTCTTGCGGGCTGCCCACAGATACTCCGCAGCAATCTGAAAACGATTTGTAAAGCAGTAGAATACGTTTCCGAAGGCATACTGGCCTCGGCGATACTGATCGTCTGCAAAGTAGCCGTTCTTATGCTGAATCTGCACCATTGAGTAACCGCCTGATACAAAGAGGTTTGGAAGAATATTAATCTGCGCAGCTGCCTGGAAGCCCCACATCGGCATAGTCTGAATACGGTTTGCATCCATCGGATTTGGTGTAAAGTCAAGTCCTGAGCCTGTCAAATCCTGAATATACGGGGTAATACCTTCACCATAAACGCCATTCATAAAGAACTGCAACATCTTATTTACGTGGATGTTACCACTAAACTGCACACCCCAGCCGAACAGATCGGTAGTGGTCTGTCGTGCATCATTATAGAGGTACATATTGCGCAGTACAGCCGATGCTCGGATATGGCTCTGACGGTGTTTGCCCCACATATACTGCAAATATATCGGGAAGTCGGGCACACGCTGCGGAACAGGCATAAATGTCTCGCCATAGCTACCCGAAACCGCAGGAAGTTCGGCAGCAACACCCGCCTTCATATGGTTATCGAGGAACGGTATCTCGTAGCGAATAACGGTCGAGAAGTTGAAATTATAGGCATTAGGGCCTTGAAAATCAATCGTTGTCGGTGCAGCATTAAGGTCACAGAAAGTGGTCACATCACGACCAAAAGTAAGTCCCGCAATGCTCACATATCCCGAACGCAGACGAGGCGTGTAGCTACCCTCGGCACCACCTCGAAAATCGGTATCAAAGTAGAGCACAATAGGGTGGTTACAGTGTTTCGGATTGATTATCGTACGCAAGTATAGGCGCGAAGTGGTCGCATCCATACCCAACGCCTGACGTGAGGCGAAAGATGAGGCTATAGGCACATCGTATGGCACCATATCGATATTGCCTACCGCATTATCAAAACTATAGCTCGCCCTCATTGCCACAAAACCACCAAAGGCAAAGGATACGCGATTATAGTTTGTCGTAAATATCAGGCTCGGCTCTGCAACAGACTGAAAGCCCGTGCGGTTCGCCTTGCGATGGTCGGCAATCGCCGCCTTGGCATCTGCCGTACGTTGATGTGCAAGTGCCTTTGCATCAACAAGTTCGCCACCCTTTGCCGTCATATCTGGCTCCTTTACCGATATAATATAGACGGATGGCTCCTCAGAGTGTATGTAACGCTTCCAAGAGCGCTGAGCCGATGCAGTCATAGCTATTGCGACTGCTAAAGAGAGAGATAAAATTTTTTTCATAGAGCTAAAATTTAATTACACCCTCTGCAAAGCAAGTTATGTGCCAGAGGACGACTGCTGGCTATGAACTAACAGCGTGTCACTTGGCATACAACTTGCTCGGCACAAAGAGTTATGAGGTATCTTACAGCACTACTCTTTATTATGGCGACACTCGCCGCATCTGCGGCCGAGCAGCTCTCGTTACGTCAGGCAGCAGAAACAGTTTCTGCGCACAACCACACCATCAAAGCCGCTGAGGAGCAGGTAGTTACAGCACAGCGTAACCGTCAGGCGGCACGAGGACTATATATGCCTAAAATATCGACAACAGCCGCGTGGGTGACACTCCAAAAGGATTTGGCGATAGATATAAACCCACTCAAGCCATTGCTTGGCAACCTCGATATTGCGCCACTGCTTGGGTTGGATTGGAGCTACACTCTACAGCGTCGCAACCTCGGTTTTATCGAGGCAGAGATCACCATTCCACTCTTTATGGGTGGAAAAATCATCGCAGCCAACCGCGCCGCGGAGGCGGAGTACAGCGCAGCAACTGCCGAGAGCAAGGCCTGCAACTTAGCGATATTCACAACCCTTGTAGAGCGTTATTTCGGGGTTGTACTCGCTCATAATACAGTAGAGGTCAGACAGTTAGCCGTAACGGCAATAGAACGCCACAAGGCGGATATTGTCGCCCTTATCGACAACGGCATGGCGACAAATACCGCACTATTACAGGTCGAATATGCGCTGATAAAGTCGCAACAGGAGCTCCGTTCAGCACAATCCCTCCTCTCAACGGCGCATCGCGCACTACAGACAACCATCGGCAGCAGTGGCACCGTGCAGCCCACCACATCCATCTTCATCTGCAACGCCATAGAGAACCTCAGTTCTTTTCTCGAACAGGCGGAGCAGGGTAGTGCTCAGTTAGAGATTATCGACGCCAAATCGCGTCTTGCACGCGAGAATATAGCCATACATCGCGCCAGTTTCTTCCCCGAATTTGTCGCTATGGCAGGGGGAGGATTTGGACACAACATAACCAACATTCTCCCGCGCTGGGCAGTGGGTGTAGGGATGCGATTTACACTCTTTGACGGACTAAACCGCGAATACAGCTACGCCGCTGCAAAGAGCACAGCAAAGCGCGTAGAGGAGCTTAAACTCGCTGCAAATCAAGATATTAAACTGCTCGTCGAGAGCCTATACAACAAGAGCATCGACCACCTTAACAAGAGCCTTGCGCTCGGTGCAGCCATAGATGCAGCCCGTAGCTACCTGGATAGTATCCGTGAGGCTTTTCGGCAGGGTATGGCCACCTCGACCGAGGTTATTGACGCTACTCTGACTCTTGCAGCCACGCAGATTGAGCAGTTAGAGGCGGCATACAACTTCGACATCAGCCTCGCCAAACTCCTTGAGAGTTGCGGTCAGAGCGACCGATTTTTTGACTATATAGACTCCATAAACAGCACGAAGATAGAGTATGAAAACCATTAAACGACTGACAATTCCCGCACTACTGATAGTTGCAAGTGGCGTCATTATCGCCGTCGGCTATCTTTTACAACGCCGCCAACCAACTCTATTACAAGGTGTTACGATGTGCCGACAATATACCGCACAATCCAAAATTGCAGGGCGTATAGACTCACTCTGCGTCACCGAAGGGGATAGCGTCACCATTGGAGAGTTGCTCTACACCCTCTCCACGCCCGAACTCGACACAAAACTCGAGCAGGCTGTAGCCGCCAAGCAAGCAGCCGTTGCCCTTGATAATCAAGCGCTTGCAGGCGCCCGTAAACAACAGATAGAGGCGGCACGAAACCTCTACCAGAAGGCTACGGCGGGTCGTGAGCTTGCAGAGAAGAGCTATAATCGCATCAAAAATCTCCACGATAAGGGCATTGCCACCACCCAACAACTCGATGAGGCTACTGCCACTTTTGAGGCTCTCAAGGCCACTCAAAGTGCAGCCTACGCCGAGTACTCCCTCGCCCTCGCAGGGGCAACAAAGGAGCAGAAAGCTGCCGCAGCAGCACAAGTATCAATGGCGCAAGGTGCTGTAAATGAGGTAGAAAGCTATATCTCTGACAGTCGAGTATATGCACCCGCCACAGGTGAGGTCTCGACCGTTGCCTTCAATCGCGGAGAGGTTGTCGGAGCGGGTTTTCCCGTGGTTACGATACTCGACTTGAGCGACCTTTGGATTGAGTTCAACATCAAGGAGACCCTGATGCCACAGATTGCCGTAGGGGAGCGTTTTGACGCCTTTATCCCTGCGCTGAACCAACACATCGAGCTTCGTGTGAGCTACATCGCGCCACAAGCCGACTTTGCCGTCTGGAACGCCACCCGCACCGAGGGAGGTTTCGATATTCGCACCTTCGTCGTTCGGATGCGACCCACCGCAACCAAGAGCAGACTACGACCAGGAATGAGTGCAATAATAGATTTGAGGTAGTATGTTCAGGGCTTTTAGGGATGAATTGCAATACATACGCCGCCACCGAGAGTATCTTCTGCTGCTAACGTTGCTGCCGATGCTCTCACTGCTCTTTTTCTACCTATTTTTCCGCAATACGGCAATCGAGAAACTACCCATCGTTGTTGTGGATTACGACCACAGCAACACATCTATACAATTAGTTGAGATGATAGATGCAACAGCCTCTGTATCTGTTGCGTACTCCGCATTAGATACCACAGAAGCCGAGCAACTTATCCGCTCAGGTAGAGCCTATGCCGCCCTTATCATTCCGCACGATTTCGAGCGTTACGTACTGCGCCGAGAGCCTTGTCAGGTGGTGCTCTACAACAACGGCACCAACATCTCGACCAATGGCTTTATCGAGAAGGATTTGCAGACGGTCATAACCACCTTTGGCGCTGCCATCTCCCTCAAAACGGGGCAGAGCCTTGCCCAAATTATACCCGTGCGCATCGAGCAGCAGATACTCTTCAACCCCACACTCGACTACGCCGCCTACTTAGCACCCTGTTTTATGCCGATGATGGTGATGATTTTTACCATTTTAGGCAGTGTTATGGCAACGGCAGAGCGCAAGAGAAGAGGAGTTAAAACCTTGATAGGCAGAGTGTTACCAACAACTATTTCGATGACTCTGTTTACACTGATGATGGTCGTAGTACTCTTTACGCTATTAGATGTACCGCTCAACGGCAGTATATGGATTATTCTTGCTGCCACAGCACTCTTAATCATTGATTATCAGGCTATTGCTATATTCCTATCACTACTCACAAATAACCGACACATCGCCATATCGCTCGGTGGAGGTTATGCAGTGCTCGCCTTTACCTTTTCGGGACTCACCTTTCCCACGATGGCAATGGCGCCCATTTTGCAGTTTTTGAGCCACCTTTTCCCATTTACCTACTATATGCAGATTATGGTTGAGCAGGCTCTGCGTGGTGTTCCCGTGGCAATCTCAATTCCAAATCTTGGATATATGGCACTATTTACGCTTGTGCCGATATTTATATATAAACGACTATGATACAGCAACTTATATCAACAATACACGCCGAATACCGCCTAATTTCCCGCAATAGTGGGGTAGTGCTGGTACTCATATTTGCACCGCTGATATACTCACTGCTCTACTCCTCGGCCTATGCAGAGCAGGTGGCTACAGAGATACCCGTTGCCCTTATCGACCATAGCCACAGCCATAGTAGCCGAGAGCTTATCGCAGAGCTCAGCGCCTCCCCATATATAGATATAAGGTACCGACCAACAGATATGCAGGCGGCAAAATCGTTACTGTTTGACTACCGCATTCACGGTATAATCTACATTCCCGACGACTACGAGAAACTCGCCCTGCAGGGCAACCAGAGGTGGATTTCGCTCTATTTGGATGCCAGCTACTTTCTGATGTACAGACAGACGCTTTTGGGCGTTTCGGGCGCTCTGTCATCACTCAAAAGCGCTACGCCGTCAGTGGCTCTGCAGTCGCATACACTCTTCAACCCCTCACTCGGCTACGGCACATTCATAATGCCCGCTGTACTACTGGTAATCCTGCAACAGACCGCCCTGATGGGTATCGGTATGGCTGAGGTCATCGGGCGCAGAAGGCAACGTATTGCAAGGTCACCAATCATCACTTTGCTTGGCAAATTACTGACTTACAGCACTATATATGCGTTACTATGTGGCTATATCTTTACTATTCACTACCATATTTTCGGCTATCCGCAGAGTGGAGAGCTGTGGAGTGTTGTGGTGGTTGTCGCCTCGTATATGCTCTGCACAATCACACTCGCCATAGCCCTTTCAAGGCTCTACAGAAGGGTAGAGACCCCACTTATTGCCATCATTTGGAGCTCTATTCCTATTCTACTACTCAGCGGAGCCTCACTACCCACCGAGGCCTTTCCGCGCTGGATGCATACCATAGGGCTGCTACTACCATCAAGCAGTGCCGTTACAGCCTTTATTCGCGTGCAGAGTATGGGAGCCACCCTTGCAGGGGTAATGCCCGAGTTGTGCCGATTATGGGCTCTGACAGCCATCTATGCAGCAATATCCATCAAAAACAAAGTACCCGAGCAGCAATCACTACCCGGATACCCGCTGTCGCATAAAAGCGACAATCACACACTACTATAAACAACCTTATAAAAGGTTTACCTTCTCATCATTGGTGGGCCCATACGCACACCGCCGTTGCTGTTACCCATACCTACTGAAGACTTACTCTCCTTGTAGTCGTAATCAGCCATCTGCTTACTGCCTCGCTTACCGAAGTGGCGCAGATTATAGACGAACTGTATGCTGTAGTAGCGACCAATGACGCTATTTGTCATATTCTGAGTATATCCCGAACCTGTTGCACGGCTGAAGGCTGTATTCTGATTGGCAACATCATTTACGCCAATCTGAATCTCACCACGCTTATTCTTAAAGAGCTTCTTACCCAAGTAGAGGTTGCAGAGAATGTACTGCTCGTTATAGTCCTGAGTAATACCGATATACTGATTGTAAGAGGCCGCAGCGGTAAATGTAAAGCCCTTCCAGAAGACCCACTTCAGACTTGCCGAAGCGGAGTGGTTGAAGTAGTCGTTCTTTGCGCCACCCTTAGCTGCGGTATTCCACGCCTGGTTGTATCTTCCACGCCAAGAGATAGTAAAGTCGATATTCTCCGAGATATTACTACCCAATGTCAGCGCTGCATCATAGCCGATATTCTTTGCATAGTTGGTTGTAAAGTTGTGGTTAAGGATATTCTCCACAACATCGCCTGTAGTGTTATATACCGCTGACGGGATAATGCTGTAATTAACACCTGCCGACATATTGAGGTTACACTTCATAAACGAGAGTGGCAGACCATAGCTTACATGCGTACGCAAAGACCAATAACCATCCATATTCTCATACGAGGTTATGCGCTGTGGACGATAGTTCTCGCCCTTACTGTTGGTTGGAACAGTCACCTCGTCACCAAAGCGGCTCAACTCAAAGCCTGCAGGGCAGTAGAGTGTCGCAGAGGAGATGTAATCCTGCTGAGTCTCTGCTGATGCCATCCACATAAATGTACGACCCTTCTCGATATTTGAGTGTACGTAGTGGATATTCACACGATGGCTAAATGACGGATTGAGATCCTTATTACCAATGCTCAGATACTGCGGTGTAGATACATCGAAGATGCTCTGTAGCTGCGTTACAGACGGAGAAGAGGTGTTCGAGAAGAGACGAATACGCAGTGTATTCTCCTTATTGAAGGCGTAGTTCACCATACCGAAGTAGCGGATATTGTGGAACTTACGAGCTATCTTATCACCCTGCTCGCCATTCTCCTTCACGATATTGCCATCCAGCTCTGAGTACTGATAGTAAACATTTGCCACGATAGTATTTCTATCCTTTGAGTAGCGATAACCAGGGCCTACACGGTGAGTCCAATAACCGCTCTCGTACTTGGAGGTCATTTGGTTATTTGGTACTTGGGAAGTCGGATCGAACGCATCGCTACCGTAGTAGAACGCCTCCTGATCCTTTAACTCATCCTCATACGAAAGACGGTATTGCAGACTCAGTGAGCTATTGTGCGACAGAGGCTCATTATAAGAGAGATTTCCACGCACATTGTACTCCCTTGTAGGGGCTGTAATAATCTGATAAATAGGAGAGTAGAGAGCCGAATTACTATTCATATTGCTCCACTGACCACCCTGTACAAACTCTGCATAGAGGTCATTGTACTCGCTCGAACCATAATCCACACCCGAAGACTCATTAGAGATAAGCTTGCGGGTATTGTTATTGTTTCGATAGTTGAAGTTACCATCCACAGTCAGCGTACGACCCGGCTTGCCTAACTTTACACGATACTGAAGGAATTCACGGAAGTTATAGCCTCGGCCATTGCGGTCGCTCCAATTGTACTGATAGAGCAGTCCGCTCTGACCATACTGATAACCGGCACTCTCAGAGAGTGGGTCATTGCCCTGGAAACTGAACGAAGTACGCGACATAAGCGAATGGTTGCGCGAAATCTTCCAATCGAGTCGGGCATTAAAACGGTGGTTATTATTGATTGTATGCGACCTACCCTCGGTGTGCAGTGTATCAACCGGTGACGGATCCTCATACCAAGTATCTGTAACAGAGAGGTTTTTGGTATTTGTATTGTTGAAGAAGTAGCTACCCTGGAACTTAACCTGGTCCTTACGACCCCACTGGTCAGAGTAGTTCAGACCAATAGAGTTTACCGCAGCCACACCGCTCTGTGGGCGCACCATATACTGACCAAAGCCACGACGACCGCCGCCACTACCACCTGACACACCCAGAATATCCTCAAATGAGAAGTTCTGCTGGTTGATGTTGTTGAACAGCGCCAATACGGATACTCGGCTATCGCCCTGGAAGAAGTTTACGTTACCACCGACAGTATATTTATGGTGTGATGTAATATCGTCTGTCTGAGGCTGATAACCATAGCCGGCATACATCTTACCAAACTGTCCCTGACGCATATTTGTCTTGGTTACGATATTGAGTGCCTTGTAGCCCTCTCCATCATCCATACCCGAAAACTCTGCTTGGTCAGAGAGCTTATTGAAGACCTCGATACGATCTACAGCCTCCGCAGGGAGTGATTTAATCGCGGTATTTACATCCTCGCCGAAGAACTCCTTACCATCGACAAAGACCTTCTTAATTGTCTCACCCTGAGCCTCTACCTCGCCATTATTTATATTGATACCCGGCATCTTCTTCAGCAGGCCCTCCACATCGGCATCTGTCGAGACCTTAAACGCACCTGCATTGTAGCTCAACGTATCGCCATTTTGAGATGCACGCAGCGACTTCACCTCCTTGACAACGGTATCGATACGGGTTGTGCTCTCCTTCATATCGACCTTACCTAAATTAAGAGTTGCACCCTTAACGGTAAAGGTCTTGTTCAGGTCGTCATAACCCAAGCAGGTAGCCACAATTGTGTACTCTCCATACGCAAGTGACGGCAATGGCACCGAACCATCTACATTAGATGTATAGTAGCGCTTACTATCCGGCTTGGCTGTAGGGTAGAGCTCCACCACTGCGCCGATAACAGCCTGCTTAGTCACGCTATCTACGAGCACCAAATTAACCTTTCCCTTCTGCTGTGCAAATGCAGTTGAGACGGTCGCACAAAGCGTAAGAACAAACAACAAAAATTTTCTCATGATATTCTGTCTATTTTTTCCGATGCAAAAGTAAAAAAATAATCGTTCCACCAATCTCTAAAATCAGTGAAACGACCAAATATAGGGGTGAATCGCCCGATATAATCGCTGAATTTTCAACTACACGTAACTTATTGCTACTTACAGCACTATAATCGCTACTCCTGTCCGATTTTCAGCCACTGTTTGAACTCCGGAACACGCGCTTTAGGAACGATAATCTTTTCAGGAATATCAACCTTCAAATTGACCGACAATCGACTACCGAACCACACCGAAACATCGACAACAGCCTGACGAGCGATGATAAATTGGCGGTTAGCTCGATAAAATCTCTTCTGCGAAAGCATACCCTGCAGAGCCTCCAAAGTGTACTCCATAGGGTAGCGCTCGCCATTGTAACCATAGGCATATACCTTCTCCTCCGAAGTGTAACAGAAGGCTATCTCACTCTGAGTTACAGGGATGAGTTTGTCGCGGAAACGCACCAAAAAACTCTGCTTCTCATCCTGCTGCTCCGACACCATATTACCCACCTTCTCCGCATAATCCTTACGGTCAGAACCCGTCAGCAGACGCCACTTCTCAACAGCGCGCTGCACCTCTTTCTCCTGCAGAGGCTTGAGAAGATAGTCAATACCGTTGGTCTGAAACGCCTTGAGGGCATATTGGTCGTACGCTGTGGTAAATATCACAGGCGAGGTTACTGCAACCTTATCAAAAATCTTAAATGACTCGCCATCCGAGAGGTGGATATCCATAAATACCAAATCGGGCGCAGGGTTGTTCTTGAACCACTCCACGCTATCGACAATAGTATCTAAGGTGTCCAAAATCTGAGCATCAGGGGTAATAGTGCTCAATATACTGCGTAAGTTCTTTGCCGCAGCGGTCTCATCCTCAATAATCAAAAACTTCATACCTACGCGCGCTTTAGTGGTAACTTGACTATAAACTGCTCGCCGTTGTTCTCCACAATAATCTCACTACCCAACATCAACATATAGCGACTGTTGAGATTTTGCAGACCTGTACCCGTTCCGATTTCAGGCTCCAAAAGTGGGCGAATAGGGTTGGAAACAATCAGATAACCATCCTCTGCAGTGATTGATACACGCAGCGGTTTCTTCGAGGTTATCGTATTATGTTTCACTGCATTACCTATCAGTGGTTGAAGTGATAGTGCAGGTAACAGATAGCCCTTATACTGCTCATCTACATCTATATCGAAAAATATCTTATCGGCATATCTGATTTGGAACATATAGCAATATGCCTCGGCAAATTGCAACTCCTCACGCAATGGTACAGGCTCTGCATTATTTCCATTCTGCGTAATATAACGGAAGGTATATGAGAGCTGGTCGATATACTCAAGCGCACGCTTTGTATCCTCCTCGCGCACAAGCATAGAGAGCGAGTTGAGCGAATTGAAGAAGAAGTGCGGATTTATCTGACTCACGAGCATATTATAGCGTGTTGTCAGGTTCTCATTTTGCAACTGCTCATTCTCGATAAGTATCTGCTGGCGCTGATATATCAGCACATATATCTGCGAATAGAGCAACACAACCGCAAGCATAAACAGACACTTCAGCATCACCACAAAGTCGAGCAGATTATCCAGCTGGCACACCAACTTAGTCTCTCCACTATGGTAGAATGTGACAGGCGAGAGGAAATATGCCACCGCGGTTATCAACACAGCCACAATAGCTCTTGCAAATAGCGATGTCCACACAGGATTTGTGCCCGTACGGCGTACAGTCATCAGCAACAACAGCAGCAACGATACCAACATATAGAACAGTATCTGATAGAGCACAACCTCCCACTGGTCTGAACTGTTATAGAGCGAGCCGTAGTCAAACTCCTTACCATTTCGCTCAAGCAGACGGCTCATTATAAGGTGCGCACCCTCATATCTATCCTGATCCCTCGCCTCAATCTTCAGAGTATCCCCATTGAGCAGCTCCAAACGACGCACGGAACGACGATCGACGTAGATGCTATCTCCCTGCTCATCAATCACATAGCCAAAGCCATCGACACTCAAACTTATCACACCCTCTGCAACAACTATAGGGCCACGGTCGTGCGACTTATTTCCACCTCTGACCTCTGCCGACTGATTTACCACCATCAGCAGCATATACGAGAAGTTTACAATTAAGCTGATAGCCAATGCTACCAACGTGTATGACACAATAGGGGACTTGCGTAACTGTTTGAGTTTCATAGTTTTTACTTGCTATTAAGTTAATTTCTACTCCTCGTCGTACCAAGATGCGTACATACGATAGTCACGAGCGATACGGGCAATGATAGTCTCTCGCTGCTCAGGAGTAACCTCCTTAACCTTCTTTGCAGGCACACCTGCATAGACCGAATTTGGCTCCAACTTAGAGTTTGAGAGCACCAGAGCATTTGCTGCAATGATACAGCCCGACGCCACCACAGCGTTGTCAAGGATTGTCGCGCCCATACCGATAAGGCAGTTATCCTCGATAATCGCGCCGTGAATAGTCGCATTGTGACCCACCGACACATCGTTTCCGATATGGGTCTGTGAAGGCTTTGGAGAGCCGTCATAAAGGGTGTGGATAACTGTTCCATCCTGAATATTGGTTCTGTCACCAATAGTGATTGTATTTACATCGCCACGCAACACAACATTATACCAGATAGAGGAGTCCTTACCCACGGTAACATCGCCGATAAGCACCGCTGTTTCAGCTACAAAAGTACCCTCGCCAACCTTTGGCGTATGGTTACGAACAGATTTTATATATGCCATATTTTTTTGCTTTTGCCGTTAGCCCTTAGCTATTGGCGTTTTATACACAATTACAATTATATTCCTCGCAGAATCGGTTTAAGACCTACTCTCTCTTTGCCTCCTGCCAATAGCTCTCAAGCTCCTCAAGTGGCAGCTCGCTGACCATCTTACCCTTCTCTGTTGCACGCGCCTCGACGTGGCTGAAACGCTTGATAAACTTCTTATTTGTGCGCTCCAACGCATTTTCAGGGTCGATACCGTATAGGCGACAAGCATTGATAAGCGAGAAGAACAGATCACCAATCTCGCCCTCCAACTTATCGCGGTCATCAGCTCTCAACTCTGCCTCTACCTCGGCAACCTCCTCATGTACCTTATCCCAAACATCCTCCTTCTGCTCCCAATCGAAGCCTGCTGATGCCGCCTTTTCGCCAATTCTAAAGGCCTTAACCATTGCAGGCAGAGAACGTGGCACACCGCCTAAAATACCGCTCTTGCGAGCCTTTTTGCGCAATTTGAGTGCCTCCCAATTCTGCTTAACCTCCTCCGGAGAGTCTGCAAGCACATCGCCATAAACGTGCGGATGACGATATATCAACTTATCGCACAGCGCATTACATACATCAGCAAAGTCGAACTTTCCCTGCTCGTCTGCCATCTTCGAGTAGAAGACGATATGGAGCAACACATCGCCAAGCTCCTCCTTAATACCCTCCATATCGCCATCTGTAATGGCATCAGTCAGCTCAAAAGCCTCCTCGATGGTATTATTTCTCAACGAAGCAAAGGTCTGCTCTCTATCCCACGGGCACTGCTCGCGCAGAGTATCCATCACCTCCAACACACGTGCCGTAGCTTTTAATTTGTTTTCCATACTTAGAAACGATACTTTTACGTTTGTTATTTTAGCGCAAATATAGTAATTTTGTAACAAATAGTATTAAGGTATGTTTTAGAAATTATGAAGAAGTTTCTCTTTTTTATACTAACAATCTCAACTTTAGGCTCTGTTTCAGCCCAAATTATTCCGCAACCAAAGAGCGAGAGTTATGGAGATGGCAGCTTTACAATTACCAACAAGAGTTGTTTAGTCTATAACAGCACCGTTCGCCAGTCGGCACTCTATCTGCTTAACTACCTACCATTCAAGCAGATACTCAGTTCTTCAAAGGTTATGGTGGGCGATATTGAGTTGAGCATCAACCGCTATTTAGACGAGGAGGGTTACCGTCTTACGGTCGATAAGGATAATATCCGCATAGTCGGCGGTAGCAATGCCGGAGTCTTTAACGGCATACAGACCCTGCTCCAACTTCTCCCTCCACAGGTCTATAGTGGCAACGTAAAACTACCACTCTCTGTCCCTTATTGCACTATCGAGGATAGCCCGAAGTTTAGCTATCGCGGCTTTATGCTCGATGTGGCAAGAACGTGGATTAGCGCAGATAAAGTAAAGCGTTATATAGACTTAATGGCATACCTCAAGCTCAATAAGTTACATTTCCACCTAACTGACGATGAGGGTTGGCGTATCGAGATTAAATCGCACCCAGAATTGGCACAAATCGGTGGCTTCCGTGGAGGCGATAGTCCCGTATTTCCGCGCTATGGTAAGTTTGACGAGAAGTGGGGTGGTTACTACACACAGCAGGAGCTGAAAGAGATTGTCGCCTACGCTGCACAGCGCAATATCGAGGTCATCCCCGAGATAGATATGCCGGGCCATAGCAAGGCTTTAGGTGCTATTTACGGCGATATTCTCTGTAACTACACTCCCGATAAGAACAAGACAAACGGCCTTGAAATTCGCAATGTATGGTGCGCTGCCAAAGAGAGCAACTATGCCCTTATTGACGATATTATCCGCGAAATGAGCGAGATATTCACCTCCGACTACATCCATATCGGTGGCGATGAGGTTAATATGTCGCAGTGGCGCAAGTGTCCTGATTGCCAGAAACTTAAAGCAGACAAAGGACTTGAGAACGAGAAGCAGATTGAGGACTATTTCATCGCCCGCGTAACAGAAATTCTGACAAAATATGGCAAGAAACCTGCCGTATGGAACGAGGCAATCGAGGGCGGTCTGCTACCTAAAACAACACGTGTACACGGCTGGGCAAGCATCAAAAAGTGCCTTGCAGCAACCTCCAAAGGCTATCCGACAATCATTATGCCGGGTAACTACTTCTACTTCGACATGAAGCAGTCGCCATCCGAGCCGGGTCATAATTGGGCTGCGATTTTCGATGCAAAAAAGGTGCTATCGTTCAACTTTGCAAAGGAGGGTTTTACAGCCGAGCATCTGAAGAATGTTGCGGGCATTGAGGCATCGTTCTTCAGCGAGATATACATCGCTCACAACCCCGAGAGTTGCAATTACCTCGACTATATGCTCTTTCCACGCCTTACAGCGCTATCTGAAGTTGCTTGGAGCCACTCACGCCGCAGTTGGGATGAGTTCTACAACGCCCTCAAGAGTGTCCATTACGCACGTATGGATGCAATGGGCGTGACATATCGTTTAGAGACTCCGACGGTCGAGTACACCAACGGCACACTTACTGCATCGACAGCCGACGGCTCTACCTTATATTATACAGACCTCACCACAGGCAAGAGTTCTCGCTACAACAAACCAATCGCTACAAAGAGTCCTTACAACTACGAATTCTACAGCAAAAAGGGTAGTGGAGTGAGTAAAAAGACGGGCAGCAAAGAGTATTATACACGCCTTAAACCCGCCGTAACCGTCACATCATCAATATCTTGCAGCAGCAAAGCTCCAATCACAAATGCAACGAAGTACAGCAACAGCATTGCCCGTACTACACGCGCTGCAAAGGCCGGCGATTGGATTGAATATCGCTTTACAGAACCGTTGAACTGCCGAGAGATTGAGGTGCAGACAGGTCATATCCATCTGCGTCGTTGCCACCTGCTCAAGGGTTATGTAGAGGTGAGTTATGACGGCAAAGACTTCTCTCGCATAGCCGAACTTACAGAGGGTGGTGCAACCATCAAGCCGAGCCCATCTCTGCAAGCTGTTCGCGTAGTTGCCACCGACAGAAGCGATGCAGAGGATCAGATTGTAATTCAATCACTCAAAATAAAGTAAGCAATGAAGAGACTTTTTCTTATCGCAGCACTCTTTTGTGCAGCAGTTTCGTGCGCACCAAAAGATGCCAATCAGCGCCTTGCAGAGCAGGCCGCAAAGGAGTATCTAATACCCGTTCATCCGGGTAGTTCTGAGCGCCCATTTTGGAATGGCTTTGCCAAGAAGTTTATCTATGCGCCAGCCTTTGATTTTCAGACAGTTGAGGGCGCAACGGAGTACCTCTATAAGGTCACATCCGAGGTCGGAGAGTGGAACTTTAAGGCAGAGAGTCCGCAGTGCTCACTCGCTCCGATTTGGAACGAAATTCCACAGGGCACAAACGTCACACTTACCGTCGAAGGTCTGTCTGCTGACGGAGTAGTTTTAGGCAAGGCTGGCGAGCGTACTTTTTGGCGTGATTACGGCTTTAATCCGCCATATACGGGTGCAGTTCGCGGCTATCGTGAGGCTGCAATTTTGGGTATGCTCTATGTTCATACAATGCCTCAGGTGCAGAACTTTGCAACCTCCGCAGAGCCCGATATGAGCTACAAACACTTCACATACCCTTGCAAGATTATAGGTGCTGTGGTTAAGTTGGAGGTACTCTTATCCAAGACTCTGCCTCAATACAGCGAGAATGCTCTGGCGATTGCCAAGAATGCAGCGCAGTTCCTCATCGACCAAGCGCGTAAGCCTGGCGAGCCACTTGCATATTTTCCACCGACATATTATAAAAATCTGATAGCCTCAAAGCGCAGTAGCAATCAGGGTAAAACGATGGCTATGGAGGCTGCATCAGCAGGTCAGGCATACCTCGATTTGTACGACGCTACGGGCGACGAATTATACCTGCAGCAAGCCCTCGGCATTGCCGATACATATCTTCGCTTGCAGTGCGAGGATGGCTCATGGCATATCAAGTATGACTTTGCGACGGGCGAGCCTGTAAATAACAGCAAAGCGATGCTCCACCCACTTCTCAACTACTTCCTCCGCCTTGAAAAGGAGTATGGACAGACCAAATACGCTGACGCCCGTATTCGTGGCGAGAAGTGGATGGCAACCCATATCCTCGATAAGTTTGATATGACAGGTCAGTTTGAGGATACAGCCGTAGAGGGTCTGCAGCCATACGAGAACTTAACAAATTGTACTGCAGCACCTTACGCATCATATCTACTCAACCGTGGTGCAAGTAAAGAGGAGGTTGCAACAGCCTACGAGCTTGTGCGTTTCAGCGAGGATCAGTTTGTATATTGGAATCAGCCTGTAACTGAGAGAGGTTACAGACGTGACATTACCCCGTGCGTCTTCGAGCAGTACAAGTATCCAATGCCTGTAGATAACAGCACTTGCAATGTTGCAAACGCTATGTTGAGCATCTATGAGCAGACCGGCGATGAACTGATGCTTGCCAAAGCAAAGGCGCTTGTCGATAACATTACCGTTGCACAATGCGTCAATACGGGTAAAATTCCGACCACTTGGCGCATCCGTCATAATTACAAGCCAACATTCTGGGTAAATTGCTCATACAGCTCTATCTGCATGCTGCTCAGAATGGATAAATTAGAGGAGTAGTGTAATATTTTACCACTTTTGCAGTCCTATATACAAACGATGTATAAAATGACTGACAAAGAGCTGATAACCCGAATAGTTTTGCATAACGACACCGAGGCATTCTCAATCGTTATGCAGAGGTATTCGGGTTTAGTCTTCTCCACAGCACTCAGCATTACAAAGGATTACGCCCTTGCCGAGGAGGTGACACAGCTCTCGCTGATAAAGGCATACAA
This sequence comes from Alistipes sp., assembly GCA_017398555.1. Lineage (GTDB taxonomy): Bacteria > Bacteroidota > Bacteroidia > Bacteroidales > Rikenellaceae > Alistipes. The sequence goes on from JAFQFV010000035.1 coordinate 33,455, forward strand.
AAACCTACACCATTGGCGAGGTGGTAGTGATTTAGCCCCGTATCTGCGAGTGATTACGCACAATCAGGCTCTTGACACACTTAAAAGCCGACAAAAGGAGCGGCATAGCGATATAGACAACCAACCCATTGCCGACGATGACGGACAGACAGAGCACCTCGCGCTACTCGATGCAATGGATAGGGCAATCGCTCGGCTGACGGCTGATGAGCGCGATATTATCGAGCTACACTACTACCAAAAATTAAAGGTAAAAGATATTGCAGAGCAGACGGGACTCAGTCAATCAAATATACTTGTCCGACTGCATAGAATACGTGAAAAACTAAAAAATTTCATTGAGAATGAAGACGATTGACGATAGACAACTCGACGGGCTTATCTCCGAGAGTCTGCAACGACAGCACACCATCAAAAGTATCAATACCCAGGTGCTTGCAGAGGTCAAAAGATACAATCGCGCAAGCAAATGGAGAAGTATTGTGCGCGTTGTCGCATTCTCTTTTGGTGTGCCTACGATGATGGCAGTAATGGGATATTGCGCATACCTGATATTGATTACAGCAGAGAGTGCAATGAGCTATATGTTAGTTGCCATAACTATTATCTCGGCACTGTTTATGGCAATATACTCGGTTGCAAATTTTTCTTTAGATGAGGTGTAATAATTCACTTAGTCTCAAGTCTTTAATACGAAGTTAAACTAAAACAAAAACTATTATGGATTCCTATTCTATCAGGTACATCGTGGATAGCTTAATAACCGGAGCTATCATTATCACTCCGATTGTTCTCTTCTTTGTAGCCTACATTCGCAACAAGAGAGCCGAGAACGAACTACGAATGCGACTTTTAGAGAACAACTCAAACCCCGAACTTGCCAAGGCTCTTATCGAGAGCAAACCAAAGACACAACCAAAGCTCATTCTGCTCCGCATAGGTCTGCCGGCAATCTTTGCCTCTCTCTTCGGCTTTGGTTTCTTCTATTGGATGAATACTCAGGTCGAAAATCCAAACAGTTTTGATGGTGCACCTATAATGCTTATCTTCATAGTAGTTTTCGGCCTCGGACTTGGACTTATATCGGCACTGCTCATCGAACGCAAACTGCTCAAAAAACACCCAAACACCGAAGAATAATTAGTACTAATATATTTAGACGTGTTTTCAGAGTCCGCAATCGCGGACTCTTTTGGTTGCTGAACCTATAGCGACTACAAGAATAAACAGAGGCGAGAACAAATCTCACCTCCGTTTATTTATTAAGATTCTTCATTCAGAATTTTCAATGCTTTATCAGCAATCTTTAGGACAAAACGCTTAAAAGAGTAAAAATCCAAATCTTCTACTTCAATTTTATTAAAGTCGCTCCTGAATGATATTTTATCAATAGGTACAGACTTTGAATCATTATATTCAAATGAAAAATTATAATGAGCAATACTATTACGTATTTCTAATGCGATTTTTGCGACAGAAAAATCATTATTCTCGATATGTTTTATATCACTTGGCTCTATACCCCAATCTTGTTTGTTAATTTGACTTTGTGGCAAGTCATTTAAGATCGTTTCTCGTGTTACCATCAATAGTCCAACACATGCATTGATAAATAGTGTATGACTATAACTTTGTTCTCCATCCTTCAAATTGTTTTCATATTGCTGCAAAATGCTTATGGTCCTCTCGATAAACATTCTTGCTTGTTCATTATCTTTCTTTGTCATTGTTCAAACATTTTGACATTATTATTAATCCACTTCCTAATACATATAATATCAGCTGAATCCAATCGCATACCTCTATTTGATTGTCTGCCATCGTATAATTTCTCCTAAATTCTTCATGAGTTTCCCATTGTTTATTAACAGCGTCTATATCCACGCCCATTGCCATACCTGTCGTATTACTATGAGAAAACTTAGTAAGTTCATTCTCCCATAATAAATCGACCTTATGATTAATTGCTGACAAATAATCTTCCGTCTTGTTATTTTTCAAATCTAACGACACACATTCCCAACCAAAAGAAATCAAAAGAAAAATCAAACCTGTTATTTCTAATTTCTTACTCAAATTCATACCCATGAATGTATTTAGAATACTGAGACCAACCATCTGCGACCTTGTATAATTCCTTCGACGAAGATGGTACATAAATATAACGAACTGTGGTATTCATAAATGTATATGAATCACATAATGGTGGTGTTATTGGTTTGCAATACACTATGTTAAGATTACATTCCGAAAATGCATGAGGATAAATCAAAGTGACACCATTGCCAATTGTAACTCGGTACAGCCGACTGCAATTATAGAATGCATAACTTCCAATCTCGGTAACGTTATTTCCGATTGTTACACTTGTCAGGCTGCTGCAATTATGGAATGCAGAACTTCCAATCGAAGTAATATTATCGCCTATAATAATTGTAGAAAATTTTGCCCCATCAATCCATTTATTCGCCGCTCTAATACTATCATCATAAAAATCTGTTTCAATAAAATTACTATCTATAACCAACTCTCCACTGCAATCATAGAATGCATAATCTCCAATCGAAGTGACACTATCAGGGATAGCAATTGCAAGGCTACTGTAACCATAGAATGCATACCTTCCAATCGAGGTGACACTTTTTGGAATAACAGTGGCAACACACCCTACTTTCAAAGCATTAGTGGCAGTTTCTATAATAGCATTGCAATTATCTCGACTATCATATACAGCATTATCCAATGCAACAACTATACTTGTCAGGCTACTGCAATTAGCGAATGCAGCATGTCCAATCTCAGTAACGCTATCAGGGATTGTTACACTTGTCAGGCTACTGCAATCTTCGAATGCATAATCTCCAATCGAAGTAACGCCGTCACCAATAGTAAGTTTTGTAAATCCAGAACCATATAGCCAATCGTTGGCCGTTACCTCATCCTTATCATAATCATAATGGCCGTAATTATATCCAACAACTTGTTGGCTATTGATAATAAGTTCTCCTTTACAATATCTAAATGCGCCCTCTCCAATCTCGGTAACGCTATTAGGAATTGTCACACTTGCGAGGCTGCTGCAACCAGAGAATGCATCACTACCAATCGAAGTAACGTTATTTCCGATTGTTACACTTGTCAGGCTACTGCAATCATAGAATGCCTCTCTTGTAATAGTAGTTAATTTAGTATTTTTACTCAAATCTATGCTTTGCAAGCCTGTATTCTTAAAGGAAATATCTTCAAGATTTGTAAATAATGATATACCTTTTACCGATTTCAACTTAGGCTCATCTTCAATCTCAATAACTTTGACTGTATTTGCCTCCATCATTGATATTGTTCCATCTTTATTAAGGTCAAAATTTTCATAGCAATAGGCAATGAACACAGCATCATCCATCAAAGTTGCAGCATCATCAACTTGCTGAGCTTCCTGCGCTACTTTCAACTCAACAATTTCAGTCCCAAATTCACCTTCAAATTCAAAGTAAAAAGTTGTTTTCAAATCTCTGATTGCATCATTTTTAGCCGCAGTAAAGATGATTGACATATTACCATTACCCTTATCTATCGATGGAATACACCAGCTGTCACCACCCGTAATAATCCACCTGCAATTACTTGACACTTTAACAACTTCATTTCCTCCATCTGCATCGAATGTCAACAGTTCTTTATCAATTCCCCAATACGGTGCATCATTAATATCATTGACCTTTTCGCAACTCCAAAATAGAGTAGTAACTAACGCTATAATCAAAAACTTTCTCATATCATCTATCTTTATTATCTATTAACACAATTGGGCTTTATACCAATATTTAACCCAATAACACCTATAACGGCGTAGTAATACCTATCCTGACAAATTGAAGTTAGCGTCATTTGTGTCTACATTGTTTAAGTAAAGCATAATTTGAATTAGTTTTTACCCACCAACCCCGATTGAGTATTATACAAAAAAAGAAAGTGTGGAGTTGATTTTCGTTTAATTGTTAGAAGGTTGTGGTAGAACCCTGCGATAATAAACGATACAATGCCCCACACCTGTAATATGCCAACAGATTGGTGTGGATACACCAATAGCATATATACAAGAGAGGTGTTGTTCGTATCCTATCGCTTTGAAAACTACCACATTCTCTAACAAGGACTGCGAAAACACTTTCAATATGTCTGCCATTTTGCAATAGCACCACAAATTTAGGAAAAGTTTCGCAAACAAACAACACCTTGCGGAGCATTGCAATACAATAAAACAAAATTAAGGTGGCTAAAATAATATTTAGCCACCTTAATTACAACACTTATTACTTGCACCGTTTTATCGTCAGAATGCGGTAGATACAACGCTGCGATTAAGTCGAATGCAATCAAACTTGTTTGAATTGCTGAGACGAAGCAGTGAAAAGACTCCGAAGGAGGATTAACGCACGGCACAAAAAACAGCGAAGGGCTGTACAAGACGTACTGCCCTTTGCTGGTTATTTGGGTTAGCGGCAGCTAATGCTGCCTTTTCACGGCAAATTATCGGATTGAGGCACCGCATTGCTTCTCAAACGCCGCCTGCAAATTCGCCATAGTGCGCTCGATAGCCTTATCGGTCAGGGTCTGGCTCTTATCCTCAAGGATAAATGAGAGTGCGTAAGACTTCTTGCCCTCTGGGAGCTTATCGCCCTCATATACATCGAACAGGGCAACACTCTTAAGCAGCTTGCGCTCGGTAGCAAATGCAATAGCGCGCAGAGTAGAGAATGTTACGCTCTTATCGACAAGCAGAGCAAGGTCACGCTTAACCTCCGGATACTTTGAGAGCTCTGTTACGGTAATCTTATGCTTGCGGGTAGCCTTCACGAGCAGATCAAAGTCAATCTCGGCGAAGAATACCTCCTGCTTGATACCCATACTCTTACAGAGCTTGCTTGCAATCTGACCCATCCAGATAAGCGGCTTATTATTGATAGAGAGGCACACTGCGTCTCCGAAGATATCGAAATTACAGCTCTCGCACTTAAGGTCGTAGATATTAAGGCCAAAGCGCTTGAGAAGCAGCTCTACAGATGCACGCAGAGTGAAGAATGAAGCAGAATTTGCCTTGCAGTTCCAAGATGGAGCGCTATCGTTACCTGTAACGGCAATAGCAAGGCGGTAGTTCTCAGAGTATGCTGCAAGCGGATTCTCCTCAGTAGCAGCCTCGGCGTTGTAGTAGTAGCAATTACCGGCCTCATAGAGCTTAAGGTCTGCGTTCTTGTGGTTAATATTGAGCGCTACAGCCTCCAGAACATTAAACGCAAGGGTCTGACGCATAACATTAAGGTCCGCAGAGAGCGGGTTGAGAATCTTCACGCAGTTCTCAGCCTTATAGCACTGCAAGTTCTCGTAGTATGCCGCCTTTGTGAGCGAGTTCGACATAATCTCGGTATAGCCACGCGCTGTAAGCATATCCGACACCATATTAACAAGGCGGTTCTTGTCGGGTTTTTGAACATACGAAAGGGTAGAGTTCACATGCTCAGGAATCTCCACGTTGTTATAACCATAGATACGCAGAACATCCTCCACCAGGTCAGCCTCACGCTGAACATCTACGCGGTATGGCGGAACAGCAACACTCAGAACGCCATTCTCCTCCTTCTCGATAGTAACATCGAGGGCAGTGATGATGTTCTTAATAGTATCATCTGCAATATCCTTACCGATAAGCATCTTGGCACGAGAGAGTGAGAAGTCAAAGCGGAACGGCTCAACCTTCACAGGGTAGATATCTGTAATCTCGCTGCTGATAGTTCCACCTGCAAGCTCCTTAAAGAGCAGCGCAGCACGCTTAAGGGCATATACCTGCATATTTGGATCTACACCACGCTCGAAACGGAATGATGAATCGGTGTTAAGTCCGTGACGCTTTGCACTCTTACGCACAGATACAGGATTGAAGTATGCGCTCTCGATAAATACATCGGTAGTAGTATCGCTTACGCCTGAATCAAGGCCACCAAATACGCCGGCAAGGCACATTGGGCGCTCTGCAGAGCAAATCATAAGGTCAGCAGCAGACAATTTACGCTCTACGCCATCGAGAGTTACAAATGGAGTACCCTCCTCGCAGTTACGAACAACGATTTTGCTGCCCTCAATCTTGCTTGCATCAAAGGCGTGGAGCGGCTGACCAAGCTCAAAGAGTACGAAGTTGGTTATATCGACAAGGTTATTCTTCGGATTGATGCCTGCAGCACGCAGATAGTTCTGCATCCAATCAGGTGACGGAGCAATCTTACAACCCTTAACGGTCACGCCCGCATAACGAGGACACGCTGTAGTATTTGCAACCTCTACATCAATCTTAAGGTCATTATTCTCAACTGCAAAGTCATCAACGCTCGGCATACGAAGCTCAGCACGCTGACCCTGGCTCTTAAGATATGCCACAATGTCACGTGCAACGCCGATGTGCGAAGCTGCATCTACACGGTTTGGAGTAAGACCGATTGCAATGAGGTAGTCATCCTCAATATTGTAATATTCGCGAGCAGGTGTGCCGACAACAGCATCCTCCGGAAGCTCAATAATTCCTGCGTGGTCAGAGCCAATGCCCAGTTCATCCTCTGCGCAGAGCATACCGAGTGACTCGACGCCGCGAATCTTGCTGCGCTTAATCTTAAAGCCCTCAGTTGCATCAATAGGGTAGAGTACAGCGCCAACGGTAGCGCACATAACCTTAAGTCCCTGGCGGCAGTTTGCTGCGCCACAAACGATATTCAGAGGAGCCTCTGCGCCGACATCTACTGTTGTAATGTGGAGGTGGTCAGAGTCCGGATGGTCCTCACAAGTGAGCACCTGACCCACAACAACGCCCTCAAGGCCACCACGAATAGTCTCGACCTTCTCAAAACCCTCTACCTCCAAACCGATATCGGTCAGAAGTGTTGCAACCTGCTCTGCCGAAAGGTCTATATCGGCATAGTTTTTAAGCCACTTAAACGAAATATTCATATCTTATCTGTTCTTATACTATTTCCTAACTTAATAGACGCGCAAAGATAGTAAAAAAGTTGGAAATCAGAAGCACTTGCAGAAAATATCTGCCATTCTTTGCTGAATCTCCGAATCGCGACCCCTCTTCGGATGCCAACCATACTCCACGCCGTCTATTGTCTCGTTAGCATTTGCATCGGGATGAGCAAAGAAAACCGATATCTGCTTACCTGTCTTTGCATCCGGTTTATCCATCGTAAAACCTATCTGTTCATCGAACTTACAGAGGCGTACGCAATCCCATTTTTGGGCAAATTCACGCACCGAGCGATTGAAGTACTTACGCGCATCGTGCCAATGGGTACAGATAAGAATATCCACAGGCTTACCACCCTCCACTCCATACCATTTTGAATCAGAATTATACTCAAGAGCCTGACACATAGCAATATAGCCCTTGACAACATAGTTATAAGCCGTAGCAAATGGGGCGTGCACCTCCTCCTCCGAACAGATGTCGTAGTTGTGCGTGTGCATAATTACAAAAGTAGCAAAACTATCAAGTTCCTCTCGAGTAAAAAGAGTATTATCCTTCATACTCTGAGCTGTATCAATTATGTCTGTACCCGAGATAGCCTTATTTATCGGTTTAAGATTAAGCCTCTCACACGCCATCTCAAACCAGCAATTTTCAGGATATGCAAACGATGCACCGACAATACAGAGGCTATCCATCTTAGCCTCCTCTGGCAGTTTATCTGCACTACAACCACACAGAAGTAGTGCAAAAAGTATCGTAAATACCCTCCTCATACCACAAAGGTACAAAATTTAGCTGAACATTATCACGCGATTATCAACTTTTTACTACTTTTGCGCTATGAAACAGATTTTTGCCAAGATTGGGGACTACATGGGACTTGTAAAGTTCTCCCACACAATATTCGCCATGCCGTTTGCGCTGATGGCTTTTGTATTTGCTCTTAAGACTACAGATACTCAATTTAGTTGGATTCTTCTGCTGCAGATAGTTGGCTGTATGGTCTTTGCCCGCAATGTCGCTATGGGCTTTAATCGCTGGACAGATTGGAAGATTGACCGCGATAATCCCCGCACCACTTCACGCGAAATTCCGACAGGAAAGATTTCGCCCAAGAGTGCCCTTATATTCGTTATTATAAACGCGCTGCTCTTTATTGCAGTCAGTTCAAGTATCAATTTACTTACAGCCGTGTTATCTCCTGTAGCTCTGGCTGTTGTAATGTTCTATAGTTACTGTAAACGTTTTACCTCTTGGGCTCACATAGTACTCGGATTATCGCTCGGTATTGCGCCCTCTGCGGCATATATTGCCACCACAGGAACACTCACTTTTGCGCCGTGTCTAATCTCGCTTTTGGTACTTACATGGTGTGGTGGTTTCGATATTATTTATGCCCTGCAGGATCTCGACTTTGACCGCCAACGAGGACTACACAGCATCCCCGTTCGCTTTGGTGTCAAGGGAGCCCTATATATCAGTATTGCTCTGCACGCAATAAGCATTGCATTCCTCATTCTCTTTTCACTCTACTGCCCACAAGGTTGGCTGCTTTGGATAGGGGAGGGTCTCTTCTGTGGCTGTATCATCCTTGAGCATATACTCGTAACGCCGACAAAGCAACGCAGTATTGGCATCGCTTTCGGCACACTGAATGGCATTGCAAGCCTCACGCTCGCAACATTTACTATTTTACAACTGATTGTAGGTTAGCGCTTTGCGCCCGATTTAGTCTTGATAGAGATTACGCCGCCAACGCCTCTAAAACCGTAGAGCGTACCGTCGCGCTGTATCTCCACACTCGCCACGTCATTGATATTGACAGCATTTATCGAGCCGACCTCCATACCATCGCAGACGATAAGCGCAGGTGCGTGATTTCCGATACTATTGACGCCACGAATAGTTACATTGCCCGCACCGTCAATGATAAGACTTGTCGCCTTTGCGCGCAGTGCATCTGCAAGATTTGTAAAGCCCTCACGCTCAATCATCTCCGCAGTCAACACGCCACCCTTTGTCGGCAACTCACGACGCAAAACGTGGTCCATACCCGCAGCTACAAGCTCCTTATCGTCAGTCACAGAGTGTATTGTTCCCTCGTCCGAGATGACAATTTTCGCACTCTTACGACCCTCGACAGCCACCTCTAAGCGCAACTTCTTGTAGCGTAGTTGTAACACATCATCCGCCTTGATATTGGTCAGGCCGAACTTACCATCCTTACCCGAAACGGTGCGTTTTTCTGAACCTTTGACAGTTATCTGAGCCTTCAGACCCAAACCGTCAATATCACAAATAAGACCATTAAATGGCACATTATCAGCACAATAGGCGCTAATTGCCACGCACAAACAGAGTGCAAAAACAGAAAATCTCTTCATTTTACTTCAATAATTTGAATCCAAATATACGAAATAAATTCGACAATCACTATCTTTGCAGCCTATTTTTACGACTATGTGGATAATTCTTGCATTTATATCGGCATTTCTGCTCGGTCTGTATGACGTTTCAAAGAAGCAGGCACTAAAGGGCAACGCGGTACTTAAAGTACTGCTGCTCAACACTATATTCTCAACAATACTCTTCTCACCCGTAGTCCTCAACTCTCTTTTCGACCTCGGTTGGTTTGAGGGAACACGCTTTGCAGTGCCACTCGGCAGCGCAGCTGAACATGGGGCGGTATTTATCAAGGCTGTTTTGGTGCTTATCTCGTGGATTTGCGGCTACTTCGGACTCAAGGAGTTACCGCTCACTATCGCCGCACCGATACACGCCACACGCCCCGTTATGACACTTGTGGGTGCGATGATTATCTTTGGCGAGAGACTCAACCTTACACAATGGGCAGGCGTTTTGCTTGCCATCGCATCACTCTTTATGCTTAGCCGTTCGGGCAAAAAGGAGGGTATAGATTTTAGACACAATCGCGGTGTTCTTTTGGTCGGATTAGCTGCTATAACAGGAGCCTGCTGCGGTCTATATGACCGCCATATTATGCACTCATTAGAGCCTATGTTTGTGCAGAGCTGGTACACATTGTATCAGGCTGCGCTAATGAGTATTACAATAATCATCTTAACCTTTTTCAAGGTACGTAAGCAGGGTAGTGCTGACCCTTTCCATTGGTCGTGGGCAATACCTCTCATTTCACTCTTTTTATCGGCTGCCGATGTGGCATATCTCTTTGCTCTTTCCGAGGCAGATGCGATGATTTCGGTAGTCTCGATGATACGCCGTTCGAGTGTTCTGGTATCATTCACCTGCGGAGCGATACTCTTCCACGAACGCAACTTGAAGGCTAAAGCCTTCGACTTGGCACTCATATTTATTGCAGCCATATTACTTTATATTGGATCGAGGTAGTAAAATTCAAAAATTTTTACTATCTTCGCGCCGTTATGAAGAATATACGAAATTTTTGCATCATTGCACATATTGACCACGGCAAAAGTACACTTGCCGATCGTCTGCTCGAGATGACCGACACCCTGAATCAGCGCGAAATGCAGAATCAGGTGCTTGACGATATGGATTTGGAGCGTGAGAAGGGTATTACCATCAAGAGCCACGCAATCCAGATGGAGTACAAGGCGAAGGATGGTCAGACATACACACTCAACCTTATTGACACTCCGGGACACGTCGATTTTTCGTATGAGGTTTCGCGCGCTATTGCCTCTTGCGAGGGCGCACTGCTTGTTGTAGATGCCACACAGGGCATTCAGGCGCAGACTATTTCGAACCTATATTTGGCATTAGGCAACGACCTTGAGATTATCCCCGTTCTGAATAAAATCGACATGGAGTCGGCTATGATTGACGAGGTTAAAGACCAGGTTGTCGATATGCTCGGCTGTGACCACGATGACATCCTCTGTGCATCGGGTAAGACCGGCGAGGGTGTTGATGGCGTTCTTGAGGCTATCGTAAGCCGCATTCCTGCGCCTAAGGGCGATGAGAACGCCCCTCTACAGGCTCTTATTTTCGACTCTGTATTCAATCCATTCCGAGGTGTTATTGCATACTTCCGCGTATTTAACGGTACCATCCACAAGGGCGAGCACGTTAAATTCTTCAACACCGGAAGTGAGTACGATGCCGATGAGGTTGGCGTGCTCAAACTCAAGATGGTGCCTCGCAAGGAGATTAAGGCCGGCGATGTAGGCTATATCTGTTCGGGCATCAAAAATTCAAAGGAGATTAAGGTTGGTGATACAATCACCTCTGTTGCAAACTCTTGTACTGAGGCTATTGCAGGTTTTGAGGATGTAAAACCTATGGTCTTTGCCGGTGTATATCCTGTCGAGGCTGACCAATACGAGGATTTGCGCGCTTCGCTTGAGAAGTTACAGCTCAACGACGCCTCGCTCACTTTCGAGCCGGAGAGTTCACTTGCGCTCGGTTTCGGTTTCCGTTGCGGCTTCCTCGGTCTGCTACACATGGAGATTATTCAGGAGCGACTCTACCGCGAGTTTAACATGGATGTAATTACGACCGTTCCGAACGTATCGTACAGAATTACAACCACTTCCGGCGATGAACTTGAGGTACACAACCCATCAGGACTGCCTGAGGTTACAAAGATTGCTAAGATTGAGGAGCCTTATATCCTTGCGCAGGTCATTACCAAGACCGAGTTTTTGGGAAATGTTCTCAAGCTCTGCATCGACAAGCGTGGCGTGATGAAGAATCAGACATACATCACCACCGACCGCGTGGAGGTGAACTTCGAGATGCCACTCTCTGAGATTGTCTTCGACTTCTACGACAAGCTCAAGAGTATCTCTAAGGGTTATGCCTCATTCGACTACCACCGCACAGGTTATCAGGCAAGTAAGCTTGCTAAGCTCGATATTCTGCTCAATGGTGAGCCTGTGGATGCACTCTCATCACTCATCTATGCCGACCACGCCTACGACTTTGGTCGCAAGATGTGCGAGAAGCTCAAAGAGCTTATCCCGCGTCAGCAGTTTGATATCGCTATTCAGGCGGCTATCGGTAGCAAGATTATCGCCCGTGAGACTGTTAAGGCTGTGCGTAAGGATGTGACAGCGAAGTGTTACGGCGGTGATATCTCCCGTAAGCGTAAGCTGCTTGAGAAGCAGAAGGCTGGTAAGAAGCGTATGCGCCAGATTGGTCAGGTACAGGTACCTCAATCGGCGTTCCTTGCGGTGCTTAAAATGGACTAATACAATAGACTACAACACTTTACAATAAACAGAAAGATGGCAAAAAGAACTATTATTGACCTATTTGAGGAGTCAGTTGCCAAGTATGGTGACAAGACATTCCTTTTGGAGAAGTTGGACAAGCAGTTTGAACCTACTACGTATGCTGCAGTGAAGGAGGAGGCGCTGAAAATTGGTGCTGGTCTTGCAGCTTTGGGCGTTACACCAAAGCAGACAGTATCTATTCTTGCCGAGGGTTGCAATAATTGGATTATCTCAGAGCTCGGTCTGCTCTATGCTGGTGCTATTTCGGTACCTCTCTCTATTAAGTTGGAGGAGGCAAACGACCTGCTCTTCCGTCTGCGTCACGCTGATGTAACAACCATATTCGTATCGAAGTATCAGCTGCCGAAAATTCGTAAAATCAAGGATCAACTGCCACTCATCGAGCGCATTATCGTCTTCCATAACGATGTAGAGCTTGAGGAGAAGGAGATGACTCTCGATGCAGTTAAGGAGCTTGGTGACAAGCACTTGGCAGAGCATCGTGACGAGTTCCTCGCTATCAGCGCGGCTCTTCAGAACGATGACTACGCGACTATCACCTACACTTCGGGTACTACTGCCGACCCTAAGGGTGTTGTGCTTACACACCGTAACTACACAGCAAATGTCGAGCAGGCTCTGACCCGTATCTCTATCCCTTCAACATACCGCACGTTGATTATCCTTCCGCTCGACCACTGCTTTGCACACGTCTGCGGTTTCTATATTATGATTGCGTGTGGTGCTGCTGTAGCAACTACACAGGTGGGCTCTACACCTATGCAGACCCTGCGAAATATCCCTACAAATATCCGCGAAGTTAAGCCACACTTCTTGCTCTCTGTTCCTGCTCTTGCAAAGAACTTCCGCAAGAATATCGAGGGCTCTATTAAGAGCAAGGGCGCATTTACCGAGAAGCTCTTCAAGTTTGCCCTTAAGGTCTCTTATGAGTACAATCAGGACGGATACAGCAAGGGTCGCGGTTGGAGATTTATCCTCAAGCCACTTGTTGCGCTGTTTGACAAGATTCTCTACAGCAAGGTTCGCCAGGCATTTGGTGGCGAGTTGCAGTTCTTCGTTGGCGGCGGCGCACTGCTCGACTCTGAGCTTCAGCGCTTCTTCTACGCTGTAGGTATGCCGATGTATCAGGGTTATGGCCTTAGTGAGGCTACGCCTATCATCTCAACAAACTCTATCGGTAAGCACAATCACCGCTTCGGCTCATCTGGTAAGCTTATCCAGCCTCTTGACATCAAGATTCTTGACGATGAGGGTCGTGAGCTGCCTGTAGGCGAGAAGGGCGAGATTGTCATCAAGGGCGAGAACGTTATGGCAGGCTATTGGAAGAACCCTTCAGCTACAGCCGAGACCGTTAAGGATGGCTGGCTCTATACAGGCGATATGGGTTATATGGCCGCTGATGGTTTCCTCTATGTTCTCGGTCGTTTCAAGAGCCTTCTGATTGCATCTGATGGCGAGAAGTATAGCCCGGAGGGTATGGAGGAGGCTATGGTGGATAAGTCACCATATATCGACCAGATTATGATTTATAACAACCAGAGCCCTTATACCATTGCTCTTCTTGTTCCAAATGGCGATGCTCTGAAGGCCGCTGTTACAGGCGCAGAGGATAAGGCAAAGGCGGCAGCCGATCTGTTGCACGCCGAGGTTGAGAAGTACCGCACAGGTGGCGTATTTGCAGACGAGTTCCCTGACCGCTGGCTCCCTGCAGCACTCGCTATCGTAGATGAGCACTTCACCGAGCAGAATGGCCTTGTAAATAGCACCATGAAGGTTGTCCGCAATAAGGTCGAGAGCTACTTCAAGGCTCGTATCGACCACGCATACACCGCCGAGGGCAAGATGCTCCACAACGAGCAGAATATCGCTTCACTCAAGAAGCTGGTAGAGTAATAATAGGGGAGGAGAACCTCCCCACTTGCGGCAGTAGCTCAGTGGTAGAGCATCGGCTTCCCAAGCCGAGGGTCACGGGTTCGAATCCCGCTTGCCGCTCATGATTTAAGCAAACGATAACGACAGAGAAATTTCTTTAAGGAGGGTTACCTCAGTCGTGTATTCCCGTACCGTTACAACGACTACGGCACTCCTTCGGTGATGTTGCAAGCAACATTCGAATCCCGCTTGCCGCTCACGCAGACAGTTCTTCGGAGCTGTCTGTTTTTATATTGTTACACAATATAACAGCACATCTATTCGTTACTTTATTAACTTTTTGTCCGCTATGAAAAATAATATTGGTTTTCTCATTATTGCTCTGTTCGCAATAGCCTGCAATCCTCATTCTGAGGAGCGTTTCTCTATTCAAGGAGAGATCTTCGGTTCTACTGATGGTGAGATGATTTGCCTATCGTACCCAATAAAGCGTGATGGCATTTGGTACAAACAGTGCGATACGACATATATTAATGGTGGTCATTTTCGCTTTGATGGTATGGCTAATGGGGTTGTTCCCGCTGAATTGTCATTCCAAAACATGGACTTTGCGCAACTATTTATAGAGCCTTCGGAGATGCAATTTAGTGCAGAGCGTAATAGTTTGTATAGCTATTCAATATCGGGATTGAGTATTGGTAACGAGCTCGATGAGTATCGCAGACTCTTTGCAGAGCACGACAAAGCGATATACGAAAAGAGCTATCAAGCATCCCGCAAGAATGAGCAGTGGCTGGCGGCCAATAATGACGGCGCTCCAAATACCAATGAACTATGGGCAGAGTTTTACAATTTGATATTAGAGCATCACGCCATAAGCGACAGATG
This sequence comes from Alistipes sp., assembly GCA_017398555.1. Lineage (GTDB taxonomy): Bacteria > Bacteroidota > Bacteroidia > Bacteroidales > Rikenellaceae > Alistipes. The sequence continues at coordinate 48,470 of JAFQFV010000035.1, forward strand.
GCCCGATATGGCGATTAAATATATTGATAGTCATCACGACCAAACCATCATTCCATATTTAATCGACAAGTTAATTCGTTTTAATTACGATATAACGACTATAGAATCATATATCAGCACACTTACGGAGAAACAAAGATATAGTCCTCTTGGCGAATTGATGCAGACTCGCTATAACGTCGCTAAACTAAATGGCGGTAAGATTGGCAGCCAAGCATTAGATTTTACACTAAGCTCCGCCGACAGCAAACAGATTACACTCTCAGAGTGTTACGCCAAAGGCTATGTGTTGCTTGATTTCTGGGCAAGTTGGTGTGTTCCGTGCATCAACGAGATACCGAAAGCGCGAAAACTACACGAGAAATATGGCGACAAACTACAAATTCTCAGCATTTCGGTAGATAAAGATGAAGCCGATTGGCGTAATGCAGTTGAAAAACTACATCTTACTGATTGGTCGCAACTGATTATAGATTATCCGGATAATGCCGAGAATTATTACTTCACAGAGCAGGTAGATATATCTCTTGCTTACGGAGTAGAGCAGATACCGTGCTTTATCCTTATCGACAAAAACGGCACCATTGCCGGTCGCTGGTCGCACTTAACGTCTGATGCTATCAAGGAGATTGAGCAAAAAGTGTTAGAATAGACTACGAATAAACTCTGCCTGTTCGTTGGTCGCAATATTTAACAACTCAAATATCTTATCGTACTTTGTTGCCTCAAACAATCGCAATACTTCACTCTCGCCACCTCGCTGTAGCGCATACTCTATTATAGCGGCCGCAACAACATTTGACAGTTGAACATCCTCTCTCAACGATATGTTAAGATAGTCTTTATTGTTAAAATCGACATTATGTTGTTCGATAAATTCCTTTGCGGCAGATTTAATCGTCTTGTTATCTCTGCAAGCATTGAGATATTACATCTTTGGCTAAAATTTTGTACTTTTGTAGGTAAACAAATCGCAATATGAAGGTACTGATTATCAACGGTAGCCCGCGCAGGGGCGGGAATACAGCTATTGCAACGGCAGAGATTGCAAAGAGACTCAATGAGGAGAATATTGAGGTTATCGAGTATCAAATCGGCACAAAAAGCATCCGCGGATGTACGGCGTGCAACTATTGCCGTCTAAATGGGGTCTGCGTCTTTGATGACGATGTGAGAAAGTTAGCCGAGATTTTCGAGAGCGCTGATGGGGTAGTGGTCGCCTCGCCTGTCTATTACGCCTCGGCAAATGGTTCGCTCATTGCGCTGCTCGATAGACTCTTCTACAGCACCTCCTTCAACAAGACAATGAAGGTCGGTGCCTCGGTCGCCGTAGCCCGCCGTGGTGGCTGTAGCGCAACATTCGACCAGCTGAATAAGTACTTCACCATATCGGGTATGCCCGTCGCCTCCAGCCAATATTGGAACTCCGTTCACGGACTGATGCCAGGCGATGCCGAGCAAGATGTCGAGGGGTTGCAAACTATGCGCACCCTCGCCCGCAATATGGCATTTTTGATAAAGTCCATCGCCCTTGGTCGCGCCAAATTCGGTCTGCCGGAAAAAGAGGCACCAATCGCCACACATTTTATCAGATAAAACAGAGGGGCTGACTAAAAACTTAGTCGCCCCTTTATATCAAAAAGAGTAAATGTCGCGCTACAGCTATCTATAAATCTCATTTAGCAGCCACGCAAGGCGGATACCACCGGCAAGGATGCGCTCCTCGATGCGCGGAGTGTAGTAGTTGAGATAGTAGTACCACAGCTTCGCATTCTTCGGTGAGGCGATATAGATATCCTTGGCAAGTGTATGGCTCTCCTCAAGCCACTCCTCTGCCGTTCCCGCAGCAAGTTGTGCCTTACGCTCGGCAGGACAGAACTTATCAAGCTGTTGCTGCCACTCGGTGTAACTCCAGCGGTGACAATCTTCGATAAGGTTTGTATCCCACAGCGCGTGCAGCTTAATCTTCTCGCCGAAGTACTTGACAATCACTCTATTACCGCCCAAATCACTCAAGCGACCCGCGTGCATTGGCGCGTGAACATCGCCAACAAGGTGTATCAAAAACTTAAGATTTACAGCCTCTTGCTCGGCAGTGAGCTTGCCACTTTTAAGCTTTGCCACAATCTCGTTAATCGCCGTAACTACATCGCCCTTCGGATTTTTGGTCATTGTGGCGTAGGTGTAGCCTTTATCGACATTAGCATAGTGCCAAGTCTTTGTATAGCGGTAGGCGTCCGAGTTGCTGGCGTTATCCATCCAATTGGCGTAATAGACTAACGAGTGACCACCGAGAATCTTCACCACCTTCTGATATACCGCAGGCTCAAGGTTACACTCGGCGATATATGCCACAGCATCGTGCCCCTTCTGACCCCAGCCAAAGGAGTTGAGAGTTGCAAGCAACGCACAGATAGTCAGAATTATACGCTTCATACTACATCTTTTACTGATTCATAGTTGCCAAGAACTCGGCATTGCTTACAGTCATACCCATCTGCTTCTGCAAAAACTCCATAGCCTCGACAGTAGTCATATCGGAGAGGTACTTACGCAAAATCCAAGTGCGCTGCATAACCTCACGACTGAGCAGCATATCCTCACGGCGAGTACCAGATGCTATAACATCAACAGCTGGGTAAACACGCTTATTCGCAAGGCGGCGGTCGAGTTGAAGCTCCATATTACCCGTACCCTTGAACTCCTCGAAGATAACCTCATCCATCTTCGAGCCTGTATCAATCAGAGCCGTTGCAATAATAGTCAGCGAGCCCTTCTCCTCAGTATTTCGAGCCGCACCGAAGAAGCGCTTTGGCTTATGGAGCGCATTTGCATCCACACCACCCGAGAGCACCTTACCCGATGCAGGCTGTACAGAGTTGTAGGCACGTGCAAGGCGTGTAATAGAGTCGAGCAGGATAACCACATCGTGTCCGCACTCAACCATACGCTTTGCCTTCTCCAGTACCATCTCGGCAACCTTTACGTGACGTGTTGCCTGCTCATCAAAGGTTGAAGCGACAACCTCTGCCTTGACGTGGCGCGCCATCTCGGTAACCTCCTCAGGTCGCTCATCGATAAGAAGGACAATCATATATACCTCAGGGTGGTTGTCGGCAATAGCATTGGCAATGCTCTGCAACAGCATAGTCTTACCGGTCTTTGGCTGTGCAACAATCAGCGCACGCTGACCCTTACCAATAGGCGAGAAGAGATCTACAACTCGATTTGAGAGGTCATTATGGCCATTTCCCGTAAGGTTAAACTTCTCGTTAGGGAAGAGCGGTGTCAGATACTCAAACTGCACACGGTCACGCACAGCATTTGGCTCCAAACCGTTAATTTCAAGCACCTGCACCAGCGGGAAGTACTTCTCGCCCTCCTTCGGAGGACGGATAACACCCGTTACAGTATCGCCCGCCTTCAGACCAAAGAGCTTAATCTGCGATGGAGATACGTATATATCATCCGGCGAATTGAGATAGTTGTAATCGGCAGAACGAAGGAAGCCATAACCCTCCGGAATAAGCTCCAATACACCCTCGCCAATTACCTCGGCAGTAAAATCATCCTTGGTAATCTCCGGCTCGGCAGCAGGCTCTACAACTGGCTCTGTAGCGGTTTGAGCAACCTCCGCAGCCTTAGCAGGCTCCTCTACAGCTACTTTTTCCACTATCTCTACCTTCTCCGCCTTTCTCGGACGACCTCGACGCTTTGCCTCAGGTTTTACCTCGGTCTTCTCTGCAACTTTTGGCTCTACAGCAGACTCCGCCACAACCTCCGTAGCCTCTGCCTCCGCCTCAATTACAACCTTCTCGGCTGCACGCGGACGGCGACCACGACGCTTCGGCTGTGCCTGATTAGCAGCAGCCTCCGCTTGTGGCGCAGGCTCTGCTACAGGCTCCTCGGCATCACTGCCACCGGATATAATCTTAATAAGTGTCCTTTTTGATAACTTGTCGCTGGCAATACCAAATGCCTTTGCAATCTCACGCAACTCTTTGAGAGTCTTACCCTCCAGGGTAGCCAAATCTTCCATATATAAAAATGTATTTGCTTCTGATTTGAAAACAGTCGGACGACTGCCTTAATGACACTGCAAAGATAGTACAAAATTGGGAAAAACAAAAGATAGAGGGGCTAATTAATAGCCCCTCTACCTATTTATATACACTTTTTTACCAGCAGAAACCAACCTTTACGTAGAATGATGTGCCGTGGTAGCCGCCCTCGCTATCGGACTCAGAGTAAGAGCCGTCTGAAACTACCAACTTAACGCCCATCTGCTGGTGCTGCATACCGATACCGACATTAATCTTATCATTAAGCAGCTTCACGCCCGCACCGCAGTCGCAATAGAAGCCACCTATAAGCTTTGCCTTAATGCCAATACCATCGCTTGTAGCATTTACATTCTGGCCGCTATATGGGATAACGCTACCACCAAAACTTGCTGAGATATAAGGAGTTACACCCTTAAGCGGATACATACCTTTAAGATTTACAAACAACGGCAGGGTAAGGGTATCCCACTTCTCCTCCGGAATATCCTTATCAAGAGCGCCAAAGTAGCCCTGCAAACCCAATCCCGCACCTACAAATGCGTACTTTGTGATAGATACACCGTGAATGGTCTCAACAAACGGACGATGAAGCGAAGATTTTGTAGCGGTATTCTCATACCTCATCTTACCACCCGCTGCATAGCCAACATTTACCTCGCCCGCATACTTAATTACAGGTGATGCCGCAAAAGAGATTGATACTGCACAAATAGCAGCCACAAAGGTCAATAAAATCTTTTTCATAATAGTTCTTTTATAATGTGTGTTTTACAATTCTGTACACTGATACCCTCAGTTCCACTACAAAATTAAATATTTTTTCTGATTATTGCAATATAAATATAGAGATTTTACACTATATTATTTTATTATAGCATTATAAATATTAGATACAGACTAAAATATACACAATCAGGGATCGAGCGACCGCAGCAGATTTGAGCAGAGCAAGGAAGGTTGTTGCAATCGAAGATTGTCGGGGTTGATGAACGATGGGGCGAAAATTTATTTTCAGACACACTCGTTCAGCAAACACGATAATTTGCATAGCAAACAACAACCGACCGCAGACAACTCTGCCACACCGCCACAGGTTGAACGAGCACGGCGAGAGTATAAAACAAAGAAGGAGAACTTGTGTTCTCCTTCTTTGTACTCGAAGCCGGGATCGAACCGGCACGGACATTTCTGTCCACAGGATTTTAAGTCCGGCGTGTCTACCTATTCCACCATTCGAGCAACCGTTCTATTTTGCGGTGCAAATTTAAGAATTTATATCTGATTCTCCAAATTGCTCATCAATATATTTAACAATTTGCTCCTCCTCGCCACGATTAAACCAAGCAATATCCTTATCGCGACCAAACCAAGTAATTTGGCGCTTTGCATAGTGGCGCGAATTTCTCTTTATCAGCTCCACAGCCTGCTCAAAGGTTGTTTTTCCATCGAAATAGTCAAACATCTCGACATAGCCGACGGTGCGAAGCGAGTTACAGTTTCGATAGGGTAGTACTGCACGTGCCTCCGCCTCAAGACCCGCCTCAACCATTATATTCACACGGCGATTTATGCGGTCATAGAGTTCTTCCCTCGGCATCGTAACGCCCACCTTAACAATCTGAAAATCACGCTCTTTACGCTCCGACTTTCGCAGTTGCGAATACTTACAACCACTTACCAGGCACACCTCCAAAGCACGCATCACTCGCGCTGGATTTTGCCTATCCACCACCTCATAAAACTCCGCATCAAGCTCCTTTAGTTGCGCCAGCAGAGAGTCCAACCCCTCATTTTGCAGACGTGACATAAGCTCTGCACGCAACGCCTCATCTGCCTCAGGAAGGTCATCCATACCCTCACACAACGCACGAATATAGAGGCCTGAACCTCCTACAGCCACCACCGTTTCGTGCTTCTTAAAGAGTTTCTCAAGGCGTTCAAGAGCCTGCTTCTCGTACTCACCGCAGTTAAAGTTTTCAGTTAGCTCAAGCTCGCCAATAAAGTGATGTTCAACCATCTGTAACTGCTCCTCTGACGGGTAGGCGGTACCTATCGGCAGCCCTTTATAGACCTGGCGGGAGTCGGTAGAGATAATAGGGGCATTATAATAACGGGCAAGAGCGATACTTAGATCAGTCTTGCCCGAAGCTGTTGCCCCGACGACAACAATAAGTCGTTTAGTACTCATCGTCATAGTTATCGTCGCCATCAAACTCTCCAAACTCGTCCATCATCTCCTCGAAGATAGAGCCATCATCCGCAGGAACGGCATCCGGATCGTACTGATCAGGCACGCGAGCATTCTCAAACGACACACGCGGATACTCCAACTGAGGGTTTGGCTGAGTTGCGCTCACAACCTCCAAATAGAAGGCTCTGTCAGTGAGCATATCGAACTGATATATCAGACGGTTATACTCCGACACAACAAGCTCGGCAAGGGTCACCTTATCCATAGCTATCGGCGCACCCTCAAACTGCTCATCGCCCAAATCCATCTGCGAGAACTCCTGAATAGGGTTCCACTGCGCATCTGCTGTATAGAATGACGCCATACAATCATCGTACTCAATAGAGTTGATGATAAAGTCGTGCAACTGACGGAGGTTCATCTCATGAGAGACCTCAAAATCACGAACGAAGTTATCGTTCTCGTCGCTGAGCATTCTTAGTCTGAGTATCATAGCCTATTCTTTTTACTTTACCTTTACACAACGAATCTGCATTGCATTTGCACGCTTCGAAGGGTAATTGAGGTTAAACTTATTTATAGTTCTGGTTGTTGTAAGGTCAAAATACATACAGGTACTCTGCTTACCATCAGCAGTCACGCCTGCTGTCCAATAGTAACCCTCCCACGGCTCAGGCTGTGAAGGATATACATCGGTCTTATAGTTCATATTATGAATAATACCGTCGTAGTAGCTTCTAAAGCCTCCACCGAGGTAGAAGTAGCTATTTGTGCCATCTGTAAGCATCCAACCAAATCTGCCACGCGCAGCATTGATATCCATTCCATCCTCCTCTGCAGGAAGTGAGAGAACATCAAAATCGCTACCAGCAGGCACTCTCCAACCGTATGGACATGGGTCATAGAGGCTCTTTGTAGTACCGCTCCACAGCGAGCTGTCAGGAGTTGAGAGCCAATCACCGATGCCATCACCATTCTCTGCATCCACACAAGCAGCATTTGTGATAAATGTTGTCGGATGAGCAATAGTATATGCGACAGTGCCAGTCTCCGAGCTGCGCTCTGCAAACTCAAGGTAAGCCGCGCTATTCTGGCCATTGTAGAGATACTCATCATCACCACCGGCGCAATCGTGATAATATGGACGAACAAAAGGATCCTTACGACCCCACTGATAGTACAGACCATAGCTGTCAAGGATAAGGTTTGTATTATCTGTTGCGCCATTGCTATTTCCATAAGCGCCGAGGTTGCGATTCATAAATGTAACGCCGTTAGCGTAGGTAGAGTAGTCTTTAAGCGGATTATTCACCTCCTTGCTAAACCAGAGGTGCCAGCTCCACAGAATATTATCCGAAGCATCTACAGCGGCGATAAGCACGTTACCATCAACCATTACATACTCGCCATTCTCCTTGATGTATGTATCCTCATCATCCACCTCGGTCTTGGCATCAACATAGAAGGTAACTACGCCATCATCCTCGTTATAGTAGAAGTGCTCAATCAGTCCATAAGAGCTCTGCCACAGAACTTTAGCACCGGCAACGCCCGACAGCGGCTGACCTGCGCCATTCTTGGTCACATCAAACAGATATGCCGACTTTGGAGAGGTGAGCACATAGCTGTTTGCATACTGACCCGCAGCTGTAATGGCGATAATAGAGTCGCCAACAATATATGCATTGAGGGTGTAGTATGAAGTTGTACCACTCGGTGCGGTAATCATAAACTTCAAATTTGCATCACGCATTGTATCTCGCTTATCATCTGTGCCCGGATCACTTGGTGGGGTAACGGTGATAGTCTGTGCACTCTGATCTACAGTAGCACTCCAACCCTCTGTTGCACTATTAAGCTCCACCTTAGTAACGTCGATGGTTGTATAAGAGATAGTCTGAGGCTCGCCACCCCACTGGAAGTAGAGTCCCTGCTGAGAGAAGCTCAAGCCCGGATTCTCCGTATCGGAGCAGCTACCCAAAACAATTACAGAGCAAATTGCAAGAAAAATAGTTTTTAATGTCTTCATATAAATATTACACTTTTTCGTCAACATATAAATATTGGTGCAAATGTACCAAAAAAGTTGCAAACTTTACAATCTTTAGAGGTCAATTCTACTATCAATCAACGATTTTTCCCATTTTTTAGTATTTATCGCAATAAAAAAGCCCCCAAAAGTATAACTTTTGAGGACTTGAACTAAGCACTATCTGCTACTTTTTAGGAATACCCCTCTCGCAAGGCACCTTCACTTGGCATTTACCACAACCAAACCGTGGTGCGTACTTCACTCGTGTAGTATGTACGTATGCGCTACACTGCTCGTGTGACTTGCCACCCTCAAGCGTGATAGCTCCACCAGGGCAGCGCATACAGGCACCACACATAGTACAATACTCGTAAATGCCCGTATATGGACGAGGTGTAACCTCAAGCGGAGCATCCACAATAACGCTACCGAAACGGCCTGCAACGCCTTTTCGAGTTATCAGACCCTTCGAGAGTCCGAATGTTCCCAAACCACAGACAAAGGCCACATGACGCTCAGACCAATTACTTGTAAAACTGAGCGATTTATCAGCAATATCCTCGCTACTACCCGCCTCAAAGACATACTTAAACTCCTCACTCGCATAAGGAGATAGAGCCTTAACACCTTGACTCTCAAACCATTGCTCTAAAAAGTGGTTCATCTCGGTCAAAAATGCCTGACCCTCGACACGGGCATAGAGCCAACCATTACCCACAAGGACATTATCCTCACGATTACCCTCGACAACATAGTCGCTAAATGGTGCAAAATAGCTCACCACACAGCGTCCCTGCGGCAACCACTGCTTCGGCGTGCGGAATATAGCACCGACCGCCTGTGGCTCCTTCAGTTTCTCCCAAAGAGGGTCATCCGCAGAGCCAATAGCGATAATCGGGTCATCATAGAGTCGCTGACCCACATCTTCGGGCGCAAGGGCCATCTGCTCGCTCACGTAATTATGCGGTGAGGTACGAACAGCTTCAGCGAGTGCAGCAGTAATATCCTCAAGAGGTATCATCTCTACTTCTTATCGTTTTTAGGGGTTGCGATAGACTCACGCATCTGAGTATCGGCTATCATATTCTTCATCTTATAATAGTCCATAATACCCAAATTACCGTTCTTAAACGCCTCTGCCATAGCAAGTGGCACCTCTGCCTCAGCAAGGATAACCTTTGCACGAGCCTCCTGAGCCTTTGCCTTCATCTCCTGCTCAAGAGCTACTGCCATTGCGCGACGCTCCTCTGCCTTTGCCTGCGCGATATTCTTATCAGCCTCAGCCTGATCCATCTGCAACTGCGCACCGATATTCTTACCCACGTCGATATCTGCAATATCAATCGAGAGAATCTCAAAGGCTGTACCTGCATCCAGACCCTTCTCAAGCACTACGCGAGAGATAAAATCGGGATTCTCAAGCACCGACTTATGTGATGCTGACGAACCGATAGACGATACAATGCCCTCACCAACACGAGCCAAGACAGTCTCCTCGCCGGCACCACCGACAAGCTGACGGATATTTGCACGCACTGTAACGCGGGCCTTGGCGATGAGCTGAATACCATCTTTTGCCACAGCTGTTACAGGAGGAGTGTTGATAACCTTCGGATTTACAGACATTTGCACAGCCTCAAATACATCACGACCGGCAAGGTCGATAGCTGTTGCCTCCTCGAAATTAAGGTTAATACCAGCCTTCTGGGCAGATACGAGAGCATGCACAACATTGCGGAAATTTCCACCTGCAAGGTAGTGAGCCTCAAGCGAGTTAGGGTTGAGTTTCAGACCCGCCTTTGTACCCTCAATCATTGATGAAACGATTGCCGATACAGGAATCTTACGCCAACGCATAAGCACCATCTGCAGCAACGAAATGTGCGCACCTGAGATAAGGGCTGTAAACCAAAGACCTACAGGCACAAAATAGAACACAATCCAAATAGCAATAAGCGAAAGGACTGCCACAATAAAAATAAGACCAATCTCCATAACTACTTATGTTTTAGTTTATTACTTAAATTGACGCTCCAATTTGGAGATAAACTCCGCATCGACTCTACCCGAAGCCTTAAGTGCCGGAATACAAGCCTCAAAGCTTCTCTCATAGCGATCCAGCCACTCAACAATACGCTCTGGATATTCCACAATAAAGTTAGGGGTCTGCGATACATTCATATACTCATCCGGAAGCAGTGGATATGGGTCATAGCTGACCGCATAACGCTCCTTAAACTCCGGTGTCAGCACAACGCAGCGGTTAAAGATACCCTGCTTGCCATAGAGGCGTGGTTGGTGCTTCTGCAGCTGACTGTCAAACTCTATCTCTACGACGCACTCCTTGTTGCAATCGCACAAGTCGGTATAGACGATAGGCGAGAGAGAATAGCCGTCATATCCCCACTCTCCGCACTTGGCATAACGAGTATAAGGAACCTCTACGCCATTGACCTTCACCACCTTAGCAGGCATCTGTGCAGGGAATCGAAGCTCATACTTGCGCTCTGCCAAAGCGCCCTCATAGCTACCCTGACGTGGAGAGATAACCACACGAATAGAGTTCTCTGTACTGCTCTTGACAACCTTTGTGGTTGCATACTGCTCGGCATAGTTCTTCGACACACCATCATCCTCATAGAGCGATAACTCACCATCAGCACCAGGAATAAATGTCAGCACAAGAGTATCGCTCGCCTCCTGCAGGCTATTTACCGTTGCAGGATTCATTGGAATAATAGCTCCGGCACGCACGTAGTACGGATTTTCAGCAACAGTATAGTTGAGCGAGAGTGTCTGATTACCCTCTATCAGTTCTCCGCTGACCATATCGTACCACTTACCCTCAGGGAACCACATTGTTCGCTCTGCTACTCCTGTAACCTTGTCCACAGGCTTTACGACTGCCGTTACAATCATATCATCGCCAAACATATACTGCTCCTTCATATCGTAAGCCTCGTTGCTCTCAGGATAGTAGTAGTACATCGGACGACACATCGAGATACCTGTATCATAGCCCTGACGAGCGGCATTATATATGTAAGGTGCAAGGGTATAGCGCAGTCTGATTGCATCTCTCATATAGAAGAAGTGGTCAGGGAACTGCCAGATACGACGCTCGATATTGCTATTCTTGGTGCAATGGGTCTTGAAGATAGGGGTAAAGACACCATACTGCAACCAGCGCAAATAGAGTTCAGGGTCGGTCTTAGAGCTGCGGATTTTGAATGTATGACCGCCAATATCGTGGCCCCAATAACCATAGCCGACATTCGATGCTGTACTTGTAAACCACGGTAAAAATCCGAGCGACTCCCAATTAATATGAATATCTCCCGAGAAGCCGACCTGATAGCGATGTGAGCCGAGGCCACCCCAACGGTGATAAATCATAGCGCGCTCATTACCACGCTCTTCCGAATGTTTATTAAAGGTATAGTTTAACCAAAAAGTATTACTCAAATCCTTTGTATATTTACTATTGCGCCACTGTTGCCAATCGAGCCACCAGAAGTCCACACCAATCTTCTCAAACGGCTCCAAAACAGTGTTAAAGTAGGCGTCTGCCCACTTCTGCTCGTCAATCTTAAACGGAACGCTCTTGCCCTTCTCTGTCCAACCGTAAGCCTCTACAAATCGCTCATACGGCTCCTCAAATGGCTGAATACCCGAAGCAGGGTGAAGGTTAAGCGCCGTTTTCAGCTTCTCTGAACGACACCACTCAAAGAAGTTTGCAGGCGATGGGAAGAGTTGCTCCTTCCAGGTATAACCCGTCCAACCGACACGCTGGCCATACTCATCCTTCTTGGCTCCTATACGACGCAGACCCCAAGTCTCGTGCCAATCCATATCGATAATAAGCACGTCGATAGGGATATTAAGGCTACGCATCTGACCAATCAAGTCACGCAACTCATTATCCGAATACTGCCAATATCTGCTCCACCAATAGCCAAAAGCGTACTTCGGAGGGAGTGGAATGCGGCCTGCAAGTGAGATATAGTCGCCCACTGCCTCCATATAGTCGTGACCGTAAGCGAAGAGATACAAATCCTGATAATTGCGCTCAGGACGGCACTCTACCCACTGCTGCCAATGTGTCGGAGTATCAACAAACAGGTGACGAGAGGAGTCATCAACCACACTCCAACCGCTACGAGAGATAACTCCCGGCTCCATCGGGTCTTTTGGGTTCAAGTTCCAGCCATCAGCCTTATCGAGCGTGCGGGTAGTACCCATAAGATTGAGAGAATCTACATCTCCATAGTGCCAAACGACCTTTTTAGCACCCAAAGTAAACTCTGCCCACAGATTATCTGCCGAGAACTTCGCGCCCTTGTTATAGGTAAGTTTTACCTTATCGGTAGTGATAGTGACACGATTTTTACGATTCACAACCTTAAAGTTCGGTACTTCGGTCTTGCGATTGATAAATGTCAGCGTAGCTCTATCCTCAAAGATGCCATCCTCACTCCACTCCATACGGATAAGTTGCGGAGTAAGCACAGTAAATCGGGCATTGCCTGCCTCGACAATCGCCCTTTGGTCAGCTTTTGGCTGAGCAATCACCACTGCAGAGATTAAAAGAGCTGAGAGTGATAAGAGTAGTTTTTTCATAAAATCTATATTAGTTAGGTTAAAAAATTACACTATTCAGACGATGCTAACAAAACTTTGTCCCCAATAGCATCTACAGGTATCTTAAACCTACAATCAGAACAGCAATAATCTTTTTAATCTACAGCACTTTAGTCTATCTTCTTGACTATCAATGTGAAGCTATCAAAACCGACAACCTCAACATTACTGCGCTGGTCGATAAATACATCTGTGGACTTTGCCTCATAAATCTTTCCGCCGACCTCAACCTTTCCCATAGGACAGAGGCGCGATACAGCCACACCGACAGCACCTACAGCCACCTCCGTTTCGGGTTTCGGCATACTTACAGAGTCAATCTGCTGCTTTAGCGTCAGACGCTGCCAAGTCTTTGCACGCAGTGAAAACACAAGCGTAATAAGCGAGAGCACAGCAACTGCCACAATAGTCCATACGCCGGGCATAACTCCCATAGAGTCAAATGCATACCATATTGCTCCTCCATAACAAGCCATTGCCAATATTCCACCTATAGACAGACCGGGGAACAACAATAATTCTGCTACCAAAAAGAGCAGACCCAAAATAATCAGCAAAACAATGTACCACATATTCAATCTATTTTACAGATTTTACTTCAGCCTTAATATTACTATCCATCGCCACAATCTCCGAAGCAACCAACTCCGCATCCGACTTTGAGGCAAATGTACCGACAATAAACGCACTGCCTACACGAGAGAAACGAGCGTTCTCATTTCGCAGCGAAATGTGTGCCTTAACGGCATCTGACAGGGTAGCGGTGCCGGTAATCTCGATGTTAAATCCCAAATTCTTACTCTTCCACTCGGCAATATTGGAGATATACTCGCCATCCACCCACATTACAGGCTGTGGCGACTTAAAGCCGAGCTTTTTCAGATAGGCGACACCCTCCATAGCCTCCTCCTCACTACGGAAACCACCCACAAAGTAGGCATACTTGCCACCATGATACTTATCTGTATATGAGAGCGGAGTGATACCCCTCAGTGCTGAGAGGTTCGGTCTGTTGGTAAAGATACCTATACGGATACGATATACCGTGCCATACTCATAAATGCGAGTGTGCGGAATAGGGTTCTTCGATGTATAAATTGTCGGCTTAATAACCTTAAGTGGCTCATGCTCAATAAATGAGCGGCGCACAATCTTAACCTTCGGCACGCAGTAGTTCTCACGCTTAAGAGCTCGCTGCACCTTAACAAGAGAGTCCTTTGCCACCTGGAGCTCCAACACCTCTGCCACACGGCACTCGTAGCCGAGCAGTGCATTTTTACGGTAGAAATACTCGCTCAAAACCGCCGACTCACACCCCTTCTCGCTCTGCTCTGCATCGCGCAGCGCCTTTGTAAGCTCCACATCTGCCGAGGTGAGAACATCGACTCTATCCTTCTGCTCCATAAGCAAGTTATAGGCATATATCTTATTATCACACAGAGTGTGCCAAGCGTCGCCAATAGCAGCCTCAACACCCCCTGCAACACCCCTTACAGAGTCGAGCAGATGCAGAACACTATCGGCCGCCACCTCTGTATCCACACGCTCATACTCAAGCTGCAGAGCCACCATCTTATCATAGTGGCGGAGGTACTCCTGAATCTTCGACTGAATAACGCCTTCTGTTTTTTGTGCCTCACGCAGAGTGCGCAGGTCTGCTGCCGACATATAGTGCTTAAAGTGGTTGTTATAGACCAAATTTGCAACCTTAGGGTAGTTTGGCACCTTTGCCACAGCAGCCGTATCCTCACCCTTATATTGTTGAAGAGGGGTTGATGATTTTGCTGTATAATTCCTCTGCTCATTGCTGATATACGCCGCTAACGCCCTATCATAGACACCTTTAAGCTCAAGAGCCTTACCCTCCATTGCAAGCAGTTGATTAGCCAGATTGGCTCTTAATTCGGGTTTAGTCGCATACTGGCTACGCATCCTTGCAAGCTCGCCATTGAGCGAATCAAGGCTACGCTTTGCCCTCTCCACGTTGCGCTCCAAAGCACTGCCATCCGTATCTTGTGCCGAGGCTGAAAATACCACAAACAATAGGGCAAACAGATATGTCGCAAATCTCTTCATTATCTCCACCATTTAAGGAATAACAACTGTATAAAACCAAATATCTCAAGACGACCCATCAACATCAAAATAGAGTCCTGAATCTTCAATATCGCAGGTATATCGGCAAAATTACTCATCGAGCCGACCTCGCCAAAGCCCGGGCCTACATTACCTAAACAAGCTACAGTCGAGGTAAATGCTGTCAGCATATCCTGACCAAAGAGGGTATTTATAAATGTCGCCAATAGTAGCAGCGCTATGTAAGTAACGATAAACACTACCACATTATCGAGCATATCATCATCTTGAACCACGCCATCAACGCGAATACGGATAACTGCGTTAGGGTGCTGCTGACGACGAATTCGTGCCATAAGAATCTTGCAGAATATCAACAACCTATCCACCTTCACACCACCCGAAGTAGAACCCGCACAAGCACAAACAATAGAGATAAAAATGAGAACTACTATTGCGAACGGTGTCCAGGCATTTGTATCGGCCGTAGAATAACCCGTAGAGGACATAAGCGAGACTACTTGGAAGTAGGCATAGCGTAGTGCCTGCCAGATATCGGTGTAGATATTTGCATCGTAGATGCTTACTGTAATGAGCAGCGTTGCCACAACGACAATGGCAATATATGTTCTGACAACCTCCGAACGGAAGATATTATTCCCCTTGCGCAGAAAGGTTGCATATATCAATCCGAAGTGCAAACTCGATATAAACATCGCCGCAGCCAAAATCATCTCGACAAGTGGGTTGTCATAGAAGGCGATACTTGCATTCTTTGTACTAAAACCCGCTGTTGCACAAGCCGACATGGCGTGGGTAAGTGCATCAAACCAACGCAAACCCGCAAGTTTGAGTGCCAAGGTGGTTGTCAGGGTAAGGCCAACATAGACAATAAGCAAGATACGCACGATAATCTGTGTACGGTAGCGATAGTTATCCTTAGCAAGGGACGAGAGTTCCACATTGGATAGCGACATTCGACTCGTACCGAGTGACGGCAGAATAATCAACGCAAACATAACAACTCCCACACCACCAAGCCAATTTGTAGATATTCGATAGAAGAGCAGGCCCTGCGGCAGATACTCTATATCGTTCAATATCGTTGCACCTGTAGCCGTGAAGCCCGAAACACTCTCAAACCAAGCATTTACCAGCGTAAACTCGCCACCCCAGATAAGGTACGGGAACATTCCCACAACACTTGCAAGAATCCACGAACCCACAACGATTGCAAATCCCTCCTTATTGGAGATAGATTTTGCACGGGGCACAAAGAGCAGCGGAAAGGCACCCAAAGTGAGTGTAAGCATTGCCGAGAGCAGTAGGGGATAGAAGCCCGAATCGACGCTATTCATATATGAGATACCAGCCGACACCGCCATAAATGCCGACACGCACAGCATAACTGTACCTACATATCTCAATATAACACTTACACGCATACTCTTTACTGTCTATTCTGCTTTGACAAACCGATAAGTCGCTCAATATTCTCTGTCAGCTCCTTGAGCTCATCGAGCAAATCGCCCTTCACGCCAAACGGCAGACGATAACTCAAGTAGTTTGACAATGAGCCATTTATCTTCTCGATAGGTTTAACGCAGTAGATACGGATAAAGTAGTAGAACATCAGCACTATGGCAATCATCACCACCAGCGAGATAAAGACCGGAGCCACAGAGCGATAGGCGTTCTTATTAAGCTGTTCTGCACGTGGAGCAAGCGAACTATGGGTGTGAGTCATAAAGCTCTGAATCTCCTCCACAAGCTCCTCATAAGCGGGTTTATACGACTCATCGTACCACAACTTACCACGCAAAGCGACCAACTCACTATCCTCAATTGTCTCGGCAACACCGATAGTCTGCAACTGAATCTGTGTAGGCTGCTCGGTAAATACAAATTGGTCTGTCACCTCGCGCAGATGTACTGCACGGAGCAACAGAGAGTCCAAACACGATACATCCAACGCCTCACTGCGAGCCGTAGCAATCTTGCCGTCAAGGTCACTCATAACCCTACGACAGACATCCCTCTGGGCGTGCTCATCAAAGATAGCCACGTGCAGCACCGCCTGACTATGTTCGTGCGCAGACTTGAGCATATCCTTGGCAATCTCCATATTACGACGAGATGCTGCGAGGATAACCTCCGTATCGTTACTAAGGTTACTCAACTCAAACAATGAAATAATACCCGAAGCGAACAGCAGCGCCACGATACTCAAAAATCCTATTGTTACTCTTGTGCCTAAACCTCTCATAATATGCAAATATATATATTTTTTCGCAATTATTCGACAATTTGACCCACAACGTCACAATTTTCCTCTATAGAGAGCAGTTTAACCCTCACTATACGGTTGATATAACTGCGGTTGTAAGGCACCTTAACCTTGATGTAATTGCTTGTAAATCCGGTCATAAAGCCTCCTCGCTCGGTACTCTCAAAGAGCACCTCAGCCTCACTACCCACACCCTTTGAGCAGAAGTCGTAGTGCAGTCTGTCACTCAGAGCCTCAAGCTCCTTCACTCGCGCAGTAGATACCGACGACTGAACCTTGTTCGGCATATCCACAGCAGGGGTATTGGCACGCTCCGAGAATGGGAAGATGTGCAGATAGGCAGGGGAGATACTCTCCAAAAAGTTACGCGAATCCATAAAGTCCGCATCCGTTTCACCCGGAAAACCCGTGATGACATCGATACCGATAAAGGCGTCAGGCATAGCCCTTTTTACCGCCGCAATACGCTCGGCAAACTTCTCGACAGTATATCGGCGACGCATCAGTGCAAGTATCTTATTCGAGCCGCACTGAATAGGGATATGGAAGTGATGTTGAAATTTAGGTAACCGTGCGCAAATATCTATTATCTCGTCAGTTAGCAGGTTCGGCTCTATCGAGGATATGCGGTACCTCTCAATCCCCTCAACCTTATCCAACGCACGGAGCAAATCGGCAAAACTCTCACCCGTTGTGCGACCAAAATCGCCCGTATTGACACCCGTGATGACAATCTCCTTCTGACCGGCACGAGCAATCGCCTCCGCCTGTGCAACAACCTCGGCAATCGGGATATTTCGACTACTGCCTCTGGCGTTGTGAATAGTGCAGTACGAACAGCAGTAATCACACCCATCCTGCACCTTGAGAAAGGCTCGTGTGCGCTCACCGCTTGAGAAGGCTGCAAAGAAGTTTGTTATCTGCTCCGTTTCGCAACTGAAGACCTGCGTTTTGCCCTTCGCAGTCAGTTCAAGCACTCGTTGATATGTTTCGCCTTTGTTATTGTTACTCAATACAATATCAACGCCCTCAATCTCTGCAATCTCATAGGGTTTAAGCTGTGCATAACAACCCGTAACAGCGATAATTGCATTGGGGTTTCTGCGGTGCAATTTACGGATAATATTACGACACTTTTTGTCTGCGTGCTCGGTAACGGAACAGCTATTGATGATACATATATCGGCAGGCTCGGTAGGGGATACTCGCTCAAAACCACCCTGTTCAAATTGGCGGGCAATGGTCGAGCTCTCCGAGAAGTTGAGCTTACAGCCGAGGGTATGGAAATTGACTTTTCTACTCATTTTATACCATATTATTGTGCGAAGATACAAAAAAGGTGGTTTAAGTGGTAAAAATCCCGCAAAAAAGTGTACTTTTGTGCTTTGAATATGGATTTTCTGATTGACATATTTGAGTATCGCTACCTTGCAAATGCCGTCATTGCCTGCATCCTTTCGGGCATAACTTGCGGAATTGTAGGTACTTACATTGTTGCTCGCAGGATGGTTTTCCTCTGCGGAGGTATCACTCACGCCTCATTTGGCGGTTTAGGAATAGCCTTCTATGCAGGCATAAACCCGCTTTGGGGTGCGCTTGCCTTTGCCGTTTTGTCGGCGTTGGGCATCGAATATGCGGGCAATAAGACCAAGATACGCGAGGACTCTGCCATCGGACTTATGTGGGGTATCGGTATGGCTATCGGTGCGCTATTTATGAGCCTTAGACCCGGCTACACCTCCGGAGATTTGTCAAGTTTCCTCTTTGGAAACATCATCTCGGTAACCACAGAGGATATTATCGCCCTCGGAGCGCTCACCGTACTGCTGATTATCGGTGCTCTGCTCTTCCTCAAGCCGGTGATGTATATGGCTTTCGACAGAGATTTTGCACGCTCTGCGGGGGTTAATACGACCCTTGCGGGCTACATATTATCAGCCATCACGGCAGTAACTATCGTGCTCTCTATCAGGGTGATGGGTATTATTCTGCTCATATCGCTGATGACCCTACCTGTGGTGATTGCGGGCACTACAACAAAGAGCTACGGCAAAATGACCATTTACGCCTCTGTAGTGGCAGCTTTCGGAGCCCTTGCAGGGGTTATTGTGAGCTACTATTTTGAGGTTCCGTCGGGCCCTGCAATAATATTTGTGCTAACTTTGGTGTTGATAATAGTAAAACTATTATCTTTGCAGCGTAAAACAGCAACTAAGAGCTAATGAAGACAATATACAAACTGATACTCAAGTCCTATCTCGGCCCGATGATTGCCACCTTCTTCATCGTCATCTTTATCCTGATGATGAACTTCGTATGGCGTTATATCGAGGATTTGGTGGGTAAGGGTCTGGATGCTGCGGTAATTATCGAGCTCATCCTCTACGCTACCGTGAATATGATTCAGATGGGTCTGCCGCTTGCCGTACTGCTGGCAACCATTATGACGATGGGTAACTTGGGCGAGAACTACGAGCTGTTGGCTATGAAGTCGGCAGGTATGTCACTGCTAAAGATTGTCCGCCCGTTGGTGTTTGTAGTGCTGCTGATTTCTATTGGTAGTTTCTTCATTATCAACAACTTAGCACCGTACTCCAACAAGAAGATGTTCAGTATCATCCACGATATTCAGCGCCAAAATCAGGCTTTGGAGTTCCAGGATGGCCTCTTCTTCAACGGCATTGACAATATGAGCATCCGCGTCGAGCATCAGGACCCAGAGACTATGTTGCTGACAGGCGTGCTGATATACGACAACCGTTCGGCAGGTGGAAATATGACCACAACCATCGCCGATTCGGGCTACATTCGCCTCAGCGAGGATAAGCGCTATCTGCTTGTAACTCTCTTCAACGGCTCAACCTACGAGCATACTCGCAGCAGCCAATGGTACAACAAGAGCACAATGCGCCACCACACCTTCGAGCGTCAGGATGGTCAGATACCGATGACAGGTTTTGACTTTGAGCGCACCGACGAAAACCTCTTCAGCGGCAGTAGCCAGACGCAGAACATCGTTGAGTTGCAGCACAATATCGACTCACTCGAGATGGTGGTAAACCGCACAACCACACAGGCTTACAACCCTCTGTTGCGCGACCAGATATTTATCAAGGACCCCGATGCCATATCGCCGCCTGATACTATTATCGTGGATCGTTCGCGCAAGGTCTATGCGAAGAATCTGCTCGACTCTATCGGCAGCCTCTCTACACGCCAAAAGCAGAAGGTCTATACAAATGCCCGCCAGAGCGCAATCTCGGCACGAAACAGTTTCTCGTTTGACGAATCGACCTCAAAGGAGGCACTCAACCAACTCTACCGTAGCAAGAATGAGTGGCACCGCAAGTTGGCGCTGCCTGTATCTATATTTATATTCTTCCTTATCGGTGCGCCGCTGGGTGCAATTATCCGAAAGGGTGGACTCGGTATGCCGATTGTAATCTCGGTAATCTTCTTTGTCATCTACTACATCATCAGCATCTCTGGCGAGAAGATGGCAAAGGAGGGCACTTGGAGCTCGCTGCTCGGTATGTGGATATCGTCAATAATCCTCTTCCCGCTCGCCGTCTATCTTACAAATAAGGCGACAAATGACTCGGCTCTGCTCGATTTTGATTGGTATATAGGCCGTTACAAGCACTATAAGGAGGTTTTAATCGCAAAGTTGCCGCAATCTTGGCAGGATAAACTAAACAAGAAGAAGTAGTATGAATCCAAAAGATATACGTATCGTCTTTATGGGTACGCCTGAGTTCGCTGTACCCTCACTCAAAGCCCTTGTCGAGGGCGGATATAACGTTGTCGGTGTGGTAACAACCCCTGACCGTCAGGCGGGTCGCGGACTGAAGGTGCACGAGTGCGATGTGAAGGTTGCAGCGCGTGAGCTCGGTATTCAGACCATCCTACAGCCCGAAAAGCTGCGTGATGAGGAGTTTTTATCAGCCCTGCGTTCTCTGAAGCCCGACTTGGGTATTGTCATCGCCTTCCGTATGCTACCAGAGGTTGTGTGGGCAATGCCGCGCTTTGGAACATTCAACCTCCACGCATCCCTGCTGCCGCAATATCGCGGTGCTGCGCCTATAAATTGGGCTATTATCAACGGTGACACAGAGACAGGTGTCACAACGTTCCTGCTCAACCACGAGATAGACAAGGGTGCTATCATCGGTCAGGTGCGCGAGCAAATCGCTGAAAATGATACCGTTGGCTCGCTTTACGACCGTCTGATGAGAATCGGTTCCGACCTTGTTATAGATAGCGTCAATCGCATTGCCGAGGGCAATATAACCCCTATAGAGCAGCCGCAGAGCGATGAAAATCTGCGCCCTGCACCAAAGATTTTTAAGGATGATTGCCTTATCGATTGGAGCAAAAACGGAGTGGATATCGCAAACTTCGTGCGCGGTCTTTCGCCATATCCTGCAGCCTGGAGCCGCCTTACAAAGGATGGCGCAGAGGCGGGTAGCGCAAAGATATTCGAGGTGCGCTTTGAGCCAAAATCGGGCATTGCAGAGGTTGGCAGGGTAGTGACTGACGGTAAAAAGTATATGGGCGTCACCTGCGCTGATGGCGTGGTCTATCTCGAAGACATCCAAATCGCAGGCAAAAAACGCCTCAAAATCAAGGAGTTACTTCTCGGTTTCCGTGGTGCGGAGGAGTATAAGTTTGAGTAAAACAATAAGCGAGAGAAATTTCTCTCGCTTATTGTTTTGCTATTGGCTGTTGGCTATTAGCCGTTAGCAGCATCCGCCACAATCCACAATTTCTCGTCAGAATTTTGCACAATATACCTATATGCACGCATTTGTCGTCAAAATGCGGTAGTAGGTGTGCATCGCGTAAAAAGCCCTGCGATGGATAGTACTAAAACGTACAGCCATCGCAGGGCTTTTAGGGATGTGCGGCTAATGCTGTATTTTCACGGCAAATGCTCACGAGAAATTAGATTTCGAGTGCGCCACCCTGACCAAATACCTTACCTACCAAAGTATCGAAGGTCTGAGTACGCTTAGCAAGGTCGAAGAGGTTTACTCTCCAGCGCATAAGCTGAACGAAGTTGGTCATATTCTTCCACTGTGCGCGAGATACACCAATCTGCTCCGGAGCTACAGGAGCGCCTGCGGTTACGAACAGGTCGCGCATCTTCTCGAATGAATAGACCTGATTGCGGAGCTTCTGGCTAAACTCTGGCCAAGTAGCCTTCACGCGGTTAAGCTGCTCGCGTACCTCCTCAGGGCTCTGCCACTTCTTACCAATCTCGGTTGGGCCGAGCTCAGGTACAGGGAAGTTCTTAAAGAGCTCTGTTGCGCGTGCAACCTCTGACTCCTTTGTAGGCCAAGCAGCAACGCAAGCATCAACGTCGAGCTTTGAGAGGTCGAGCTTAAGCAGCTCATCGAAGAATGCACACATAGTAACTGTACCAACAGATACCTGGAAGCCGTGGAGTACCATACGATCCTCAAATGTGTGGTGAGTCATATCGAGGTAGTGGCTAAAGAGGTGCTCTGCACAAGAGAGTGGGCGAGTATCGTTAGCAATCTGCATAGCAACACCAGAGAGGGTAAGTCCTGCAAATACATTCTCTACAGCGCGTGGAGTACGGTCTGCAATACCCTGAGCATCAGCGAGTACCTCTGGGAGCATATCGTGGATAACATGCCAAGCGTCGTCACGAATAGGCTCTGTGCCGAACAGGTCAGCAATCATCCACTCACCGCCTGCAGGAACCTTAGCAGCAAGGTCAGCATAACCTGCAGTAGTAAGGCGTGCAGGAGCGTTGCAAAGGACATTAGAGTCACCGATGATTACCAGCGGAGCAGGGCAGGTGAAGGTCTGCTTTGCGCCATCCTTAACGATAGCTGAACCTGAAGCAGAGTAGCCGTCAGCAGATGCAGCAGAAGCGATACAGATGTAGCGCTGGCCAAGGCGGTGAGAAGCGAGCTTACAAACGTCGTTGATAACGCCTGAACCTACAGCGATAGCGATAGCGTCATACTTCTTCATTACCTCCTCAATCATCTCTACATACTTCCACTCAGCATGGAAGCTCTTGTCAGGAATAACGAACTTCTCGCACTCTACACCCTCGTTGTTCATGATGTTATAGACATCCTCTCCGGCAGCAGTCCAAACGAACTGGTCGGTGATAACCACAGCCTTACGGCCTGGGAAGAACTTCTTGAAGAGCACAGGAGTACTCTTAAGCGCGCCCTGAGAGATCTCAGCACCCTTAGTCTGACCCGCCTTCTCAAGAGCCAGGTCCATTCTTTGCTTAATTGTCATAGTTGTAATATGTTTAAGATAAAACTGATTTCTTCACTCCTACAAAGGTACGAATTTTTTATATAAGGTGTACCTTTTATCTAATTTTTATTTTTTGTTCCACTTTTCCTCATCCAAACCACGCGTTCAGAGGCTATCAAAAGACTACTCGACAGGTCGTGGCGGGTTGTGCTTTAGTGGACGATAATGGGTAAACTCCATCACACGCTTACCGCTATTACCCGGTGAGAGTCGATAGAGGGCGCATCCGTGCGGAGCGACGGTCGTTTCGTGAACGGCACCCAACTCAACGTGTGCAACATACTGCTGTCGCCATACATCGCGCACCATAACAGCCTTCTCCCACAATCCAAATTCGCGTGGCGAGAACTCGATAATCAGCGGCTGCTCGGAGAGGTTAAACAGACCTACAGCAAGGTCGCCATTCTCCAGCAACTTGACATAGACAACGTGATTTTCATCGCGATAGAACGGCATTGCGCGCATACCGAGTGGGTCTTGCAGGATGTCATTCACCTCGAAGTTACAGAGCAGACTGCGGGTAAAGTCGTCCATCTTTGCAATATCGCAACCGATAAGCATCGGCGAGGCGAGCAGAGCCCAAAGCGAGATATGGGTAAACTGCTCATCCGGAGTCAGATGCGAGAAGTGCGAAGTCGATTTCCAACCGCCAACCATACCCACAACAAGCATATCGGCATCGCCCCAATGACCTGGGCCGTGGAATGCCGCCCAACGGTCTTGTTGGTCAAAGCCAATAGACTTTATGCTCTCCCACGTATCACGAATATCGCCCGTAGTACGCCAACACTCGGTCAGCTCCTTAATGGCGTATGCGTCTGCAAATGGTGCCGTATTTGAGATGCTATAGACTATATCACGACCCGACTTATCGAGCGCCTCGCGCATCTCTCGCATAAAATAAATATCATTCGGCTTCCAATCATACTTCAGATAATCAACTCCCCACTCAGCCCACTGCTTGGCATCCTGCTCTGCCCACGAATACTCGCCGTGGCGACGATAGTAGCGGCGCACAAAGCGACTTGGGTCATCAGGCAGTGTCATTCGCATCTGCTCGTCGTGCCAATCCTCCTCAATCCACGGATAGGTACCATCGGCAGTATCGGAATGTGTTCCCACATGGCCGGCATAGGTGCTCACCCACGGGCCTGAATAGATACCGAACTTTAGACCCATCGCATGCAGTTGGTCTGCAAGTGCCTTCATATCAGGGAATTTATAGTTTGGCTGAATGGCGTTACTCTCGCCACCGCGCTTGCCCTGCCAACCATCATCGATATTGATATATGACCAACTGTAGTCGCTCAGACCCTGCTCTACCATCGCACGTGCAGACTCAAGTACCTTCTCCTGCGTTACGGTCGGGCCCCAGCAGTTCCACGAGTTCCAGCCCATCGGAGGGGTGAGAGCTATGCGGTCGCCAACAACAAGTCGCAGCTCGCGTGAGTTGCTACCCTTGGCATTGGTTGCTGTAAGGGTGATGTTGTATGTACCCCTCTCAGCCAATCGACCTGTTATCTGTCCCGTCGCAGCATCCAGAGTCACACCCTTTGGCAGACCCTCTGCGGAGAAGGTCATCGGACGCTCTCCCGTAGCTGCAATAGTATAGAGAATTTCAGCATTTGGGCGCACTCCAAAGACCTTTGCCGAGTTGATACGCGGAGTGAGCGGAGCAGGTGGGGTAAGGATATAAGCCGAATAGTCGGGAATCTGCGGAGCAGCAGGTGCAGCCGCCACATTTTTGTTATTTTTACCCATTGCAACAGTGGTCGCACACAGGAAAATAGTCAGTAGTATTGCAAGTCTCTTCTTCATAGTATGCAAAGTAGGTTAATAGGTTTTTATTCTACTTTTGGTTCCACTTTTCGCCATTCAGCACAACTCGTTCAGCCACAGAGCGCAGGTAGGCTGCAGTCTCGGCTTTGAGCTTACAGTCGGCAGGATTTGAGCCAAACTTCTCGCCATAGACGGTAAGGTATGCCACCGCAGCTGCGAGGTATGAGCCCGCGTAAGATTGGTGGTGGTTATCCTTGTGGTATAGGTTTATATCCGGACGCTCGTGCATCACAATCTGCCAAGCGTAACCCACAGGTGTCACCTGCGCATCATTATGCACCGCCTCGGCTGTTATAACCTCAATGAGTCGGTTCTGCATTGCATCGTAATCGGAGTAGAAGTGAGGGTATAGCTCGATATACTTCTCATACTTACCGAAGTTATTGTTTCCATAGCGTCTGCCCCAAGTTATCTCAAGCATTACTTTAGCATCAGGACTGCTCTTTCTAACGCGCATAATCATCTTTGTCATCTCCATTGCAGAGCCTGCATCGTCAGCCGTTCCGTTGAGTGTCGGAAGGATGCTCTGATCCTGCAACATAACATAGTCATAGCCGCCCTTATCGACCTGCTCCATGCTGTGAGGATTTGCCATGTGCGCCTTCATCGTATAGCCGCCCGAAATGAAGATATTACAGTCAGCATAGTGACCCTCACGCCACGCAATCTCCTTAAAGATAACAGGATAGGAGTGGTAGTATGTGTAGCTGTTACCGATGAACAACATCTTGAGCGTATCTCTCGGCACGCTGTTGTCGTAGATAATAATCTGCGGTTGCTGTCCTCGTGGCGATGGGCAGGCAATGGTCGATTGCACAGTACCCTCATCCAACTGACGCAGTCGCAACGCCACCGTTTTACCCGCCTTTACAGCACGACTCAGGCGTACAGAGCTCCACAGACGCAGCGGATGCTTGAGTGACTTTGTCGAAAGAGCCTCAGTAGCCTCAACCCAACGCTTGCCGTCACGATACTCAAGAACGAAGTTGTTTTGCTCGCCCTCATTGCCGGTAAACGGAATAAAGGCATCTACCACAGTTCCCGCCTGCAGACCCTCTACAGGCACCTCAAAGAGCCAATAATCACCACACTTGGAGGTAGCAGTAGGGTAGCCCTTCTCATTCAAAGTCGGCTCTGTGAGCTTACCTTTGTGGCGGAAACTCAACTCCGCACCCTTAATACCCGCAACAGGGTGGATAACTCCTGTCTCTAAATAACACTTTGAGGGCTCAAAACCCTTACTCTTCGAGAAGCGCCACTCGGCACGATTATCCAACTGCTGGGCAAAGATTGGCAACGACACCAAGAGTCCAATCAGCGCAAAAACTACTCTTTTCATATCTCTGTTTTTAGGTTAATATTCTCTCTGACCGAAGATGTACGAGCCCACTCTGACCATTGTCGAGCCATACTCGATAGCGATAGGGTAGTCGTCCGACATTCCCATTGAGAGGATGTTGTAGTGGCTATCGAAGTGGCTTGCAAGCTCACTCTTTATCGCCGCAATACGCTCAAAATCGGCACGAATAACAGCCTCATCGTCCGTAAATGTAGCCATACCCATCACGCCACGAATACGGACACTCTTCAGTTGTGCAACAGCACCTGAATTAAGGTACTCACGCAGTTGCGATACATCCCAACCACTCTTGCTATCCTCATCAGTTACGTGCACCTCCAGCAGACAGTCTATCACACGACCACAACGCTCTGCCTCACGGTTGATACACTCTAAAAGTCGCTGACTATCAACAGATTGTATAAGCGACACAAATGGCGCGATAGCCCTCACTTTATTGGTCTGCAGATGGCCAATCATCTGCCACTCTATATCCTTTGGCAGCTGTTCGTACTTTGCCACAAGCTCCTGCACACGACTCTCGCCAAAGAGCCTCTGACCCGCAGCATAAGCCTGCTCAATAGCCTCAACGGGGTGGAATTTAGATACCGCCACCAGCTCCACACCCGCAGGCAGAGCAGAGCGTACCTCCAATATTTTAGATGCGATAGACATTTTCTCGAACGATTTCTCATTGCAAATATAGCTTAAATAGAGGATTATTCAAATAAAATTACTATTTTTGTAGTGCTATGAGACGACTTATTTTTACACTTTTACCACTTTTTGCCGCTCTTTCTGCACACGCGGAGGAGATTAAGGCTCCGAAAATCGTTGCAGGCCCATATATCCAAGCCTGTTCAGATAGCGAATTTACCGTGGTATGGCAGACCGACAGCGATGCCCTCTGCTGGGTTGAGATTGCACCCGATGACGGCACTCACTTCTACAATACAGCCCGCAAGCAGTACTTCCAGACCATTCACGGTCGCAGACCGATAGGTCGCTGGCACAAGGTGACTGTAGATGGACTTGAGCCGAATACCGCATATCGTTACCGCGTGCTCCACAAGGGCATTACCACCAATCAGGGCAACAAGCGTGTGCGTTACACAGAGAGCAAGGGTAGTGATGTCTATCGTCGTCAGCCCTACACTATCCGCACATTGGGTGGTGGAGAGGATGTTACCCGCTTTGCTATCGGTAATGACTTCCACGACAAGCCGGAGCTTATCTCGCAGCTCTTCTCGAAGGATATTATCACCCCTCAGAGGTACGATTTCGTGCTCTACAATGGCGATATGGTTAGCAGTTTCGAGAGCGAGGAGCGCCTTGTAAACAGCGTTATAGCACCATCTGTGGCTCAGTTTGCAACCCAAATACCGCTCTTCTTCTCACGTGGCAACCACGAGACCCGCGGTGCTGCTGCAACCACCTATACCGACTACTTCCCAACCACTACAGCGGAGCCATACTACACCTTCAGCGATGGTCCTGCGCTCTTCATCGTGCTCGATGGTGGCGAGGATAAGCCCGATAGCGACATCGAGTATCACGACCTTGTCCGCTACGACAACTACCGCGAGAGGGAGGCTAAGTGGCTCAAAAGCGTTGTAGAGAGCGAGCAATTTAAGGCTGCTGCCGTGAAGATTGTCATCATCCACATCCCACCAAAGAGCAGTGGCTGGCACGGCGAGGCGGAGATTGCGCGTCTTTTTGTGCCGATACTCAACCAAGCGGGCATAGACGCAATGTTCTGCGGTCATATCCACAAGTACCGCTTCAGTGAGGCTAATGACCCGACTTATGGCTGCAACTTCCCGATTGTCTGCCTACCAAATCGCGTAAGGGCAGATATCGAGGTGAGCAAAGAGAGGGTCAGCTACTCAATCACAAACGCCAATGGAGAGATTACAAATAACGAAATACTTATAAGACGATGAAAAAACTAATTCTGACTTTAGCCTTTGCAGTCGGTGCTGTAACGGCATACGCCTGTACCAACTTTATCGTAACAAAGGGTGCCTCTACCGATGGTTCGGTAATGGTTACCTATGCGGCTGATTCACACCAGCTCTATGGTGCGCTCTACAGATATGTTCCCGCAAAGCGTGCTGCTGCAACAATGGCTGTACACGATTGGGATTCAGGCAAATACCTCGGCGATATTGCCCAGGCACCTGTAACCTATGCCACCGTAGGTAATATGAATGAGCACTCGGTCATCATCACCGAGACCACTTGGGGCGGACTGCCACAGCTTGAGGACCCGAACGGCAAGATTGACTACGGCTCGCTGATTTACATCACCCTTCAGCGTGCAAAAACTGCCCGTGAGGCCATTGCAACCATCGTAGAGCTTGCAAATACCTACGGCTACGCATCTTCGGGCGAGAGCTTCTCGATTGCCGATGCTGACGAGGCGTGGATTATGGAGCTTATCGGCAAGGGTAACTCTACCAACGACCCATCTCGCAAGGGTATTGTTTGGGTAGCTTACCGCATCCCTGATGGCTATATCTGCGCACACGCAAACCAGGCACGTATCACAACCATCAAGAAGAACGACCCCGAGAACTGCCTCTACTCTGAGGATGTTATCTCATTTGCCCGCAAGGAGGGTCTGTTCGCCGGCGATGATAAGGATTTCAGTTTCTGCGACACCTACGCACCTGCCGACTTTGGTGCTCTGCGTGGCTGCGAGGCGCGTGTTTGGAGCTTCTTCCGCACCTTTACCGAGGGTATGGACAAGTATATCGACTACGCATTGGGAGTAAATCCTCAGAACAAGATGCCGCTCTGGGTTAAGCCTACAGAGAAGATTGCACCAAAGCAGCTCTTCGATGCTATGCGCGACCACTACGAGGGTACACCTATGGATATGACAACCGACATCGGCGCAGGTGGCCACCATCTGCCATATCGTTGGCGTCCGATGTACTTTACTGTCGATGGCGTAGAGTACTGCAACGAGCGTGCTACAGCGACACAGCAGACCGGTTTTTGGCTCTGCGGTCAGGCTCGTAAGGATAAGGTAGGTATTCTCTGGTTTGGCGTGGATGATGCAGCTACATCAGCCCTTACACCTATATATGTAAATACTACAGAGGTTCCGTGGTGTTTGAGCGAACAGAATGGCACAATGCTCAAGTATTCGGATACATCACTCTTCTGGATTACAAACCGCGTGGCTCAGTTTGCATACCTCAGATATGATATTATCAGCAAGAAGGTGCGCGAGAGTGTAGATGCTTGGGAGAACAATATGCTTAAGGATGTCGAGGTAGTCGATAACGCTATCGCAGCTGCTCCAAACGCGAAGAAGAAGGCTAAGATTGCCACAAAATATACCCTTAATCGAGCACAACAGCTATTCGATAAGTGGGTAGAGCTTGATAAGTATCTGATGGTCAAGTATATTGACGGAAATGTCAAGGGCGAGGATGCAAATGGCTTTATTGACAATGGCAATGGCAAGGATATCCCCGGCAAGATTGAGCAGCCCGGATACAGCGAGAAGTGGAAGAGGGCTGTCGCAAAAGACAACGGCAGAATCCTCGAAGTAGGGAAGTAACTTTTAATTTATTAGTACTATGAAACGGCAAAAAAACATTCACATTTATCACCATTTCGAGCCAGACCCTCTATTTTATAAGATAAGACCGTATGTTTTGACAATGTTACTGCTAGTCTTTATTAGTGCAATAACCTTAACTATCCTTGCATTGTGTGATGCTTTACCTTGCTTAAGATAACAATACAAAAAGAAAGAGCAGCGATTTACTGCTCTTTCTTTTTGCTGTTAGCTTTTGACTACTTCAGCTTGTCGCGGAGGTAGAAGTAATAAACAGCGATACCAACCCAGCTGGTAAGGAGGATAAGAAGTGCGCTGAGAACCTTAGTTGTCATCTCTGTTGCAGTCTTCTTTGTAAAGATCTCATAAACAGCGTAAACACCGAGTGCTACACCAAGCAGATAAATCAATGTTGAAATCATAATAAAAATTTGTTTAAGTTATACTATAAGGTTTGTGTAAAAACTTCTCTCTCATAGACCACATCGCTCAAAAACAGTCCCTGCGCGGGTGCACCTGCACTTGAGAGCGAGAGGTCGCGTGCCTCAACAATGGCACAAAACTCCTCAACACTATACCTGCCACGACCCACATCTACGAGTGTTCCGACAATCGAACGCACCATATTTCTCAAAAAACGATCGGCACGAATTGTAAAAACCAGCACCCCGTCAGCCTCTACCTGCCACTTGGCATCCATAATATGGCAGATATTGGTCTTGTTGTTTGAATTGAGCTTGGCAAACGATGTAAAATCGTTATACTCAAGCAGTTTCGCAGCAGCACGATTCATCTTCTCAACATCGAGCGGCACATAATAGAGCCACGCCGAGTATCGTCGAAACGGATTCTTCGTTGGGCAAATATAGTAGCGATACTCCCTCTGTCGGGCATCAAATCTCGCGTGTGCATCATCAGCCACAGGAGTTACCGAGAAGAGTGCAATATCCTTCGGCAACATCATATTGAGTTTATAGAGCAACTGCTTGCAATCTACCTCAACCGCCGAATCGAAGTGCGCCACGTAGTAGGAAGCATTAACCCCCGTATCGGTACGCCCTGCACCCACAATTTCGGTCGGAGTACGGAGCAACTTTGTCAGCGCATCCTCTATAGTCTGCTGCACAGTCGGCATATCGGGCTGACGTTGCCAACCGCAGTATGCTGCACCATCATATCTGAGCTCTATAAAATATCGCATACGCAAAAGTACAAATTAAAAATAAAATCACAAAATTTTTATACCTTTGTATTTGAGTAGTTTATATAAAAATATGCGTATATGCAGTTTCGATATATTGTAATCATACTCCTCGCCACCATTTTCACCTCTTGCACAATCACAAGGGGCAACAGCATCGGCTACTACGCAGTTGATGACTACACCGTCTTTGACGCCGTATGCAGTGGTCGCGCAACTATAATGTAGCTGGCACAATTATATTTGGTATTTTTTCGTTATATTTGCACAGCAAAGAGATTTTTAGCCATTTTTTGCGTGATATTATACACTTTTTTGAACAGAAACGAGTGAAATTTTCGACAACAATATAGCAATAAAGTAAAGCTTGATATAAACACTAAAACATACTTATTATGAAGACATTACTAACGTTATCATTACTTCTTTCGACACTCTTTGGAATTAAAGATACATATTTCATTCTCCGTTTCGACCACTTTGTGGATAAGGTGACCAACAACTACGAGTCATACGACGACGAGCAGTGGAAGACGACTTTAGACAAGTATGCCGAGTTTCGCTCTGAGTACAAGGAACTTGCGCCGAATATGTCGAGCGAGCAGCGTTCGGAGGTTAATGGGTTATTCTCGAAGGTTAATGCCGTGATTATCAAGCACAAGACCTCGAAAGCGATGGGAGCCATCGGGGATTTTGTCAATGAGGCTTCGGGAACGCTCAAGGAGTTAAAGAAGTTAGCCGAGTAGCAGAGGAGGGGTTTATAAACCCCTCTTTTTGTTTTTATACTTTTTTACTCTATCTTTGTGGTCTGTATTAACAAAATCGACAAAACAAAAACAAACAAAATATGAACGTTGCAATTATCGGCTACGGTAAAATGGGTCACGAGATTGAGAAGATTCTCGTGCAGCGCGGTCACACCGTAGGCCTTATCATAGACCAGGAGAACATTGCCGACCTCAACGCTGAGCACCTTGCAGGCATTGATGTAGCTATCGAGTTCACAACACCACAGACTGCCTACAGCAACATCCGCACCACCATTGCGGCGGGTGTAGCCATTGTCAGTGGTACTACAGGCTGGACAGAGCGTCTGCCGGAGCTTCAGGAGCTGTGCCGACAGAGGGGCGGTGCGATGATATACTCGTCAAACTACTCTCTCGGTGTAAATATCGCCTTTCGCCTCAACCGTCGTCTTGCAGAGCTGATGAACGGCTGCAACAACTACGATGTGCGCATTGAGGAGATTCACCACACCCAGAAGAAGGATGCACCGAGTGGTACAGCGATAACACTTGCGCAGGAGGCTATCGACCGTCTTGACCGCAAAACTTGCTGGAACTGCATCGAGCCACAGAAGGGGGAGAGCAGCCAGGCAACTGCCGAGAGCATCGAGATTACATCGCTCCGCGAGGGTGCTGTTCCGGGCACACACACCGTAACATACGAGTCTGCTGACGATATTTTGGAGCTCAAGCACACACTTAAGAGCCGCAGTGCGCTTGCAACGGGTGCGGTTATTGCAGCGGAGTTTATCTGCGGCAAAAAGGGTGTATTTACAATGGATGACCTATTTAAGGAGTAGTTATGAAGGGATTTTGGAGCAATAAATGGTTTAAGTTTTCGGTCGTTTCCGTGCTCTACATTCTGCTGTGTGTAGTCTGGACGGGAAATCTTTGGATGTTGTTAGGTCTGCCGATTATCTACGACATCTACATCTCAAAACTCTTCTACAAGTACGTTTGGCACTACAACGACAAGTTGCGTGAGCGTTCAGCGCTCTATAACAGCATTTGGGGTTGGGTTGATGCCATTCTCTGGGCAACAGTAGCGGCTACACTGCTGCATCTGTTTGTGTTTCAGCTCTATAAGGTGCCTACATCCTCAATGGAGAAGACAATTCTTATCGGCGACTACCTCTACGTGAGCAAGGTATCATACGGCCCGCAGGTGCCAAATACACCTATCGCTATGCCGTTTGTCTTCAACACTATGCCGTGGTCTGATAGCCAGAAGTCATACAGCGAGGCCATTCAGTGGGACTACCATCGTCTGAAGGGTCTTAAGCGCATCAAGCGTGGCGATGTAGTGGTATTCAACTACCCTGAGGGCGATACCGTTCTACAGGCAAAGAGGCTCTATCCTGCGCCTGGTGCGAGCTACTACGACGCATTGCGCAGCTATCAGCAGAGTTATGGCGAGGCTGAGGGTCGTCGTCGCCTGCTTGAGGACTATAATGTCGCAGCGCACCCCGTAGATAAGCGCGAGAACTACATCAAGCGTTGCGTGGCTATCCCTGGTGACACTATCGCAATCAAGGGCACAACCCTCTATGTAAATAGCGAGCAGCAGGTAACACTCCCTGAGCAGCAGTATATCTACTTCGTGCAGAGTTCAGCTCCGCTTACCCAATATATGATG
Organism: Alistipes sp.; assembly: GCA_017398555.1. Taxonomy (GTDB): domain Bacteria; phylum Bacteroidota; class Bacteroidia; order Bacteroidales; family Rikenellaceae; genus Alistipes. Next base: position 82,441 of record JAFQFV010000035.1, read on the forward strand.
GACAAGGTGGGCGTAAGAGAGTGGGGTGGCAATGCGCCTTACTACTATCTGACAATGACCGACGAGGTGGCTGCAGTGGTTGAGAAGCTGCCGACCGTGCTCTCTGTGCTGAAGTACAACAATCAGGAGGTCGGTTTAGAGTTCTTCCCGAACAGTAGCAACTACACTTGGACGCAGGACAACTTCGGCCCGCTCTACATTCCGCAGAAGGGTGCTACAATAGAGCTGACAACAGAGAATCTGCCTCTCTACCGCCGAATTATCGAGAAGTACGAGGGTCACAAGCTCGAAGTTAGAGATGGTCAGATATTTATTGACGGAGCAGAGAGCAACAGCTATACCTTTGCAATGGACTACTATTGGATGATGGGCGACAATCGTCACAACTCTGCCGACAGCCGTTTCTGGGGTTTTGTACCTGAGGACCACATCGTCGGCAAGGCATCATTTATCGCCTTCTCAATGGGCGAGGATGGTATCCGTTGGAACAGATTATTCAGAAAAATCAGATAATCAGCCGTGGAGGAGTTATTGGACAGCTATCTGACTATTGCAGAGCCTGCAGAGTGCACTATGCGCGAGCGTAGCAGCAAGTTTCTCTCGTATGCCTATCCTGTGACAGACGAGGAGCAGATTCGCACGCACCTTGACGCCCTGCACAAGCAGTACTATGACGCCACACACCACTGCTACGCTTGGCGTTTAGGCCCTCACGGCGAGCAGTTCCGTGCCAATGATGACGGAGAGCCGTCGGGTACTGCGGGTAAACCGATACTCGGACAGCTTCTCTCGCACAACATTACCGACTGTCTGATTGTTGTTGTGCGCTACTTCGGAGGTACAAAGCTCGGCGTTTCAGGTCTTATTCAGGCATACAAAGAGGCTGCAGCCGATGTTATCGCTGTAAGCAATGTCATTGAGCGTACGGTAGATACGGTTATCAAGGTCGATTTCTCGTATATGGTTATGAATGACGTTATGCGCATAATCAAGGATGAGCAGCCGCAAATCCGCGAGCAGATATTCGACAACCTCTGCACAATGACACTCGCCATTCGTCAGAGTAAGGCACAGACACTTTTAGGAAAGTTAAGCAAAGTCAGTGGAGCGACTATTGAAGTGATTGAAAATGAGTTATAACTCGATATACATAAAGGGAGCAAGGGTTCACAACCTCAAAAATATCGAACTCGATATTCCGCACAACAAACTCGTTGTTGTGACAGGTCTATCGGGCTCGGGTAAGAGTACGCTTGCATTTGACACCATATTTGCCGAGGGTCAGCGTAGGTATGTGGAGTCACTCTCCTCTTATGCCCGCCAATTCTTGGGCAGAATGAGCAAGCCTGAGGTCGATATCATCACAGGCATTGCCCCAGCCATAGCCATTGAGCAGAAGGTCAGCTCTCGTAACCCGCGTTCAACCGTCGGCACTACCACGGAGATTTACGACTACCTGCGACTGCTCTTTTCACGTATCGGCCGCACCTTCTCGCCCATTTCGGGTATGGAGGTCAAGTGTTACACTACGGATGACGTTGTAGAGTTTGTCACTGCACTTGGCGAGGGTAGTCGTGTTATCGTTGCCGTACCTCTGCAGTTAAGAGATGGTCAGGGGTTGATTGACAAGATGTTACAACTTGTAGCAGATGGTATTCAGCGCCTATATATAGATGGCAATACGGTGATGCTTGAGGAGTTTATCCCGACCATCACAGAGAGTACAACAACCGATGGTGTATATGTAGTCATTGACCGAATAAGAGTCGCTACAGATGATGACACACTTAACCGTATGCGAGAGTCTATCTCAGGCGCATTTGGTTATGGCACAAATAGTTGCGTGATTATTAGCGGCAGCGAGATTACCGAATTCTCAGCGCTGATGACCACCGATGGTATTGAGTTTGAGCACCCATCCGAGCATCTGTTTGGATTTAACAATCCACTCGGAGCCTGCCCCGTATGTGAGGGTTTTGGCAGGGTAGTGGGCATTGACGAGAATTTGGTTGTGCCCGACAAGTCACGCTCTATCTTCGACAATGCCATCGCCTGTTGGCGTGGTGACTCTATGAGTCGTTTCCGCAATCAGTTAGTACAGAACGCCTACAAGTTCGACTTCCCGATTCACGAGCCATACTACAAGCTAACAGAGGAGCAGCGTCGCCTACTCTGGACGGGCAATGAGTATTTCGAGGGTCTGAATGCCTTTTTCGACTATCTTGAGCGCGAGAAGAAGAAGCACAAAACGCAGTTCAGCATACTCAAAGCTCGCTACACAGGTAAGACACTCTGTCCCGCTTGTAATGGTGCAAGATTACGTCCTGAAGCGCTCTACGTAAAGGTCGGTGGTAAAAATATCGCGGAGCTCTCTGCTATGACGGTCGATACTCTGCTTGAGTTTTTCGACTCTCTACAACTCGATGAGCACGACACAACAACCGCAGGGCGAGTGATAGTAGAGATTGTAAATCGTCTGAAATATCTCAGCGATGTGGGCTTGGGTTATCTGACCCTCAACCGTCTCAGTTCAACACTTTCAGGCGGTGAGAGTCAGCGAATTAACCTCTCGACATCACTCGGAAGTAACCTCACAGGCTCACTCTACATCCTTGATGAGCCGAGCATCGGTCTGCATCCGAGAGATACAGCACGTCTAATCTCGGTACTCAAGCAGCTCCGAGATTTGGGCAATACCGTGATTGTCGTTGAGCACGAGGAGGAGATAATTCGTGCTGCCGACTACATTGTCGATATAGGCCCTGAGGCGGGTGAGCATGGCGGTAGGGTAGTCTATAGTGGTGATTATGACAAGCTCTGCAGCAGCACAGAGAGCCTTACGGCGGACTATCTGTGTGGCAGAAAGAGCATCGATACCCCTAAAACAGTCCGTCCGTGGAGCAACTACATCCGCATAAATGGCGCAAGGGTAAACAATCTGAAGAATGTATCGGTCAAGATACCACTTGGCGTAATGACCTGTGTTACAGGCGTTAGCGGCTCTGGTAAGAGTTCGCTTGTGAAGGGCATTTTATACCCCGCACTGCGCCGACTCATTATGGAGAGCGGTGACAATCCTGGCGATTTTGATGGTCTTACGGGCGATTTGAAGATGATAAAGAGCGTCGAGATGGTCGATCAGAATCCGATTGGCAAATCCTCTCGTTCAAACCCTGTGACCTACATCAAGGCCTACGACGAGATTCGCCGTCTATATGCCGACCAACCCTATGCACAGCGCACCAATATCCAGCCGAGCAGCTTCTCGTTCAATATGGTTGGCGGTAGGTGCGAACAGTGTCAGGGCGAGGGTACTATCAAGATTGGAATGCAGTTTATGGCGGATGTTACCCTTACTTGCGACGCCTGCAATGGTCGAAGGTTCAAGCAGGAGATTCTCGACATCAAGTACCGCGACAAGGATATCTGCGATGTGCTCGATATGAGCATCGACGAGGCGATAGAGTTCTTCGGTGCCGATAGCGGAACAAACAAGACCTGCCAGAGAATTGTAGAGCGACTTAAACCGCTGCAAGATGTCGGCTTGGGTTACATAAAGCTCGGACAATCATCCTCAACCCTCTCGGGTGGCGAGAGTCAGAGAGTAAAACTCGCATCATTCCTTACAAAGGATACGGGTAGGGGAAGTATCGTCTTTATCTTCGATGAGCCTACAACAGGTCTGCACTTCCACGACATTAAGCGTCTGATTGCGGCATTTGATGCACTGATTGCCAATGGGCATACCGTTGTAATTGTCGAGCATAATATGGATATTATCAAGTGTGCCGACCACATAATCGACCTTGGCCCTGAGGCGGGAGATATAGGTGGAGAGGTGGTATTTGAGGGTACACCAAAAGAGTTATTAGACTGCAAATCAAGCTATACAGGCAGTTATCTAAAACCACACTTTAAGTAGATGAAGGAAGAATTTTACACATATACTCTCCCAAACGGCATTAGGGGTATTCACCGCAAAGTCAGAAGCGGTGCTGCCCGTTGTGCCCTTATTATCGGTGCAGGTAGTAGAGATGAACTACCTACAGAGCACGGTATCGCTCACTTTGTCGAGCACGGGCTATTCAAGGGTACTGAACACCGCAAATCCTATCAGGTAAATTGTCGTCTTGAGAACCTCGGAGGAGAGCTTAACGCCTTTACAACCAAAGAGGATACGACAATTCACGCAACAGTTCTTCGCAACGACTTCTCAAAGGCTGTGGAGCTGCTGTCGGATGTGGTTTTCCACTCTACATTTCCCGACAAGGAGCTGGATAAGGAGCGCGAAGTGATTATAGATGAGATAAATACATACAAAGACTCGCCGATGGATATGATTTACGACACCTTTGAGGATATGCTCTTTGAGGGGTCGGAGTTGGGGCACAACATACTTGGTCGCAAGCGCGATTTGATGCGTCACGACAGTGCAGCGCTCCACCGATTTGTAGATCGCACATACACCACCGACCAGATGGTCTTTGCCTCTATCGGAAATATCTCCGAGAGCCGTATCGAGCAGATAGCAAACCGCTACTTCGCCCAATATCCCGCAACAACACGCAGCTATACCCGCACCACACCGGGGCTCTACACCGCCTTTGACCGCGAGCAGATAAAGCACACGCATCAGGCGCACTGCATCATCGGCAACCGTGCCTACAGCATAAATGAGGATAAGCGTCTGCCATTTCTGCTGCTGATAAATATTTTGGGAGGCCCTACAGCAAACTCCCGCCTCAATGTGAGTGTTCGCGAGCGCAACGGACTTTCGTACAACATCGAGGCAAATTACACCGCATACAACGACTGCGGTATGGCTGTAATATACTTCAGTTCAGAGCATTGCAACTCCGACCACTGCCGTCAGATTATCGCCGACGAGATAAAGAAACTACAGACCGTACGCCTTACAACCCGCCAATTAGCAATGGCAAAACGCCAATATATCGCCCAGATGACCATCTCTACCGAGGGAAATGAGGGTTATATGCTCGGCGTGGGTCGTAGTCTGCTTGTGCATGGCGAGGTAGATACACTTGAAGAGGCTTACAAAAAGATTAACGCCGTTACTGCCGACCAGATTATGGAGGTGGCAAACGAGATATTTACAAACAACTCAACACTTATATATCGATGAGCGCATTAGACCAATATATCGAGAATATGTCCTCGCCGGAGGATGCTCTGCTGCACGAGCTTGAGCGTGAAACATACCTGCGAGTACTCAATCCACGTATGATTTCGGGCCATGTACAGGGGAAGCTCCTTGAGATGATTGTCCGTATGATTCGTCCGCAGAGGGTGCTTGAGATTGGCACTTTTACGGGTTATTCGGCTCTATCTATGGCGGCAGGACTGCCTGAGGGCGGAGTGATTGACACCTGCGAGGTGGATGATGAGTTGGAGATGTTTATCCTCGACTTCTTCGAGCGTTCACAGTACGCAGAGCGACTAAATCTGCATATCGGCTCGGCATTAGAGACGATGACAACCCTCAACAAGGTCTATGACCTCGTATTTATTGATGGCGATAAGCGCGAGTACACTGCCTACTATAACATGCTCTTTGACAAGGGTTTAGTGAGCAGTGGCAGTTGGATTATGGCAGACAATATCCTCTGGTACGGCAAGGTGGTTGAGCCTGTGGCAAAGGGCGACAAGCAGACTCAGGGCATTATCGACTTTAACAACGCAGTGGCTGCCGACCCTCGCGTGGAGAATGTTATTCTGCCTATTCGTGACGGCATTAACCTGATAAGAGTGAAGTAATGAAGGCGGCGGGCACATTGATACCCATACTATTCCTTGCTATCATTACGGTTGCCGTATGGTACATCTCTCGCCGCAGTGCGTGGATGTTTAACATAAGGCCGCTGTGGTGTTATATCTTCTTTGCAATTCTGACCTTTTGCTCGTTCTCTGCCGTGCTGGGCTATGGCAGCAGTTCAACAAGCGGAGAGTTTATGCACTATGTAACCGTGACACTCTGCTACATCTGCGGAGTACTGATTATTCTGCTGCTCGCGTTGCTGTTTACAGATTTGGTAAACCTTATCTACCCGCTCTCCAAGCGTTTTTTTGCAAGTTCAACAATAGTCCTAACAACGATTGTAGCTCTCTACGGCTTTTTACATGCGGCAAATCCGAAGCTAAAGAGTGTCGAGATTGAACTGCCGAAGTTAAGCGAAGAGATTTCGGTCATTCAGCTCTCTGACATACATTTAGGCCACTTCCGCAGCGGGGCACACCTGCAAAAGATTGTAGATATTGTGAATAGCACAGATGCCAAGATAGTGCTTATCACGGGAGATCTGTTTGACAGCCACTACAACCTTTCTCCAGCCACACTTGAGCCCTTCAAATCGCTCAAGATGCCGGCATTTTTCGTTGATGGTAACCATGACGGATATACAGACATCAAACGCATCAAGCAGATGGTTGCCGATTGCGGCGTTACTGTGCTCAACAATCAGGCTGTAGAGTGTTGCGGAGTGGAGATTACCGGCTTTGCAATGCCACCGATTACAAGTGCGACAATGCACGCAGTGCAAGGAGATAGTATTATCAGAGGATATCTTGACTCTGTAGAGTTATCGAAAGAGCTGCCATCTATCGTACTCCATCACAGCCCCGTAGGTGCCGAGCATATTGCCAAGGCGGGTGCAGACCTCTATCTGTCAGGGCATACTCACGGTGGGCAATTCTTCCCGATGACGCTCTTTAACTCGCACTTCTTTGACTACAATCGCGGACTGTACCGATTGGGCAACCTGCAGATATATGTCAGCGAAGGCTCCGGGACATTCGGTATTCCGATGCGATTTGGTACCGACAGCGAAATTACACTGCTTAAACTAAAACCTAAACAGTAACAATATGGCTATTATCTCAAATCTCGACATAATGCTTGCCCGTCGCAGGATGACTCTCTCGGAGCTTGCCGAAAGGGTAGGTGTATCTGTGGTCAATCTCTCAAAGCTCAAGACGGGAAAGTCACGCGCTATCCGTTTCTCGACCCTCGATGCGATTTGTGAGGTATTGGACTGCCAGCCAGGTGATATTATCGAGCATCGCAAGGGTCTTACGCTATGAGGCGACTGACTTATATACTCCTTCTCGCCCTTACTCTATGCGCTGCCTGCACTCAGCAGAGGGCTGTGAAGGTTGCGCTGCTTGCCGATCTGCATATCTCGCCACGGAACTACAACGATACCATTATGCAACGCGTTGTAGAGGATATCAACAGCCAGAATTTCGACCTTGTTATCGTAGCAGGCGATATTACCAACATAGGCTCGAATGATGAGCTGCGGTGTGCCTACAACCATCTAAAGAATATTCGTCACCCTCAACTTGTAACACACGGAAACCACGAAACTACTTGGAGCGAGAGTGGCGGCAAGGATTTTGAGAGGTATTGGGGGCATAACGGATGCGCTACAGCAACGGCTGGGGAGTACCTCTTTGTCGCCTATCCTGCAGGGCCTTATATCAAGATGGCTGATGGAACGATTGAGGATGGTAACCGCTTGGGTTGGATTGAAAAACAGCTACAAAAGGCTGGCAAAAGGCGAATAATATCGGTGTGTCACTATCCCCTCAACGAGGATTTGACAAATCGCGTGGAGATAGTTGCCCTAATGAAGAGATATGGAGTAAGTGCCTCACTTTGCGGGCATTACCACGAGCCACGACTAATGAATTTCGACTCCCTGCCTGGTATTATGGGGCGTAGTCTTATGCTTCCGACAGAGAGCAGTCGCAACTACGGCTACACCGTTCTCACGTTGCAAAATGACTCGATATATGTAGCCGAAAAACTACTTGGAGCGCCTGCTGTACCAAAGTACGCCATTTGTCAGTGCAATGACAGCTATGTGAACACTCTGCCGTGTGATCCACAGCCGGAGGCTATTGATAAGGGTAACTTTGCAGCAGAGCAAATTCTTACGGACAACGCCGCAATATACACCGCCGCACAGGTCGAGGATGGGGTGCTATATTACGCCAACTCAGCAGGCGAGGTTAAGGCGTATAATATTGATACAAAGGAGTTTATATGGTTGCACAAATTCGATGACCCTATATATTCCACACCCGTTCTGCACAAAGATTTAATCATCGTTGCAACGCTCAGTCAAGGCATTGTAGCCCTCGATAAGAGGTGTGGCGAGGTGGTATGGCAGAATCTTGATGGCAACACCTATATCGGCAATGGAGTTGTCGAGAGCGACTATTTATATATAGGTACGCTCGGCAAAATGTTCAAAATCGATTGCAAGAGCGGCAAGAGTGAGTGGTGCAGCAACTTCGGCACGGCGCATCCGCAAGGCAGAGCGACCATTGCCGAGGGTAAAATTATCTTCGGTGCGTGGGATTGTCACCTCTACTGCCTTGATTGCAACGACGGCAAGGAGTTATGGCGCTGGGGTAACGGCTCGCAAAATCGGCTGCTATCGCCCGGCCATGTCATTCCACGCGTGGCAAAGGGTAGGGTAATGATTGTGGCTCCGGATAGGTATATGACCAACATAGACCTTGCAACCGGTCGGCAGATTTGGCGCATCAAGAGTCGCAGAGTACGTGAAAGTACAGGTTTAAGTAGTGACGGTAATACATTCTATGCCAAGACTATGGATGGCGAGATGGTGGCCGTACCTATGGCTGCTGACAGCTACACAGAGAGTTGGTGTTGCGATGTAGGTTGGGGATATGACCATAGCTTCTGCCCGCTAACAGCAGTTCAAGAGCATATCTATATGGCAAATCGCCGTGGCAAGATTGCCGCAGTAGATAAAAACGGCAGGGTAGTGAGTGTTGGAAAGTTTGCCAACTCGGCTGCCAATGACCTAAGAGTTGATAAGGATGGCAATATATGGGTTAGCTTTATAGAGGGCACAATATGGCGTCTTAACTCCATAAAGCAGTAATTTAGTCAATAAAATGTCAATAAAATCGCCATTGTAGAGTACAACGAATTTATAAAAACACTACTTTTGTAGCATCAATATCTTTTGGTTAGTTATGGAAACACAAGCAAAAAAGTATGTAGAGAGTTTCATGGCGCAAGTTATCGCCAGAAATCCTAACGAGCCTGAGTTCCATCAGGCAGTTCGTGAGGTAGCAGAGTCATTAGCTCCATATATTGTGGCTGACCCTGCACTACAGCAGCTCAAGGTTCTGGAGCGCATTGCAGAGCCGGAGCGTGTGATTATATTCCGTGTACCGTGGCTCAACGACCGCGGTGAGATTGAGATTAATCGAGGTTTCCGTGTGCAGATGAACAGCGCACTTGGTCCATACAAGGGCGGCATTCGTTTTCACGCCTCTGTAAATCTGAGCATTATGAAGTTCCTCGCCTTTGAGCAGACCTTCAAAAACAGCCTTACAACACTCCCTATGGGTGGTGGCAAGGGTGGCTCGGACTTCAACCCTAAGGGTCGCTCGGACAATGAGGTTATGCGTTTCTGCCAATCATTTATGACAGAGCTCTATCGCCATATCGGCCAAGATACAGATGTTCCTGCAGGCGATATCGGCGTTGGTGGCCGTGAGATTGGTTATATGTTCGGCCAGTACAAGCGTCTTCGTGACGAGTTTACAGGCACATTTACAGGCAAGGGTCTTGGTTGGGGTGGTTCGTTGCTCCGTCCTGAGGCTACAGGCTACGGTCTGTGTTACTTCACACAGCAGATGCTCGCAACACGTGGCGAGAGCTTCAAGGGTAAGACAGTCTGCGTATCCGGCTCCGGAAATGTTGCACAGCACGCCGCAGAGAAGGCTATGCGTTTAGGCGCAAAGGTGGTAACTCTCTCTGACTCATCTGGTTACATCTACGACCCTGAAGGCTTTAACGAGGAGAAGATTCAGTATGTCAAGTTACTGAAGAATGTCTATCGTGGCAGAATTAAGGAGTATGTAGAGAAGTATCCGCAGGCTCAATACTTCGCCGGCGAGCGTCCGTGGGGCGTTAAGTGCGACATTGCATTGCCTTGTGCTACACAGAACGAGCTGAATGGCCAGGAGGCACAGCTGCTTGTAGATAACGGTTGTTTCTGCGTTGCCGAGGGCGCTAATATGCCATCGACACCTGAGGCGATTGAGGTATTCCTTAACAATAAACTCCTTTATGCCCCTGGTAAGGCATCAAATGCGGGCGGCGTAGCCACTTCAGGCCTTGAGATGTCGCAGAACTCAATGCGCATCAAGTGGACAGCAGAGGAGGTTGATGAGAAGCTGCACACCATTATGCAGAATATCCACGAGGTCTGCACAAAGTACGGCACCGAGGAGGATGGTTATGTAAACTACGTCAAGGGTGCAAATATCGGCGGTTTTATGAAGGTTGCCGAGGCGATGATTGCACAGGGTTGCGTATAATTGAGCAACAAAAAGATACAAATACAAAGAGCAGACTTGAAAAAAGTTTGCTTTTTGTGTTTTTTTACATATCTTTGTAGCATAAATCAATTAAAACCCTATGAGAATGTATCCACTAATTCTATCTACACTTGCTCTGCTGAATATTGCATGTAACGACAACAGCTACAGCAATGTACAAATTCCGGAGCTTCCAGCAACACACTGCGAGGTGAACAAGCCACTACCCGCATGGAGTGAAGGTCATCTCGATATTCATTTTATCAACGCTGCACGTGGCGAGTGTTGCTTCTACATCCTTCCCGATGGCACAACACTACTTGTAGATGCCGGTGAGGTTGTTGGCAGCGACATCTCTGTTCCACAGCGCCCAAATGCACTCATCCGTCCGTATAGGGTCTATGCAAACTACATCAAGCACTTCCTGCCTAAGGGCAAAACAGCTATCGACTACTGCGCTCCATCGCACTTCCACATCGACCATATCGGCTCTGCGGATGCTGCAACAGAGACCGCAGAGGCAGGCTATCGCAAGTCAGGACTGTTCGCGCTTTTTGACGAGGTGCCTTACAACCACATCCTCGATAGAGCATATCCTACATACGCAGAGGACGATGTAACGCCACCACTTAGCGGAGAGCTCTCTAAGGATTGGGGCATCTTTGTAAATTGGGGTGTCAAAGAGGGTAAATTCACCGCTGAACGTTTCACCCCAGGCAAGGAGCAAATTGTTCTGGTTAATAACGCCGAGAAGTACAGCAACTTCTCCGTTTTCAACATCTGCGCCAACGGTTTTGTATGGGGCAAAGATAGCGAAGGTAACCAAACTCTGCTGGGTTCTAAGCAGAAGAGTGGCGGAAACTCCTCTTCTTGCGGTTTCCACATCACATACGGCAATTTTGACTACATCGCTTGCGGTGACTTGGTAAGTTCTCCACAGAATTTGGTTGCTTTCTACTTCCGCGACTTTATCGGCGAGGGTAATCTTGAGGCTTTCAAGTGCCACCACCACCTTGCATCAAACTCTTGGGGAACACAGATGCAGAAGTGTAATTTCAACCCACGCATTGTACTCGACCACTGCTTTACAAGCAACAAGCCAGATGTTGGAAAATTGACATCTGATTATATACTGCCTAAAATTTCTGGTTTCTTCGCGACAAATATCCACTCAGACATTGCCAATAATCAGGATGTTAAGGACAATAAGATAATGGACAAGATTACCGCATACAATGGACATATCGTGCTCAGAGTGGCTCCTGGCGGCGATCAGTTCTATGTATATATGCTTGACGACACTAATCTGAATTACAACGTAAAGTTCATCTGCGGACCTTATAAATCAAAATAAAAGAGAGCATTATGAAAAGATATATATTCTTAATCTCTATTTTTGCACTTCTCGGCATATCCCTATGCAATGGTCAATTTAATGCAAAGGTTGGGCAGACTCTACCAGCTTGGAGCGAGGGGTGTTTAGATATTCACTTTATCAATAGCGGTCGTGGAGAGTGCTGTTTCTACATACTCCCTGACGGCACAACACTGCTTGTAGATGCAGGTGAAGTCTCAAAGGGCAAAATTAGCACAGCTCAGCGTCCGAACGAGCAGACCCGACCATATATAACCTACGCCAAGTATATCAAGCACTTTCTACCAAAGGGAGAGAGCGAGATTGACTACTGCTTACCATCACACTTTCACACCGACCATATAGGCAGTACCAGTATGGTTATCGGCACAGCGGAGGCAGGTTATCGCAAGTCGGGACTGTTGGCTCTGTACGACCTTGTACCATACAGACATATTCTTGACCGAGCATATCCGACATACGTCGAGGATGCGGTAACTCCGAAAATGGAGGGTCAGCTATCGAAGGATTGGGCAAAATTTGTCACTTGGGGTGTAAAAGAGGGTAGATTTACTGCCGACCGCTTTACACCGGGCAAGGAGCAGATTGTTTTGGTTAAGAAGACCAAGAAGTACGATAACTTCTCTGTTTTCAACATCTGCGCCAACGGTTTTGTGTGGGGCAAAGATGGAGATGGCAACGGTATGTTGATTGGTGGCAAACCTCGCCGCGGCGGAAACCCTGCTTCGTGCGGTTTTCACCTCTCATACGGCGATTTTGACTATATCGCTTGCGGTGATGTATCGTGGACTTCACAAAATATGACCGCATTCTACTTCCGCGACTATGTGGGCAACAACAACCTCGACGCCTTTAAGTGTCACCACCACTTGGCCTACAACGGTTGGGGTATAATGATGCAGGAGTTTAACTTTGACCCTCAGGTCATATTAAACCACAGTTTTGCGGCAAATAAACCCCATCCGGAGCCACTTACACGAGTACTCCCGAACTGCGAAGGCTTCTTTTCAACCAATATCCACCCGGACATTGCCGCTGCAAATAAAGAGCTCATCGAGCGCCTTAGTGGCTATGACGGCCATATCGTTCTGCGCGTAAAGCCAGGTGGCAAGAAGTTCTATGTCTATATGCTTGACGACAGCGACTTTGAGTACCGTGTAAAATCCATCCACGGCCCATACAAGTCTAAGTAGTTGAGCTGTTGACTGTTGGCTATTGCGGATTTAGGATAGCCTTGAGGCTATTCAACAAAATAAACCCTTCACTTTCAAGCGAGCTTGAGTGAGGGGTTTTCTTTTCTTGCGCTATCTTCGATAGCATCCTAAATCCGAAAACAATTACCGATACTAATACTTTACAAAAATATTGACATTCCCCCTAAATCCCCCTTTGGCAAAGGGGGACTTGGTCGCTTCGCTCCGGGTGCAAAAATCTTTCGGGTTTCCTGGCTACGCAGTACAAGATAACGGCTAAAAGCAAATCAGAGTTCGCACGCCGAGTTTCTTTTGCACATTTTATCGTCAAAAGTATGCAGATGCAGTACATCGTGATATAGGCACGGATGGGACATACTATGGTGAAGGTGTGACACTATCACGATAAAACCATTTGTCGTCAAAATGTGTTAGAGATGGTGCATCGTGCAAAAAAAGCAACGGCGGATAGTACTAAAACGTACAGCCGCCGTTGGTTTTTAAGGGATGTGCCATATATGACACATTTTCACGACAAATTACAGATTGAGCTCCGCCTTAATAGCCTCAAACTTCGCATCCAACTCTGCCTGCACCTTATCAAACTGATCTACAGATGGCAGGGTAGCCTTAACGCCGAAGTAGAACTTAATCTTTGGCTCGGTACCTGAAGGACGAACAGAGACCTTTGTGCCGTCAGCGGTAATCCACTGAAGAACATTGCTCTTATCCTCAATACCCTCGATAGGTGACTTAACGCCAGTAACTGTATCGAGCACCTCAAGGGTCTTATAATCATAAACCTGAACCACAGGCGAGCCAAGGATACTCTTTGGAGGGTTTGCGCGGAACTCGACCATCATATTCTGAATCTGCTCTGCGCCATCCTTACCCTTACGAACAACATTTACAAGGCTCTCGCGGTAGAAGCCGAACTTAACATAGAGATCCTGCAACCACTCATAGAGGGTCATACCCTTTGTATCGCGGCACCAAGCAGCAGCCTCAGCAGCCAGTGAACAAGCCGATACACCATCCTTATCGCGTACATAAGAGCCTGCAAGGTAGCCGAATGACTCCTCACCACCACCGATATAGGTGTGCTTACCCTCCTGCTCGCGGATAATCTTTGCGATATACTTAAAGCCTGTCAGGCAGTTGTAGCACTTCACGCCATAGTGAGCAGCAACAGCATCCGGCATCATAGAGGTAACGATAGTCTTAACAACATAGTCACCCTCCTTAATCAGACCGAGCTCTGCCCAACGAGTGAGCTGGTAGCACATAATGAGCACCAGAGTCTGGTTACCATTCAGAAGAACGTAGTCGCCCTTACCTGTACGCAGAGCAACGCCAAGACGGTCTGAGTCAGGGTCAGTAGCAAGCACGAGGTCTGCATTCTGCGCCTGTGCAAGGTCGATAGCCATCTGCATAGTCTTGCGCTCCTCCGGATTTGGAGAGGCAACGGTAGGGAAGTTACCATCAAGAACACACTGCTCCTTAACGGTAATAACATTCTTAAAACCGAAGTTTGCAAGCGAAGCAGGAACAAGATTTACACCGGCACCGTGAAGTGGGGTATAGACAATCTTCATATCTGCATTATTAGCCACACACTCAGGAGAGAGTGAGAGAGCCTTGATAGCTGCAAGATACTTCTGGTCGAACTCCTCACCAAGAATGGTGATATTCTCAGGATTACCACCTGTGAGCACCTGGCTAACCTCGGTAATCTTCTCAACCTCCTTAATAATATTTACATCGTGTGGAGAGGTTACCTGAGAACCATCTGCCCAATAGGCCTTGTAGCCGTTGTACTCCTTCGGATTGTGCGATGCAGTAACCATAACACCCGACTGGCAGTTCAGCTCACGAATAGCAAAGCTCAACTCAGGGGTAGGGCGGAGGGCATCAAAGAGGAATACCTTAAAGCCATTGGCAGCGAAGATATCTGCAACACGCTCAGCAAATGTGCGAGAGTTGTTACGAGAATCGTGAGCGATAGCTACGCGAATCTCCTCGCCTGGGAAATTGATTTTCAAGTAGTTAGCAAGACCCTGTGTAGCAAAACCTACAGTATAGTTGTTCATACGGTTTGTACCTACACCCATAATACCGCGAAGACCACCGGTACCAAACTCGAGATCCTTGTAAAAACTCTCGATAAGTTCGTTCTGATCATTCTCCATCAGATGGCGAACCTGCGCCTTTGTAGCCTCATCGTAATCTCCATCGAGCCACGCCTGAGCCTTGCTCTGTACTAATGCATCCAAAGTGTTCATTGTGTTCTGTTTTATAGTTTAGTGTTTATAAAAATTTCTTATAGTAAAAGTGTTTGCTATACTTAATTTCTCTCAATGCAAATATAGTGAAATTTTTTCTATTATTCATTATCAGCGAGTTAAATTTTTAATCTAATTTTAGTTCCGTATTCCTATAACATAAAATTTCAAACAAACAATAGGTAAGGCATTTTTTTTAATATAAATTTATTCACAACTTTGCATTGTCAAAACGAAAGCCGAATTTTCGAGGCTCGTCCGACACACTTACCCAAATTTATAAATAGTTGATAATCAGTAATATGCTCACTACTTCTGTCGCATACAAGGATGCCTGGCAAAATTGTCTAAGCCAGATTCAGGCTCAGACCTCTGCTGAGGAGTTTGCCAAATGGTTTCTGCCCATCGTACCACTTGAGTTCGATGGTTCTAAGTTGCGTCTTAGAGTACCGAGCAAATCGTTCGTCGATAAGATTGAGGGACACTATATAAATGTACTTCGTCCGCTTATCGCCGAGTCATTTGGTTATCAGACCAGACTCTGCTATGCTGTGCCAAAGAGCGAGCAGCCGACCATCTCTTCGGCGGCTGACAGCACAAGTCAGAGCATACCGAACCGTATCGACCCTACAAAGATACAAAATCCTGTGACAATTCCGGGCATTCCGCGACCAATTCCTCGTTTTGACCCGCAACTTAACCACAACTACACCTTCGAGAACTTCATCGAGGGCGAGTGCAACCGTTTGGTTCGTTCAGCGAGTATGGCCGTAGCAATCAATCCGGGCAGCAGCACCCCGTTCAATCCATTATATATATATGGTGATTCGGGATTGGGTAAGACCCACGTTGCACAGGCTATCGGTAACGAGATTAGTCTGCGTCATCCGGAGCTTCAGGTGCTCTATGTTGCGATGAGCAAGTTTCAGTCTCAGTTCCAGGCAGCGACTATCGAGAAGAATATTCCGAACTTCATCCACTTCTATCAGGGTGTAGATGTGCTTATTCTCGACGATATTCAGGAGCTGTCAGGCAAGCCGGGTACTCAGAACGCCTTCTTCAACATCTTCAACCACCTACAGATGTCGGGCAAGCAGCTTGTACTTATCTCTGATAAGCCACCTGTGGAGTTGAAGGATATTGAGGAGCGACTGCTCACCCGCTTTAAGTGGGGTCTGTCTGCACAGATTCGTATTCCGGACTTCCAGACCAAGATTAAGATTATCAAGGCAAAGGCGGCGCGTTTGGGCGCAAATATCCCTGAGGATGTTATCAACTACCTTGCAGACAATATCTCGGCAAATATTCGCGAGATTGAGGGTGCAATCTCTTCACTTGTTGCAAACACCTCTTTTATGGGCAAGAAGATTACCATTTCGCTTGCAAAGGAGATTTTGAAGGGATATATCTCACTCTATCAGAAGGAGATAACCATCGAGCATATTATCGACACCGTCTGCAGCTATCTGAACATCGACAAGGAGCGACTTAACTCTGCCGAGCGTACCCGCGAGGTGGCTATTGCCCGCCAATTAGCGATGTACCTTGCCAAGCAACTGACAAAGATTCCACTATCGGCTATCGGTGCTGCGATTGGCAACAGAAACCACGCAACAGTGCTGCACTCGTGCAAGACAATCACAAACCTGATTGATACCGACCAGGCATTCAAACTTCAGGTAGAGGAGCTCGAAAGACTCGTATCGGCATAGTTATCTATGCCGATTTTTGTTTTCAACCAAATCTTTACTACCTTTGCAGATATGGATCAGCCCAAAATTGAGAGATTACTGCGTCTGATGAAGATGCTCACTGCAAATGTCGAGTACTCGGTAGATGATATTGCCGAGCGCCTCGATATGTCCCGCAGAACCATATATCGCTACATCGACACCTTCCGCGACGCCGGTTTTGTGATTAAGAAGAGTGGCAACTGCATCCGTTTGGACAAGGAGTCGCCGCACTTTAAGGATATTTCGCAGCTTGTTCACTTTACAGAGGAGGAGGCAGTTATTCTGCGACGTGCCATTGAGAGCATTGACGACACAAACCTACTCAAGCAGAACCTTAAGCGCAAGCTATACTCCGTCTATGACAGCCGAACCCTTGCCGATACAATTGTCAAGGGTCAGAATGCGAGCAATGTACACTCGCTCATCGAGGCCATAGAAAACCGTGAGCAGGTCATCCTGCACAGCTACCAATCCTCCCACTCAAGGAGAGACCGTAGGGTAGAGCCATTTGCATTTACCACAAACTACGTCAATATCTGGTGTTACGATTTGGACGACAACTGCTGCAAAATCTTCAAAACAGCCCGCATCGGCAAGGTTGAACTTTGCGGCACAGAGTGGCAGCACAGCGACAAACACAAGGCCGACTTTATCGACATCTTCCGTATGAGCAGTTCGCACGATCAGCAGATTATCCCGATAAAATTGCGCCTCGGACACCTCTCATATAACCTTCTGATGGAGGAGTATCCACTCTCGGAGAGGTATATTTCACAGGAGGACGACAACCATTGGCTACTCGAAACCAATGTTGCAAATATGCAGGGTGTGGGTCGTTTCGTAATAGGACTGATGGATGATATAGAGATTATCGAATCTACTGAATTAAAGGCATATATAACAAACTACATAAATAGATACTTTAGATGAAACTTCTACTAATTTTACTCTCATTTCTCCTCTCGGTTTCATGTGGAGAGTTTGGAGATGACAGAGCAGACAACACTCCGGTAAATCCTGACAACGAGCAGAGCGGAGGTGGCGAAAATAGCGGTGACAACAGTGGTGACAACAGTGGCGACAACAGTGGCGACAACACCCAAAAGCCACCTGTAGAGTGGGGTGACGAGCGCAGTTATGTATTCGACACAACACACGTTCCGGAGATTACGATGACCGTTTCGCTTGATGAGTGGAACCGCCTACTTGCCGAGTATGACAAGGACAGCAATACCAAGGAGTATATCCATTGCGCTGTAAAGATTAAGCTGAAGGGCGATGAGTACTCAATTACAGATGCAGGTGTGCGTCTGAAGGGCAATACTTCACGTCGTCGCCCTGAAAATGGCAATTGCAACCACGTGGCAAACAATGCCGATTGGCAGCACTGCCACTTCCAATTCAACTTCCGCAAGTACAACAAAGACGAGGAGCACACACTACGTGGCGTGCGCAAGATGTACCTTAAGTGGTTTAAGGATGATGCTGCATATTGCCGCGAGATTTTCTGCTACGACCTCTTCCGTCGTTTTGGCGTATGGACAGCTATAGAAAACTGCTATTGCCGTCTCTGGGTACATGTAGAGGGCGATAATCAGCCTGCATACTACGGCGTTTATGAGATGAACGAGACCATCGACGACACCTACCTCAAGATGCGTAAGGATAAGTTTGGTAGCCACAAGGGCAACCTTTGGAAGTGCAACTACGGTGCATCGCTCAACTACGACCGCGACAAGAACGCAAGCATGGGCGAGAGCGACGGCAGCTACGACCCTGTATATGAGGTAGAGGAGATAAACAGCGACCTGAGCGCAGCAAAGAGCCAGCTGCTCAACTTTATGAAGCAGCTTCGCGACCTGAAGGGTCAGCAGCTCCACGATTGGTTGGGCGAGGTGATTGACATCGACCTCTTCCTGCGCACATACGCGGTAAATGTAGCTGTCGGTATGTGGGATGACTATTGGAACAACACCAATAACTTCTACATCTACTTCAACTCAACCGATCCGAACAACTACAAGTTCTACCTTATTCCGTACGACTACGACAATACGCTCGGAACAAGCCACAACTGCGGTGTTCAGAGCGACTCAGGCCGTCACGACCCACTTAATTGGGGTAATAGTGACACTTCGCCGCTTGTTTCAAAGATTTTGCAGTTTGAGGACTATAAGAAGATATATATCAACGCCCTTAACGAGCTCTGCGCAAGCACAGGCGAGTTCTACTACACCAAATCTATCGCCCGCATTAAGGCTTGGCACGCGATGATTGGCAACTATGTCGATAACGACACCGACGAGGACACAAAGATCAAGGATCGCCCTGCAGGTTGGGGTAACCACTCTGAATATCGCCTTTGGGAGAGTACCGACACAAATACAAACTTCTTCCGCGTCAAGGCTGCATCTATTCCAAAGTAGTAAAAAGTAAAGTATATTTTACATTTATCCCCTATAAATTTGCTTTATAGGGGATTTTTATCTACCTTTGTGTCAGTAGTTTATCCACTAAAACCTCGTCGTTATGAAATCATCGACAAAATCCCGTCTTAAGAGAGCCGTCCTCTACCTGCTCGGATTCTCGGTTACACCAATGTTCTCTGCCTGCTACGGAGTTCCAACATCTTATGATGATGTCTATGATTTCGACCCATTTGACGGCATCAGCGGAACTGTTGTGGACCGCAAGACCGATAAGCCTATCCCGGGCATTAGGGTAAGGGTTGCAAGCGAGGAGGATATCAGCGCAATTACAGATGCTGATGGTAAGTTCTATATCGACCACCAATTCGAGCATAACGTTGTAATATATGCCGAGGATATCGATGGTGGCGAGAATGGCTACTATTGGCGCCACAGAGAGGATGTAACAAACGAGAACAACATCGGCTTAAATATCTCGATGCTACCGGAGGAGAAGTAGCCAAAAATACCAATATTCAGCACTATTAGACACATATTTTAGGGTATGCGTCTATTTTTTTGCACTTTTTTCAACAAAATTTCAAGCCTTTTTATTCTGTGTCACAAGTTGTCACAAAAGGGGTGTTATTTTGCATTCAGAAAGGAAAAACAAACAGATAAAAACTTTACAATTATGGGAGCAAGTTACACAATTAAGTGCAAGAAGTGTGGTACATCTTTTATGCACATTGCAGATGATGATTTTGGCGTTATTCGTGCCTGTGTTGGTTGTCAGTGCAGCGTTGATACAGAGGTTGCAATACTATGTCCTGCGTGTATGACGCGTGTAAATCGCAATAAGGCGGAGTTTGAGAGTCAAATAGAGAGCGTTATGACTTGGTAAATTGAAAAGAAATTATTAACTTTGAGTGCAAAATGTTGTTCGTATTGTTTTTTAGCAGTCTTTTATTGTTTTCATTGGCTGCAGAGGTTTTTGAAGTTAAATAAGAATATAAATTTATAATATTATGGCAGAAGTTAATTCAGAGAAACTGAAAGTATTAAAGGCGGTAATGGACAAGATCGAGAAGGATTTCGGCAAGGGTTCCATTATGCGCATGAGCAACGAGCAGGTGACCGATATTCCGGTTATCCCGTCAGGCTCTATCACCCTTGACGTAGCACTCGGCGTAGGTGGCTATCCAAAGGGTCGTGTGATTGAGATTTATGGCCCGGAGTCATCAGGTAAGACTACACTTGCTATTCACGCCATTGCAGAGGCACAGAAGCAGGGCGGTATTGCTGCATTTATCGACGCAGAGCACGCTTTTGACAGCTACTATGCTCAAAAGTTGGGTGTAGATGTTGAGAATCTGCTCATTTCACAGCCGGACAACGGTGAGCAGGCACTTGAGATTGCCGACTCACTCATCCGTTCAAGCGCTATCGACATTATCGTTATCGACTCTGTTGCAGCCCTTACTCCAAAGGCGGAGATTGAGGGCGAGATGGGCGACTCAAAGATGGGTTTGCAGGCTCGTCTGATGTCACAGGCACTCAGAAAGCTCACTGCAAGCATCTCAAAGACCAAGACCGTATGTATCTTCATCAACCAGCTGCGTGATAAGATTGGCGTTGTATATGGCAACCCGGAGACCACAACAGGTGGTAATGCCCTTAAGTTCTACGCCAGCGTACGTATCGACATCCGTCGCACATCCGTTATCAAGGATGGCGAGGAGCAGCTCGGTGCTCGTGCACGTGTGAAGGTTGTGAAGAACAAGGTGGCACCTCCATTCAAAAAGGCAGAGTTTGACATCATGTTCGGCGAGGGTATCTCAAAACTTGGCGAGATTATTGACCTTGCAGTAGATTACGGCATTATCAAGAAGTCAGGCTCTTGGTTCTCATACGGAGAGACAAAGATTGGCCAGGGTAGAGATGCCGTTAAGGACTTCCTCACCGCAAATACAGAGGTTTGCGCAGAGATTGAGGGCAAAGTTCGCGAGGCAATGATGGCTAAATAACAACTAAAGTATTACTTTATGTAATATGTACTACAGCAAAGAGGATGAAATACTTATTGATGATGCTTGGCAAGATCTAAAGCGCTCCTGCGATAAGATTTGCAAAGGCGACGATGATCGCAACCTCATCAATCGTGCATTCTTCCTTGCCAAGGAGGCACACCAGGGGGTAAGGCGCCGTTCAGGAGAGCCTTACCTCCTGCATCCTATTGCTGTGGCAAAAATTGTCATCGAGGAGATAGGTTTAGGTGTCAAATCGGTCGTTGCTGCGCTATTGCACGACGTTGTAGAGGATACCGACTACACCATTGAGGATATAGAGCGCATTTTCGGGCAGAAGATAGCCTCAATGGTCGATGGACTAACAAAGATGTCGGGGGTTTTTAACGCCGACACATCTGCCCAGGCGGAGTATTTCCGCAAAGTACTGCTTACGCTTTCAGACGACGTCAGGGTTATTCTTATCAAGATTGCCGACCGTCTGCACAATATGCGTACCTTGGGCTATATGCCTAAAGATAAGCAGATTAAGATAACAGGAGAGACCATACATCTCTTCGCTCCACTTGCATATCGTCTCGGACTATTCCCGATAAAGAGCGAGCTGGAGGATTTGTGTATGAAGTACCGTTTCCCTGACGAGTACAACGAAATACAGCGAAAAATTGAGGAGACAGAGCCCGAAAGACAGCAGTATATCAACAAGTTCTGCGCGCCAATTCACGCAATACTTCAAAAGAATGGCATTGAGTATGAGATATCAGGCAGAGTAAAGAGTGTCTATTCGATATGGTCAAAAATGCAGCGCAAACAGATATCATTTGAGGAGGTATATGACCTGTTTGCCATCCGTATCGTCTTCAAGGCGCTGCCATTCCCATCCGAAAAGACCCAATGTTGGCAGATATACTCCTCTATCACAGATATTTACGCACCAAAACCGGACCGTCTGCGCGACTGGATTAGTATGCCGAAGGCCAATGGTTACGAGGCCCTACACTCAACAGTAATGGG
This sequence comes from Alistipes sp., assembly GCA_017398555.1. Classification (GTDB taxonomy): domain Bacteria; phylum Bacteroidota; class Bacteroidia; order Bacteroidales; family Rikenellaceae; genus Alistipes. Next base: position 104,859 of record JAFQFV010000035.1, read on the forward strand.
CAACGATGGCATTTGGGTCGAGGTACAGATTCGCACGCAGCGAATGGAGGATATTGCCGACCGAGGTTTCGCTGCACATTGGAAGTACAAGCACGCAACACTATCTCAAAATGAGGATGCTTTTGATAATTGGCTGAGCAAGATTCGTGATGCCCTAAGCGGCTCTACGGAGAATGCGGTTGAGTTCTTGGATAACTTTAAGTTATCGTTATATACCTCTGAAATAACAGTATTTACACCAAAAGGTGAGCAGCGCAAATTACCATTTGGAGCTACCGCCTTGGACTTCGCATACGACATCCACACCAAGATTGGAAACAAGGCTATAGGTGCCAAGATTAACCATAAAATCGAGCCCGTCACCAAGCAAATCAACTCTGGCGACCAGATTGAGATTATCACAGCCGACAACGCCTCACCAAAGCCGGAGTGGATAGATATAGTCATAACTACAAAGGCAAAACAGGCGATTGCAAGCTACCTCAAGCGCGAGCGCGAGGACAATATAAGTCACGGACTTGCTATATTTGAGGAGAAGCTTGCTCAATTCAATATCACCCTCAGTGGCAGCGTGTTACGTAAAGTAATGCAGGCCTATGGCTGCAAATACAAGGATGAACTTTACAGCAAGATTGGCGCAGGAATTATCTCTCTTGACAACATCGAGAAGATTATCAAGTCGAGCTCTGCAAGTAAAATATTGAAATTCTGGAAGTTATGGCGCGATTCAAAGCCATCTGATGGCAATGAAGAGGGTAGTGATACTACTGAAATCAACACCAATGACGACCAATTTGCCATCGCCAGCTGCTGCAATCCACTACCAGGCGACAGTGTTGTGGGCTTCAAGGACCCTATGACGGGTAAAATTATCGTTCATAAGGCCTCTTGTAACGAGCTCAACCGCCTTGCATCGCTCTTTGGTAAAAATATCATCCGGGATCAGATACGTTGGTCACAACATAGAGCCGTTTCATACCTATCAACCATCGAAATACGCGGTATAGACCGCATGGGACTGCTTTTAGAGATATCCCGCATCGTCTCGGAGGACTTCAGTATAAACATCCGCGAGGTCTCAATTCGCAGCCACGATGGTATTTTTGAGGGCAATATCAGCATTTATGTACAGGATGCAGACTCGCTGAATGCCATTATGGATAAGCTCAGAAGCATTAAAGGACTCGAACGCGTAAAACGAAGCATAGATAACAAAGAGTAGAGTATGGATTACTTAATAATGATTGGAGCCATAGTTGGTGTTGTGCTATTCCTCCGCAAAGCAACCTCTAACTTTATAGACAGAACTACACGCAACAATAAATAGGAGGATAATTTTTGCAAAATACTACAGATATGAACGATATGCAAGATATATTAAGCAAAACTTTAAGTGGTATATTGGACGACTTCCAAGTTACTACTACAGCTACACCCGGGCCAAAACCGACATATAAGTCAAAGAAAACAGCGAAGACCAAGAAGGCAAAGACCCAGGCGACACCCGCAAATACCCCTCAAAAGGCAGCAAATAGCCCTAAAATCGCACCAAATCCCATCGATGAGGATGAGTTCGATTTAAGAAAAGCTGTCATTTATACGGAGATTTTGACCCCAAAATTCAAGAATGAAGAGTTTTAACACCATATTTTAACAATAAAAGCTATGGCAACCATATTTTCAAGAATCATAGCAGGGGAGATTCCTTGCTATAAGGTCGCAGAAAACGACCGTTATTTCGCATTTTTGGACATAAATCCACTCGCTAAGGGGCATACACTCGTAGTTCCTAAGTGCGAAACTGACTATATTTTTGACCTGGATGACGATACTTTGGCAGGTATGACCATCTTCGCAAAGCAGATTGCAGCAAAAATCAAAGAATTTAGCGGATGTAAGAAGGTTGCAATGGTTGTTTTAGGTCTTGAGGTACCTCATGCACACATCCATTTGATCCCCATGAACACCGAAAACGACGTCGATTTCCGCAAAGAAAAGCTCAAATTAACTCCAGAAGAGTTCGTAGAAATTGCAGCAGCACTCAACCGATAGGGGAGAGAGCGATAAAACGTAAAGTCCTTATATCCAACGATATAGGGACTTATTATTTGTTATTAACAATCAATATTTAACATAATATAGTAGAAATCCCAAAAATAACATCAGAAGGGGAGTATCTCTAATAGAAATATCCAAAATTTTCGCAAAAATCAGCAGTTTTACAGATGCAATTAACAAATGTAAACAAAATCTCCACTCGGTTAATTTACATTTGTAATATCAACCTCTGTTAACATCTGTTAATAACACCGTTTTGATAACATTTGTCACTACTATCAAAGGGTGGTTTTGTTATCAATTTTACCTCTAATATTGAGCAGTTCAGTTGTTGTACTTTCGTATATTATATACTAATAATCAGCAAGTTACACGTTTTAGTTGTGTAAAAATTTAACTACATAACTATTGAACTATCATTTGGGAGAGCTTGTGTATAATATAAGGTACATATTATATTTAATAGTCTTATTTTCAACTATTTACACATTCAAACATCAAGTAGAACTATATATAAAAGTGGTTTCAAAATTTAACAAAAAGGTTATTATTAACAGTTGTAAACATTGTTAATAACTATTAACATCTCTACTTTTTAACAAAATAGTTGTTAATTTTGTAAAATATGTTTACCTTTGTAAAAATTGACAAAATGAAGGAAAAATTAGAGATTTTGATGGCAGATACAGGTCTGCGAGTTGGAGAGATTGCAATGAAGCTCGGCGTGAAGGCTCCGGTAATCTCTCATATTCTCAGTGGTCGCAACCAACCAAATTTTGCCCTGACCGCAAAGATCATCTCGACCTTCAACCAATACAACCCTTACTGGTGGTTGGGAAGTTCTGAGATCAAGTTGGCAATCGACTCATCTGCCCCGTCGGTCAAAGATGAAAATCAAAACTCCAACTCTTCCGACTCTTCGGCCTTAGAACAAAATGAGGAGTCGGCAATCTCGTCACTCTTTAGTCAGGTGAACAGTTCATCTACTGAAGCGTCAGCTCCGAGCAGACCATCTTCCGAGATTGAGCGAGTTGTCATCTTCTACAAAGATCACAGTTTCGAGAGTTTCACTCCGAAGAGATAGAAATTTCTCTCATTGGCTCTTTTTAAGCCGTTTTACAGCAAAAAATCCCGACCGACAATCGGGATTTTTCTTTTCACGCAATTCTCAGAGGGTTGAAACACCATTCAAATAAGTGCTAATATATTCATAATCAATATTTTACATCAATTTTACCGCAAAAACACACCTCTCTCCAATGAGAGAGCAATATTTGAAAAATGATGTAATATGGACCTTATGTTAAATTTAGTAAAAATCACTAATAGGGGAGCTATGCTATAGCTGTTAAGGCGCTATTTGTTTATTAAGAAAAAATGCTTATATTTGTGCTATGATTCATTGGCACTTTCATACTAACGGTGCTCCTCGTATGCCGCGTTGGATGTATATAATGCTTTGCGTTATGTTCGTTTTGTTGTGTACGTCCCCTCTATGGTTGTTGATTATGGCTCTTTTTGACATGCTTTAATGTGCTACCCTCACCAAATCGTAGCATCTTTTTTCATTGTCCCAATACATAAATTGCAGATTTGCCAATTTTGCACTACCTTTGTAGAAACATTGGTTGTGATGAAAAAGATTTTATACCTATTTATATATATAGCGCTTGCGGTAAGTTGCATCGGTAAAAATCAGAGTACCGAGGATGTTATCGTAGTCTCTATTGCTCCAATCAAGCCGATTGTCGAGGCGATTGTCGGAGATGATTTCAAGGTTGAAGTTTTAGTTCCTGCAGGGGCCTCTCCGGAGAGTTTCGAGCCAACGCCAAAGCAATTTATCACGCTCAACAAGGCTAAACTTGTCTTGGGAACAGGTCTATTGGACTTTGAGCAGCAGCTGTTAAAGCGAGTGCACGACCAGAGTAAGGTTATTGACCTGAGTCACGGAATTATCACAATATCAGGCAGTTGCAGCCACACGCACCACGGCAAGCATTGTCATCACGGAGTTGATCCACACATCTGGTGTTCGCCAAAATCGCTGAAAGTAATGGCAAAAAATGCACATACTGCCATCGTGGCAGCAATGCCCGATTCATTGCAATACACAGAGGCATATAATGCTCTGAATGAGCAGATTGCAGCGCTTGACAATGAGGTTGCAGAGTTGGCAAGCAGAGCATCACTCCCCTACTTTATCATCTACCATCCGGCTCTGACATATTTGGCTCGAGACTACGGTTTGGAGCAGGTTTCAATCGAGAATGACGGCAAGGAGGCAAGCGCAAAACGCATTGCGCAAATCATCTCTGCGGCACGAGCTGATGGCATAAAGAGCGTGTTTTATCAGAGCGAGTTTCCTGAATCGAGCGTGCAGGTTATCTGCGAGGACATTGGGGCTAATGCTGTAGAAATCAATCCGTTAGACGAGGATATATTCACAAACATACGCGAAATTGCACGCCTTATAACCGAGTAGTATGGAGAGCATAGTTTCACTGAGCAATGTTACGGTTCGTTACGACGACTATGTGGCGATAGATAGCGTAAATTTGGAGATTTTCGCCGATGATTTTATCTGCATAATCGGCCCGAATGGAGGTGGTAAGACTACCCTAATCAAGGCTATCTTGGGCACGCTTCCGCATAGCGGAGAGGTGCGACTATCGCCAACTCTCTTTAACGGCAATAAGCGACTTATCGGATATCTGCCGCAGCACTCTACTTTTGACCGCAACTTCCCTATTTCAGTTCTTGAGGTGGTGATGTCAGGCCTACAGAGTGAGCGAGGATTTGCAACAAGATATAGTCGAGCAGACAGAACCAAAGCGATGCAACTACTTGACAAAATGGGTATTAGCGCAATCTCAGAGCGACAAATCGGCGAGATATCCGGTGGACAGATGCAGCGCACATTACTCTGTCGTGCCGTGATTTCAGAGCCGAAGTTGTTAATTCTCGACGAGCCGACCAACTTCATCGACAAGCAGTTTGAAAACGAGTTATACAACATCCTGCAACAACTCAACAAACAGATGGCAATCGTGATGGTTTCGCACGAGGTAAATAATATCTCCCCTGCCGTCAAGAGCATCGTCTGCATTAATCGCACACTCCATCGTCACAACACCAACACCCTATCCCACAGCGAGTTGCGCGAATACTGCAGCGTAAATAGATAGATTTTAGTTTGCACATAATTTACTCTATGCACCGTTTTATCGTCAGAACGCTGCGATTCAGCCGAGAGCAATAGCGGTCGCACAACGAAGTTGCAAAGGGTAAAATCTGCAAATGGAAACTTGTTTACAAATTTGCGGATTTTAACATTTAGAGTGCACAGCACTGCGACCGCTATTGCCGAGGCGTAGCAGTGAAGAGCCACCGCAGGTGGGTCAACGCGGTAGATTCTCCGCTCAATCTATGCACCGTTTTATCGTCAGAACGCGGTAGTAGGTGCGCATCGTGAAAAAAAATCAGCGACGGATAGTACTAAAACGTACAGCCGTCGCTGATTTTTAAGGGATGTGCAGCTAATGCTGCGTTATCACGGTAAAACCAAAATTAGCGAACAATAGTCTCCTCACGATCCGGACCCACCGAAATAATCTTCACCGGTACGCCGCACTCAGCCTCGATGAATGCTACATAGTCCTTGAACTGCTGAGGGAACTCGTCATAACTACGAACGTTGCAGATATCGCAATTCCAACCCGGAAACTCGCGGTAGATTGGCTCGATAGAGTCATCTGCCTCGTATGGGAAGTAATCAACCTGCTTGCCATTCATCTGGTAGCCAACAGCAACCTTGATAGTATCGAAGTCATTGAGAATATCTGACTTCATCATAATAAGACCTGTTACGCCATTCATCATCACTGCATACTTAAGTGCAACGAGGTCAAGCCAACCGCAACGACGTGGACGACCTGTAGTGGCGCCGAACTCGTTACCTACCTGACGGAGAGTCTCGCCTGTAGCATCGAAGAGCTCTGTTGGGAATGGGCCGCTACCTACGCGGGTGCAGTAAGCCTTGAAGATGCCGAATACCTCACCGATACGTGTAGGAGCAACACCAAGACCTGTACAAACGCCTGCACAGAGGGTATTTGAAGAGGTTACATACGGATATGTACCGAAATCAACGTCGAGCAGTGAGCCCTGTGCACCCTCAGCAAGAATTGCAACATCATCCTTAAGGTAGTTATTTACAGTAATCTCGCTATCTACGAACTCAAAACGCTTGAGTGACTCAACGCCTGCAAACCACTCCTTCTCATAAGCAGTTACATCTACCTGATAGTCATACTGACGCAGCTGGAAGAAGTGCTTCTCCTTCAGAGCCTCGTAGCGCTCCTTGAAGTCCGGAAGCAGGATATCACCCACACGCAGACCGTTACGACCTGTCTTGTCCATATAAGCAGGACCGATACCCTTCAGAGTAGAACCAATCTTGGTCTTACCCTTAGCAGCCTCAGATGCAGCATCCAGAGCGCGATGTGTAGGAAGGATGAGGTGAGCGCGCTTTGAAATCTTCATACGAGATACTACATCTACGCCTGAAGCCTCAATCTGAGCAATCTCCTCTGCAAGAATTACAGGGTCGATAACCACGCCATTACCGATAATGTTCATCGAGCCATCACGGAAGATACCAGACGGAACGGTGTGGAGCACGAACTTCTCGCCACCGAAGTGGAGCGAGTGACCGGCATTAGGACCGCCCTGGAATCGAGCAATAACATCGTAATTTGGGGTCAAAACATCGACCACCTTACCTTTACCCTCATCTCCCCACTGGAGACCGAGTACCACGTCAACTTTCTTCATATATAGTTTGTTAAGTTTATTGTCATTTAGGCATATACCCACAATTCGAGTGTAAAATTACATCACTTTTCCCGAACAGCCAAATATAGTCACCGTTTTTTTCAACAAATTTTCGACAAGAGTTTTATCGGGATTGACTAAGGCTATACCTATCAATCCGCCAACGAGTAAAAATATCTATATTTACCAAATATAACTATCTGATAATCAGTATATATCCATTTACATACATATCAATTGCAATACAACTCTCTACAATATTTACGAATTGTGCTAAAAAATTACTACCTTTGCCAAAATTTAATACCCAAAAAGATATGATAAAGATTGGTACACCGATGACTTCGGTTGGTAAGAAGGCTCTGCTTTGTGGTTCCGGCGAGCTGGGCAAGGAGGTTGCAATAGAACTGCAACGATATGGTATTGAGGTAGTTGCATGCGACCGCTACCCTAACGCTCCGGCTATGCAGGTTGCAAATCGCTGCCACGTTCTCAATATGTTGGACGGCGAGGCACTTAGAGCCGTTATTGAGGCAGAGAAGCCTGACTACATCATCCCTGAGGTTGAGGCTATCGCTACACCTACACTCGTAGAGCTTGAGAAGGAGGGCTACAGCGTCACTCCGACAGCTAAGGCAGCTTGGCTGACAATGAACCGTGAGGGTATTCGTCGTCTTGCTGCCGAGGAGCTCGGTCTGCCAACATCTTTCTATCGTTTTGCAGAGACTAAGGAGGAGTATCTTGCAGCTATTGCTGAGGTTGGTATCCCTTGCGTAGTTAAGCCTATTATGTCATCTTCAGGTCACGGTCAGAGCACAGTAAAGTGCGAGGCTGATATTGAGAACTCTTGGACTATTGCTCAGGAGGGTGGCCGTGCAGGTGCTGGTCGAGTAATTGTTGAGCGTTTTGTAGATTTCGACTACGAGATTACCATGCTCACAGTGCGTCACAGTGCAGGTACTACAATCCTTGAGCCTATTGGTCACCACCAGGTAGATGGCGACTATCGTGAGTCTTGGCAGCCACAGCCTATGAGCGAGGTTGCAAAGGCAAAGGCAAAGGAGATTGCGCACAAGATTACAGGTGCGCTTGGCGGTTACGGCATCTTCGGTGTAGAGATGTTCATCAAGGGTGATGAGGTTATCTTCAGCGAGGTTTCACCACGTCCGCACGATACAGGTATGGTAACTATGATTTCGCAGGATTTGTCGGAGTTTGCACTCCACGCTCGCGCAGTGCTCGGTCTGCCTATTCCATCTGTTCGTTTCTATGGTGCAAGCGCTTCAAAGGCGATTGTAGTCGAGGGCAATACAGACAAGGTTGTATTTGAAAATCTCGACCAGGTAGTTGCTGAGGAGGGTGTTCAGATTCGTATTTTCGGCAAGCCGGAGGTTGTTGGCCACCGTCGTTTCGGTGTTATTCTCGCAACTGACCAGACCGTTGAAAAGGCGCTTGAGAAGGCTGAGCGTGCATACGCAAAACTCTCATATAGCGTACTTCCGCGATAAATTGCAGATTTTGTCTGTAAAATTGCACTTTTTACGGCAAAAACCTTTGGTTGTTTGGCAAAATTTCACTAATTTTGTCACCAATATAAACGAACAGAAGAGTATGATGCTTTCAAACAACATATTGTCAGCATACGGGCCTCAGGATTGGGGTTACGAGGTTTCTGTTTCACATTTTGTTTAATTTACAGGCGGCCTACGGGTCGCCTGTTTTTTTATATAAGCAGTTATGAACAAAGGCAAGTTACTGATACGTGGCGGATTGGCTGTAGGAATGGGCAAATCCCGCATCGCCGATATCCTTATTGAGGATGGTATTATTGCGGCTATCGGCACCGATATTTCAGCAGACAATCAGACCGAAATATTCGATGCTACAGGATGCGTTGTCACCTACGGACTTGCCGATGCACACGTACATCTTCGCGAGCCGGGCTACTCCGAGAAGGAGACCATCGCTACCGGTACTGCGGCAGCTGCACATGGTGGCGTAACCACAGTACTATCGATGCCAAACCTCAACCCCGCACCCGATAGTGTTGAGAATATCGCCATCCAGCAGGCGATGATTGATGAGCAAGCGGTAATCGAGGTTCGCCCTTATGCGACAATTACCAATCGCCGTATAGGCAAGCAGATTGTCGATGCAGCAGCACTTGCACCACACTGCGTAGGTTTTTCGGATGACGGCAGTGGCGTGCAGAGCCGCGAGGTTATGCTCGAGGCGATGAAGAGCATTGCCGCTGTAGATGGTATTATTGCGGCACATTGCGAGGATGAGAGTCTGCTCGCCGGTGGTTATATCCACGCAGGCGACTATGCGGCACTGAACGGACACAAGGGTATCCCTGCCTGTTCGGAGTATATGCCGTTTATTCGTGATATAGATTTGATAGCCCAGAGCGGCTGTCGTTACCACTTCTGCCATATGTCGGCACGCAACAGCGTTATCGCTCTGCGCAACGCCAAGCGTATGGGTCTGCCCGTTTCGGGAGAGACAGGTCCGCACTACCTGACTATGGTCGATTTGGATATTATGAACGAGGGTCGATTCAAGATGAACCCGCCAATTCGTAGCGAGGCTGACCGCGATGCACTTATCGAGGGTATTATAGACGGCACTATCGAGGTTATCGCCACCGACCACGCACCGCATACAGCCGAGCAGAAGAGCAAGGGTCTTGCGGGCAGTGCTATGGGCGTTGTGGGTCTTGAGACCTCATTTGCAGTATGCTACACCAAACTTGTTCGCACAGGTATTATCACCATCGAGAAGCTCATTGAGCTGATGTGTGACAATCCACGTCGCATCTTCCGCCTCGGTGGAGGTTTGGAGGTTGGACAAAGGGCCGACATTGCGGTATTTGACACCACTACCCCATTCAAGGTTGATAGCAGCACCTTCTTATCAAAGGGCAAGGCGACACCATTTGAGGGTTGGGAGTTGCTTGGCCGTTGCCGACTAACACTCTTTGGAGGCAAGGTGGTTTGGAGAGAGAACGAATAAAATAATTATATAAATTGTATGAAAGAGAAGAGACTTGTACTGAGTAATGGCAAGAGTTTTTCGGGCTACGGCTTTGGTGCCGACCGTCAGGCTGTTTGCAACATTGCATTTAACACCTCGGTAGTGGGTTATCAGGAGATTATCTCCGACCCAAGCAACTACAATCAGATTGTGGTTATGACCTACCCTACTATCGGAAACTACGGTATCAATGATGAGGACTTCGAGTCACGCATCGTCAGCATAGGCGGTCTTGTGGTTCGTGAGTACTGCACAATGCCGAGCAACTTCCGCTATACCAAGACCATTGACGAGATTATGGAGGAGAACTCTATCCCGGGTATCTATGGCGTTGATACTCGCGCACTGACACGTGCTCTGCGTGATGGTGGTGTAACTCGCGCAGCTATCGTAGATGCCGATATGAGCATTGAGGATGCAGTAAAGCTTATCGAGAGCACCCCTGCTGAGAAGGATGTGGTTTCAAAGGTTAGCTGCCGTAAGCGTTGGTACTCTCGTACCCCTAACCACAAGTACGATGTTGTGGTTGTCGATTGCGGTGTTAAGCGTGCAATTATCGAGGAGCTTAACCGTCGTGAGTGCAACGTAATTATCGTGCCTTACAACACACCTATCGAGGAGATTCGTGCATTCAATCCGCACGGTATCTTTATCTCGAATGGTCCGGGCTCTCCTACAGACCTTCCGCAGGTTATTGAGCTTATCAAGGCTCTGCGTGGTGAGCTTCCGATGATGGGTATCAGTCTCGGTCACCTGCTTATCGGTATGGCATACGGTGCTACTGTCGAGAGCGTTGAGGGCGGAAATCGCGCAAGTGCACGTCCTATCCGTAACGCCATTACAAACCGTATTGAGATGACCGGTATGAGTATGGAGTACACCATAGCAAAGGATGTTGAGAGCAAGACAAACCTCACCGTCACCCACACCAACGTTCTTGATGGCAGCGTAGTAGGCGTTGAGTGCCGCAAGGACAAGGTCTTCTCAGTACAGTTCCATCCCGAGGGCGCTCCGGGAGCTACAAATGACAGCGCATACCTTTTCGATAAATTCATTAAACTGATGGAGGATAACAAAAATGCCTAAGAGAACAGATATCAAGAAAGTGATGGTTATTGGCTCCGGCCCAATCGTTATTGGCCAGGCAGCCGAGTTCGACTATGCAGGTACCCAGGCGTGCCTTGCACTCAAGGAGGAGGGTTACGAGGTTATTCTCGTGAACTCTAACCCTGCAACCATTATGACCGACACCTTCATTGCCGACAAGGTATATATGGAGCCGCTGAAGTTGGAGTATGTCGCAAAGATTATCCGCTACGAGCGTCCTGACGCTATCGTTCCGGGTCTTGGTGGTCAGACAGGTCTTAACCTCGCAGTTCAGCTCGCCAAGAAGGGTATTTTGGAGGAGTGTCAGGTAGAGATTCTCGGTACATCTTTCCAGAGCATCGAGCAGGCTGAGGACCGCGAGATGTTCAAGGAGCTCTGTATCAAGCTCGGCGAGCCGGTTATCCCGTCAGAGATTGTATATTCGGTAGATGAGGCTGTTGAGGTGGCAAAGAAGATTGGCTACCCTGTAGTTCTCCGTCCTGCCTTCACCCTCGGTGGTTCAGGTGGTGGTTTTGCCGACGATGAGCAGCAGTTGCGCGAGATGATGCGTAATGCGCTGGCCGTATCTCCTGTACACCAGGTGCTTGTAGAGAAGAGTATCAAGGGTTACAAGGAGATTGAGTTCGAGGTGATGCGCGATAAGAACGACACTGCAATCGCCATCTGTAGTATGGAGAATGTGGACCCTGTAGGTATCCACACAGGCGATAGTATCGTTGTTGCACCTGCACAGACCCTCTCAAATAAGGAGTTCCAGATGTTGCGTGACAGCGCACTCAGACTCATTCGTGCACTCAAGATTGAGGGTGGTTGTAACGTGCAGTTTGCACTCGACCCACTCTCATTCAAGTACTATATTATCGAGGTAAATCCTCGCGTATCTCGTTCATCTGCCCTTGCATCTAAGGCGAGTGGTTTCCCTATCGCCCGCGTAACTGCAAAGGTGGCTATAGGTATGACCCTTGATGAGATTTTGTTGGAGGGTACCCCTGCTTGCTGCGAGCCTGCTATTGACTACGTAGTGACAAAGGTGGCACGCTTCCCATTCGATAAGTTCAGCGAGGCTTCAAACGAGCTGGGAACGCAGATGAAGGCTACAGGTGAGGCAATGAGTATCGGTCGTACTATCGAGGAGAGCTTGCTCAAGGCTCTGCGCTCACTTGAGACCGGTGTATGCCACATCCACCACAAGAAGTTCGACGAGATGTCCACACAGGATATGCTCGTATATATCACTCGCGGTACTGACGACCGCATCTACGCCATTGCAGAGCTGCTGCGTCGTGGCATAGACCGTTCGCTGATTTATGACCGCACAAAGATTGATATGCTCTTCCTTGAGAAGTTCAAGAATATCGTTCGTATGGAGCGTCGTCTTGCAGAGGCTAAGGGCGAGAAGGAGGCACTCTATGAGGCTAAGCGTATGGGCTTTGGCGATAAGTTTATCGGCCAGCTCTGGGGTATGACCGAGCGCGAGGTATTCGAGCTGCGTGAGAGTTTCGACATCAAACCTGTATATAAGATTATCGACTCTTGCTCAGGCGAGTTCGACCGCTATATCCCATACTTCTACTCTACATACGAGCAGGAGAATGAGTCTATCGTATCCAATCGCAAGAAGATTGTCGTTCTGGGTTCAGGTCCTATCCGTATCGGTCAGGGTGTAGAGTTCGACTACTCGACCGTACACGCTATTTGGGCTATCCGCGAGGCGGGTTATGAGGCGATTATCATCAACAACAACCCTGAGACCGTATCTACAGACTACACTATCTCCGATAAGCTCTACTTCGAGCCGCTGACCGTTGAGAATGTGATGAACATCATCCACCACGAGCAGCCGGAGGGCGTAATCGTTACCCTCGGTGGTCAGACAGCTATCAACCTTGCCAAGCCGCTGGTTCAGATGGGCGTGAAGATTATCGGTACCGACCTTGAGGCTATCGATAAGGCTGAGGACCGTAAGCTCTTCGAGGCTATTATGCGCGAGGTGGGTATTCCACAGCCACAGGCAAAGGCCGTAACCGAGATTGAGGATGGTGTTGCAGCGGCAGAGACTATCGGCTACCCTGTGCTTGTTCGTCCAAGCTTCGTGCTCGGTGGTCGTGCTATGCAGATTGTAGGTAACGAGCAGGCTCTGCGTCACTATCTGCACAATGCGGTAGAGATTAATGAGGACTCCCCTGTACTTGTCGATAAGTACATTATGGGTAAAGAGGCTGAGGTAGATGCTATCTGTGACGGCACAGATGTATTTATTCCGGGTATTATGGAGCACGTTGAGAGAACAGGTATCCACTCCGGCGACTCAATCAGCGTATATCCATCATTCAGCCTTAGCGACGATGTTAAGCAGAAGATGATTGACTACACCGTACGTCTGGGTAAGGCTATCGGCATTGTCGGTCTGTACAATATTCAGTTTATCGTGGATAACGAGGATAAGGTCTATGTTATCGAGGTCAATCCGCGCTCTTCACGTACCGTACCGTTCCTCTCAAAGTCTTGCAATGTCCCTATGGCAAAGATTGCAACCCGAGTAATGCTCGGTCACTCTCTTAAGGAGCAGGGTATTACAGAGGTTTATGGTCGTGAGCGCAAGCGTTTCTTCGTCAAGACCCCTGCATTCTCATTTGCAAAGATTAAGGGTATCGATACATACCTCTCTCCTGAGATGAAATCTACAGGTGAGGCTATCGGTTACGACAACTCTATGACCCGTGCACTCTACAAGTCACTTCAGGCATCGGGTATGGATGTGGTAAACTACGGTACCGTGCTTGTAACCCTTGCCGATAAGGATAAGCAGGCTGCCCTGCCACTTATTGAGCGCTTCTACAACCTCGGTTTCAACATCGAGGCGACAAAGGGTACTGCCGATTTCCTTCGTACTCACGGCATCCGCACCCGTAAGCTGAGTAAGCTCATTGAGGGTAGCGACGATATCTATCGTTCACTCTCCCGTGGCCACGTAAACTACGTTATCAACACCATTGACCTTAACCAGCACAGCGCACGTCTTGATGGTTACGAGATTCGTCGTGCAGCGGTTGAGAATAATGTTACCATCTTCACATCCCTTGAGACTGTAAGCGTACTGCTTCAGGTACTTGAGGAGATTACACTCGGCGTTTCAACAATTGACGCAGATTACGACAAATAGTATGAAACAAACTGTTTTTGAGATAGTTACAAACAGAGCTCTTACCGAGAGCGTCTATGAAATGACTCTCGCGGGTGATACTTCGGCCATCACCCGCCCGGGTCAATTTGTAGAACTCTCGCTTGAGGGCTACTTCCTTCGCCGTCCGATATCTGTCTGCAACTATGACGAGGGCAAACTGACCCTCATCTACAAGGTTGTAGGTAAGGGTACGGCGCAGATGGCTACCCTTGCTGCAGGAGTCAAGATTGACACGCTGACAGGTCTTGGTAACGGCTTTGACACCACAGTTGAGCACAACCACGCTCTACTTGTTGGTGGTGGCGTAGGTGTTCCACCGCTCTATCGTCTTGCTCGCAACCTTATTGCAGAGGGTAAGCAAGTTACCGTCGTGCTTGGCTTTAATACCGCTGCAGAGATATTCTATCGTGAGCAGTTTGAGGCTTTGGGCGTTAAGGTTATCATCGCCACTGCAGATGGCAGTGTAGGTGTGAAGGGTTTTGTTACCGACGCTATAGCACAGCAGGTGACAGATGCCGACTACTTCTACTCTTGTGGCCCGCTGCCTATGCTCCGCGCACTGACTCAGAACCTTACAATTCCCGGTCAGATTAGCCTTGAAGAGCGTATGGGCTGTGGTTTTGGTATATGTATGGGTTGCTCTATCCAGACCGTTAATGGTGCAAAGAGAGTGTGTAAAGAGGGCCCTGTATTCAGAAAGGAGGAGGTACTATGGTAAGAGATTTATCGACAACCCTTTGTGGTGTAGAGCTTGACAACCCGATTATTCCTGCAAGCGGCACATTTGGCTTTGGTGCAGAGATGTCAGAGGTCTATGATCTTGATATCCTCGGCTCTATATCGTTCAAGGGCACTACCCTTGAGCCACGTTTTGGTAACCCTACGCCGAGAATTGCGGAGTGCCGTTCGGGTATGATTAACTCGGTAGGTCTGCAAAATCCGGGTATTGATGCCGTTATTGCTCACGAGCTTCCGGAGCTTCGCAAGCGTTTCCATAAGCCGATTATCGCAAACATCAGCGGTTTTTCTATCGAGGAGTACACCGAGTGCTGCCGAAAGATTGACAAACAGGAGCAGGTAGAGATTATCGAGGTAAATGTCTCTTGCCCTAATGTTCACAATGGCGGCATGGCATTTGGCACCTCACCTGAGAGTGCTGCTGCGGTAACTGCTGCGGTAAAGGCGGTGACAACAAAGCCCGTATTTATCAAGCTCAGTCCGAATGTTACAGATATAGTATCTATCGCCCGCGCGTGCGAGGATGCCGGTGCTGACGGACTTACGCTGATTAATACTATGCTCGGTATGAGGATTGACATTGCTCGCCGTCGCCCTGTAATTGCCAACAAGATGGGTGGTTTCTCGGGTCAGGCAATCTTCCCTGTGGCAGTAAGAATGGTCTATCAGGTGGCAAATGCCTGCAAGATACCCGTTATCGGTTGCGGTGGTGTAGCCACTGCCGAGGATGTTATCGAGATGATGATGGCAGGTGCAAGTGCAGTTCAGGTGGGTGCAGAGAATCTGCGTAACCCATTTGCTTGCAAACAGATTATTGAAAATCTGCCAAAGGTTATGGAAAAGCTTGGCATTGAGCGACTACGAGATATTATTGGAATAGTTAAATAAAAATAGATATGAGAGATGTAATTATCGCTTGTGATTTTTCAAGCAAAGAGCAGACATTGGCATTCCTTGACCGCTTTACCGGTCGTAAGCCATTTGTAAAGATTGGTATGGAGCTCTTCTATGCCTGTGGTCCGGATATCGTACGCGAAATTAAGGCTCGTGGTCATAAGATTTTCCTTGACCTTAAGTTGCACGACATTCCAAATACAGTTCGCAAGGCTATGAGCGTGCTTTCAAACCTTGACGTGGATATGACAAACGTTCACGCTGCCGGTACTGTTGATATGATGCGTGCTGCCCTTGAGGGTCTTACTCGTCCTGATGGTACACGTCCGCTGCTTATCGCCGTGACACAGCTCACATCTACAAGCCAGGAGCGTATGCAGCGCGAGCTTCTTATCAGCGCTACAATCAACGACACTATTGCAAAGTATGCCGAGAATGCAAAGGTTGCAGGTCTTGATGGCGTAGTTTGTTCACCTCTTGAGGCTGAGCTTGTTAAGGAGCACTGCGGCGCAGAGTTTATGACCGTTACCCCAGGTATCCGCTTTGCAGATGCTGCGGCAGACGATCAGGTGCGTATCACAACCCCTGCTCGTGCACGCGAGATTGGCTCTGACTACATCGTTGTAGGTCGTCCTGTAACTGCTGCAGAGGACCCTGTAGCGGCTTATGAGCGTTGCTGTCGCGAGTTTATTGGCGAGTAATCTAAAAACCTTAAAACATATACGATAATGGAGAAAATCATTGCAAAAGAGTTGCTCAAAATCAGCGCAGTATTCCTTCGCCCTGAGCAGCCGTTTACTTGGGCAAGCGGCATTAAGAGCCCTATATATTGCGACAATCGTCTGATTCTTACCGCACCATCTGCTCGTGAGAAGGTGGAGGCAGGCCTTGCGGAGCTCGTTCGCAAGCACTTCCCTGAGTGTGAGTGTCTTATGGGTACATCAACTGCGGGTATTGCTCACGCAGCTATCGTAGCGACAATTCTCGATATGCCTATGGGTTATGTTCGTAGCGGCGCAAAGGATCACGGTCGCACAAACCGCATCGAGGGTAAGCTCGAGCCAGGTACAAAGGTTGTTGTTGTAGAGGACCTTATCTCTACAGGTGGCAGCTGCATCGAGGTTGTTGAGGCTCTTCGTGAGGCTGGTGCAGAGGTGCTCGGTATCGTGAGCATCTTCACATACGGAATGAAGCGTGGCGTTGAGAGAATCGCTGCTGCAAATACCGTAAACTACTCACTCTCTAACCTTGACTCACTTGTTGAGGTGGCTGCAGAGGAGGGTTACATCGCCCCTGAGTGGAAGGATAGAATCCTCGCCTTCCGCAACAACCCATCAGACGAGAGCTGGATTAAATAAAGTAACATATAAAACACTACCCCTATGAGGCACCTAATTGACCCTACAGACCTGACTCGCAAGGAGACTGACGACATCGTTGCTCTTGCACTCGATATTATCGCCAATCGCGAGGCTTACAGTGAGAAGATGAAGGGCAAGAAGCTCGCTACCCTATTCTACGAGCCAAGTACCCGTACTCGTCTGAGCTTTACATCGGCTATGATGGAGCTTGGTGGTAATGTTCTCGGTTTCTCGGATGCTGCATCATCATCTGTAAGCAAAGGTGAGACCGTGGAGGATACCGTGCGTGTTGTCGGCTGCTTTGCAGACATTATCGCGATGCGCCACCACATTGAGGGTGCACAGCTCGCTGCATCTGCAGTATCTCCTGTGCCGATTATCAATGCCGGTGACGGTAGCCACTCTCACCCTACACAGACACTTACCGATTTGCTTACAATCACTCGCGAGTTGGGACATGTTGATAACATTACTATCGGCTTCTGCGGCGATTTGAAGTACGGACGTACCGTTCACTCGCTTATCAAGGCACTTGTTCGCTACTCAGGCATTAAGATTGTGCTTATCTCTCCGGAGGAGCTTCGCCTGCCTGACTATATCAAGACCGACATCTGCGATAAGTTCGGCATTGAGTACACCGAGGCTGGCAGCATCGAGGAGGTTATGGGCGAGCTCGACATTCTCTATATGACCCGCGTACAGAAGGAGCGTTTTACTGACGAGGCTGAGTATGAGAGAGTTAAGAACTGCTTTGTGCTCGACGCCGAGCGTATGAAGCTTGCAAAGGAGCGTATGGCTGTTCTCCACCCACTGCCACGTGTGAACGAGATTACCCGCGAGGTTGATGCCGACCCACGCGCCGCATACTTCCGTCAGGTTGAGAATGGTAAGTTTGTCCGTATGGCACTTATCCTCTCGCTTATGCGCTGGAAGGGCGAGCAGATGGTAGAGCGCCACGAGAAGGGCGAGATAGATGGTCTGCGCTGCCCTAACCATAAGTGCATCACAAACAATGAGCCTATGGAGCGCTACTTCTACACTGCCGACAACGGCGTTCACCGCTGCTACTACTGCGACACCAAGGCGGAGTAATAGTAATACAATGTTAAACCTACGCTGCTCACAATAGTGTGTGGCGTAGGTATTTTATTTTACAACCACTATGAAGATTATTCTTACAGGTACAACGGGATTTGTTGGCGAAGGAGTACTGCTTGCCTGCCTTGATAGACCGGAGGTTGAAAAGGTGCTGAGCGTAAGCCGTCGTCCGTGTGAGATTGCACACCCAAAGCTTGAAGAGTATATCGTGGAGGACTTTATGACCTTGCCCACAGATGATCCGAAGTTGCAAGGTTATGACGCCTGCTTCTTCTGTGCAGGCAAGAGTAATATCGGTATGTCGAAAGAGGATTACTACCACCTCTCATACGAGATTACGATGCACTTTGCTGCGACTATCGGTCCGAAGCGAGAGTTTGTCTTTATCTATGTCAGCGGTGCTGGAACAAGTGAAACATCTCGTCAGTTCTGGTCGCAGACAAAGTCGAAGACCGAGCGAGAGCTACGCGAATTGCCTTTCAAGGCGGCATACGGTTTTCGTCCTGCAGGTATGAAGCCATACAAAGGTCAAAAGCGACTGCAAGGCTGGGGCAAGTATCATTGGCTCTTCACTTGGATACCGGGGTTCTCAAATACTATCGAAGAGGTTGCAAAGGCAATGATAAGTTGCGTAAAACACGGTTACTCCGAGCCTATTGTTGGAGTAAAGGATATTGATACGCTATCGAAACTGTGTAAATAGTTCTCTAAAAGTAAGCTCTATAGCACTTTTCGGCTTGCAAATTTGGGAATTTAGCAGGAGAGCAAACACAGATAGCCTGAATACGGTAAATTCAGGATATAAACTTCAATTATAACTGCATAAAATATTTCAATATAGTTTTCCCTTATAATATTTGCGATATTATAATCTAATCATTATCTTTGTATAGAAATTAAAACTATTAAAGAGAGATACTATGAGAAAGATGTTGTATGTATTGTTTGCTGCTACGATATTAGTTAGCTGTAGCGCAAATAGCAATAAGGGTTACGAGTCGGTAGATGCCGATAGTTTTGCGAAGTTTATTGCCAACGAGCAGGTGCAACTTATTGATTCGCGCACACCTGAGGAGTTCAATTCTGGACATATTCCAGGTGCGGTAAATATCAATATTGATGATGAGAATTTCAGAGCTAAAGTTAATGAGCTCGACAAATCACGCCCTATTGCAGTATATTGTCGTGGTGGTCGTCGTAGCAAGGAGGCTGCTGATATAATGGTAGGATGTGGCTATGATGTTACAGAACTTTCAGAGGGCATTATCTCGTGGAAAGGAGAAATAGAACAGTAGACAAATATATTGCTGCGACAAGCAATAAAAAAGCACCCAAATTGAAGTGACCCCAAAAGTTTTTTATCCAAACTTTTGGGGTCACTTTATAGTCGTTTCATATTGATTTTATCTATTTACTCTATAGCACAAAATTAATCAAAAATCCAACAAATAAGAATTTTTATCCGTTTTATGTGCGCCCTATTTTGTCGTCAGAGTGTGTCATTAGAGTAACTATTTTAGCGTGATAGCGGGGCAGATACTCCGCTCGGCATATAAAGCAGCGAAGGGCTGTACTTATGCGTACTGCCCTTTGCTCGATTTATATGTTAGCGGAGATAGGTGCCCCGCTATCACGCTAAAATACGCGGTTGAAGATATAATCTACGTTTTTAAGATAATACTCCAGCGTAAAGCAACTATCAAGCTCCTCGCGGGTAAGGAGTGAAGATACCTTCTCATTCTGGGCGAGAAGTTCCTGATAGTCAGCTCGCTCTGCCATAGCGCGCATAGCTACAGGCTGCACGGTGTCGTAAGCCTCCTCGCGAGAAAGGCCCTTATCAATCAGGGCGTTCATAACTCTCTGTGCGAAGATAACCTTGCGAGTGCGGTAGATATTCTCCATCATCACATCCTCAAATACTACGAGGTTGTCAAGGATACCCTTGAAGCGACAGAGCATATAGTCAAGCAGCTCTGTTGCATCTGGCAGGATAATACGCTCGGTAGCAGAGTGTGAGATGTCGCGCTCGTGCCACAGGGCCACATTCTCGCAAGCGGTAGCCATATAGCCACGCATCACGCGAGCGCAGCCGCAGATATTCTCACTACTGATTGGGTTACGCTTGTGCGGCATAGCACTTGAGCCCTTCTGACCCTTGCCAAATGACTCCTCAACCTCGTGTACCTCTGTACGCTGAAGGTTGCGCACCTCCATAGCCATCTGCTCAAGAGTTGATGCGATTACTGCCAAAGTTGCGATATAGTATGCGTGGCGGTCGCGCTGGATAACCTGTGTAGAGATATCTGCGCTATCGATGCCGAGCTTCTCGCATACATAGTCCTGAATTACAGGAGGGATATTTGCGAAGTTACCCACAGCACCGCTCATCTTACCAACCTCAACACCGCGTGCAGCTGTGCGGAAACGCTCAAGGTTGCGGCTCATCTCCTCATACCACAGCGCCCATTTAAGACCAAAGCAGGTGATATCTGCGTGAATACCGTGTGTACGACCAATGCAAGGTGTGCTCTTAAACTCGTAAGCACGACGCTTGAGCACCTCAAGGAAGTCAATCAAATCCTGCTCAAGAATTGCATTTGCCTGCTTGAGGAGGTATCCGTTTGCTGTATCAACAACGTCTGTAGAGGTAAGGCCGTAGTGTACCCACTTACGCTCCTCGCCCAGAGTCTCTGAAACGGCACGGGTAAAGGCTACAACATCGTGGCGGGTCTGCTCCTCAATCTCCTTGATGCGGTCGATAGAGAACGATGCCTTCTCCCAGAGTTTTGCAACATCCTCCTTTGGCACTACGCCAAGTGTGCTCCACGCCTCTGAAGCCAAAATCTCAACCTTCAGGTAGGCCTCAAATTTATTCTGCTCGGTCCATACGTTACGCATAACCTCGCGGCTGTATCTTTCAATCATAATTAAGTATGTTTTTTTGTTATTTATTCTACTCTATTAAGGAAACACTCGATAGTGTTCTGCATAAGCATTGTGATTGTCATCGGGCCTACGCCACCTGGAACTGGAGTGATGTGAGCGGCAATATCCTTAACTGCCTCAAAATCTACATCTCCACAGAGCTTTCCTGTAGCCTGATCACGATTTACACCCACATCGATAACAATAGCACCCGGGCGCACCATATCGGCTGTAATCATACGAGGGCGGCCAACGGCTGCGATAAGGATATCTGCACCACGGCAAACCTCAGCCAGGTTCTTGGTGCGTGAGTGAGCGATAGTTACTGTTGCATTGGCATCCAGCAGCAGCTTTGCCATAGGTTTACCTACGATATTACTTCTGCCGACAACCACTGCATTTGCACCTGCAACATTAAAGCCGCACTCCTCAATCATACGCATAACGCCCTTTGGAGTGCAAGGCTTGATGCAAGGCTTACCAAGCCAGAGGTTGGCCACATTGTCGGGATGGAAACCATCCACATCCTTCTCAAGAGCGATGGCGTCGATAACCTCCTCCTCGTCAATATGCTTTGGCAATGGCAGCTGCACAAGTACGCCATCAACCTTCTCATCTGCATTGAGTTTTGCAATCTCTGCAAGCAAATCCGCCTCTGACACTGTTTCTGGCAGAGTTATCAGAATACTCTCAAAGCCGCATACCTCGCACGCCTTAATCTTTCCGCGTACATAAGACTGTGACGCAGGGTTTTCGCCGACAAGGATTACTGCCAACGACGGCACACGGCCATACTTCGCCTTAAGCTCTACTACCTGCTCTGCCATCTGCTCCTTAAGCTTGGCAGAGAGCTGTTTTCCATCTATAATCATAGTAAGGTATGTTCTATAAATTAGTAATCAATTCTTTCAGTTCACAGATACATTCTATTTCGGTCGCTTTTTGGTCTATTTTGGCATATTACTCGCCTTTTCTCGGTTACAATAGGCTATTGCTCCCTCAAAAGAGCCAAACAATATGCTCAAAATATACTCAAAAATCGTCTCGACCTAATTTATAGAACCTACCTTAACTTAAATGCCTTATGTCCTATATCTGTTCTATAGAAAAGGTTATCACACTTGATTTTTGCCACCTCGGCATTCGCCTTTGCGTGAGCCGCAGCAAGAGTCTCGGCCTTGCAGACAACAATCATCACACGACCACCAGCGGTCACAATATTGCCATCCTTTGCCGCTGTACCCATGTGATAAACCACACCATCAACATCCTCAAGGCCCTCAATCACGTAGCCCTTCTCGTAGCTACCCGGGTAGCCCTTTGAAGCGAGCACAATACCGAGTGTAGCGAGCGACTCCCAAGTAGGCTCGGCAGCCTCTCGGCCTGTTGCCACAGCCTCGAAGATGTCATAGATATCGCTTGAGATGAGTGGCAGCACCACCTCAGTCTCCGGATCGCCAAAGCGAGCGTTGAACTCGATAACCTTAATGCCATTCGGGGTCTTCATCAGTCCACCATAGAGCACACCTGTAAGTGGGCAACCCTCAGCCATCATAGCCGCAGCTGTCGGGCGCATAATCTTCTCCATTGCGTACTGATGATCCTCATCTGTAATAAACGGCAGACAAGTATAGGCACCCATACCGCCCGTATTAGGACCCTTATCTCCGTCATAAGCGCGCTTGTGGTCCTGCGCCATCGGCATAGGATAGAGTTTATCTCCACAAACAAAGCAGAGCAGAGAGAACTCCGGACCCTCCAAAAACTCCTCGATTACCACGCGACCCTTACCAAAACTCTCATCAAGCAGCATATCGCGCAGTGCCTCATCAGCCTCCTCGGCTGTCATAGCAACCACAACACCCTTACCCGCAGCAAGACCATCGTACTTAAGAACGGTCGGAACACCTGTGCGCTCTACATACGCCTTTGCATCCTCATAGTTATCAAATGCCTCGTATGCAGCGGTCGGGATGTCATACTTAACCATAAGTTGCTTTGCAAACTCCTTGCTCGACTCAATGCGTGTTGCCGCCTTTGTATGACCGAAAATCTTAAGACCGGCAGCGCGGAAAGCATCCACAACACCTACAGCCAACGCAGCTTCAGGGCCAACAACGGTAAGGTCAATGCCATTCTCAACGGCAAATGCCTTCAAACCCTCCACGTCGGTATCCTTAATAGCTACGCACTCCGCCTGTGCAGCGATACCAGCATTACCCGGAGCGCAATATATCTTCTCCACCTGCGCCGAGCGGCTGAGCGCATCAACAATGGCGTGCTCACGACCACCCGAACCTATAACTAATACTTTTTTGCCCATATCAGAAACTATTAGTGCTTAAAGTGGCGCATACCTGTAAAGAGCATTGTGATACCCAACTCGTTAGCCTTGCGGATAGAGTCCTCATCGCGGATACTGCCACCAGGCTGAACGATAGCTGTAACACCATACTGTGCAGCGAATGCTACTGTATCATCAAATGGAAGGAAGCCGTCTGAAGCCAGAACAAGACCCTCGGTAAAGCCTGCTGCCTGTGCCTGCTTGAGTGCAATCTCGGCAGAGCCTACGCGATTCATCTGACCTGCACCCACGCCGAGCGTATGGCCATCCTTAACAACAGCGATAGCGTTTGACTTAACGTGCTTAACAACTCTCCAGCCGAAGTTCATATCAACAAGCTGTGCCTCTGTAGGCTTTGTCTCTGTTACGCACATATCCTCAGTAACCTCCTTTGTCAGAGTATCGAGTTGCTGAACAAGCAGACCTCCATTTACGCTGATATACTGGTTGATTGGCTTATCAGACTTTGTCATATCAACCTTCAGCAAGCGCAGATTCTTCTTTGTAGAGAGAATCTCAAGAGCCTCAGCTGTAAACTCAGGTGCCATAACAATCTCAAGGAAGATTGGCTTCATACCGAGTGCAACCTCAGCTGTAAGTGGACGGTTTACAGCAACGATACCGCCATAGATAGATACCTTATCAGCCTCGTAAGCAGCACTCCAAGCCTCCTCGATTGTCTTACCGATAGCGGCACCACAAGGGTTCATATGCTTAAGGGCAACGCAGAATGGCTCGTCAAACTCACGAACAATATTAAGAGCTGCATTTGCATCCTGAATATTGTTGTAAGAGAGCTCCTTACCGCCAAGTTGCTCTGCATAAGCGAGTGAGAATGCTGTGGTCTGGTTATCAGAGTAGAACTTCGCGCTTTGGTGTGGGTTCTCGCCATAACGAAGACCCTGCTTTACATCAAACTCAAGGAAGAGCTTCTCTGAAAGACCTGCCTTCTCGCGCATAAATGTAGCGATGCAGCTATCGTACTGTGCAGTATGTGTATAAGCCTTGGCAGAGAGAGCCAAACGGGTCTCAACCTTTGTATTGCCACCCTCAGAAATCTCTGCGAGAACTGCAGCGTAATCAGCCGGGTCGCAGACAACAGTAACATCGCGGTAGTTCTTGGCTGCACTACGGAGCATAGATGGACCACCGATGTCGATATTCTCGATAGCGTCCTCCATAGTCACATCTGGATTTGCGATTGTCTGACGGAATGGATAGAGGTTTACACAAACAAGGTCGATAAACTCAATGCCATTCTCCTTAAGCGCCTCAAGGTGGCTTGCCTCATCACGACGAGCCAACAGACCGCCATGAACCTTTGGATGGAGGGTCTTCACGCGACCATCACAAATCTCAGGGAAACCTGTAACCTCGCTAATACCGATAGTCTTTACACCCTGCTGCTCCAACAGACGCTGTGTACCACCTGTTGCAATAATCTGCCAACCGAGCGACTCAAGTCCCTTTACGAACTCCACAAGACCGCTCTTGTCACTTACACTAACTAATGCTCTCTTCATTTCAAATCTATTTTAATATTTTCTTTATCGTCTCTACATACATTTTATGCTCTATCTGCTGTCCGATACGGTGCACCTGCTCGGCATCACTACCCTCGTACTCAAAGGCGCGCTGGGCGATAATCTTTCCGCCATCAAGTGTACTATCTACCCAATGGATAGTAATACCAAAGACCTTGACGCCATACTCAATAGCCTGCTCAACAGCCCTCGCACCCGCAAAAGCGGGGAGCAATGAGGGGTGGATATTGATAATACGACCACCATAGGCATCGAGTAGTACGCTACCCACAATACGCATATAACCCGCAAGGCATACAAGTTCAACGCCCTTACTATCAAGCAGTTCGACAATCTTCTGCTCGTACTCCTCCTTTGACGAATACTCCTTTGCAGAGAAGGCGAAACACTCAATACCAAGTCGTGCCGCCTTTGCAACCACCTCGGCCTGAGGCTTATCGCAAACAAGCAACACAACGCGGGCATCCAACTCTTTTGAACTACAAGCCGCAGCTATAGCCTCGAAGTTTGTACCCTTACCGCTCGCAAATACAGCTATACGGTGCATAATTACTTAATTACTACACCCTCGGTGTCGGTTACACGACCGATAACAGATGCCTTCTCGCCTGCAGCTGTAAGAATCTCAACAGCCTTTGCAGCCTCTGACTCATCGAGAACGATAACCATACCTACACCCATATTGAAGATGTTAAACATCTCACGGTGAGGAATGTTACCATACTTCTCAAGCAGACGGAATACAGGGAGAATCTCCCAAGTACCCTCAGTAATCTCAAGGCCCTGACCCTCGTGCAGCACGCGAGGAATATTCTCATCAAAACCACCACCTGTGATGTGGCAGATACCGTGAACATCGCAGTTACGGATAACCTCAAGCACCTGACGAACATAAATCTTTGTAGGTGTGAGCAGAGTCTCGCCCAACTTTGCACCGTTAAGCTCCTCATACTCAGCATTAAAGTCGAGGTTATTATCTGAAACCACCTTACGAACAAGGCTGAAGCCGTTTGAGTGGACACCGCTTGAGGCGATACCTACAAGCACATCACCCACCTTTACCTTGCTACCATCGATAAGCTGTGACTTCTCAACAACACCGCAAGTAAAGCCTGCGATATCGTAGTCACCACCCTCGTACATACCGGGCATCTCGGCAGTCTCGCCACCAATAAGTGCACAACCAGCCTGACGGCAGCCCTCTGCAACACCTGCAACAATAGCCTCAACCTTCTCAGGAATATTGTGACCCAAAGCCACGTAGTCAAGGAAGAAGAGCGGCTCTGCACCCTGCGCAAGTACATCATTTACACACATTGCCACAGCGTCGATACCGATAGTATCGTGCTTATCAAGGGCAAAGGCAATCTTAAGTTTTGTACCTACGCCATCTGTACCACTAACCAGCACCGGCTCCTTAACGCCGAGAGATGCAAGGTCAAACATACCACCAAAGGCGCCAATATTACCCATTGTACCCTTGCGCTGAGTAGATGCAACGTGTTGCTTGATTCGGCGTACCACCTCGTAGCCCGCCTCCAGGTTTACACCTGCTTTTTCGTAATTTACAGCCATATCTTTAATATTTTTTGATTTTCTATTTATTTACATCTTCTATGCTCTGGTAGATAGGGGTCGGATACTTGCCATCAAAACAAGCCAAACACATATCATCCCTATTTATCGCCGAGCGAAGTGTCGAGTCATACGAGAGGAAGGCCAACGAATCGGCGCCAATAGCCTTGCAAGCCTGCTCCACATTCATATTTGCCAACATCAACTCCTCAAGTGTCGATGTATCAACACCATAGAAGCATGGATGGGTCATTGTCGGGCTGGCAATACGCACATGCACCTCTGTTGCACCCGCCTCACGGAGCATATTTACAATACGACGAGAGGTCGTTCCGCGGACGATAGAGTCATCTACCAGCACAACGCGCTTACCACTGACAATCGAGCGAACAGGAGATAGCTTCATTCTCACACCCTTCTCTCGAAGGCTCTGCGACGGCTGGATAAATGTTCGACCGACATACTTATTCTTAATCAGTCCCATCTCGTATGGCAGACCACTTGCCTCGCTATAACCCTGCGCGGCACTAAGACTCGAATCGGGTACTCCTACTACAATATCTGCATCAGCCGGAGCCTCCTTGAACAGGCGGCGACCTGACTCCTTACGATATGCGTGGACATTACAGCCATCAATATCACTATCAGGGCGAGCAAAGTAGATATACTCCATCGCGCACATCTTGCACTTACACTCACTCGGCTCTGTGTAGAATGAAGAGCGGATACCCTTCTTGTCTATTGTCACAATCTCGCCCGGAGCGACATCTCGAACAAACTGTGCACCGATAGTATCAAAGGCACAGGTCTCGCTACTTACCACATAGCCATCGCCAATCTTACCAATCGAGAGCGGGTGAAATCCATACTTATCACGACAAGCATAGAGGCGATTTTTAGTCATAATCAGAAAGACAAAAGCGCCCTCCATCTGTCTCAAGGCCTCAATAATCGAGAAGATACGAGGCTCGTCGGGATTATCCTTCTTAATAAGATGTGCTAATAGTTCTGCGTCTGAGTGAGAGTGGAACAGAGAGCCCCTATTTTCTAACGCAGCCGTAAGTATCTCTGCATTAACCACATTTCCGTTATGTGCCAGAGCAAAATCTCCGGAGCCATGGCGGAAGTAGAGTGGCTGAACATTATCTACACCGCGCGACGCTGCACCGGTATAAAGCACGTGACCAATACCCATCTTTCCGTCAAGAGCTGCAATCTTTTGCTCATTGAACACCTCTGATACCAATCCCAGACCACGGTGGCGTTTCATATTTCCTTCGTGATCTACACATACCATTCCGCAACCCTCCTGACCGCGGTGCTGCATAGTGTGCAGACCGTAGTAGATGATTGACGAAGTATGTTCTACTCCATAAACTCCTAAAACACTCATTATACCTATATTATATATTATTCTGCCTTGAAATAGTTCACTGCATTTTCAAAGATGTTCTGACACTTCTCACCTGCAATATTCTTAAACAGACCATCCAAATAGCGCTCTGTGTGGCCCATCTTACCCAAAATCTGACCATCCTTACTGATGATACCCTCAATACCGTAAGAAGAGCCATTAGGGTTGTATGGTGCATCTGTTGTTGCGTGACCCTCCGCATCAGTGTACTGGAATGCCACCTGACCCGCTGCAAAGAGTTCCTCTGCCAACTGTGGGCTGACAACAAACTTACCCTCACCGTGGCTCACTGCGATAGAGTGCAAATCTCCAACCTTGAATGATGACAACCAAGGTGATGCTGTTGTTCCCACGCGTGTAGTTACAATCTGCGAGATGTGGCGGTGGATATCGTTATGGAACAGAGTTGGCGAAGCGGTTGTCACCATACCCAAACGGCCATAAGGGAGCAGACCAGACTTAACAAGTGCCTGGAAACCGTTACAGATACCAAGGATAAGACCACCACGGTCGAGCAGAGCGTGAACCGACTTTGTTACATCGGCATTATTGAGCACGCCTGCGATAAACTTACCGCTACCATCCGGCTCATCACCAAGTGAGAAACCACCACTAAGCACCAGAATATGGCTATTGTCGATAGCCTCGCACATACGACGAATAGAGTCGAAGATTGCATCTGAAGTGAGGTTACAGAATACACCAATCTCGGTCACTGCACCTGCACGCTCGAATGCGCGAGCAGTATCGTAGTCGCAGTTTGTACCAGGGAATACAGGCAGATATACCTTCACAGTATCAACCTTGCCACCCTTATACTTCGGAGCCTCAACGGCGTGATTTGACTCGCGGCAAGGCTCGCCCTTCAGACCCTTTGCAGGATATACGCTCTCAAAACGAGTTGTATTTGCCTTAAGCAGTGTATCAAGAGCAACGCTCTGACCATTTACAGAAATGCTCTTCTCCCCAACGGTTGCACCGATAAGGATTGCTGCTGCATCTGCAATATCCTCCGTACTCTCCACTACGATAGAGCCATAGTTGTAGTCGAACAACTCGCTGTTATCGATAGTAAGCGTTGCACCAATCTGGTTACCGAAGCTCATCTTTGACACAGCCTCAGCGACACCACCGAAGCCAACGGCATAAGCAGCCACTACACTACCCTTCTCGATAAGGTCTGTAACGAGTGTGAAGTTATGACGCAGAGCATCACAATCAGGTGTATAGTCACCCTTCGGTGTATGCTTTACAAGGTAGAGCTTATGACCAGCTGCCTTAAACTCAGGGCTGATTACTGTACGTGCATCAACAGTTGTAATACCAAACGCGATAAGGGTTGGAGGCACGTTAATATCGTTAAATGTACCACTCATAGAGTCCTTACCACCGATAGATGGCAGACCGAGCGCGTGCTGCATCTTGAGCGCACCAAGCAGAGCAGCCATAGGCTTACCCCAAGTGCTGCGGTCGGTCATACGCTCGAAGTACTCCTGATATGAGAAGCGCATCTTATCAAATCGTGCACCTGCAGCCACAACCTTTGCCACAGCCTCAACAACTGCATACTGAGCACCGTGATATGGGCTCCAGCTTGAGATATATGGGTTGTAGCCGAATGCCATAATACTTGCAGTATTGGTCTTTCCGTGACGAACAGGCAGGGTCTGAACAGATACCTGACTCTCTGTTGTCTGCGTCTTACCGCCAAACGGCATAAGGACTGTAGAGGCACCGATTGTAGAGTCGAACATCTCTATAAGACCCTTCTGACTCACTACGTTCCAATCCTTCAAATTCTCTGTAAGTTGCTCAGCAACTGTAGCACCCTCAACCTTACGAGCAAACGGATTACGCTGCTCAACGGCAGGGATAGTCACCTGTGTATAGTGCTTTGCACCTGCGCTATCGATAAAGTCACGCTTAAGATCAACAATCAGCTCGCCATGGAAGTACATACGCATACGCTGGGTATCGGTCACATCGGCAACGTGAGTAACCTCAACATTCTCCTCAGCGCACAGAGCCATCATTGTCTCCATATCCTTGCGCTCAACAACGACAGACATACGCTCCTGCGACTCGCTGATTGCAAGCTCTGTCGAGTTAAGACCGTTATACTTAACCGGCACGCGGTCAAGGTAGATATCCAGACCATCTGTCAGCTCGCCGATAGCAACACTCACGCCACCTGCACCAAAGTCGTTTGACTTCTTGATAAGGCGGGTAACATCTGCACGACGGAACAGACGCTGTATCTTACGCTCCTCAGGAGCATTACCCTTCTGCACCTCAGAGCCGCACTCCTCAAGTGAGGCTGCGGTATGCTGCTTCGAAGAGCCTGTAGCACCACCGATACCGTCACGACCTGTTCTACCACCCATAAGCAGCACAACATCGCCCGGAGCCGGTGACTCACGACGTACATTCTCAGCCTTGACAGCACCCACTACGGCACCAACCTCAAGGCGCTTTGCAACATAGTTATCGTGGAAAATCTCGCGTACATGTGTCGTAGCAAGACCAATCTGATTTCCATAGCTTGAGTAACCCGCAGCAGCCTTACGCGAAATGATACGCTGTGGCAACTTACCTGCCATAGTCTGGGCAACACTCTTGTAGATATCGCCCGCACCTGTTACGCGCATCGCCTGATATACATAGGCACGACCTGACAGTGGGTCACGAATAGCACCACCAAGACAGGTTGATGCACCACCAAACGGCTCAATCTCTGTCGGGTGGTTATGGGTCTCATTCTTAAACTGAAGCAGCCACTTCTCGGTCTGTCCATCAACATCCACATCTACGAAGATACTGCAAGCGTTATTCTCCTCACTCTGCTCCATATCGTCAAGCAGACCCTTATGGCGCAAGTAACGAGCACCGATAGTTGCAATCTCCATAAGGCAGAGACTCTTATGCTCACGACCAAGCTCCTTACGCATCATTCCAAACTCGGCAAGTGCGCTCTCGAACTCGGACTTCATAAACGACTCATCAATCTTTATCTCCGTAATCTCGGTAGTAAAGGTTGTGTGACGACAGTGGTCTGACCAATATGTATCGAGGATACGAAGCTCGGTCTGTGAAGGGTTGCGACCCTCCTTGCGGAAGTAGTTTACAACCTCACGAAGGTCATCTGCATTCATCGCAAGTGAGTTTGCCTTGCAATACGGAGCAAGCTCCTCCTCCTTCATCTCTGTAAAGCCCTCAAGGATTGGCACAGGGCGAATCTCAGCCTGCTCATTCTCAACCAAGCGTGACAAATCCTTCTCACGCGACTCAACAGCGTTGATATAGTAGTGCTTTACTGCATCAATATCGGCATCGGTTACGCCATTATCGAAGATGAGCAACTTTGAGCTGCGAATTCTCACATCAGCAGTAGGCTCGATAAGGCGAACGCAATCCACAGCTGAAGATGCGCGCTGGTCAAACTGACCGGGCAAACACTCTACAGCCAGATACTTAAGACCCTCAAGCGGACAACTGTCGGTAACCTTATCGGTAACAATCTCACCGAATACCGAGTAACGGCAACGCTCAATCAACTCCTCATTAAAGCCGAACAGGTCATAGACGTTCAGCACTCGTAGCGACTTAATATCAAGACCGAGATTTTCATTCAGCTCGCTCTGCAATGAGTGAGCCTCAACCTGAAACTCGGGATACTTTTCAACAAAAACTCTGTAACTCTTCATATCGGAAATAGTAATTTTTACAACTCTGATGCAAGGACAGTCTCAGTCTGCTTCTTGCGATACTCAATAAGGCGAGCCTCAAGCTCAGGATCGGTCAATGCAAAGATAGAGGCAGCGATAAGAGCTGCATTCTTAGCACCATTGATAGCAGTTGTCGATACAGGAATACCACCCGGCATCTGTACAATCGAGAGCAGAGAGTCAAGGCCACCCAAAGCCGATGTCTTGATAGGTACACCGATTACAGGCACTGTAGTAAGGCCCGCTGTAACACCTGCAACGTGCGCTGCACCACCCGCACCGGCGATAATGGCACCAATACCGCGCTCTCTTGCGGTGGTTGCATACTCAAACATAAGATGAGGTGTGCGATGTGCACTGATAACTCGCTTCTCATACTCAATACCCAACTGTTCAAGGGTCTCAACGGCTGCCGACATAACGCCCCAGTCGCTTGTAGAGCCCATAATAACTGCTACCTTCATAACTTTTATTTAATTAGATTACACTTTTAATTCAAACAAAAAACCACCACAACGAGCACGTTGCAGTGGCTGATTTACACACTATTCTTCCGCTTGCGACACACCGAACTCTTTGAACGGAGTTTTCGACGATATACACACCCGAACTCCACTCTGCGAAGAGTGCTCTTCGAATGTCCAACAATCGCCAAATGTACCACAAATCCTTTCATACGACAAAAATATAAAACTTTAAGGAGACCGAAAAATTTTCCGAGCACTTTTTTCAACACGTTTTCAACGAAAAGAGAAAAAATCTTTTTCTTCAAAAAAACATCTTCAAAAAGTTGCATCGTTCAAAAAAATATTCGTACCTTTGCACCAATTATAAACACCCACCGATGAAAAGAACTAATCGCTCTCTGATTTTCGGTCCGACTATTGGCAATATTGCGTTCGGGCTTTGTAATGGAAGAGTGTGCGGTGTGTTCGGAGCTATGGGAGTTTGTGCGGAATAGAGCGAGGTGCGTTTGTGCCTCGCTTTTTGTTATGAAAAAGATGTCTAATAAAATAAAAAAGTGAAGTTATGTCGTTTTTAACAGAGAGAGTTCAGCAAGAGGGTTTGACCTTTGATGATGTATTGTTGGTTCCAGCATACTCCGAGGTTCTTCCACGAGAGGTTAATCTGAAGAGTCGTTTCTCACGAAACATTCCACTCAACATCCCTATCGTTTCAGCAGCTATGGATACTGTTACCGAGGCTCCGATGGCTATCGCCATTGCACGCGAAGGCGGTATCGGTGTTATTCACAAGAATATGTCTATTGCAGAGCAGGCTGCACAGGTTCGTCGTGTAAAGCGTGCTGAGAATGGCATGATTTACGACCCTGTAACTATCACTCGCGAGCAGACTGTTGGCGATGCTCTTGCGCTGATGCACGAGAACAAGATTGGTGGTATTCCTGTAGTGGATGAAAATCGTCTGCTTGTAGGTATCGTTACCAACCGCGACCTCCGTTTCCAGAAGGATATGAGCCGTAAGATTGAGGAGGTTATGACCTCTGAGAATTTGGTAACTATCACCGACCCTGAGGCTGAGGATGTTACCGATGTTCTGCTTCGCAACAAGATTGAGAAGCTCCCTGTTGTAGATGCAGAGGGTCATCTGACCGGTCTGATTACATACAAGGATATGACTAAGGTTCAGGACCACCCTAACGCTTGTAAGGATAACAAGGGTCGTCTGCGTGTAGCGGCAGGTGTTGGTGTTACAGCCGACTCTATGGAGCGTGTAGATGCACTTGTTGCAGAGTCTGTTGATGCTGTAGTGCTCGACTCTGCTCACGGTCACTCAAAGAATATTGTAGCCCTGCTTAAGCGTATTAAGGAGAAGTATCCTAACCTCGATGTTGTTGTGGGAAATATCGCCACTGCCGAGGCTGCTCGTTACCTTGCAGAGAATGGTGCTGACGGTATCAAGGTAGGTATCGGTCCCGGCTCTATCTGTACTACCCGTATCATTGCAGGTGTTGGTGTTCCACAGCTTACCGCTATCTTTGATGTAGCATCTGCTGTAAAGGGTATGGACGTTGCCGTTATCGCTGACGGTGGTCTGCGCTACTCCGGTGATATTGTCAAGGCTCTTGCTGCCGGCGGAAACTGCGTAATGTGCGGCTCAATGTTTGCAGGCACTGAGGAGGCTCCGGGTGAGACTATCATCTACAACGGCCGTAAGTTCAAGACATACCGCGGTATGGGTTCTATTGACGCTATGAAGGCCGGCTCTACAGACCGTTACTTCCAGGATAGTCAGACAGCAACAAACAAACTTGTTCCGGAGGGTATCGTAGGTCGCGTGCCATTCAAGGGTGCTCTGAACGAGACTGTATATCAGCTTATCGGCGGTATCCGCTCGGGTATGGGTTACTGCGGTGCAAAGGATCTTGAGGCGCTGCGTTCAGCACGCTTTATCCGCGTAACTGCAAGTGGTGTTATCGAGAACCATCCACACGACATTACAATCACTCGCGAGACTCCAAACTACACTCGCGGAGAGTAAGAGACAATTAAAAGTAGAAACAAACTATATATTAGGTTATGAAACAAGACATGATTGTCATTTTGGACTTGGGCAGCCACGAGAATACTGTCCTTGCCCGTGCTATTCGTGCATTAGGCGTCTATAGCGAGATCTATCCGCACGACATTACTGCTGCCGAGCTTAAGGCCCTGCCAAATGTAAAGGGTATCATCATCAACGGTGGCCCTAACAACGTTATTGATGGTGTAGCAATCGACGTTTTGCCGGAGATTTATCAGGCAGGTTTCCCTGTAATTGCAGCGGGTCACGACAAGGCTCTGTGCGAGGTTAAGCTCCCACAGTTCACTGACGATGTAGAGGCTATTAAGGAGGCTGTAAAGGGCTTTGTATTTGATGTTTGCAAGGCTGAAGCTAACTGGAACATGACCAACTTTGTAAACGACCAGGTAGAGCTTATCCGCCGTCAGGTTGGCAACCGCAAGGTGCTCCTTGCACTCTCTGGTGGTGTCGATAGCTCTGTTGTTGCAGCACTGCTCCTTAAAGCTATTGGCGACAACCTCGTTTGCGTACACGTAAATCACGGTCTTATGCGTAAGGGTGAGAGCGAGGCTGTAGTGGAGATTTTCCGCAACCAGCTCTGCGCAAACCTTGTATATGTAGATGCTACTGAGCGTTTCCTTACAAAGCTTGAGAATGTTGCCGATCCTGAGCAGAAGCGTAAGATTATCGGTGGCGAGTTCATCCGCGTATTTGAGGAGGAGGCTCGCAAGCTTGAGGGTATCGACTTCCTCGGTCAGGGTACTATCTATCCGGATATCGTAGAGAGTGGTACAAAGACTGCGAAGATGGTAAAGTCACACCACAACGTAGGTGGTCTTCCAGAGGATATGCAGTTTGAGTTGGTTGAGCCACTGCGTCAGCTCTTCAAGGATGAGGTTCGCGCTTGCGGTCTGGAGCTCGGTCTGCCATACGAGATGGTATATCGTCAGCCATTCCCAGGTCCGGGTCTTGGTGTTCGTTGCCTTGGTGCAATTACTCGTGAGCGTCTTGAGGCTGTACGTGAGTCCGATGCAATTCTTCGTGAGGAGTTTGCAAAGGCCGGTCTTGACAAGAGAGTTTGGCAGTACTTTACCGTTGTGCCTGACTTCAAGAGTGTAGGTGTTCGTAACAATGCTCGTTCATTCGAGTATCCTGTCATTATCCGCGCCGTAAATACTATAGATGCAATGACTGCAACTATCGAGCGTGTAGATTGGGATATTCTCTGCCGCATTACCGACCGTATTCTTGCAGAGGTTAAGAATGTAAACCGTGTTTGCTACGATATGTCGCCGAAGCCAAATGCGACAATCGAGTGGGAGTAGTTTTGGCGTGAAAAGGCAGCATTAGTTGCACATCCCTCAAATCCCCGAATGAGCAGTACCCCAAGTACAGCCCATCCGGGGATTTCTCACGATGCACAACTTCTACTACCTTTTGACACCAAAACGGGCATTGCTTAGATTTTGAATTTTACACTCTTTTTACTACCTTTGAGGGTTATGAAAGTTGGAATTATTCAGAGTGATATTGTCTGGTGCGACAAGACGGCGAATATTGCGCGGGCAGAGGCGTTAATTGATGCATCTGAGCCTGCCGATCTATACGTACTTCCGGAGATGTGGAGCACAGGTTTTGTAATTGAGGCTCAGGATGTTGCAGAGTGTGAGCAGGAGTGTGGTGCGCTGCAATGGATGGTTAGAACGGCTGCAGCTCGCGGCTGTGCTCTGTCCGGGTCGCTGGTAATTGAGGAGGGTGGCAAGTACTTCAACCGTCACTACTTCGTAACCCCTGACGGAATTGCGGCACGATATGACAAACGCCACCTCTTTCGTCTTGGTGGCGAGACCAAACGTTTCACAGCAGGCAGTGAGCGTGTGGTGGTTGAGTGGCAGGGCGTAAAGTTTCTTCTGCAGACCTGCTATGACCTCCGTTTTCCCGTCTTTGTGCGCAACAAAATCTCCGAGGCTGGTTACGACTACGACGCCATTATCTATATCGCCTCATTTCCAACGCCTCGCGCAGCAGCTTGGCGCACGCTATCGGCAGCAAGAGCTATTGAGAACGAGTGCTTTGTAGTGGCTGTAAACCGTACAGGTGATGACATCTACTGCAACTACAACGGCGGCTCAGTCATCTGGGATAGTTTCGGTGAAGCGGTGTCAGAGTGTGGCGAGAGGGAGTGTATTGCAGTTGCACAGATAGATATTGACGAACTAAAAGTTCGTCGTAAGCGTTTTCCGACACTTCGCGATGCCGATTTGTTCAGTATTGAATAAATTACTATCTTTGCCAGCAGAGTATAATTACATAACATAAAACTTAAAGAAATGAAAAAATTTGTAACCGCTATGGGACTTATTGCCCTTGCTCTGACATCTTGCACAGAGCAGCCAAAGGAGGCGGCTTGGATCGTTGATAAGTTCGACGACATTAAGGTTATCCGCTATGAGGTACCTGAGTTTGAGAACCTCCCACTCAACGAGAAGTTGCTCATCTACTACCTTGCCGAGTCGGCAAAGTGTGGTCGTGACATTATGTTCGACCAGAACTTCAAGTACAACCTTACTATCCGTCGCGCACTCGAGCAGATATACACCACTTACGAGGGTGACAAGAGCGCTGCCGATTTCGTGGCTATGGAGAAGTATCTGAAGAAGGTGTGGTTTGCTAACGGTATCCACCACCACTACTCTAACGACAAGTTCGCTCCTGAGTTCTCTCGCGAGTGGTTTGCAGAGCAGCTGAAGGGTGTAGATACAGGCGCAGTGAGCCACGAGGAGCTGTTGGAGGTTATCTTCAACCCTGCACTCTACTCTTCACGCCTCAATCAGACTGCCGGTGTAGATATGATTGCAGCATCTGCAGGCAACTACTACGAGGGTCTTACACAGGCTGAGGTTGAGAAGTTCTACAACAAGATGATTGACCCGAAGGATCCACGTCCAATCTCTTATGGTCTTAACTCAAAGCTCGTTAAGAAGAGTGGTAAGATTTACGAGCAGACCTACAAGGTTGGTGGCATGTACACAGAGGCTTTGGAGAAGGTTGTATATTGGCTTGAGAAGGCTGAGGCTGTTGCTGAGGAGCCACTCAAGACCACTATCGGTCTTCTGATTAAGTACTACAAGAGTGGTGACCTTCGCGACTTTGACGCATTCAACATCTCTTGGGTTCAGGACACACAGTCAAATGTAGATTTCGTAAACGGCTTTACAGAGACCTACGGCGACCCACTCGGCTTCAAGGCATCTTGGGAGAGCGTTGTAAACTTTGTAGATAAGGCTGCTTGCGCTCGTACACAGATTATCTCTGATAACGCACAGTGGTTTGAGGATCACTCCCCTATCAACCCTGCATACCGCAAGCCTGTTGTTAAGGGTGTATCTGCAAAGGTTATCACCGTGGCTATGCTCGGTGGTGACTGCTACCCTGCTACCCCTATCGGCATCAACCTGCCAAATGCAGATTGGATTCGTAAGGAGTATGGCTCAAAGTCTGTAACTATCGACAACATCACCTACGCATATAAGAAGGCGGCACAGGGCAACGGCTTTGCAGAGGAGTTCGTACTCCGCGCAGAGGACCGCGAGCGTATGGAGAAGTGGGGCAAGCTCTCTGATGACCTGCACACCGACCTCCACGAGTGCCTCGGCCACGGCTCTGGTCAGCTCGCTCCCGGTACTACAGGCACAGAGCTCGGCTCTTACTCTTCAACCCTTGAGGAGACCCGCGCAGACCTCTTCGCGCTCTACTACTTGGGCGATGAGAAGCTCATTGAGATTGGTCTTATTCCAACTCTCGACGTTGCAAAGGCTCAGTACGCATCTTATATTATGAATGGTATGATGACCCAGCTATCTCGTATCGAGCTCGGCAAGAATGTTGAGGAGTCACACATGCGTAACCGCAAGATGATTGCAGAGTGGTGCTACGAGAAGGGTAAGGAGAATAACGTTATCGAGTGGGTTGAGAAGGATGGCAAGAAGTATATCGTTGTAAATGACTTTGACGCCCTTCGTAAGCTCTTCGGCGATATGCTCTATGAGGTTCAGCGCATCAAGAGTGAGGGCGACTATGAGGCTGGTAAGGCTCTTGTAGAGAACTACGGTGTAACCGTTGAGCCTGAGCTCCACAAGCAGGTTCGTGAGCGTTATTACGCACTTGGCATCGAGCCTTATGGTGGTTTCGTAAACCCTGAGTACACACTCGTTGAGAAGGATGGTCAGATTGTAGATGTTGAGGTATCTTACCCTGCAAACTATACCGAGCAGCACCTCCACTACTCTAAGGATTACTCATTCCTCCCATCTATCAACTAATAAGTAGCTTTTAGCTATTGACTTAAGGTATCCGCAGATTGCGGATACCTTTTTGTTTTGTTTACGGCTCAAATAAGACGAAAAAAAAATAGGCAACCTCTAAATATTTTTGACAAAGTCGGCAATAATGCCAACTTTTTATTATATTTGCATAAAGAAAATCGTTATAAAAATGTGTAATTACGCTAACATATTGAGCAACAACACATTATGCGCATCGGAGGGGCACAAAGACCTCTTTCGTTACTACTTTGTGAGCAGAGCAAATCAATTTTGTTGATTTACTATGCTCTTTTTTTTTGCAAACGAACTAAAAAAAGATAGGCTATGAAACTGAAAATCTACACCACTCCGCTCCTCGAACTCTCCGAAGTTGTCATTGAGCAAGGCTTTACAATGAGCGGCTATGGCCAAGACAGTGATGATTCCGAATTTGGATATCCCTACTACCAATCATAAAATATTGTTTGAGTATGAAAAAGATATACTATATAATAATGGTATTGGCATTATTGCCTTTTACCTCTTGTAGCAACAAAGAGATTGTGTCTGACACACCTACTGAGGGAGAGCTTGTACAACTCACTTTCAGCACTGCCGATGCTCCGGACACGCGTGCCGTTTGGACGGATGAGACCGGCAAAGGAAATCTTATTTTCAATTGGGAATCCCACCCTATAGGTCAGGAAATGATGGCCGTAATATCAGATGGGTATGACTTTATCCCCAACTTTCCATCTCCTAATAATTGGAGCGAGCCACAGTACCATACCGGGCTGACTGTTACTCCGCAGGAAGATCCTCGCTATGCTACATTCGAGACGGAGCGTTATTATTTCGAAGATGAAATAAATACTCAAGCACAGAAAATATTTGTCACGAGAGGTTTCGATAATAATACCATCAGCGATCTGTCTTTCTTTAGAACCCTAATGCAGATGCCAAACCTGTTTACCCAGCAAGCCTCACAGCAACCAGATTTCTTGAGAGAGTGTATGATACTGTACGGCGAGGCCGAGATGAAGAATGGTA
>JAFQFV010000036.1 GCA_017398555.1 Alistipes sp.
TAGGTTACTCAGCTTTGGAATAACTTGGCATTACGTTGGTTTTTGCTGGCATTCCTCCAAAAATCAGAATTTAACAAAACCCCTGTCTGCCAATTATTTTGCCCCAAATTTCTCAATTCAACGAATTATATGTAACTTTGTGATTCAAATTTTACACTATGACAGCATTATACCCTCAGATAATCTACGGCCCCGTTCATTCGCGCAGATTGGGTCTGTCGCTTGGCGTTAATCTGCTTCCGCTTGAGGCGAAGTTATGCACATTCGACTGCATCTATTGTGAGTGTGGTTGGAATGGGGATAATAGAGGCTCTCGCCGCTTTAATGACCGCGAGCAGGTGGCTGCAGCGCTTGAATCGGCACTTGTGGCAATGGCAGCAGCGGGGCAGTTGCCCGATGTGATAACCTTTGCCGGCAATGGCGAGCCTACGATGCATCCCGATTTTGAGGGGGTTATAGAGGATACTATCGCACTGAGGGATAGGTATGCCCCTTCGGCAAAGATTTCGGTGCTCAGTAATGCTACACAGCTGCATCGAGCAGATGTTGTGCGTGCGTTGGAGCGTGTGGATAATAATATTCTTAAGATAGACTCTCTCGATGAGTCTGTGGCTCGACTGATTAACAAACCATGCTGCAACTACTCTGTGGCAGAGGTTGTGGAGCAGCTGAAGGCCTTTAATGGCAAGGTTATCGTGCAGACAATGTTCCTCAGAGGTCAGTATGAGGATAGGGTAGTGGATAATACTACAGAGGAACAGATTGTTGCCTGGTTGGAGGCTCTGAAGACAATCTCTCCGGAGTCGGTTATGGTCTATTCTATAGCACGAGATACTCCATGCAAGACTCTTCAGAAG
This sequence comes from Alistipes sp., assembly GCA_017398555.1. GTDB lineage: Bacteria > Bacteroidota > Bacteroidia > Bacteroidales > Rikenellaceae > Alistipes. The sequence goes on from JAFQFV010000036.1 coordinate 858, forward strand.
GTTGAGCGTGAGGAGTTGGAGCAGATTGCTGCTCGAGTACGTGCTATCGGTATAGCCTGCTCAGTGGCTTAAATGCTATATAGTCTATAGAAAATACTCTACTGCAGCATATGCGGGCAGTAGGAATACAAGCGCGAGGGCGATGTATGCGAAGAATGAAGGCATGCGTACGCCCTCTTTCTCTGCAATAGCCTTAACCATAAAGTTCGGGCCGTTGCCGATATAGGTCATCGAGCCGAAATAGACAGCACCCATAGATATTGCTCGCAGAATAAGCGGCGATACTCCCGCTACCAACTCGCCTCCTGTTGTGGCAATACCCTGAGCAACGGTGTAGAAGGCTACAGCTGTAGGGGCGTTGTCGAGGAATGAGGATAGCGTACCTGTGGCGTAGAAGAACTCGCGAGGCTCGGTGAGTCCGAACATCTCGGCATTAGCGTTGAGGAATAGCAACGCGGGGGTCATCGTTACAAATATACCTATAAATATAATAGCGACCTCGGAAATAGGCTCCCAACTAAAGTGATTCTCCTCTCTAACCTTACGCTTTGTGAGCTTGAGTGATAGTGCTATTATTGCCAGCAGAGCAATCTCTCTGAGAAACTGAATATATATAGGTGCATCGTGCTCGCCCATTGCGGGGATAGTAGCAGGGTTGAGAAATGCTACGCAGAGAACGATACCTACAAGCAGTATAAAGTTCTTTGCACCCTTTACATTGATTGTAAAACCCTCCTCATCGTCGTAGTGGCTATGTGGACGAATACCGATAGCCTCGCATTTGTGGTATCGCCAACTATCGTAGATGTAGTAACCCGTAAGCAGTATAGCTCCTAAGGCTACCCACTGCGGATACATCTCAAGGAACCAACTAAATGGAGCACCACGCAGATATAGCAAGAAGAGTGGTGGATCACCAAGTGGGGTCAGAATACCGCCACAGTTGGCTACTAATGCGATAAATACGAAGAAAGTATGCATTTTATGCTCTCGGTCACGGTTCATCTCAAGCAGCGGACGTATCAGAAGCATTGCCGCACCTGTAGTTCCGACAAAAGATGCCAAGGTGTAACCTAAGAAGAGGATTGTGGTATTTACGGTCGGTGTTGCTACGGAGTTGATAGAGAGCTTAATTCCTCCCGTAACAACAAAAAGCGCACAGAGCAGAATGATAAATGGTACGTAATCGTAACAGAGTTGGTGTATTAACTCTTTGCCTAAACCGTTGAACATCAGTATAATAGATGTCGGAATGGCAAGCAGTAGAACAAAGAGCAGTTTATTGCTATTCTTCTCCCAAAAATCAGATGCGACAAGAGGCGCTACTGCAATGGCGAGTAGCATTATAATAAAAGGTATAAGTAACCAACCTGAAATCTCTGTCATATTGAAATATGCTTATTAACCGAAAACCGTCGCAAAGGTAGCACCAAAATCGTGTCGTTGTTCCGAAAATATCAAAAAAATATAGGGAATGGGCAAAAAAAGACCTTGAGAATGTTTGGTTCTCAAGGTCAAGCATATATTAGTGACACTCTATAGGTTCTCTACGGTGTAATCTATCATCTTTTGGCGAACAAGAGTAGTTGCTGACGGCATCATTGAGTGGTTTTGGTCGGGATAGACCATCATATCATACTGCTTGCCTGCTGCATTAAGACGGCGACACATCTCCATAGAGTTCTGGAAGTGTACATTATCATCTGCCGTGCCGTGGATGATGAGCAGACGTGTGCGGGGATGCAGCTTCTCTGCATGGCTGAGTGGCGAGTTGTCGTCATAGCCGCGCGGATTATCCTGTGGCAGACCGTTGTAAATCTCGGTGTAGATAGTGTCATAGTAACGCCAAGAGGTTACAGGAGCAACGGCAATAGCCATCTTGAATAGACTGCCTCCGTGCAGAGCACAGTTGAGCGCCATAAAACCACCATACGACCAACCATATATACCGATGCGATTCTTGTCAATATACGGTAGAGTTGCAAGATAACGGGCGAAAGATATCTGGTCCTCGTACTCGCGACGACCCAAGTCGGCGTATGTGCACTTCTTGAACTGCTCACCCCTAAAACCTGTACCGCGGCCGTCACAACAAGCAACAATATATCCGCGCTTTGTCAGTGCATCCTCCCAATCGGCACCCCAACGGTTGCGTACCGACTGCGAACCTGGACCTGAGTATTGGGTAAGCAGTACAGGGTAGAGCTTCGCAGGGTCGTAATTCTCAGGGAACTGAATGTAGTAGTTGAGGGTATCGCCACGCTCGGTGATAAACTGCCTGAACTCCTTGCGGGCGAGTGCTCCCGCAGCAGCGACAGCTGCACGACGGTCGGCAAGGGTGTCGATAACAACGCCTTTGCTGTTATTTACGGTAATTATGTTCGGTGTCTGGGCATCTGTGTAGGTGCGGATGTAGTACTTCATACCGACAGATGGTGCGATAGCGTTAAATCCACCCTCAGGTGTGAGTAGTTTTTTGCACTTTCCGTTCAGACGCACGCTGTAGAGGTCACGACAGAGCTCCGAACGCTCGGTAGAGGTGTAGTAGATATTCTTGCCGTCATAACCAACAAGTGATGTCACCTCCCATTGTCCCGAAGTAATGGCGCCTATGCGGCCCTTGGTTATTGAGTGCAGGTAGAGGTGCATCCAACCTGTTGTAGTCTCCTCGAGAACCACAAAGCGGTTGGCGTCGATAAATGTTACGGTTGAGCGATTTGGACGCTCCACGTAGCGGTCTGACTGCTCGTTGTATATAACCTTCTGACTGCCATCAGTACGCTGTAATACCACCTCAAAGTGGTTCTGAAGGCGATTAACACGATAGAATGTCAGCTCGCCTGCAGGTGTCCAACTGAGGTTGAAGATGTATTGGTCTGTGCAACTACCTACATCCACGCGGCTCTTTGTGGCGCTCTTGATGTCGTAAATCCATAGCTCAACGGTCGAGTTGCTGTCGCCTGCCTTCGGATATTTGAACGAGTAGGCCTTGTTGTATAGTTTATCATCAAAGCGCATCATCTCGAATGTAGGCACTGCGCTCTCATCAAATCTCAGATAGGCAATCTTGCTCCCGTCGGGCGAAAAGGCGTATGCCTGGGTAAAGCCATACTCCTCCTCATATACCCAATCGGAGGTGCCGTTGATAATCTTGTTCCACTCTCCATCGTCTGTAATGGCAGTGTGTTTCTTGCTGGCGATAGAGTAGAGGTAGAGATTGTTCTCCTTGCAGTAGGCAAGCTTCTGATTGTCAGGCGAGAATGTTATGTCGCGCACGCCGCTGAATGTTACCTCTTCTGTTGCTCCTGTCAGCAGATAATTTGCTGTAAAGGAGTGTCGGTAGATAGGTGCAACAGATGCCGCCTCGGCGAGCAGTAACATCTTCTCATCTGCCGAGAAGGTATAGCTTGCAACGGCAAAAGGTGCTGTGTAGAGTACCTCCCGACTACTATTGTCGGCATAGGCTGTGCGGATAATATCTCTACCCTCAAGTGTGGTGTAGTGCTCTCCGTCAGCCATCGAGCGCAGGGCTGCTATGCCGCTATTTGCTCGGCGAATCTTCAAAATGTCTGTATAACGCGCTTGCGCAGCAAAAGTGGCAGCGATGATAACTGTTACCACCGCTGCAAATCTCTTAAATGTCATCAACATTAAACTCGTAGCTTAATCGTTTTCCTGTTACAAATGTCGAACTGTCAAACTTAGTATTAAATTGATCGACCGTCACACGTTTGCTCTGCTCATAAGGCGGAGTGAGTAGGTCGAAGTTTATTGCATAGTGGATAGCCGTCTCGAGGATGCGAATCAGCTGCTCGCGGTCAATCTCCTCCTTGCCGAAGTTTATTGCACGCATAGATGTCTGACGCTTACCCTCCACGAAGAACATACGCTCACGGTTGATAAATATACGACCAATCAGATAGCCCTCATCTGCCGAACGCTTCTCCTTGAACGAGTCAGAGAGGAAGTCGTAAATCTCAATCATGCCGCAGTAGCAGTTGGCTCTATCACTCTGCACGTAGCTATTCTGCCAAATGATGTGGTTAGAGTCAAACTGGAAGATATCTGTGTGCATCTTGAAGATGAGCAGATCGGATGCAATTTGCAGCTGTGCCTCGTGCTTACCACGGTCACGATACTCCAATCTTACACGGCGATCGACCTTGCCCTCAAGTGCATCCTCCATCTCTGAGGCCATCTCAAAGAGGGTATCTTTTAAGAGGTTGAATACGGCAAAGGTATTATCAAATACTCTCTGCTTGAGCATCGATTTCTCGATAATAGTTGCAAGAATCTTCTCGCGAAGTGGTAGTGCAGCCATAATATATATAATAAGGTAGTGTTAAACGAAATACTATTTGTGTCCGAGCTTGTAGCGAATAGCATCAAGCATATCTGTAACGGTCAGCTCAAGATCCCACTTCGGCTTCCAACCCCACTCCTCACGAGCACAGCTGTCGTCGAGATAGTTAGGCCAACTGCGAGAGATTTGCTCCTTTACAGGGTCAACGTCGTAGTCCATGGTAAACTCAGGGATGTGCTTCTTAATCTCGGCAGCGATAATCTCCGGTGTGAAGCTCATAGATGCCACGTTGAAGCTGTTGCGGTGAACGAGCTTTGAAGGGTCTGCCTCCATCAGTTCAACGATTGCACGCAGAGCATCTGGCATATAGATCATATCCATATATACATCGCTCGGAACGGCGCAGGTGTACTTGCCTGTGCGAATAGCCTCATAGAAAATCTCTACAGCGTAGTCGGTTGTACCACCACCCGGCAGGGTCTTGTTTGAGATAATGCCAGGGAAACGGAGTGAACGAGTGTCAATGCCGTACTTCTGAGTGTAGTAGTTGCTCAACAGCTCGCCTGTTACCTTGCAGATACCGTAGATGGTTGTCGGCTGCATAATTGTATCCTGCGGAGTGCCATCCTTTGGAGATGTCGGGCCAAAAGCACCGATTGAAGATGGGGTAAATACTGCGCAGTTGTGCTGACGAGCCACCTCAAGGGCGTTGAGCAGAGCACCCATATTGAGGCCCCACGCCATCTGTGGATTGCGCTCGCCTACAGCAGAGAGCAACGCAACGAGGTTGAAGATGGTGTCGATGTTGTAACGAGCTACAACCGACGCCATATTGGTAGGGTTGAGGGCATCCAAGACCTCGAAAGGTCCATCCTCAGAGAGATTTCTGCACTCGCGCACATCCGTTGCAACAACATTGTGAGCACCATAAACCGAACGCAAATATGGCACCAACTCCGAACCAATCTGTCCGCCGGCACCGACGATAAGAATCTTCTTCATAGATATTGATTAATTTTTTCCAAAGGTAGTAAAAATTTTCTAATTTTGTATGCAAATAGGTCGATAAAAGATAGAAAGATAGAATATGGAGTCACTTCACTTTGGCGCGGGGAAGATTGGGCGCGGTTTTATAGGCGCATTGCTTGCCGGATCGGGCTTTCGGGTTACCTTTGCTGATGCCCAGCGCGGTGTTGTGGAGGCGATAAATCGAAGTGGAGGTTACTGCGTGTACGCAGTGGGCGAGCAGTCATCGGTGCTGCAGGTTGAGGGGGTTAGTGCTGTGCTTGCCGACTCAGAGCAGTGCATAGAGCGATTTGTCGAGGCAGACCTTGTCACTACCGCCGTAAGTATGGGCGCGCTACCTGCCGTAGCGCCGATTGTTGCGCGAGGTATTGCTGCAAGGTGTCACGCGGGGGTCGATAGACCGCTCAATATCATCTGCTGCGAGAATGGTATTCGTGCCACATCGCTCTTTAAGACTATGGTTGCCGAGTATTTGGACGACTCACTGCGGCGCTGGAGTGATGAGCATATCGGCTTTGCAGATTGCTGTGTCGATAGAATAGTTCCGATTGTAACCCTTGGCAATCCGCTTGATGTGGCAGTTGAGCCCCACTATGAGTGGTGCGTGGATGCTACGGCAATAAAGGGGGAGATAACCCTGCCTGCGGATGCCCATTTGGTGAAGGATATAGATGCCTATATATATCGAAAACTCTTTACACTTAATACGGCACACTGCGCTACGGCTTATCTTGGTGCTTTGAAGGGGTATGAGTATATCCACGAGGCAGTTGCGGATGCGGATATTCGTCAAATTATCGAGGGCGTTATGGCGGAGTGCAGCCGAATGGTTGTGGAGCTGTACCACCTCTCGGCGGAGGAGCAGAGTGCTTACTGTCAGCAGATTTTGAACCGTTTTGCCAACTTCCGACTTGGCGATACGGTGAGCCGTGTGGCGCGTGACCCTATGCGAAAACTCTCGCCACAACTATATTTCAGCCGCCCGATAACGCTGATGTTGCAACTTGACCATCGAGTACACTATCTGGCTACGGCAGCAGCTGCCGCGCTGAAATATCGCTCGGATAACGATCCGCAGAGCCTGCAAATAGGGCAGATGATAGATAAAATGGGCGTTGCAGGGTGCGTTGAGAAGATATGTGAGATTGACGATGTGGCAACTGTCGGCGAGATTGTCAAACAATATCACGCTATTTTTTAATTGAAAAATTTGCAAAGTCAAAAAAATGCCCTATCTTTGCAACCGCTTTTAAGCACTAATGCTGTTGTAGCTCAGTGGTAGAGCACTTCCTTGGTAAGGAAGAGGTCACGAGTTCAAGCCTCGTCAACAGCTCAAAGCAAACATCGCAAGCAGATGCCACCCAATGGGTGGCGTTTGTTGTTTATAGGGCAGTCCAAACTTGTTTGGGAACTGCCCTATAAACAACAAAGACAACGCTTTGCGTTATCTGCTTGCAAAGTCTGCCTTAGCGCCTTCCGAGGCTCGACCGAGCGCAGCGAAGGTCAAGTCTCGTGGGTAAACGGGCAGTCAAGCCTCGTGGGCAAAGACAACGCTTTGCGTTATCTGCTTGCAAAGTCTGCCTTAGCGCCCTCCGAGGCTCGACCGAGCGCAGCGAAGGTCAAGTCTCGTGGGTAAAATAGATGCCACCGTTTGGGTGGCATTTATTGTTTAAGCGGTATATATAACAAAAAAACGACGAAACATTGTTTCGTCGTTTGCAACCTTTCTTGTCGGGGTACCAGGATTCGAACCTGGGACCCTCTGGTCCCAAACCAGATGCGCTAACCGGACTGCGCTACACCCCGTTGTTGTATTGCGAGTGCAAAGGTAGGCAAAATTTTTATTCCTGCAAACTTTTTTGTAAAAAATATTAAAAAATTTTCAAATAAAATTGTTATATCTTTCCTTTCTTATTGATAATTAGGGAGTTATGTAGTTTGGTGCTTTCCGAGGGATAATCGTCTTACTATTTTGGCAGATAAAAGATAAGACGATTTGTTTATCGTGAGCCGGAGCGTGTAATCGATATTTGTTTTTTCTGATTGAGTATCAGAGGATTAGTTGTAGTGCCCCCTTTTGAGATAGTTGTATCGGTATTATAATGTTAATTAAGAAAATAATTTTTTGGATAAATTTATTTATATTTTAGAACAACGATAGGAAAAATTGCTTACCTTTGTGCCTTAGAAACACTAACACACACTAAAAAATGACAGGAAGGGTAAAATGGTTTGACAGTAAGAAGGGTTTCGGCTTTCTTATCTGTGAGGATGGTAAAGAGGTCTTTGTCCACTTCTCAGGAATTGTAAAAGAGGGATTCAAATCTCTCAACGAGGGACAGCGCGTAGAATTTGAAATCGAGGCTGTTGATCGTGGAGAGCAGGCGATTAATGTAACTGTGATAGAGGCACAGAAGGCCGAGGATTCTCAGTAAAACCACTACAGATTATCGAAATCAAATTGTAACTGTATAGATTCGGCGCAGGGCTCCGGTGTATTGCCGATAGTAAGCCCGAGAAGCCTGACCTTTTGATTTTCGAGATTTATACTTTCAAGAAGTTCGTTGCTGACAGTTTGTAGAGTATCGTATGACTCTATGACTGTCAGCAATGTTTTTGAGCGGGTTATCTGGTGAAAATCGCTGAACTTTACCTTCAGCACTACGGTCTTCCCGTAGAACTCGTGTCGTTTAACCCTCGACCACACCTCATCGCGCACGGCAGCAAGCTCCTCCAGTAGGTCTGCGAAGTTGTCAATGTCATCTATAAATGTAATCTCGGCACCCAGAGATTTGCGTACTCTGTTGGGTGTCACTTCGCGCCTATCTTCACCTCTGGCATAGCCGTAGTAGAGCTCTCCCGCCTTGCCAAACTCCCGAATAAGGGCCTCCCGACTCCACTCTCTAAGGTCGGCACCTGTGCGGATGCCGAGGCGGTGCATCTTGGCTGCCGTTACCTCGCCAATACCGAAAAACTTTTCGATAGGCAGTTGCGCCACAAAACTCTCAATATCCTCTGGCGGAATGACAAATAGCCCGTCAGGTTTGCGGTAGTCGGATGCAATCTTTGCCAACATCTTGTTTGTCGATACACCGGCAGAGGCGGTTAGAGAGGTTGTTTCAAAGATTTTGCGCTTTATCTCTTGTGCAACTATTGTGGCGGAGGGGTGGTGTGAGACGTCTAAAAATGCCTCATCGAGAGATAGCGGCTCTACAAGGTCTGTATATTGGTGAAATATGGCGCGAATCTGCTCCGATACAGCCTTGTATGCCTCAAAGCGTGGCTCTACAAATATCAGTTCGGGACATAGACGCTTTGCTGTGACAGATGGAAGTGCCGAACGAACACCGAAAGGTCGCGCCTCATAGCTCGCCGTGCTGACTACGCCGCGCCTGCCATTGTGACCCACAGCAATAGCACGACCGCGGAGCGAGGGGTTATCCCGCTGCTCCACGGCCGCAAAAAAGGCATCCATATCTATATGGATAATCTTTCGCATCGAGGACTAAATAAGTATCACTTCCGCCTCGGCGTTGTTCATATTCGGCATTGTCATACCGACAGATGCACCGATGTATGTAGGGTCACAAATGGTATATTTGTCGCCACCAACCTCAACATAGTCGCCATAGACCTTACCTTCGCTAAAGCAGATAGCTGTAGCCAAGTGCCCAGGATAGTAGATAAGTGCAGCCTTTACCCCCAATAAATCGCGCATCAGAATAGAGTAGAGTATCGCTCTATCCTCGCAGTCGCAGAATGGGTAGTAGAACGACTCATCTCCAAACAGAGAACGCTCACGACCAAACTGCTCACCATCGGTCTTGTATTGGAAACCTGTCTGGACAAAGTTGATGATGATATTTGCCGCAACAACCTCACTCTTCCCCTCAATAGCCTTCTTGAGAAGAGGGTAGATTGTCTGCTTTGTACGCTCGCTCAGTGAACCGAGAGCAAAGGTCTTCCACGGCGCCTGAGGGTATGTGTTGAAGAAGTCGATAAGATTCTTGTTTGCCTCAAAATCTACGCGCAAATCGGGGTAACGGGTCGATTTGTGCACACGCATTACACTCGATGCAAATGGAAGTTCCGGAAGTGTTGGCAGGTCAATCGAGAAGCCCATCTCACCAGGGAATGCTGCGTCGCATACCTCGCAGAGGGTAATTCGCTGCGCCAAGGCAGCATCCTCATCCAGCAGATAGAATGGTGTAGGATTGTCGTTAAATCTGATGAAACACTTACCGCTAATCCTCTCATCGCAAGGGAAGAGGAGGAAGAGTTTGTTGTTGTAACGACCCATGCGAATCTTATAACCCGCCTGTGTCATCAGAAAGGCCTGAAGAATCTTCGAGTCGTTGCTATTCTTTGTCTCGCAGAACTCCTCGGCAACCCTCTTTGCCAGCTGGAAGTAACCCCAATCGTTGAGCTTGAGCTTTTCACGAATTGCCATACAGTCGGCAAACATAGGGTCGAAACGACCATCGGATAGCTGTTTCCACGCCTCCGAGATATATTGATTTGTCGGCACAGGTAACTTAACCTCGCCCACGCCAGGCTTCAGACGAATAGTGCAACTCTCGCCGAAGAAGTTTACCGGCATAGGCAGCATAAATGGCTCCTGCTCAGGCTTTACCTCCGGAATCTCATATCGAGGGAATGGGGTAATCTTTGGCGGATCTACGCGTGAAATGCCCTTGAAAATAAGCGGTTTAGGGTTTATCGGCTTGTCGGCCTCACGAGGTGGCAACTGCGGCGCTACGGGCTGCACCGGAGGGTCAATCTTCGGTGGCTTGATAGGCTGCTCTAAACCCATCTCACGCCAAGCATGCTTGAGAAACTCGGCATAAGTCGCATTTGCCCTCTGACGGAAATTGTCATACTCGGCAGCATTCTGCTGTTCAAACTGCTCAAATTCCCTGCGAGCTCGCTCCTGGAAAGATTCAAAGGATTGAGCCGTGAGGGTAGAGATGGTAAAGATTGTTACTGTGAGAAGTAGAAGTCGTTTCATATTTTTCTATGAAAAAACCGCTGACCACACAGCGTGTAACCAGCGGTTTAAGTTAGTCGTTAAAATTACAACTGCTTGCGAAGCTCGTCAATCTCCTCCTTGAGTGACTTCTTCTGTGCCTCTACTGCAAGCTCCTTAATCTTCTTGTAGCTGTATGCGCAACCAAAGACAATCTCTACATTGCCATTGTGAGCAACCTCGCGGTGCATAGTGGTCAAGATAACGCCCTGACCCAAAGATGCAGATACGCGCTCCATAGCAGCAGATACAACCTTATCTACAGAGATAGCCTCCTTGTTGGCATCCTCCACGTTTGCCAAGTCAATCTTTGTCAGCTGCTCAAGCTCGCCCTTCAGTGCGTTTGCAGCCTGAACCTTTGCACCATTCTGTGCAGCAAAGAGTGCAGCCTTGTATGTCTGACCAACAGCTGTAACCTGAGCTACAACATACTTCTGCTCGCCGTTATCATCCAAAGCTGTCTTGAAAGACTTTGAACGAGTAACCTGCTCGCTGATATTCAGTTCGCCTGGGAGGACCTTCCAACCCTCAGCTACATAACCTGCAACCTCCTTCTGTAAAGCCTTTTTCTGAGCCTTAAGTTCGCGCTTTGAGAGCTGCTGTGCCTCAACGGCTGTGATGCTTACTACTGCAGCAAGCAAAAGGATAAGAATCTTCTTCATAGTCGTAAAAATTAGTGTTTATAACACAAAATTATGCAAAAAAAACTAATTAACCAAGATTTACTCTACTATTTATTCTCTTTTGTGCTGTAGTTTTATGCTATTTTAACCTCTGCACACAATAAAAATCGGCGGTGAAAATTAATTCACCGCCGAAAAAGGGTAGCTCAAACGAACACGCCCTTGCAGATTTTTAATGTGTAAATACCTTGCCGAACTGTTTTTCGCGCTTTTCGTATGTCAGACGTGAGGCGGTTGGGTATTTGAGCTTCTCAAACTCCTTTACCGCATTCTCGATGTCGCCCAAAAGCATATCTGCCATATCCTTTGTCATGCCCTGTCGCACCACAACACGCATTACCACCATATCCTCCATACTCTTCGGCATGGTGTAGGCAGGCACCATCCAACCGCTCTGCTGCAGGGCTGCCTGCAGGTCGTAGAGGGTCCATTTGGCAGTTTTGTCGTACTCCTTGTCCATATACCAGATAAAGAGCGGATTATCAACCGAGTTGGAGTAGTTTGTAAAGCACTTCATCTTGCCAATCTTCTCGTGGCAGTACTTTGCAATATCCATAGAGGCACTCTGCACCTGCTTGTAACCCTCAAATCCGTAGCGGATAAAGTTGTAATACTGACCGAGAATCTGCGCTGCAGGTCGAGAGAAGTTCAGACCGACCTGTGTTATGTTGGCGCCTAAGTAATTGACAGAGAAGGCCATCTGCTCCGGCAGATACTTCTTGTCTCTCCATACTACCCAGCCAAGACCCGGATATACCAAGCCGTACTTGTGACCCGAAGTGGATATCGACCAAACCCATTTCAGACGGAAATCCCACTTGTATTCGGGCTTGATAAATGGCAGAATAAAACCACCTGATGCCGCATCTACATGTATCGGAATATTGTAGCCCGTCTTGGCGTTGAACTTATCCAACTGCTTGTCCAACTCCTCCACATCGTCGTTAAGACCTGTCCACGTTACACCTACCACGGGAACGATGCAGATAGTATTCTGGTCGCACATCTTTATCGCCTCCTCTGCACATAGTGTCGGATGCTCAAGCGAGATAGGTACTGTTCGCATCTCTACATCCCATAGCTGGCAGAACTTCTCCCAAACGACCTGAAAAGCGGTGCTTGTTACAAGGTTCGGCTTGCTGCAACTCTTCCCCTCTGCCTTGCACTTTGCCTTCCAACGAAGCAATGCCGCCACGCCGCCGAGCATACACGCCTCCGAACTGCCAATGCCGACTGCGCCAGCCTTCCACTCGCTCTTCTCTGGAGTGTTCCATAGGTTGGCAATAATGTTGATACATCTGCCGCACATCACCGCCACACGCGGATACTCCGTCTGGTCAATGTAGTTCACATTTACCGCCTCATTCATCAACTTTGTGGCATAATCATCCATATATGTCGTTACGAATGTCGCCAAGTTGAGCTTCGGCTGAGTCTGTGGATATGTCTCATCTTTCACAATCTGATAGGCCACCTCAGGCTCTATCCCCATCTTCGGCATCTCTTCTACCGGTGCACTGTACAGCGCTGCATTAGTCATTTTTGTACTCATAGTGTAATGAAAATTAAATTTAAGGTTACGAGAGGTTCCCTATCCATAAACCACGCCAAATTTTGTTGTGATAATGTGTCACCTACGGCACATCCCTCATAGTTGCGAATGGGAAATACAGAAGTATGTCCCATCCGCCCCTATTTCGCGATGCACCGTATCTGACACATTCTGACAACAAAATGGTGCATATAGTAATCGCAGTGCAATCTGTGCCACATCCCTCATAGTTGCGAATGGGAAATACAGAAGTATGTCCCATCCGCCCCTATTTCACGATGCACCGTATCTGACACATTGACCCACCTTTGGTGGCTCTTCACTGCTCCGCCTCGGTATAGTTCAAACAAGTTTGACTCTACTCTCGGCTTAATCGCAGTGTTCTGACGACAAAATTGTACACGTAATAGGCGGTGTGCGAGCTTGTGGCGTAGCTGTGGCTACTGTCGATTATCCGAGATGACCAAGCCGACGCCCGTAAAGAGTATCAGGGCAAAGAGTAGCGTATCGAGGTGCAGGTGGTCGAGTCCCATTGCAACGGAGAGGGCTACGGCGAGCACGGGTTGTACATATGTATATATACTTGAGGTGGTTGGCGGTACAAACCTAAGTGAGTAGTTGAGGAGTAGATTTGGCAGGTATGTCGGCACGATAAGCACAAATGCTGTTGCCAACCAAATGTGGATATTGAAGTCGTGAAATGCGACCTCCGTCATCGGCTTAAAGCCGAAAGGGAGCATAACCACTGCCGAGATGGTATAAATTGCGCGCAGCAGGGTTGTAACGCGGTATTTTGTGACAAGACGTTTGAAAAATACCATATAGAGTGCCGTTACGGTACCACTGCATATCATCATCACATTACCCCACAACTCTGAGTTCTCGTGTTTTGCGGAGGATGAGGTGAAGATAATTGCCATAGCTCCCGACATACCTATTACAAGACCCAAGAGCTTTTTAAGCGTAAAGCGCTCGACGTGAGCCGCAACCGATACTACCAAGACAAGCAGCGGTGTTATTGTGGCGATAATAGAGCCATCGATAGGGGAGGTGCGTGACAGACCGAACATCATCATCGTCTTTCGCACAACACCAATCAGTATCGCTGCCACGATGATAATGCCCCAATCCTTGCGTTCAATCTTCTCGCCACGCTCCCAAAAAAGAGGCAGCCACGATAATATCGCCGCCACAATCAGTGACGCCGATACCATCGCGGCTGGAGCTAAGTATTTGCCTAACAAAAGGTTGTAAAAGGGGTAGTCGCACGCCCAAACGATATTACAACCCAGAAGCGCTATGTGCGCCCGTAAGATTTCGTTACTCTTCATATTGGCCCGAATATTCAATATTCAGACCAATCGACGCTACTCCTCTACAATTGATATAGAGAAGATTAAATCGCCGGGGCGGATGTCGTCAATAACATCAACACCCTCCACAACCTTACCAAAGCAGGTGTGCACTCCATCAAGGTGCATTGTGTTGCTGCGGTTGTGGCAGATGAAGAACTGCGAGCCGCCTGTATCCTTGCCGCGGTGAGCCATTGAGAGCACTCCGCGCTCGTGGAACTGACGCTCGGCATCGGTCTCGCAAGGGATTGTCCAGCCGGGGCCACCCGCGCCGTTACCTATCGGACAGCCTCCCTGAATTACAAAGTTAGGGATTACTCGGTGGAAGGTCAGCCCATCGTAGAAACGTGACTGGGCAAGCTTTATAAAGTTGGCAACGGTGATAGGTGTCTCATTCTCATAGAGTTCCGCCTTCATATCACCCTTCTCGGTAGAGATAATTGCGTATTTCATAACTTTTTTGCTTTTTGGCTATTATTTTAGTGAACTAATCAGTTGCTCTACAAGTTGCGGTACTCCTACGGCAGCGCGTTCGCGAATATGTGTAATCGGGTTACGGCTGCGGACATTGAGTGCGGCAGGATCTACAATGTATATCGGCACATTGCTGTTGCGTACATACTGTACAAGTGAGGCTGCGGGATATACCGCCAACGACGTGCCAACGATGATAAAGATATCGGCAGTGGATACTATCTCTGCAGCACGCTCAAACATCGGTACCGCCTCGCCGAAAAAGACTATATGCGGGCGAAGCAGAGAGCCATCCGGAGCTACTGCATCGAGCCTCTGCTCCCAGCCGTCAATATCGACAATAAGGTTGGGATTTGCTGTGCTGCGGAGCTTTGTCAGCTCGCCGTGCAGGTGTGTTACGCGGGTAGAGCCTGCTCGCTCGTGCAGGTTGTCCACATTCTGCGTAACTACCTCTACCTCAAAGTGTTTCTCAAGCTCCGCTATCGCTATATGTGCAGGATTTGGCTCTTTTGAAAGCATCTCCTTGCGGCGTATGTTGTAGAACTCGACAACGGTGGCTCGGTCACGCAACAGAGCCTCCGGTGTACAGACATCCTCAATGCGATATGACGCCCACAAACCATCAGAGTCACGGAAAGTACTTATACCGCTATCTGCACTCACTCCGGCACCTGTAAAGACAACGACCTTCATAGCCTATTTTTTGAAGTATATATCAAGAAGCTCCTTGGCTGCGATAAATGAGCTGAGCTTTGCATCGAGCACGCGCCTCTCAACATCGGCTATGCGGCTCTCAATCTCCGGGTTGAGATAAAAGCTGCTCTTAAGCGCCTCGTTGATACTCTCATACATCCAATATTTGTTCTGCTCGTTACGGTGCGAGTCGAAGTAGCCGTTGCGCTTGATGTGCTCCAAAAAGTCCTCCACGCCACTCCAGATCTCCTCAAGACCTGTCTTATCGACAGACGAGCAGGTATATACCTTCGCATTCCAACCCGACTCAGGGGTAGGGAAGAGGTGTAATGCGTTCTGATACTGCACTTTAGCGAGGTTTGCCTTGTGAATATTCTCACCATCAGCCTTGGTGATAACCATAATATCGGCCATCTCCATAATGCCTCGCTTGATACCCTGCAACTCATCGCCTGCGCCCGAAATCTGGAGCATCATAAACATATCGACCATAGAGTGTACTGCGGTCTCGGACTGACCTACACCCACAGTCTCGATAAAGATGACGTCGAAGCCTGCCGCCTCACAGAGAACAACAGTCTCGCGGGTCTTACGGGCAACACCACCGAGTGAGCCTGCAGATGGCGAAGGGCGGACAAAGACATCAGGGTTGTTGCAGATGCTCTCCATACGGGTCTTATCGCCCAAAATAGAGCCGCCACTGCGCTCTGAACTTGGGTCAATGGCGAGCACCGCAAGTCTGTGGTGCATAGAGGTAATCATATTGCCCACCGCCTCGATAAAGGTCGATTTACCTGCTCCTGGAACGCCTGTGATACCTATGCGGATAGAGTTGCCGGCGTATGGCAGACAACGCTCGATAATCTCTTGAGCCTGCGCGTAGTGGTCGGGGTTGTTGCTCTCAATCAGGGTGATAGCCTGCGAGAGAATGGTGATGTTACGATTCAAAATACCCTCCACATACTCATCTGTTGTCAGCTTGCGCTTACGCTTGCGGACAAAGTATGGATTTACCATCGGTTGATCCTCTACGCCTGTGGTTACAGCAAGTGCGCTGTCGTGATGAGTATCAAGATACTCATTCTCGTAGTGCTCTATTTTCGAAAAGTCCATTGTTGTAGTATATTGTCGATTTTTGTTTTATCCAAAGTCTGCGGATTGCCCTGCCAGAGAGCCCTGCGCTTGTAGTCCAAAATCACGCCATACGGAGCATAATCGACCCCGAACTTGTGAAATATCTCATCAGCACCCATATATACGCTGCTGCCGTTGAGGAACATATCTATCAGCCATTGCTCGCACTCTCCCTGCTCCTCGCGGGTGAAGAGGATGGCAGAAATCTCATCAATGCTGTTTATTAGTTCACTAATCTTTGGAGCAGATATGGCACACGGACGCGACGGCGAATGGACAAATCCCAGATAGAGATATTCCCCCTTCTCAATCGAAAATTTGAAGCTCTTGACCTTTGGTACTCGCTCGCCAATAGCGACATTCTGGGCGTGGAGGTTAAACCACGCACAGAGGGCGACTATAAGTATGGCTGCAAATCTTCTCATACGAACCACGAAGATAGATATTTTTTCTCAAAAAACCAACTGCATCAAGAAATAGGTAAATTTTTCTAAAATTCCTATGGAATAATTTTTTAACCCCAAAAAAAAGAGTTATATTTGCAGGGTTTTGAACAAATCTTTAATATTATATTAAACACTTAAACACTAATCACTATGAAAGTATCTCACATTGAGCATCTTGGTATCGCAGTGAAGAGCCTTGATGAAGCTATCCCTTACTGGGAGAATGTATTGGGTCTGGAATGTTACAAAATCGAGGAGGTTGCAGATCAGAAGGTTCGTACTGCATTCTTTATGCTCGGTCAGACTAAGATTGAGCTTTTGGAGGCAACTTCAGAGGATTCAACTATCGCAAAGTTCGTAGAGAACAAGGGTATCGGTATCCACCACATGGCACTTGCTGTTGAGAATATCGAGGAGCAGCTTGCAGATGCATCTGAGAAGGGTCTTCGTCTTATCGACGCAACTCCACGCAAGGGTGCAGATGGTATGACTATCGCATTCCTTCATCCAAAGTCAACTCAGGGTATCCTTACCGAGCTGTGTGAAAAGAAATAATTTTTAATTTCATAAATATTATGAGCGAAATTCAGAATAAAATCAACAAACTCATCGAGAATCGCGAGATTGCTCGTTTGGGTGGTGGCGAGAAGGCTATTGAGAAGCAGCACGAGAAGGGTAAGTTTACTGCTCGTGAGCGTATCCAGATGTTGCTTGATGAGGGCAGCTTCGAGGAGTTTGATATGTTCGTAACACACCGTTGCTACGACTTCGGTATGGAGAAGAAGCACACCTTTGGTGATGGCGTTGTAACAGGTTACGGTACTATCGAGGGTCGCCTTGTGTATGTATTTGCACAGGACTTTACAGTTACTGCCGGTTCATTGTCACTCGCTCTTGCAGATAAGATTTGTAAGGTTATGGATATGGCAATGCGTAATGGTGCGCCTTGTATCGGTCTGAACGATTCAGGTGGTGCTCGTATCCAGGAGGGTGTAAACGCTCTTGCAGGTTACGCAAACATCTTCCAGCGTAACGTAATGGCATCTGGTGTTATCCCACAGATCTCTGCTATCTTCGGTCCTTGCGCAGGTGGTGCTGTTTACTCTCCGGCGCTCACTGACTTTATCATCATGAAGAAGAACACCTCAAATATGTTCCTTACCGGTCCGAAGGTTGTTAAGACCGTTACAGGTGAGGATGTGACACAGGAGCAGCTTGGTGGTGCAACTGTTCACGCTACAAAGTCAGGTGTTGCTCAGTTCGCAGTAGATACTGAGGAGGAGGGTATTGCACTTATCCGCAAGCTCATCTCTTATATGCCGCAGAACAATATGGAGGATGCTCCACTTGCAGTTTGCACAGACTCTATCGCTCGTCTTGAGGATTCACTCAACGAGATTATCCCTGATAATCCTAACCAGGCATACGATATGTATGATGTTATCAAGGCTATCGTTGATAATGGTGACTACCTTGAGTCTGCAGCAGCTTATGCAAAGAACATCATCACTTGCTTTGCTCGCTTCAACGGTCAGAGCGTAGGTATTATCGCAAACCAGCCTAAGTTTATGGCAGGTGTGCTCGATATCAACGCTTCACGTAAGGCAGCTCGCTTCGTTCGTTTCTGCGACGCGTTCAATATTCCTATCGTAACTCTGGTAGATGTTCCGGGCTTCCTCCCAGGTACTACTCAGGAGTATGGTGGCGTTATCACTCACGGTGCTAAGCTTCTGTTCGCATACTGCGAGGCTACAGTACCTAAGGTAACAGTTACTCTGCGTAAGGCTTACGGTGGTGCATATATCGTTATGTCGTCTAAGCACATCCGCGGTGATATCAACTACGCATGGCCAATGGCAGAGATCGCAGTTATGGGTGCATCAGGCGCAGTAGAGGTTCTCTACGCTAAGCAGCTTGCAGCATTTACCGATCCTGCAGAGAAGGCTAAGTTCGTTGCAGAGAAGGAGCAGGAGTACAAGGATCTGTTCTCTAATCCATACAATGCAGCTCGCTACGGCTATATCGATGATGTAATCGAGCCACGTAACACTCGTTTCCGCATTATCCGTGCTCTCCAGTCACTTGCAACCAAGCGTCTGCAGAACCCTGCTAAGAAACACTCTAACATTCCATTGTAAACCGTTTGAATTATGGATAAATTTGCAAATGTAGGCTGGCCTGAGATGTTGCTTATGGCGCTTATCGGCTTCCTTTTGGTCTTTTTAGTGCTCGTACTTCTTATTTATATAATGAAGGCTATGGGTTGGTTCTTTACCCGCGAGCATAAGGCTAAGGTTGCTGCATCAGCTGCTACACCGCACGCTCACGACCACGCAATCAGCGACCAGGAGCTTGCTGCGGCTATCATTACCGCACTTAAGCTCTACAAGAGCAATTTGCACGACCAGGAGTCGGAGATGCTTACCATCAACCGTATCACTCGTGCATACTCGCCTTGGAACTCTAAGATTCACGGACTTACTCAGGTACCTGAGAAAAAATAATTTGAACGCAATATGAAAAAATATTCATTGAAAATCAACGGCAATCAGTACGAAGTAAAGATTGACGACATTAACGAGGCATCTACTTTGGCACACGTAACAGTAAACGGTACAAAGTACGATGTTGAGATTGAGGGTGGTAAGGCTACAGGTACAAAGAAGCCTGCAGTAGCTCCTGCTCCTGCAGCAACAGGCCTTTCAGTAACCCCTAAGACCCCTATCGCATCTAAGCCTGCAGCAGCTCCTGTAGCAACAGGTGCAAAGGTTACTTGCCCACTGCCTGGTAC
Organism: Alistipes sp.; assembly: GCA_017398555.1. GTDB lineage: Bacteria > Bacteroidota > Bacteroidia > Bacteroidales > Rikenellaceae > Alistipes. Next base: position 20,338 of record JAFQFV010000036.1, read on the forward strand.
CGTTATCGCTATCAATGTTAAGGAGGGCGACACTGTAGCAGCAGGTCAGACTCTGCTTGTACTCGAGGCAATGAAGATGGAGAACAATATCGATGCTGAGCGCGGTGGTGTTGTTAAGCAGATTCTTGTTGCAGCAGGTGCAACCGTAATGGAGGGTGATGTATTAATCGTAATAGAGTAAACTATGAGTACTTTATTGCAAACAGGTAACTTCATTATCGAGAGCCTCGGCACTTTTGTTGAGACCTCGGGCTTTATGGCATTCTTCGTAGGCGATGGTTGGAAATTCCTGGCTATGCTGGGTATTGCCTGCTTTTTGCTCTACCTTGCCATAAAGAAGCAGTACGAGCCGCTGTTGCTTCTGCCTATCGCATTCGGTATGCTCCTTACAAACCTTCCTGGAGCAGAGATGTATCACGCAGAGCTCTTCGCAGGTGGTCACGTACATTGGGACATCTTTGTAGATAATGCCGGTCTTATCGACTACCTCTACTTGGGTGTTAAGCTTGGTATCTATCCGTGCCTTATCTTCGTTGGTGTAGGTGCGATGACAGACTTCGGCCCACTGATTGCAAATCCTAAGAGTTTCCTTTTGGGAGCTGCAGCACAGTTGGGTATCTTTGCTACATTCCTTGGCGCTTATGCTTTGGGCTTTACTCCAAACGAGTGTGGTAGTATTGGTATTATCGGTGGTGCTGATGGCCCGACATCTATCTTCCTCACCGCTCGCCTTGCTCCGGAGCTCCTTGGTCCTATCGCTATCGCTGCTTACTCTTACATGGCTCTTGTACCGGTTATCCAGCCACCAATTATGCGCGCGCTGACAACAGAGAAGGAGCGTAAGATTAAGATGTCGCAGCTTCGTCAGGTCTCTAAGACTGAGAAGATTCTCTTCCCTGTAATCATCGCTATCGTTATCTCAGTTCTGCTCCCTTCAGCAGCTCCGCTGGTAGGTTGCCTTATGCTCGGTAACCTTATGAAGGAGTGTGGCGTTGTTGATCGTCTTTCAAAGACCGTTCAGAACGAGCTGATGAATATCGTGGTTATCTTCCTCGGTATCTCTGTAGGTGCTACTGCTACTGCAGCTTCATTCCTCAATGCACAGACACTCTTTATCCTTGTTCTGGGTATCGTAGCATTTAGCTTTGGTTCTGCAAGTGGTGTAGTTCTCGCAAAGATTATGAACCTCTTCGCTAAGGAGGGTAAGAAGATAAATCCACTCATCGGTTCAGCAGGTGTATCTGCAGTACCTATGGCTGCACGTGTATCACAGACCGAGGGACAGAAGGCTGATCCGTCAAACTTCCTTTTGATGCACGCAATGGGTCCAAACGTTGCGGGTGTTGTAGGTTCGGCGGTTGCGGCGGGTATTCTTCTCGCCTTCCTGGGCTAATTTGTTGTGAAAAGGCAGCATTAATTGCACATCCCTTAAAAACCAACGGCGGCAGTACGTTTTAGTACTATCCGCCGTTGTTTTTTTGCACGATGCACAATTACTACTACCTTTTGACGACAAATGAGTGCAGAGAATAAGCGGAGTGCAAATTAACGTAAAACAACGACTGTTGGTGCAAACACGCTTCGTCTAATGCCTATCCGCGCAGCGGAGTCGGAAAAGCTAATGGCTAATAGCTCAAATTTTGCTTTTTGGATTTTTATTACTACCTTTGTTAAATATCTTATGATATTTACAGTAGAAAAACCTAAAAACTGAATCTATATGAAAATGTACCAAAGACCTGAATTGGAGGCGTATCAGCTCGTTGCAGAGCGTGGTTTTGCCTATTCTGACATTCCTGACAACTTGCCTGGTCCGGAAGATGACAGCACTCTTGATTATGACAATGGCGGTGACGCTTGGTAGAAAGGAGGGGTTATGAAAAGGACTTTATCTATTTTGGTTTTTGCTCTCCTTGCTGCAGTTTCGTGTGTAAATACAGAGGAGGGGCTGGATGTTATTACATCGGGTCGTAAGATTGACTCTTTCACAGCAAATATTGTAGGTGACGATTCGCGTACAATATCTATTTTGGGCGCAGATGGCTCGTTGGATATCTATTGGCATTCAAGCGACTGCCTTGCAGTGACAGATGGCGATAATATTGCGAAATATACTCTCGATTCGGGTGAGTGTAGCGATGTGGGTACCTTCGTTGTTGCTGATGAGTCGAAGGATGTCTCATTTAGTCAGACAAAGCCGCTCTATGGTGTCTATCCTGATACTGCAACTACATTTAGTAGCAGTCCTGTAGAGGGCGTGTTGCCATCGTTGGGTGTTGAGGATACAGAGTGGGACGATACTACCAGAGCTGCGCAGACTGCAGCCGACAATGCCTTCAACGGTCTTTTGTGTATCAATATCCCGACCGTTCAGAACTACTCGGGTGTTGTGGGTCGCAGTGACCGTGACCGCAATATTATGGTTGGTACAACTGCCGATAATGGTAGAACTTTCGACTTCAAGATGGTCGCATCTGTGGCTCAGTTCAATATTAAGGTTGCAGAGAGTGAGAAGATTCTCTGTCTGACAATGAGCGCCGAGGGTGCTAATTTGTCGGGTAGAGCGAGCGTGGATGTAGCGTCGCTTACAATCGATAAGGCAACTGAAAAGAGTGTCACTCTCAACTATGAGAACCCTGTTGCAGGTAGCTCTGCCGAGGGATGGGCACTGATTGCTCCTGTTGCTTGGACTCAGACTGAGGGTAAGGTCTTCTACACCATTACAACAGACGGTGGTGTATATACCTTCTGCAAAAAGCCTACAAAGGACTTTGCTGCGGGTTATCTCTATAAGTTTAATCTGGATATTTCAAAGTTTACTGCTGTAACAACTGCCGATCAGTTGGAGGATGGATGCTATCTCTACGAGAGCCATATGGTTGCAAAGTTTATTCGAGCAACAGACTCTACCGCGGTTATCGGTTGGACAGTAACTCCGTCAAATGTGCCATATATAGATCAGTTGCATCCAAATACGGCTGCCAATTATGCAGAGGATCTGCTCAAGAGCTATAAGGTGGCACTCTATCGCGATGCAGCCTGCACAGACCTTGTGGTTAGCGTAAGTAACGTGAAGGATAATTTGGTAAATAATACACCGCTCTTTACAACCCCTTTGACCCCTCCACGTTTTGTATTCTCAGGTCTTCAACCATCGACAACCTACTATGCAAAGGTTTGGAATACTACAGATAGTGTTGAGTCTAATGTCGTTGAGGTAAAGACTGCTGCGCCGATAGTTAATCCGCAATCTGTGGTAAGCAGTAATGCTAAGGCTGGTGATTTGATTCTCTTTGAGAACTTTGCGGCGCTTATCTATGGAGGTGATATGTCCACACGTGCAGCAGGTGTCTCTCGTACAGACCGAAATAAGATTACCGACCTCATACCACTGACAGGTGAGATAACATCAAGTAGCAGTGGCTTCTATGCAGTCGGTGCAGATACTGAGATTGGACTGTTCAATACAATGAAGAGCCTTATCGACGATTATGGCTATGAGAAGTGGGGTTGGATTTGTGGTAAGAGTTCAGTTGCCGGCGGTTCTGTATGTGCTCGTCCCGGCTTCTTGAAGATTGGTACTACAGACAACTGTGCACAAGTATGTACTCCTGCCCTTAATGCTATACCAACGGATAAAGTGGCCTCAGTACGAGTAGTCTTCAAGGCAATTCCTTACGGTAGCTTGAAGTTAGATACAGTCTATGAGGAGGAGAGCTCAATGAGCGTTCGAGCGCTGTCAAAACCGACCTTTGGCTCGGATTATGGCGTGAGCTATCAGGGTATAGTAAGTGAGCAGAAGCTGCAATTGACATCAACTCAACTTTGGGATTGGCGTGAATATACCGTGACCCTTACCAATGTGCCATCCGGTGCATCTATCTCGCTTGGTGGAGGCGCTGAACCTACAACAACCAGCCGATTGCTGCTTGATGATGTGAGAATATATGTTGATGAACTCTATGATGCACCACCGGCAGGCTTGGCAACAGGTTATATCAAGTATAGCGATGGCTCTCCGGCTGTAGGTATTGCTGTGACAGATGGATTTACCGTTACACAGACTGATGCTACAGGTAAGTATGAGCTTACAGTTTGTCAGGATACTTGGTATATCTACTACACCATTCCGGCAGATTGTCAGGTGCCGATAAATAGCTACGGACAGCCTGTATTCTTCGAGAAGTATGTAGAGGGTAAGAGTGGTTATAGCTTTACGCTCAATAAACTACCAAATGGTAAGGAGACTAAGTTCTCACTCTTCTGCCTTGCTGATCCACAGTGTAGAAATGCAACACATCGCAATAGATTTAATACAGAGTGTGTGCCTGATATTAAGAGCCACTCGGCTACAAAGAGTATCCCATGCTATGGCGTTACTTTGGGAGATGTGGTTTATTCAGAGGGAAGTCAAAATTGCGATGCTCAGATGCCATATATGCGCGATCATATGGCAAAGAGTAATATAGGTATGCCTATCTTCCAGACAATGGGTAACCACGACTACTCATTCTTCAGCTCGTCAAAGCCTATCTCTGCCGATGCTACCTCTTCGACATACAATATGAAGGCTCAGCGCGTATTTGAGAATGTCTTTGGCCCTATTGACTACTCTTGGGACCGAGGAGATGCGCATATCGTATGTATGCGAAATATGCAGTGGAATTCAAATACAAGTGCATCTGACTACTCTTTAGGCTTTACCGATGCGCAGTATAATTGGCTCAAGCAGGATTTGGCTCTTGTTCCGAAGGATAAACTTGTCATCTTCTGTGTGCATGTTCCGCTGACAAATTCGACCAAGAAGAATGTGCAAAATGTCATCAACCTGCTCAAGCAGTTCGATGAGGCACATATTATGTCGGGTCATACCCACTATCACCGTAACGAGCCAACTCTGTCGGGTGGAGTCTTTGAGCATATACACGCAGCGGTTTGTGGTCAGTGGTGGTACTCCAATATGAATGGCGACGGCTGTCCAAATGGTTATGGAGTCTATGATATCAATGGTAGTACTATCGAAAATTGGTATTACAAGGGCGTAAATCCGGGTATGAACGATCGTGGCTATCAGATGCGACTCTATCGTGGCAATCTGAAGTGTGGAGGAACTTATGAGGATATTCAGCTTCAGCATGGCGACGGCGTTCTGCTGGCAAATATCTTCAATGCCGATAAGGATTGGACTATTAAGGTATATGAGGATGGTGTCTATTCGGGAAATATGACTATGATACCAAATAAGAAAGTTACACCGGCAGTAGGTACTCCAACCACACCAAGTATCGATTCAAGTCAGGATTGGTGGGCTATCGGCTACCATATCGGTGTTGTTGGTCGTGGCCACGTCGGCGGTACAAGAGCCAACTATCTGACCAACGGTTTCCACCTCTACAAATATACCCTCAAGAATAAGAGTGCAAAGATTCGCGTTGAGGCAACCGACCGATTTGGCACTGTATATTCAAGTTCAGATATTACCGGTGATTACGATTATACATTAATGGAGAGATAAAATGAAGAGATTTTTAGTTTTACTTTGTACTTTTTCTGCGTTACTGACAGCTTGTAACACAGGACCCGATGATAATGATGTGGAGCCTACTCCGGACACTCCACCAGCAGTTGTGATTGACCCTAATCTCAATGTGGCATTGGTTAGGGCTACCGATACAACTATTACAATCGGTTGGACTATTACCGAGAGTAATGTGCCATATATCGGTCAGATTGAGCCAAGTGCCGAGGCCGACTACACTGAGGATATTACAAAGGAGTATAGGGTTATTCTCTATAGCAACTCTTCATGTACAAATGTTGAGGTTAGTGTATCTCCTATTAAGGAGAATATGGTGGATTCAAAGCCACTTTATACTGCCAATACTTGTCCTCCGCGCTTTATCTTCACAGGTCTTAATCCAAGAACGACCTACTATGTAAAGGTTGAGAACCTTACAGACGGCACCTCTAATGCAAAACCGCTCCGAGTGGTTACAACAGCCGCTGCCGCAGATAAATTGAAGATTGTAGAGAAGAGTGCTAATGAGGGCGATTTGATACTCTTTGAGAACTTTGGTGGTATTATCTATGCCGGAGATATGACCTCTCGCGGTGCGGGTCTCTCTCGTACTGACCGAGGCTCTCTGACCTCTATTGAGGAGGCGAACTGCAAGGGTGCAATCACAGTGAGTGACTCTGGTTACTATATGACAGGTGCAGGCGTGGAGATTGGCCTGTTTAACACTTTAGACGGTCTTCTCGACGATATGGGCCTTGCAGGCTGGGGTTGGATTGGTGGCAAGGATGGTGCTAATGGCGGCTCTGTCTGCGCTCGTCCGGGATATGTGAAGATTGGCACGACTGCCAACCGCGCATTTATCTGTACTCCATCGCTCAGTGCTATACCGGAGGGAAAGTCGGCAACTGTCGAAGTCCTCTTTAAGGCTGCACCTTATGGCTCTGTAGATAGTAAGACAGTCAATGATGCCGAGCGTTATATGGTCGTTAAGGCTCTGAACGATGCAACATTCAATTCTGCGCATAAGGTGGACTATACGGGTGTGGCATCGGAGCAGGCTGTAACTATCGAGGGTGATGTAATCTCTGCTTGGAAGGAGTATAGTGTAACCCTTACAGGTGTTACCTCGACTACCTCTATTGCCCTTGGTGGTGCACTTGCGGCAACAGATACTAACCGTATGTTGCTCGACGATGTGCGAGTATATGTCAAGTCATATATCGAGGCTCCAATTCCGGAGGTGTCGGGTAGAGTAACCTACTTAGATGGCACTCCTGCTGCGGGAGTGAGCATATCTGATGGCTATAGTGTGGTGCAGACTGCGACAGATGGTAGCTATACGCTTAAACCTAATAAGGATTGTTGGTACATCTTCTACTCTGTGCCTGCGGATTGTAAGGTGCCTATAAATAATTACGGCCAGCCTTGCTTCTTCACCCGATATGACAGAAGCACGACAACCTATAACTTCACCCTTGAGAAGCTCGCAGGTGGTAAGGAGAGTGCCTTCTCGCTCTTCTGCCTTGCCGATCCGCAGTGTAAGGATAACCGCGAGACCGATAATAAGAAACGTCGTCATGGCGATAGATTCTCACAGGAGTCTATTCCGGCCATTAAGGCACATGCCGCTACAAAGAGCAACCCTTGTTATGGAACAACTCTGGGTGATATAGTCTATTCAGAGGGAGGCCGTAACAATGAGGCGTTTATGGATGATATGCGCGACTATATGGCAGCCGATAAGTCGGGTATGCCTATCTTCCAGGTTATGGGTAACCACGACTATACATACTTCCATACAAATAAGCCAATCAATCCTGATGCCACCTCTTCGACCTATAATATTAAGGCTCAGCGAGCATTTGAGACTGTCTTTGGCCCTATCAACTATTCGTGGAATCGTGGAGATGCTCATATTATAGGTATGCGCACTATGCAGTGGAGTAAGAATGATACTTGGAGCTCATACTCTACAACCTTTACCGCCGAGCAACTTGAGTGGCTGCGTCAGGATTTGGCTGCAGTGCCTAAGGATAAACTTGTTATCCTCTGCGTGCATATCCCTATCTCAACATCGTCAAATGCCAATATCAAGAGCGCTATTGCTATGCTCAAGCAGTTCAAGGAGGCTCATATTATGTCGGGTCATACCCACTATGGCCGTAATATTGAGTCAAGCGGTATTTACGAGCACGTTCACGGCGCTGTTTGCGGTCAGTGGTGGTGGTCTAATATGAATGGCGACGGTGTGCCAAATGGCTACGGAGTCTATGATATTGAGGGCAATACCATCAAAAATTGGTACTATATGGGTGTCAATGAGGGTATGAACTCCCGCGACTACCAGATGCGCCTCTATCGTGGCGATATTAAGGGCGGAACACCAACCCAGAGCTTTGAGGTGCAGCTCGGTCACGGTGTGCTGCTGGCTAATGTCTTCAATGCAGACTCTTCGTGGAAGGTTGTTGTCTATGAGAATGGCGTGCTCTCTGGTCAGATGACACTTATGTCAAATAAGAAGTATAATGCCGATGCACTCGGTAACTATCCGTGCCTTGTTCCAACCGATTCGAGTCAGGATTGGTGGAGTATCGGCTACCACATCGGCGTTGTAGGTCGTGGTAAGAACTCCTCATACTCTAACGCCTGCTACCATATGTATAAATATACCCTCAAAAACCCGAATACCACCGATATCCGCGTTGAGGCTACTGACCGATTTGGTAGCACTTATGTTTGTAGTGAGGTGACTGAGGATTATGATTATGCATTGATGCAGTAGCATTTGTCGTGCATTTGTCGTGATAGCGGGACATCTACTTCCGCTAACCCAAATAACCAGCAAAGGGCAGTACGTCTTGTACAGCCCTTCGCTGTTTTTTGTGCCGAGCGTTGTACCTGCCCCACTCTGACGACAAATGGGGTTTTATCGTGAAAAGCACGCACCTGCACCACATCCCTCATAGTCCCGAATGGGAAATACCGCAGTATGTCCCATCCGTGCCTATATCACGATGTGCCACAGCTGCATACTTTTGACGATAAAACAGTGCACAGAGTAATCGGCGTGCGAACTCTGGTTTGCCATTAGCTATTTTTACTGCGTTAGCCGTACTGCGTAGCCAGGAAACCCGCTTAATCTTTGCACCCGGAGCGTAGCGACCAAGCCTCCCCTCTCAAGGGGAGGTTTGGAGGGGTTGTCAATATATTTGTAAAGTACTAGTATCAGCCGTTTATTTTCGGATTTAGGATGCTATCGAAGATAGCGCAAGAAAATAAAACCCTCACTCAAGCTCGCTTGAAAGTGAAGGGTTTTATTTTATTGTAATAGCCTCTGACTATCCTAAATCCGCAACAGTTAATAGCCAACAGACTCTAATTTATGCTGATTATCGAGCCGTTATACTGCACGTCGGGGTACCAGGTTGAGGCTATAGTAAGCGTAGCGGTGCCCGAGGAGGAGTAGATGTCGAGTGTAAAGTTATACTCTGTGGCAGAGAAGAGCGAGGTGGAGAATGATACATTCCAGCCATCGTGGGTCTGCTCGGTCAGATACCTTGAGACAGAGGGCAGGGTATAGTTGAGCAGCACGTAGTAGTATGGCGGTGTTACGCCCTTGATATATGGCAGACAGACATCAACCTCCGAACCCCATACAGATAGCTCGTAGTTGGGATTACTCAGCAGACGGGTAGAGCCTGCGGGCTCCTGCTGCACAGATGTGGGGACAAATTTGAAGTTACGCGCAAGGACTATCGAGTCCATAAAGCGTTCGTATGCGGCAAGACGTTCGGCACGGCGTTGCTCACGCTCTTTGTGGCGTTGTTCACGGGTATCGTTGATTGGTTTTTGGACAGTTGTTGCTGTCTTGTGCATGGTCTTGCTCGATTGAGAGTGTACCACAGTCACTACAGCCACGGCGGCTACAAGAAGAAGTAGGATTGTAAAGATTTTTCGTTTCATAATACCTGATTTTTTGATTACACCCTGTTTGTAGCAAAATTGACACCAAATTAGAGAGATTAAACGGACTCTTCTTGTCTCTGAATTTGATATTTCTCATAGATATTGTTATATTTGCGTAAATTTACTGACCCGTATTATGAGAAAGCTCAAGTTAATCGTTATCTTGGCAGTGGGGCTCGTTTGCTCTCATGCCACTGATGCATTTGGTCAAAATGTTCAGATGCACTATGATTTTGGCCGCAAGTCGGCGACAACTACCGTTGAGATGTTCCGCCCTGATGGTGGTGGAAGCACATTCTTCTTTGTCGATTTCGACTACTCTCCAAAGGTAAGTGGCGCATATTGGGAGATATCTCGTGAGCTCTGCTTTTGGAAAGAGAGTAAGCTCGGCTGGCTCTCTGCTCATATCGAGTATAATGGCGGATTGAGTAGCGTTGCAGGGTCGTTTAACAACGCCTTCCTTGTCGGTGCGACATACTCCGGCCACTCGAAGGATTGGAGTAAGACATGGTCTTTGTCGGCTATGTATAAGGCTATTCCTGGCACTGTAGGTCTTGCGGGAGATAAGCAGCCGCACAACTTCCAGATTACAGCCGTTTGGAATCTCGACTTCTTTAAGCATTGGATATCTTTCAACGGTTTTGCAGACTTCTGGCGCGAGGCTCGCCCTTGGCAGAATACTGAGTTTATCTTTATTGCCGAGCCGCAGCTGTGGGTCAATCTGAAGAATATCAAGGGCTGGGACCGCGTCAATCTGAGTGTCGGTACAGAGGTGGAGCTCTCGTGCAACTTTGTTGAGAAGGGCTTTAATGTAATGCCGACCGTGGCACTGAAGTGGACATTTTAATTATTAACTTATAGAACAATTTTACGATGTTAAACAGATTATTCGGATTTGATTCGACTCAGACAACGGTAAAGAGAGAGATATTTGCGGGAGTTACAACATTCCTCACTATGTCGTATATTCTTGCTGTCAATCCATCAATGTTCGGTCTGCTTGAAGGTATGCCGAGTGGCGCAGTATTTACCGCTACAGCATTGGCTGCTATTGTCGGCAGTCTTGCAATGGCCTTTTGGGGTAAGCTGCCGTTTGGCCTTGCTCCGGGTATGGGTTTGAACGCATTCTTTGTATATAGTGTCTGCCTCGGTATGGGTTATAGTTGGCAGTTTGCCTTGACAGCGGTGCTTATCGAGGGTCTGATATTTATACTGCTTACAGTTACCAATGTCCGTGAGGCTATTGTAAATGCTATTCCGCAGAGCCTCCGCCACGCAATAGGTGCCGGTATAGGTCTGTTTATCGCATTTATCGGCCTTAGCAGTGCAGGTGTCATTGTCAATAACGACGCTACACTTGTCGGTCTTGGCGATATTACCTCAGGCTCGGCTCTTCTTGCTCTTATCGGTCTGATTATCACCGGCTTTATGTTTATCAGAAATGTCCCTGGAGCAATTCTTATAGGTATCTTGGTTACAATGCTTATCGGTATTCCGATGGGTGTTACAGAGTTCAAGGGCATCCTGTCACAGCCTGAGTCTATCAGCCCAATCTTCTGCAAGTTTGAGTTTGATAAGGTATTTACGCTCGATATGCTTGTGGTGGTCTTTACCTTCCTCTTTATCGATATGTTTGATACCGTTGGTACGCTTGTTGGTGTATGTACAAAGGCGAATATGTTTGATGAGAATGGAAATATCCGTCGTCTTAAGCAGGCGTTTATGGCAGATGCAATCGCAACTACTGCGGGCGCTATGCTCGGAACCTCCACAACTACAACATACGTAGAGAGTGCAGCAGGTGTTGCACAGGGTGGCCGTTCGGGTCTTACAGCCCTCTCTGTGGCAGTATGCTTTGCCGTGGCACTCTTCTTCTCGCCACTCTTCCTCTCTATCCCTGCAGCAGCAACAGCCCCTGCACTGATTATTGTGGGTCTGCTGATGATGGAGCCTATTATCAAGATTCCGTTTGATGACTTCTCTGAGGCTATTCCGGCATTCGTTTGTATCGTTATGATGCCACTCTCATACTCTATCTCTAACGGTATCCTGCTCGGTATGATTGCCTATGTACTGATAAATATGATTTGTGGTAAGTTTAGCAAGATTACCCCTGCGATGTATATTTTGGCAATACTCTTTGTGCTGAAGTTTATTTTTATCTAATATTTGTATGAATTTTAGAATAGGTCACGGCTATGATGTCCATGCACTTGGAGATGACCTTCGCTTGGTGCTGGGTGGGGTAGAGATACCCCATACAAAGGGCTGTATCGCCCACTCTGACGGCGATGTGCTGCTGCACGCCATCTGTGATGCGCTGCTCGGTGCTGCCGCTTTGGGCGATATAGGCAAACACTTTCCCGATAGTTCAGCAGAGTTTAAGGGTATCGATTCTCGCAAACTGCTGGCAAGGGTTGTAGGGCTGTTGGCAGAGTGTGGCTATAGAGTTGGCAATATCGACTCGACAATAGCTATGCAACGCCCAAAACTCCGCCCATATATCGATAGTATGCGTGAGCAGATAGCTATGACCATAGGAATAGATGTCGATTGCGTGTCAGTTAAGGCGACAACTACCGAACACCTCGGCTTTGAGGGCGAGGAGAAGGGCGTATCGGCAACATGTGTAGCACTGATTTATAAAGATTAAATATAAGACTATGACTATTAAGGATTTACAACCCAAACTGATTTGGGAGATTTTTGATGAGATTACAGCTGTTCCTCGCCCATCGAAGAGGGAGGAGAAGATTATAGAGTACCTGCTCGCCTTCGCTGCCAAGCACTCTTTGGAGGCACAGCGAGACCAGATTGGCAATGTCGTTATCCGTAAGGGCGCAACTGCGGGCTATGAGTCGCTGCCGACTATTATTTTGCAGTCGCATATGGATATGGTGTGCGAGAAGAACTCGGATACTGTTCATAACTTCGATACCGACCCTATCCGTACAAAGATTGTCGATGGCTGGGTAAAGGCTGAGGGTACTACCCTTGGTGCAGATTGTGGTATCGGTATGGCTGCGGCATTGGCAGTGCTTATCGACCCTACAATCGAGCACGGAGCTATCGAGGCACTCTTTACCGTTGATGAGGAGACTGGACTTACAGGTGCATTTAACCTCGGCGAGGGTATGCTGACAGGTAAGTATCTGATTAACCTTGACTCGGAGGATGAGGGCGAGATATTTATCGGTTGTGCAGGTGGCGTAGATACCCTTGCACGCTTTGATTATACTACAGAGAGCCTTGAGGGCGGCTATGAGCTCTATCGTATCAATGTTTCAGGCCTTAAGGGTGGCCATTCGGGCGATGATATCGATAAGGGTTTGGGTAATGCCAATAAGATTTTGGCGGCCTTCCTCTATGACGCACAGCGTTACGGTATCCGCTTGGGTATGTTCGATGGCGGCAATCTTCGCAATGCTATTCCGCGTGAGGCCTATGCGGTTGTCGCTGTTCCTGAGCAGACTGCACTGCTCTTTGAGACAGCCCTTGCAACCTATATCTCGGCAGTTAAGTCACTCTATGCACCTACCGAGCCAAATCTAAAGATTACCGTTGGCCAGGCGGCTCTGCAACCTGTCATTGACGAGGATACACAGTCGTCACTGCTCTCTGCGCTTGTCGGCTTGCCAAATGGCGTGTTGGCATTCTCACAGACTATGAAGGGTCTTGTTGAGACCTCTACAAACCTTGCATCGGTAAAGTTTGTGGATGATAAGATTGTCGTTACCACCTCGCAGCGTTCATCTGTCGAGCGTGCAAAGCGCGATGCAATGCATAGCATTGAGGCTGTTCTGACCCTTGCAGGTGCCGAGGTTGAGCACTCTGACGGCTATCCGGGTTGGACTCCTGACCCATCGTCAGCGCTTCTTGGTTGGACTGTTGAGTCGTATAAGCGACTTTTCGGTACAGAACCTAAGGTGCGCGCAATCCACGCAGGATTGGAGTGTGGTCTGTTCCTTGAGAAGTATCCACACCTTGAGATGGTCTCTTTCGGCCCTACTCTTCGTGGCGTACACTCGCCTGACGAGCGCCTTGAGATTGCTACTGTCGATAAGTTCTGGGCACTGCTGCTTGATGTACTTAAGAGCTGCAAGTAGTTTGTAAATCGACCTATGATAGGCTGCTCGGCAAAAGTTGGGCAGCCTTTTTTACATCCCTATATCGCTCTTGTAGCGTGGAAGTAGGGCGATGGCATTCGGCTCACCGAAGATTGTTGCGTGCCAAGTGACAATACCTGTAAGGGTAACTGCGGTTGATGGTAGGGATTTACCGAACATAGCGCTGTACTCATCAATGTAGATATATGTATATCCGCCTTGTAGGTTGGCAAAGCGGTGAAAACCGCCGGCGATGTATCTATCGCTCTCATCGGTCGGACTGTGCATCATCCCCTCAAGCTGAACGAGCTTTCCGCAGAGCAACGAACTGAGCTCATGCGGGCGAACAACTTGCGGTGCGAGTGGATGCGGAGTGTCGTCACACGAGATATATCTCTCTAAAAGCACCTCGGATTGTATCCCTTTTATCTCAGTTGGCTCTTCAGAATCTCTTATGCCGATATTGAGCTGATAGTTGCGAATGGTCATCGCTAAACCTTTAAGCAGTATCGTCACCCTTGCACCTTCAGGATAGAGTGATGATGTTTGGCTCATATTGATACAGATTTTTGCCGTTGCCGTGCCATCGTCAATGTATATCGCCTTGTTGATAAAGTTCTGACTATCAGATGAAACGACTGTGCCACGCACCGCCACCTCGGCATCTATAGCTATCACCTGCTCATGGTTGCACATTGTGTACAGCTCAGCTATTGTTGCTGTTGCGACCTGCTCATTGCCGCTCAAATCGGGCTCTTTGTGGTGGTCGTAACAGCCACTAAAGATGATTGTTGATAACAATATGGCTGATAAAAGTGCTTTCATACAGCAAATTTAATAACTATTTGTTATCTTTGCATCTATGAATCGGATTTTTATCAAAAAACTATATATACTCCTGCTTCTACTCTTCGCACCGTCGCTTGTTGTTTCGGCTCCGAAGTCTATTACAGATAGCACAAAGGAGGCTATTTCGCAGACCCTTACCCGCATTGTTCAGCGAGAGGTTAAGGGTGTGCCTGTGCGTGTTGCAAATATCTCGCAGCGTGGCAATAAGGTGGTTGTCTATACCACTATCGGTATGTCCTACTACCCTGTAAGGGAGGATAATCTGGAGGCGATATACGACTCTGTGCGCCTCTGTCTGCCAAATTCGTTGTCGTCAAAGAGGATTGAGATTATCTCGGAGGGTTATACCCTTGACCACTACATTCCACTCTATGCCCGCAGTTCGCGCAAGGGTGTAAAGCCGTTTGTAAATAGTGGCGATGGGGGTCAGTTGGTGCGCGCCGAGCGACCTTTTGAGATTACAAAGGGCCTTAATGCCCGCCATATCGCTATGTGGCAGAGCCACGGTCGTTACTTTGACGAGGGTATCAACGATTGGACTTGGCAGCGCTCTCTGCTTTGGCAGACCGTTGAGGATTTATATACCCAGAGCTATGTGCTGCCGTATCTTGTGCCGATGCTTGAGGGTGCAGGTGCAACGGTGTTGCTTCCGCGCGAGCGAGACTTTCAGAGTGAGGAGATTATTGTCGATAATGGCTCGGAGAACTACTCGGAGAGCGTGGGAAAATATCGCTGGCAGAGTGTTGAGGATGGCTTTGCACACCTTAAAAAGGAGTATCTGACGGGCGAAAATCCGTTTAAGGATGGCTCAAGCCGTGCTACAAGGAGCGTAACGGCAACCGATAGTAGCAGTGAGGCAAAGTGGAGCGCCGCTTTTGCAAAGAGTGACGACTATGCCGTCTATGTGAGCTATAAGTCATTTCCGGATAGTGCAGACGGTGTTACATATACCATCCACCACGCAGGCGGAGAGAGCCGTTACCACGTCAATCAGCGTATGGGTGGCGGTACGTGGATATATTTGGGCACTCATCGCTTTACAAAGGGCGAGAAGAGGGTAGTTGTTACACTCTCTAACCGTCTGGATGTCGAGGGCGCAATAGTTAGTGCCGATGCGGTAAAGATAGGTGGCGGATATGGCAATATTGCCCGTACGGTCTGCGACTCATTGCAGGTGGCAGGTGGAGATTATACTCCGATTACCAGCGGTATGCCGCGCTATTGTGAGGGTGCGAGATATTGGTTGCAGTGGGCAGGTTTTGACGAGAAGGTCTATAATCTGCAGAAGAATACCAACGACTATAAGGATGACTATATGTGTCGTGGCGAGTGGGTCAATGCCCTTATGGGTGGCTCTGAGCGCCTTAAGAAGAGTGAGGGTCTTGGTATTCCTGTCGATTTGTCGTTTGCCTTCCATACGGATGCGGGTATTACCGATAACGATGCGACAATCGGTACGCTGGGTATCTTCTATACAAAGTTCCAAAAGGGTAAGTTCGAGGGTGGAGCAAAACGCTACCTCTCGCGCGATTTGACAGACCTTGTGATGTCACAGATATCGGATGATATTCGCCGTACTTATGAGCCTGAGTGGCGTCGTCGCGGTATGTGGAACCGCTCATACTTCGAGGCGCGTGTGCCATCAACCCCGACAATGCTTCTGGAGCTGCTCTCGCACCAAAACCTTGCCGATATGCGTCTGGGTCACGATCCGAACTTCAAGTTTACCGTATCCCGTGCAATCTATAAGGCTATGTTGCGCCACATCTCGGCGCAGTATAATGTGCCATATTGTGTCACTCCGCTGCCTGTAAATAGTTTCTCGACTGCACCTGTTGATGGCGATGGGGTGAAATTGAGTTGGCTTCCGAGCGTGGATTCACTTGAGAGTACAGCCACGCCGACCGCCTATGTTGTCTATACCCGCAAGGGCGATGGAGGTTTTGATGGCGGTCAAGTGGTGACTGATACCGAGCTTGTCGTTCGTCAGCAGGAGGATGTCATCTATAGCTATCGCGTTACGGCTATTAACGCAGGTGGAGAGAGCTTTCCGAGCGAAACACTCGCCGTTTGTCGTCGTAGCGATGCTGCGGCAACGGTTATGATTGTCAATGGTTTTGACCGCCTCTCTGCGTCGGAGTGCCGCGAGGATGGTTTCCATAATGAGTTTGATAGTGGCGTGGCGTACCTGCGCGATGTGGCGTTTATCGGTGAGCAGCGAGTGTTTGACACTTCAAGGCGTCGTGATAAGGTTGAGCAGCGCTCTTTGGGCTACTCATTTAGCGATTATCAGGGCGGTATAGTGGGTGGAAATACCTTCGACTACCCATATCTGCATGGTCAGAGCCTTGTGGCGGCAGGTTGCTCGTTCTACTCAACAAGTGTGGCTGCTGTTGAGAGTGGCAGTGTCGATTTGTCGAGCTATAATATGGTCGATGTAGTTTTGGGTAAGCAGCGCACAACCACTGTCGGCCGTGGTGTTGCTCCTCAGCGTTACGAGTGCTTGTCGGATAGACTGCAACAGGCTCTGATTGACTATCTCAGCTCAAAGGGGACACTATTTATCTCGGGTGCTTATGTCGGTACAGACCTCTTTGAGGGGGCGCAGGCAACGGCATCAGATAGCGAATTTGCGGACAAGTGGCTTCACCTCTCATTTGTCGGTAATTGTGCCTCTCGAAGGGATGTGGTATCTACAGCCAGCCGTCTGCCAAATGGCTTTACGGGCAGAGAGTATCGCTTCTGCCGCGACTATAGACCAGACTATTATACTGTAAATTCTGTCGATGGCTTTAGAGCTGTCGGTGGCGCCAAGGCGCTTATGTTCTATCCCGATAGTCGTATCGCTGCTGCTGTGGGCTATAAGAGTGAGGAGCACTCAACCTTTGTTATGGGTCTGCCGTTCGAGTCGATTGTAGAGCAGCAGAGCAGAGATCTGCTTATGAAAGATATAGTTGAATACCTAATACCTTAAACCTATCTATGAAAAGAGTACTTTTAATTATTGCAGCGCTGTTTTGTTGGACAGTTCATGCTGCTGATTATACCAACGTTGTCGTGCCACGACCGCTAAGCTGCACCGCTGTTGAGGGCAGTTTTATCCTTACATCTAAGGTTGTAGTGCGTGCCGAATCACAATCGCTTGTAGGCGCGGCAAATATATTTACTCAGAGCCTTGAGCCGGTGCTTGGCAAGATGTTGCTTGTAAAAAAATCGACTCCTCGCACAGGTGCTATCAACCTTTCGATAGATTCGACCCTTGAGGCGGAGCAGTATATGCTCAAGATTGTTAAGGCTGGCGTTTGGATTGTCGGAGGTACAGAGCGTGCCGTTTTCTATGGCCTTCAGAGCCTGCTGCAGATTGCCGCTGCATCCGACGCGGTTAAGGGTGGCGTTGAGTTGAACGGTGTTGAGATTGGCGATAAACCACACTTTGAGTATCGCGGTGCGCTGCTTGATGTCTGCCGTCATATATTCTCTGTGGAGGATGTGAAGAGATATATCGACATCCTTGCTCTGCACAAGGTAAATAAGTTCCATTGGCACCTTACTGAGGATCAGGGCTGGAGAATTGAGATTAAGCGCTACCCGGAACTATCAGAGGTAGGCGCATATCGTAATGAGACGCTTATTGGCCGAAATCGCCACTCTAAGGTCTATGACGGTACTCGCTATGGTGGTGTATTTACACAGGATCAGGTGCGCGAGATTGTGGCCTATGCAGCTGCACGATATATCGACGTTATTCCGGAGATTGAGATGCCCGGTCACGCTGTGGCAGCACTGACAACCTATCCAGAGTTGGGCTGTACAGGCGGCCCTTATGAGGTGTGGACTCGCTGGGGAATTAGTAAAAATATCTTCTGCGCAGGCAAGGAGAGCACCTTCGAGTTTATCGAGAATGTCCTTTCAGAGATACTTGAACTCTTCCCGTATAAGTATATCCATATCGGTGGCGATGAGGCTCCACGTGATGCGTGGAAGAAGTGCCCACACTGCCAAAAGCGTATTAAGGATGAGGGGCTGGAGAACGAGCACCAACTCCAGAGCTACTTTATGGAGCGTATTGAGCGTTGGCTTAACGAGCGTGGCCGTTCGATTATCGGTTGGGATGAGATTTTGAAGGGAGGTATCTCGAAGAGTGCAACCGTTATGTCTTGGCGCGGAACAAAGGGTGGTATTGCGGCAGCAAAACTTGGCAATCAGGTTATTATGGCGCCAAATACCCACTGCTATATCGACTACTATCAGACCTCTGACCCCAAGGCAAATGGCGAGCCTCTCGGCAATGGTCGTTTCCCTGTCACACTGCGTAAGACCTACGAGCTCGACCCTTATTTAGGTCTTAATGAGGAGCAGCAAAAGTATATCAAAGGTGTTCAGGTGAACCTCTGGGCGGAGTATATCGCAACATTTGACCATATTCAGCACATGCTTCTGCCACGCCTTGCAGCACTTGCTGAGACGGGTTGGTCGTATGGCAATAAGGACTATGACGACTTTGCACGCCGTATGCACATACTGCGTAAACTATATGATAAACAGGGCTTTAACTACGCCCCATACTTCTTTAACGGAATAGAGTAATGAAGCACCTATCGTCACATACACTACGTACCGTATCAATGCCTTTTGGTATGTTGGTCGGTGCTCTGTTGTGCCGTCAGATTGTAGCTCTCGACACGTGGAGTTGCGGTTGGCTCACGCCGCTGCTGATTTTTGCGATGCTCTTTTTTACATATTGCCGTGTCGATATTACAAAGATGCGTGTGACGATGATGCACTTTTGGCTCTTTGCCGCACAGATTGTAGGCTCAATGGTGGTCTATACGCTCTTTCTGCCGTTAGGTCGGACCATTGCTCAGGGTGCGATGATTTGCTCCCTTGCGCCTATCGCTATGGCTGCTGTGGTTATCGGTGGTATGCTCGGTGCAAATATCGAGAATATGACCACGTACAGCCTGCTCTGCAATATCGGTACAGCCTTTGTTGCACCATTTATCCTCTCTTGGGTGGGGGATGGCGAGTGTACGCTGATGCAGATACTCAGTAAGGTTGCGCCTCTGCTTGTAGCACCGTTTGTGGCGGGTCAGCTGTGTAGATTTTGCACTCCGAAACTTGCAGGTTGGGTTGCTGACCATAGCCGTATATCGTTCTATATATGGCTCGTCTCGCTTATTGTGGTGGTAGGTCGCACAACAGCCTTTGTTATCGACCATAGCGCAACCGATGCAAAGACAGAGATTATTCTGGCAGCTATATCGGCAGTGATATGTGTTGCTCAATTTACGTTAGGTCGTAAAATCGGCTCGAAATATGGCGATACCGTTGCCGGAGGTCAGTCGTTGGGTCAGAAGAATACTGTGCTCGCCGTGTGGATGGCGCAGTCATTCCTTAACCCACTATCCTCTGTGGCTCCGACAGCATATATCGTTTGGCAAAATATAGTAAATTCGTACCAAATCTATAAAAAGAGGGATTGATGAAGATTGGAGATGTAGAGTTGCGCGACCGAGCGCTCTTTTTGGCACCGATGGAGGATGTTACCGACCCATCGTTTCGCTATATGTGTAAACGATTTGGGGCGGATATGGTCACTACGGAGTTTATCTCCTCCGATGGTCTTATTCGTGATGCCCGTAAGTCACTTGCAAAGCTCAATATCTCCGACTTTGAACGCCCTGTGGGTATTCAGATATACGGCAACCAGATAGAGCCTATGGTCGAGGCTGCCCGTATTGCCGAGGGGGCAAATCCCGACGTTATCGACATCAACTTCGGTTGCCCGATGAAGAAGATTGCGGGTCGTGGTGCAGGCTCAGGTATGATGCGCGATGTGCCACTTATGGTCGAGATGACCCGCCAAATAGTCAATGCCGTAAAGAGACCTGTCACCGTCAAAACCCGCCTGGGTTGGGATGATGATAGCAAAAATATCGAGGAGATTGCCTTGCGTCTGCAGGATGTGGGTATCGCTGCTCTTACCATCCATGGCCGTACCCGTTGCCAACTCTATACAGGCGAGGCCGATTGGACTCTTATCGGCAAGATTAAAAATGACCCGAATATCCATATTCCGATTATCGGTAATGGTGATGTCGATTCTGCCGAGAAGGCAAAGCTGATGTTCGATCGCTATGGCGTTGATGGCGTGATGATTGGTCGTGCAACCTATGGCCGTCCGTGGATATTCCGCGAGGTAAGACACTACCTCGAAACGGGAGAGCTGCTGCCTCAGCCATCCGTTCTTGAGCGTATCGCTATCGCAAAAGAGCACCTTGCAAAGTCTGTCGAGGTTAAGGGCGATAAGGTCGGCGTCTTCGAGATGCGCCGCCACCTGTCAAACTACTTCAAAGGCCTGCCTGACTTCAAGCAGACCCGAATGAAACTCGTTACATTAACTGATGTTGAGCAGCTGCAAGATACCATCTCCTCCATCGCCGAGCGTTGGGGAGATTATGACTTCGCAGGAGTGGTTCCACCGCCGTTATCACATGACATATAGTTTTATCGTGATAACGCGGATACCTACTTCCGCTAGCAAAAAATCCCAGCAATGACTGTACGTCTTGTACTATCCATCGCTGGGATTTTTCGCCGAGCGTGGTATCTACCGCGTTCTGACGATAAAACGGTTGTAACTCTAATTACTAGGTGCGCGGAGGAGATGACGTATAATGGAATTTATTCGCTCTCTTCGGCGAAAATGGTATCGAAGATACTGCGCAGAGTGGCAACATCGTCGGCAATCTCCTGCAGATGGGTAAGGCGTTGCGCATTATTAGACTGCGGAATCCAGAGCTTAAGGTAACCATTACGGCCATACTTTTCGATAAGGTGGTCGTGGCAACGTTTAAAGTGACCCTCAACCGTCAGCTCGGGGTAGTGCTTAAGCGAAAATTGGACCGTTCTGCGGATTATCGTCATCGGATCTATACATCTATCGGCCTCGGCAACAATACATCCATAAATCGAGCGTGGTGCGCTTTTAGCCGATGCGCGGTGATCCTCCACCGCCTCGCACATTGTTACTATCTGCTCCTCTGTAAAAAAGTCGCGCAGACGAGCATCCGCAGCAATAATCTTACCCGAAGCAATATGGTGGAACTCGCGACCCTCGCAAAGCCCCGTATCGTGGTATGCGGCGATAGTATAGACCATATCCATATCCACGTCATAGTGCTGTGCAAGTGACAGACTCTGCTCTATCACCTGCTCTACATGGTCTATATTGTGTGCCTTATCAAAAGAGAAATAGAGCGGGAGAATCTCCTGCTCTATATACTCTTTAAGTCTGTTATTTATAGTCATAAACAAGTTCAAAATCGTCTAACCACATAATCGACTGTGCACTACCAACGAAGTAATCTCCATAACTTGAGCCGGAGGCTACGATGATGATATGTGTCGGTATGCGGTCAAAGTCGCGATACTCAATCGGAATCTCAAACTCGTACCAATCGCACGACTCGTTGAATATCAACTCTCCGTAGGCGATAATACCTGCATTTGAAGAGTTGAAGAAGGTCGATTCGTCGCGAGTATCGACAAGGACAGGCGACTCAGGGTTACCTCCATATACATTGTAGTCCCAATCTCCCAAGGCGATGTATATACTGCCTCGGTCAGGCGAGCCGATGCCCGGAATCTTCGGATTGGTGCCGCTTGGGCAGTTGTCGATAATGCCTCGGTTGTACTTCACCCAACCACGCAGAGCTGTAGGGCGAAGGTCGAACTTACGGCCAAATGCCACAAGACCGTGTGTACCTACAATGCGGTCAAATGAGCCCGTAAAGAGGTTTCCTGCCGCAAACTTACCGATACCCATCACAGATGCCTTCTGTGACCAAAGCTGCGCACAAGTGCCTGTTTTGCCCTCTGCAAGACCCTCCTTAAGCGGAGTTGTCAGGTTGATGCCTGCAACCTTTGATGCAGGGTTACCTGTACCCCACCAAGAGTTCTGAATGTCGAGGTATGGATAGTACACGCTATCGCTGTAACTCCACTCCTCAAAACCGCTGTTTGGCAGAGCCATCTTGTCGGTTGTAGTGGCTGAATAGATATTTGAGAGCTGCTCGCCATTGTCGGTAATGGCATATCCGATAATCTCATACTCGGTCTTAGTCTTGAGATGACGCAGTGCCGCCTCGATAATGCCGCCTTGTGATGTGTACCACTCCTTCTCGGCCTCAATCCACTCATTGCTGCCCTTCTCGCGGTAGCGGAAACCTGTTTGTGCACCATCAATACCCACAGCCTTGAGCCAGATAACCTCTGCACCTGCAACGGTGCGGGTAATATCGATTGCGACCTCCTTTGGCTCTACGATAAGTCGCCAAATCTCACGACGACCATAAGAGTCCACAATAGCAGTCTGTGTATGCTCTGCATTGCTAAAGTCGCGAATTGTAGAGGCATCAGGGTAGTCATACTCAGGCTTAGGACCAAAACGGAGCTGTGTTACAGTTACGGTGTCAAGACCAAAATCTGAACGGCGGTATGCCTTGGCGATGTTACGGGTAACATCCCACTCTGTCTGGCCAATCTGACCAACCACATTAAACCTGCGATCAATATTCTGTGTTGCTGTAATCACCCACTCATAGTGCTGATAGAGCGAGAGAGTGACATATTGAGGCGAACGCATATCGAACGAGCCTACCATATCGCGAGAAGGTGTTGCATTCTCACTATATGTAATAGATGTAATCTTGACGTGGCGAATATCCACATTCTCGGCAAGGGTAAAAGATACGGTGCGATTTACACGGTCAATAACCGGTTCATCAATAGCACCCTCTACCTGAAGGTCGAGAATATCGAGCTCAACGATAGGGTATGGGATGTCGTTCTTGATACAAGAACTCAGTGCCAGAATAGCTGTTATGATAGTTATAAATCGCTTCATTACTTATCTGTTTTCTTACTCCACAAGTGGACATTTACACCAATGTTAATCTCTGCCAGATTGAGTCCGAAACGTAGCTTTGAGAAGTCACGCTTGCCGGTGAAGTTCATATCTCCATCCATCTGGCGGATGTGGTTATATTGCAGGCCACCCAAGCCGAAAGAGACGCTTGCGCAGACATTCGGGAAGATATATACAGCAAGGCCCGGTGCAAAGTTAAGACTCAAACGGTAGTTGTCGGCAATACTTGAGTAGCCGCCATCCTCAGCACCGCCTGTCTTTGAACGGGTCATCTTACCTGCCAACTCCCACTCGGCAAACAGACCAAAGCGGCCCTTCTTGTCGATAGACATATAAGAGCGGTGGTAGATAGCTGCAGAGAAACCGCGACTCAGATATGACACATTACCAATCGAGAGGTTGATATCTGCCGCATCGCCAAGGTTAAGGGCTGCGCTATCTAACTGTCCATTGGCAAAGTTGTAGCCAAGACGCACACCGATAGCGTTGTTGTCACGGTAGAAGAAACCGTAGTGTGGCTGGATTGAGAATATCTGACCGTTCAGGTTGAGCTGGTCAAAAATCAGCGCGATATTGCTATCCTCACTCTCAAGGGTGCTGTACGATACGGTAAGTCCTGCCATAGACTCGCCCTTGAATACAAAGACGTTGTTGTTTATCTCTCGGTCAATCTTTACTGTTCGACCTGTCTTCTCGGCAGTTGCCTTGTCAGAGGTGGTGTCGATAACCTCTTGCGCCCAGCTATAACTTGTGGCGCAAAGTAGGAGTAGTGTTGTTAAAAACTTCTTCATATTGCCAACTTGTTATAGGTAAAACGCTGCACCCAATCCAATAGAGAGGATGTTTATCTTAAAGTTCATAGAACTTGACGAGGTATTGCCCGTAGCCACCTGATTGTGTACCTGACGGGTGTGAGAGTAGTTAAGACCCAAGATGCCGATATTGACCTCCAGAGCGATGTTGTTTGTCATAAAGGCAACAACACCCGGATTTGCTCCCAATGAGATGTCAAAGCCCTCTGCGTATGTTCCGCGAATAGGGGAGCCCTCAGCAAACTTTGACTGAGAGCCGCCTGCTGCCAGCTGGAACTCGGCAAAAAGGCCGATGCGCTTATTTCGCCCCAGAGGGATATATTGACGCCAAATAGCAGCCACATTATACGAATGCTTAATCATATCGTAGTGATCAACCTGCATATTGATAGCAGCATCGCCTTCGCCCAAGTTGAGTTCAGCAGAGTCGAGCACAAGACTGCTTCGGCTGTACATACCTCTCATTCCGATAATGGAGTTTGAGACGAGCGAATAGCCGACCATAGGGCTCACCTTGACAGTATAGCCTTTTGAGTCGATATTGTTGACAACAAGCAACGAATAGTCGCTATTTGTATGGGTTGAATAGGTCAATGTTCCACCGAAAACCCACTGGCCTTTTGGTACGATATGGGTCTTCATATTGGAAAGACCTCGGTTTGCGCGTTGCTCGCTACGACTTACAACAACCTCTGAAGAGGTAGTGTCGGTAGCCAGAGTATCGCTACTCTGTGCTGTCGCATTGGTTGCGAGAAGCGTGGTTGCGGCAAGTGCCGTGAAAAGTTTGCGTAATTGCATTCGTAAATGGTGTTAAACAGACCCTCCTCCCGCAAGAGGAGGGCTTTGAAATTTAGTAAACGAACTCTACATCATCGACATACATCCAGCTGTTGGTAGAACCGGTGAAGTAGTCACCATAACCGGAGCAGGTGAATGTAAGTACGAGGGTTGTAGGTTTGGTTGTCAGATTCTCTCTGTACTCAAATGGAATCTCAATGAGTGTCCACTCGCTGTGGCTCTCTGTTGACTCCCATACAGCACTTGCAAGGATACCCTCAGTGGCAATGGTTGGAGCGAAGAGAGTCTCCTCCTTGTTTGTGTTCACTGTAAAGTTACGGTCTGTCAGACAGCAGTAAACCTTACCAAGGTCGGTACCTGATGTGTGGCTACCCTCGTTGATAGTACCCTCATTGTTCTTCATCCAGAAGCGGATAGCCTTAGGACGAGCAGTGAAGTCGAATGGACGACCGAACTCAACGATACCACCCATACCGTCGATAGCTACAAAGCGACCAACGAAGAGGTTACCTGCCGCGAACTTACCGATACCCATCACAGCAGCCTTGATAGATCTCATATATGCAGAGTATGTACCGGTTGCACCTGAGCGAACATCGGTAGAAGATGTTGTAAGCTGCTCGCCAACAAGACCTGCTGTCGCGTGGTTACCTGTATCCCAATAGAGTGCATAAGGGTCAGCTGCAGGGCAGACTGCCTTATCAGAAGCGGTGCTCCAGCTCTCGAAACCTGCCGCAGGAATCTGAGTGCCTGCAGGAGTTGTAACAGAGAGTGTTTGACCTACCTGAGCGCCACCTACAAAGAGTGTGTACTCGTATGTAGTTGCAGCAGCAAAGTCTGTAGCTGTAGCGTTATATACATTCTCAACACCTGAAGCGGTTACTGACAACTGCTTCCACTCGCCACCTGCTACGCGGTAACCGATAGTAATATCGCTGCTGTAGCTGTAAGCAGAGAAGTTAGCTGTTGCAAACCACAAATCGTAGCTCTCCAATGGAAGAATACCTGCAATGAAGCAAGTGCACTCCTGATAGCCAACACCACCGCTTGCATCCTTAACACGGAATGCGAATGTCTGCTGACCACCTGCAAGCAGAGCGAAGAACTGCTCAGAGAGTACTACATTGTAGTTCTTGGCAGAGCTGCTTGTTACAGTTACACCCTCTGTAGAGCCATCAAGCAGGTTGATAGTCTGATCACCGTATGTAATTGCGAGGGTAGTGATGTTGTCAAGTGCTGCGATATTGAACTCGTAGTTGCCACCATTGTAGTAGATAGGGCTCTCGATATCGAAACCAACACTCTTAACGGTTGGATCCGGACTGAATGGAACCTTATCCTCGCGGTGATCTACAGAGTAATCGATTACTGCCTCTACAACCAAATATCCAGGAGCATCCTTAGAGTACTTGAATGTAAGTGAGTAGTACTTGTTAGGCTCAATGTTCTCAATAACACCCTGGCTTGTAATCTGCTCGCTGCTGTCGCTGCCGCAGAAGTACCAAGAGAGGTTTGAGCAACCGTCAGGGAGGATGAAGTAACCGGTTGTGCTCTCGGTGTACTTCAGTGTAGGAACATCACCCTGCTTTGCAGCTGTAAGGTCGAAGCTGTCAGAAGCACATACATAGGTATAGAACTCCTTTGTGAAGTGTGCTGCAACAGTATCCTCATAGACAACCTTTACAGGGGTGTTGAAGAGCATACACTCAACATTTACAGGGGTGATAGAGCCCGGAACAATCTCAAAATCGGCTGTGCCGGTGTAGTACTTGGTCTCGAAAGATGCAAGCTCCTTCTCGCCAACCTTCACCTGGGCAACATAGTTGTCCTTAACCAACCAGATATACTCAGGGATGTCAGTGAGAGCAGTGTACTTACGAACAAGCTGCTTCTCGCTCTTCTCTGCGTCAGCATATCGGTATATCTTGAGCTCAAACGGAGTGTTTGGGTCAATCTCGGCACGAGTTGATGCAAAGGCTACGTTGAGAGATACAACACCCTCCTCTGCACTCATCTCAATCTCCTCTGTCTGATTACAAGCGACAGAGAACAGCGCAACGGTTGCGCAGATGATAATATTAAATATCTTTTTCATAGTCGTTCTGCCTTATTAAAGTGTTGTAATCATCAGAGTCTTTACAGTAACATTATCCTCATTGTCGGTTACAGTCATCTCAAAACTGTGGTCACCGGCACCTGTGAATGAGAGCAGGCTGAGGAACTGAGTGATAGAGAACTCTACCTTAGTCTGATCCTTTACAGCATCCTCGATAGGGAAGCCAAGGTTTGTCAGAGAGCCTGCAATGCCTGAAGTATCAAATGTCGGATCTACTGTAGAGTAAGATGCAGTAGGCTCTACCAGATTAAGAACATCGCACAGACCTACACCACCGAGCTGGTCAGGGGTAAGAACGCTTGAGATAATCTTTACAGTAAAGTCCTTGATACCTGCAGGGGCAGTAACAACGATATCTACAGTCATACCATCAACAACATCGTAACGCTGGTCGATATTGTAACCCTTCCAAACGATTACAGGGCCTGTCTGCTCACCCTCAACAACGATAGTGAGAGTCTTTACACTCTTGCCACCCTTCTCGTCGGTAACGGTTGCCTGGAAACTGTGAGTACCTACATAGCTGCTCAACAGCGGCATAACGCCTGTAAGGTCGTATGTTACAGCGGTCTGACCTACTACCTGATCGTTGCAAGGCAACTTCATCAGATTACGCAGGATGGTAGCTGCATTGGTGCTCATGTTGCACAGATCGAATGACTCTGAGAGGTGGTAAGTAGAGAGTGAAGAGAGCATCTCGGCATTTGTAGAAGAGATCTCTACAAGCAGTGAGCTCAGGGCGCTCTTTGAAGCAACCTCTACCACCAGGCTCTTTGTGTAGTCGCCATTCTCATCAAAGTCTGTCGCAGCGAGCACTACAGGATTGTCGATGTCGCCATCTACGATAGTAATGGTTGGTTTGTCTGAGTCATCAACCATTGTATCCTCTGTAATGAGCTGCGCCAAGTCAAAAACCAGTGACTCATCGACTACCCAGCCGTCAATAGTTACGCTAAGAGCGATGCTACCCTCGCCTGAGTACTCAATGTAGAGCTGAATATCGCTATACTGACCAGCCTTAACATCCTTGATAGTTGTTGTAAACTCGAATGGAGCAGGCTCCTTGCCCTCCTGAGTGTACATACCCTTAACCAGAATGTCGATGTCATTGAGCGGATTTACAGCCTTGAAGTAACCTGAACGGGTATCATCTACACCAAACTCGAGTGAAGCATCACCTACAGAGAGTGTAGCTACTGTATCGTCGCTAAGTGCTGCACGAAGGTCGGCAGAGTAGCTGATAGTTGTCTGAATGTTCTGCAGAGTACAAACTAAGCTCTTGAGCTCGGTAGTCTCCTTACGAACGATAGTGAAGATCTCGGTAACGCCATATACAGGACTCTCGAATGCTGCGTCAGCAATCTCACCTGAGATCATCTTGAAGATATACTTACCTACATCGAGGGTAATTGCCTCAGCAGGGCGCTCGCCGTACTTGAAAGAGTGGATAAGCTGATCGCCGCTCTCATTGTAGATAAGGCAGTCGAATGTGTTGATGTCGAGCTCGCCCTCACGAGTAGCCGCTGCACGGCTCACCTCGTTGCTGCTCTGCTTGTGGTCTGTAACAACCTCAACGCTCAAACCTGAGAGCTTGAGATAACCCTGGCCGTCAATCGGACCCAGGTCCACCGGAGTATTTCTCTGACAGCCGATTGACATCATTGCAACCAGCGCAGAGAGTGCAGTAATTTTGAAAATTTTCATATCTTATACTATTTTTATGCGTTAGGATTGAGCTCGGTGTTGGTATCTACCGGAATAGTGTCGAGGATATCCTCGTTAAGAGTGATGGTGATATCAACGCCACCGACTGATGTAAGGTCGTATGTAACGATGTAACGAGTAGCCGCCTTTGTAAGAGCGATTGTCTGTGTTGCCAGCTGCTCGGTCTTGCCTGTAGCAAGGTTTGCCTGACGGATGCAGGTACAGTCAATCTTTACGCCATTCTGTGGAGCGATAAAGAGGTGACCCTCTGCCTGCTTATCTACATCGATAGTGTTTGTAGCAGTAGTTACGGTAAACTCGCTCTGTGGGAAGTAGTTATCAAATGCCTCGGTAGTCTTAACCAGAATAATTGCATTTGCCACAGTTGCGTTAAGCTCAACTACTACGGTGCGGTTACGGTCGAGAACCTGAACGCTCTTGCTTGCAGTGAAGCAAGGAGTTGTGTAACCCTCGGCAGTAACGTCGCCATTTGCAATAGCAACGGTGTACCAACCTGCTGCGTAGCGCTCGTCGTCTGTGCGATAGTCAGAGAGTGATGCCCACTGCTTAGCATAGTCTGCAGTTACGGTATTCTCGGTACCGGTAATTGAGAGAGTGAAGTCAGAGAGCTCCGGAGTAGCCAGATTGATACCCTCTGCTCGTGTTGCTACCTGGCCTGATACGGCTGCGGTAACGGCAATCTTACCCTCGCCAACCTCAATCTGCTCAGTGGAGTTACCCTGCTGGCAGGCTGCAAGCGCGAGTGCTGCAATTGCACAAAGGATTAATTTTTCCATAAGATTATAGTGTTATGTGTTAATTATTTTGTGATCGAAACTCGAATATTGTCAATATATACGTTACCCTCAGCATTACCTGTGCCGTCGTTGTTGCACTCTATGATTGGATAGAAGCAAAGACGGGTATCTGCTGTAGCAGAGGCAATATCTGTGCTGAATGTCGGGAATGTGCCGCCAAAGGCGTTATCTCCAACATCGGTAAGGTTCTGGAAGGTGTAGTGTGTTGTTCCAAAATCGGCAATGGTTGTTGAGTAGTTCTGACCCAAACCACTTGTACCTACAGGAATACCGTCAATCGGATTGGCAGCATTTGTATGAGTAGCCAAAGCAACGTGTACACCACTTGTCGAGAATGAACTTTTGGTGTGAATATAGCCGGCTGCATCAAATGTAACCTTAATCTTTACATCTGCACCGCTCTTGAGGTTTTTGAGCTGCGGAGTATCCAATCGGCCGTAGTGCTGTGAGGCGAAGAGTATAAGAACCTTTGTCGCCTGTGAACGGGCGTTGATACGGATACAGCTACCTGTTGTCCAATATCGTGCAGCATTCCAACCGGCAGTACACATAATACCGTCAAGGCTATTACCCGGCTGATCTCTATCGCTTGAAGCATAGTCGTTGTTACCATAGCTCTCGCCCTCGGTTGTGATGCACGAGAAGTCCTCAAAGAGCAGGTATGGAACCTTGGATGTGTAGTTGTTGTAGTCGTATGCAACAAAGTTGTTGAAGACAACCTTATCCTCTACAATGGCGTGGTCAGAGTCGTAGCGGAAGGTGAATGTCTGGTCAGCATATACTGAGGCATCAATCTCGCCATTGATAACCCAAGAGTAGATATTGTTTGCTCGTGGGGTAAAGCTCTTGATTGTGTTGCCGTTGCTGTCGAGAATTGTAAGGGTGTTGAAATCCTCACCCAGGTTGTTCTCCGGAATCTCGATGATAAATGTTGTCGCAGGCTCCGGATCAGGTACAGGAATAGACATCGGCGAGATGTGCGATGGCTGAGCAGTCTTGTTGAGTGAGATAACCTTCTCTTTAGAGGCATACTCGCCAGCCCAAGCACGATAGGTGATATCGCCTGTAAGCTCTGTCGGATATATCATCGCCCAGAGGTAGTCGCCCGCCTGATAGCCCTCAGGAATCTCAATGTTGAGGATATTCGAGCCATTAAGAAGGGTTGTGCCTGCAGTAGGGTCTGTGAAGTTTACCATCACATCGCCAACAACGGCAGTAGGGAAGACCATCTCTACTCGAGTAATATCCATATCGTTCATTGTGGTCTGTGGCAGGACAATGCGCAGCGCGTGCATCTTGTGGGTAAAGAGCATATCGAGATTTGTCACGCTGCCCTCTGTAAGCGCATCGGCAGTTACAGGAGTTGCCACCATAATATCGCGAAGACCCAAATTATTCGAGCCGTTCTGTGTCGCAGGAAGGCTGAATGTGGCGGTTGCACCCGATACAGAGTTCGGGGTAGGATAGGTGGCGTAGTAGGTGTAGCTCTCGCCTGCAAGTGGGGTGATAGTGGCTGTAAAGATAGCTCGCTCCCACTCTGTCGAAAGACGGTGCAAGGTAAATGCTGTAGCCTCCATTGCGAAAGCTCCGCTCTCGTCAGCTGCCCATAATGCGATTTTGTCACCGCCGCTCCAACGAGCAGAGTAACCATCATCTGCAATCTCTGTACGGGTTTTGATTGTTGCCCTTTGTCCGATGCTGACCTCAATTTTGCCATCGCCCATGTTTGGTACATTCACGGGCTCAGTAGAACAAGAGGTGACAAAAAGTGTCAGCAGAAAGTAAGTAAAAATTTTTCTCATATTCATAGCAATTGCGTCGCAAAAATAGGGATTTGATATGTATATGTGAAATTTTTTCAACGAATCCCCGATTTTTACCCATGAATAGACAAAAATAACACCCCTTACTACGTAAGAGGTGCTAAATTGAATGAAAAATACGACAAATTCTACTTCAGATATTTATCCAACCAACCGAAAAATTCTCTGTTCCAGACAAGTGAATTTTGTGGTTTGAATACCTGATGAGCCTCATTCTCAAACGATACCAATCGCGCATCAATACCACGCAGACGAGCAGCGGTAAATGCCTGCAACGACTGAGTGTAAGGGATGCGGTAGTCATACTCGCCTGTGATGATGAGAATTGGTGTATCCCACTTATCGACAGATTTGTGCGGAGAGTTTGCATAAGAGCGCATAGCGGTCTTGTTGCCCTTGTCCCAATATGAGCCACCGTAGTCGTTATTGACAAAGAACAGCTCCTCGGTCTCGCCATACATCGACTCGAAATTGAATATTCCGCAGTGTGCAATAAAGGCCTTGAAGCGCTTGTTGTGGTGACCGGCAAGGTAGTAAACCGAGTAGCCGCCATAAGATGCACCTACGCAGCCAAGTCGCTCATTATCACACCATTGCTCCTTTGCTACGTCGTCGATAGCTGAGAGATAATCACGAATATTCTGACCTGAATAGTCGCCCGAAATTTGGTCTAACCACTCCTGTCCGAATGAAGGGAGTCCGCGACGATTTGGAGCTACAACAACATAGCCCTGTGCCGCCATAAGCTGGAAGTTCCAACGATAGCTCCAGAACTGCGAAACCACACTCTGTGGGCCGCCCTGACAGTAGAGAAGTGTAGGGTACTTCTTGGCAGGGTCGAAATCAGGCGGGAGGATAACCCAAACAAGCATCTTCTTGCCGTCGGTTGTCTTTACCCAACGCTTCTCAACCTTACCCAACTTGATATTGTCGTAGATAGGTTTGTTCACCTCCGAAATCTGGGTCATAGCACCGCTCTGCAAATCGACCTCGAAGAGCTCTGTTGCCATTGAGATACTCTGCACAGTTGCCACACAGCGACCGCCACCGATAGTAAATGAGGTGATGTCGTGGTCACCTGATGTGATAACCTCCACATCATTTCCGGCGGTAGTTACGCGGCAAATCTGATGTGTAGCCTCGATAGGGGCTATGAAGTAGAGGGTATTTTCATCGGCCCAAACAACATTATTTGCGTGGTAGTCGAAGTTGGCTGTCAGCTCCTTCATCTGGCCACTCTGGAGGTAGTAGATGAAGAGTCGCTCCTTGTCCGCCTCATTACCTGCACGACGCTGAGAACGGAAGGCAATTTTGCTGCCGTCAGGTGACCATACAGGGTACTTGTCGTAGCCGACAAAAGCCTCTTTGGTGCACTTGCCGTTGAGTTTTACACGCTCTGCATCATCTTTGCAGATGTTGAAAGTGTGGTCAGCCTCAACAGAGTGAATATAGATGTCCGAGTCGGTCGAAACGGCATACTCTGTGCC
The DNA here is from genome assembly GCA_017398555.1 of Alistipes sp. GTDB lineage: Bacteria > Bacteroidota > Bacteroidia > Bacteroidales > Rikenellaceae > Alistipes. Next base: position 53,264 of record JAFQFV010000036.1, read on the forward strand.
AGAAAGTGGCTTGCAAGTGTATGCAATATGCTTTGAGAGCGGATGCCAAGCAATCTCGCCACCATCGAAGTATGGTGCTAAAGGGGTATCCCACGCAGCATCTTTGCCTGTAATATCACGAGCCTCGCCCATAACACCATTCTCAATTGGTGCAACAAAGATGTGACGATAACTGCCATCATCCCAGTAGTCCCAATGGCGCACCATCAAATCGTCATAAATTCTTGCCTTTGACTTGTCCATATCCGGGTGAACATCAACAGAGTTGATATCCTTGACATGCACAGCCTTGATGTAGTGCAGTGCCGAGCAGTCGCCATTAACGCCAAAATCCTCTACGCCCCCATCAATATTGGTGATTTGTACGGGATTTGAACCGTCGGCTGCCATCTTCCATACCTGCATGGCACCACTACGGTTTGAGAGGAACCATATAGATCCATCGCCACCCCAGCGAGCCGCTGTGTTGGTAGATGAGGTGTCGGTCAGCTCTGTTGTAACACCTGTTGCAAGATTGAGGGTGTAGATACGTGTCACACCGCGATTTTCTGCCATGGAGTAGTCAGTTACGGTGTAGAGCACAGCCGAGCCGTCAGCCGATACCTCCGCGCTGCCGATGCGGCGCATCTTCCACATAACCTCAGGGGTCAGCCTTGCCGCCGCAATCTCCTCAGCTGTAAGTGCATTGTCGATTGTAAGTGGCTGAGCAGGCTCTGAACAGCTCACAAGAGCCATTGCCAATGTCGCCATAATAAGAAAACTTTTTTTCATATAAGAACTTGCTAAAATTGTTTATCTCTACTTTTTTTGTAAATTTGCGTTATGATTACCATCTACTTCACAGATAACAGCCTAACCTTTGTCCCTGAGGATTATACCCCCTCGGCGGGCGAAACTGTACTTACGGAGAGCGAGGTAACGAGTGCGAATTTAGACAATTTATTTGAAAATTGCAACACTATAGTCGTTCCGACAGCCGATTGTAAGGGCGCATACAGCCGTTTTGCTGCCCGTTTTGCCTTTGTTGAGGCGGCAGGTGGCGTTGTGACGGATGAACTCGATAGGGTGCTTATGATTTTCCGGCGCAATCGTTGGGATCTGCCAAAGGGTCATATTGACTCTGGCGAGGATGCCCTCTCTGCTGCAAAGCGCGAGATTGAGGAGGAGACGGGCGTTTCGGGTTTGAAATTTGTATCGGAACTGAACAATACTCTGCACGCCTACAACGTTTATGGTAGGTGGGAGCTGAAGCGCACCTATTGGTTCGCCTTCACCACGATACAAACAGCCACTACAGCACAATCGGAGGAGGATATTGAGGCTGCCGTGTGGTGTAGTGACGATGAGATAGATAGTAATTTAGAGAAGAGTTATCCAACAATAATAGAGGTGATGTATGAATACAGGCGTACAAGCAAAAATACTATGGGTTGATGACGAGATAGAGTTGCTTAAACCCCATATTCTGACACTGCAAAACCGTGGTTGTCAGGTAGATACCTGCAATAATGGTTATGATGCGATAGATATGGTTACCGAGCAACCGTACGATATGATTATCCTCGATGAGATGATGCCGGGAATGACGGGTCTTGAGACCCTTCCGCTCATTAAGGATATCCGCCCGACCACTCCCGTTATTATGGTGACAAAGTCCGAGGAGGAGGATATTATGGATAAGGCTATCGGTAGTAAGATTGCCGACTACATCATCAAGCCTGTCAATCCGAGCCAGATACTGCTCTTGGTAAAGAAACATATCCACTCGCAACAGCTTGTTACAGAGCAGACTACGGCAGACTATCGTGCCGAGTTCGGCCGTATCTCTCAGATGGTCGATAGCGCCTCTACATTCAGCCAATGGACCAATATTTACCGCAAATTGGTCGGCTGGGAGATTGAGCTGTCGCAGTCATCCGACGAGAGTATTCGCGAGGTGTTGCAGTATCAGAAAAATGAGGCAAATCAGGCATTCTGCCGCTTTGTTTGCCGTAACTATCAGAGTTGGATAAATTCGCGCGATGAGGATACGCCGACCATGTCGCATACCCTTATGCGCTCGAAGATACTACCTGTGGTCGATGCCAATACCAAGACAACACTTCTGCTTATAGATAACTTCCGCTACGACCAGTGGCGAGCTATCAGCCCGATGCTGCACAGCTACTACAATGTGGCGGTAGATGAGAACTATTGCGCTATTCTCCCTACAGCAACGCAGTATGCCCGAAATGCTATCTTTGCGGGTCTTATGCCGCTGGCGATTGATAAACTGATGCCAAATAAGTGGCTCAACGATAATGAGGAGGGTGGTAAAAATATGTATGAGGAGGACTTTCTGCGCCGCCAACTGCAGCAGAGCGGTAAGGACTATCGCCTCTCATTCGATAAACTTGTGCGCCCGGAGGCGGGTCGCAAACTTATAGAGAATATCCGCCGTGTATATGATGCCGACTTCTCGGTTATCGTCTATAACTTCCTCGATATCCTTTCGCACGCCCGTACAGAGACCGAGATTATCCGCCAACTGACTGAGGATGATGCCTCTTTCCGTTCGCTTACCCGCTCGTGGTTTGAGCACTCCGAGCTCTTTGTGCTGCTTAAACTGCTTGCCGAGCGCGGGCATACCGTTATTATCACCTCCGACCACGGTACCGTGCGTGTCGATAATCCTATCCGTGTGCAGGGTGACCGCGAAACAAGCTCAAATCTGCGTTATAAGACGGGTCGTAACCTCGCCTATAATTATAAAGAGGTCTATGAGATTACCAAACCTGAGCAGGTGCAACTCCCGTCGTCAAACCTCTCGTCGAGCTATATCTTCGCCTATAACCACGACTTCTTTGTCTATAATAACGACGCTAATCGCCATATCCGCTACTACCGCGATACCTTCCAGCATGGCGGTATCTCGATGGAGGAGATGATTGTGCCGTTTATAGTGCTTAAACCTAAAGTTTTGTTGTGATAACGCGGCATTAGCCGCACATCCCTAAAAGTAAACCCCTTTGGGCTGTAGGTTTTACTACTATCCCAAAGGGGTTTCTTTTGCGATGCACGCCGACCGACGCTGCTCGTGAGGGCAGAGGCTGCTTGCAGACTATGCCGAACTGCGAGGAGGAAAATCCATCTTCTGATGGATTAGCGCTCAGCATATAAAACAGCGAAGGGCTGTACTTACCGTACTGCCCTTCGCTGTTCATATATGTTAGCGGAGGTAGGTGCCCCGCTATCACACCAAAATTACCACTCGAGGATCTTCGCAAAATCGTAAGCCTCAGGATTAGCAACATAAGCCTTAGCAGCCTCGTAATCCGCAGGAGTGATATAGTGCATTACGTTGTTGATAATCTGCTGAATCTTGTCAGAGTTGATGTCAACCAAACGTGGCGGAATCTTACCCTCTGCATTCTGAAGATCCTTCAGGTAGAGTGGAGATACATAACCATCCTGGCTGATGTAAACCATACAGCCGGTCTTACCCTCGCTGAAGAGCTTGTAAACGCCCATACCGAGCTGTGAGCAGTAAACAAGGTCGTATGCGATAGGGGTCTGGCAACGAACCTCGTAACCAATCTCTACCGGACGAGACTTAACCTTCAGACCGAGCTCCTTGAGCTTGTTCTCAAGCATCTCGTTGAAGATGTGAGCCTTAGATACCTTACCGAGCTCTGGGTGACCGTGGTCGTCATAAGAGAAGTGAACGCCTGACTTCGCAATCTCCTCGTCAGAGAGGCTGTGGAATACACCCTCAGAGATCATTGCAACACCATACTCGATACCCATCAGCTTGCGCTTGATGATAGATGAAACAACGAGGTTTACAATCTTCTCAACTGTAATCTCAGTCTTGTTAAACATCTCAGGGATAACGATCATAGGGTAGTGACAAGCAGAACCGATACCGAATGCAAGGTGACCTGCAGAACGACCCATAGCTGCAACTACAAACCAGTTAGCAGATGTACGAGCGTCGTTATATACAGCGCGGCCGATAACGGTACCACCCTCCTTTGCGCTCTGGTAACCGAATGTAGGTGAACCAGCAGGGAGCGGAAGGTCGTTGTCGATAGTCTTAGGAACGTGGATGTTTGCAATAGGGTACTGCTTAGCCTCGAGGAACTTAGCGATACGGTTTGCAGTAGAAGCGGTATCATCACCACCAACGGTTACGAGCAACTTGATGTTGTTCTCGGTGAAGAAGTTGAGGTTGAAGTTGTTCTCAAAGTCTGAATCCTTCGGCTTGAAGCGGCTCATAGTGAGGTAAGAACCACCCTGGTTGAAGATATAGTCAGCCTTGAAAAAGTCGAGATCCTCATAACGTGGGGTTGGGTTGAAAAGACCCGAATAACCATAGTGAAGACCGATTACGCGGTAACCCTTAGCAAGGAAGGTCTTAGCCACGCTACCTACAACGGTATTCATACCCGGTGCAGGACCGCCACCTGTGAGAATTGCAATAGCTTCTTTCATAATTTTTCTATTATTAAATGTTAAAGATGTTCAAAAATCGTTCAAAGATAACAATTTTTTTGTTTCGTTGTAACACTGATGGCCTGAAATTAACCAAAAAAGCGAATTTGCTCCCCATCAGCATAGATATTTATCACTCTGATACGCTTTTTCAGCGCCAAACTTACGGTGTAACCCGTTCCGCTGCGTCGCTTGCCTGAGTAGTAACAGATTAGAGCCTCGGCACCCTGAATAAGGTAGTCGTTGCGCTCAAGATAGACGGTTTTGTGGTAGCTCTGGGTGAGGGTTATTACCTCATCTGCCGCAGCGCAAACAGCCTCGTATTGTGCTCGATTTTTTGCACTCAGACCCTCTTTGTGACCCTCAAAAGGGACAACACAGATGAGCTTTAGCCCCTCTAATTCGCCCTTTAGTTTGATGACGGTCTGTGCGGCAAGCAGGTCAAAACCCTCGGCCATACCGCTAGTGAAAGTTCTGTAACCCTCAGAGTATAAGAGTCTTATGGCAAGTTCTAACTTGCCGGTGTCTATGCCTGTTATCTTTCTATGTCCCGAAAAGGTCGCAATCATACGACAAAGATAGTAAAAAAGCCGGAAAAAGACTCTTTGTCTCTACTCTCCCAACTCTTTTTTGCGGTATGCTGCGGGCGATATGCCGACGATGCGGGCGAAGTACTTGCCGAAGAAGGACTGCGATGGGAAGTTCAAATCGTAGGCAATCTGTTTGATGCTCTTTGTTGTCGAGGTTAATTGTGTTATGGCATCGAGGGTGACATACTTCTCTATCCACTCTGCGGCGCTCTTGCCACTTGTCTGCTTGACTACGGTGGAGAGATATTTGGTTGTGATATTCATCCTCTCTGCATAGAAGTCGAGGTCGCGGTGCTCTATGTAGTTCTGCTCGACAAGACGGATAAAGGCTGATGTTATCTCACTCTGGCGCGTATTTGCCGTAGTTGAAGGTTCGTGCATAAAGTACCCAAGACCGAGGAAGAAGGCTCGTGTCATAAGATAGAGAATCTCCATTCGATGCGGGTGCTCCTCTATCGGTATGAGGCTTGTGCACATCTTTATATATCCATCCAACGCCTCGCGAGCACGACCCTCAAGGCGGATATATGGCCGCTCAGCAACAATGCTCGCTATATCGAAGGTGTTGCCTATGCCTAAATTTGCCGTAAATTTCTCGGACATTATGACATACGTGGCCTTAAAGTCGGGCGTAGTGTCAATGAGCTCTGTTATCTGGTTTGGCAGAACGATGAGAAAACCACCCTCGACAATATCGAATGTTCGGGCATTTATTCGGCCTGTGGCGCGCCCTGCAGTGCAATATACCGCCACAATGAGCGGACTGCGGTATGGGTGGCTCGGAAGTATCGCAAATTGTGGGTTGCAGACGATGCCGAAGTCGTCGCCTATGCAGTATATCGCCTCGGCGCATCCGGCGATAACGTATCTGTTGAGGGTGTCTGAAAGTGTGGTGCTCATAGTTCTGAAATTATGCTTATTGCTCCACAAAAGTACTCTATATAGCCGAATCTCGCAATATTTATAGGAATATTACTCCAAACTTTCCGACTTGTAACCCACAAAAAAAGATGTGAGCCCGATTGAACTCACATCTGCCTATAAAAGATTGTCAAAACTCTACTGCTTTTGCAGGGCCTCAGAGATGTTGATGATAAAGTCACCCATACGCTCAATCTCGGAGATAATGTCGAGATAATAGACGCTGCTGTGGTACTCGGAGTCGTTCTGCTCAAGACGGAGAATCTCCTCCTCGCGCAGAGTGTTGCGCATATCGTTAATCTCAATCTCGCAATCTACGGCACGACGCAACTCTGCCTGACCATTCTCGTTACTCTGCAGGTTGCTAATCATCACCTCGTAGGCCTTGCTTACAAGTGAGAGCATTGTATCGACCTTCTCGACCTGCTTGTCGGTGAATGTCTTGTTGTGGATGTTACGACGCGACAGGATGCGGCTGATGCTCTCGCCGGCATCACCAAGACTCTCCAACTCGCCGATAATCTTGTACATAGCCTTCACCTGCTGACGAGCATCCTCGCTGATATTCTCCTCTGGCAGGGCGTTGAGGAATGTGGCAATCTCGTACTCTATGCGGTCTGCAATCTCCTCATACTTAACAAGTTTCTTGCGATAGAACTCGAACTTATCCTCGTCAGTAGCGTGTACGGCAGAGCGGATGTAGTCAAGTCCGTTGTGGCAAATCTGTGCAAAGTGGCAAATCTCGTTTTTAGCCTCGGTAAGTGCCAACTCGGCTGTACCGATAGGGCCAGCATTGATAAACTGAAGGCGTGCTGTCTGCTCCTCATCCTCCGGCTTGTCCTTGATAGCCCAAGTTACGAAACGTACAATGAGTGGGATAAACCAGATGAGGATACATGTGTTGAATGTATTAAACAGCGTGTGGAGCATTGATACACCATAGAGGGCTGCTGTGGACTCTGCAGAGCCCGCCTCGATACCTGCTGCATAGTCGATAAGTGCCGGATTAGGATAACCTAACCAGGTGATGATTAGGCCGACAAGTGAGAGGAACGGACGGAAGAGAGCCAGCGCCCAAATTACACCGAATACATTGAAGAATGTATGCGCAAGGGCGGCACGACGAGCATTCGGATTACCTACCGCAGCGGCGATATTGGCGGTGATAGTTGTTCCGATATTCTCTCCAAGCACCATTGCAGCAGCCATATCGAACGGAATCCAACCAAGACTCATCATAATCAGGGTCAGCGCCATGGTTGCACTCGATGACTGGAGAACGAGTGTCAGTAGGGTACCAAAGACAAGGAAGATAAGCACAGACCCAAAGCCGTAGCCTGTCCACTGCTGGATAAATGAGAGAATTTCAGGAGTCTCGCGCAAATCGGGCACAGAGTTCTTCATCAGCGACAGACCGAGGAAGAGCAGCGAGAAACCGATGATAAACTCGCTGATATTCTTATACTTCTCGCTCTTTGCGATGCTCATTATAAAGCCGAGAGCCATAAGAGGTACGGCAAAGATTGAGATGTCTGCCTTAAAGCCGAGCAGAGAGACTAACCATGCAGTTACAGTAGTGCCGATATTGGCACCCATAATCACACCAACCGCCTGGTTGAGTGTCAGCAGAGCGGCATTTACAAAACCTACAACCATAACGGTTGTCGCGCTCGATGATTGGATGATAGAGGTGATACCAAGACCTGTCATTACACCCTTAAATGGGCTTGATGTCATCGCTGTAAGAAGGCCACGAAGACGATTACCTGCTGCCTTCTGAAGTCCGGAGCTCATCATGTTCATTCCGTAGAGGAACATTCCGAGGGCTCCTAAAAGTGTTAAAACCTGTAAAAACATAATTTATAATGTTTGAGTGGAAATAAGATATACATTGTATGTGACAAAAGCTGCAAATAATATCGCACCTTCAAAGCGTGAAATCTTCTTGTTCAGTGCGCAGATTAGCAATAGTACTGCTGAGGCAATCATCACAGAGTAGTCTGCAACAGTAATGCCACCACCGGCAAGGAGATTTATTTGCGAACTTACGCCGAGAATAAATGAGAGGTTGAAGATGTTTGAGCCTACAATATTACCCAATGCCAGGTCTGTGTTGCGCTTTGTCGCTGCCGCTACAGAGGCTGCAAGCTCCGGCATAGATGTACCGCAAGCGATAAGAGTGATAGAGATAAATGCCTCATTTACACCCCATTGAGTAGCAATGGCTACAGCTGCATCAATAAAGTAATCGCAACCGATAATCAGCACACCAAGGCCTCCGAATGTGCGGAGAAGTGATATCCAGATGTTCTGCGGCTTCTCCTCTGTGGTGGCGGTTGCCGCTGCGCTATTTTTGCGGTCGCGAACAAAACTGATGTAGATAAACAGCGCAAATATTACCAATAAAATAGTGCCGTCGATATGGTCAATGGCTATAGGATTGCCGTTGAAGAAGTTGAAGGCAAGCAGCGTTGTGAGGATTGAGATGCCGATGCAGAACGGCAACTCAAATCTCATATTTTCACGCTTTACAACGACAGGGTAGATAAGCGCAGTAAGACCCAAAATACCGAGGATGTTGAAGATATTTGAGCCGACGACATTGCCGATAGCTACATCGACCTTGCCCTGAAAAGCACCCATAGAGCTTACGATAAGCTCAGGGAACGATGTTCCGATACCTACGATGATTGCTCCGATAACAAAGTCTGATATGCCAAATCGGCGAGCAATGGATGCAGAGCCTACCACGAGGTTATCCGCACCAAAAACCACTGCAACAAGTGCAGCTACGAGTATAATATATTCCATTTGAAATGATTTAAGTGGTTGATTTATAGAATTATACGAATCAATGCGACTATTGACTCTATATCCTTATTCTATGCCACTTAAATACGGTAGATACCTTTAGCAACGACGTACAGCGCTCCACGTCAGCGACAAAGGCAGTAATAATGCCTCTGATAGTGTGATGATGTACGTGCGCTATGCAGACTTTGCTGTTATGTGATAAGACTCTTCGAGCAGCTGATGGAACTCTGCTCTGGCTGTTTGAGATTATAGTAATAGGACTTGTGTCCTGATTGCAGTCAAACTCAGTAATAGTCCGCTGGCAAGGGTGTGAAATATTGTCAGAGGATAGAAACCAATCTCCCGCGATTTGAGATGTCAGGAGGGTCATTATAGAGATTAGTATGACCGATAGTTGTTTCATATCCGGCACAAAGGTACAAAAAATTAGATAAATAATGAATATTGAGCGACTAATTTTTTTGTTATTGTTTGTGGTAAAAATTTTGCAGTTTGAATAGCTTTTGTTATCTTTGTCAGTTAAGAAATCTTGGGAAGATTTATGAGAGATAAAATTCAAAACTTTGGTCGCGCGCTGAGCGCAATGGTTATGCCGAATATCGGCGCATTTATTGCTTGGGGTCTTATTACCGCACTATTTATCCCTACGGGCTGGTTCCCGAACGAGCATTTGGCAAAGCTCGTCAGCCCGATGCTTACCTATATGTTGCCACTGCTGATTGGCTATACGGCCGGTCATAATGTGGCAGGTGTTCGAGGTGGTGTTATCGGAGCTATTGCCACTGCGGGTGTTATTGTGGGTACTGATGTTCCGATGTTTATCGGTGCGATGATTATGGGCCCGCTTGCAGCGTGGATTATCAAGCAGTTTGATAAGGCTGTGGAGGGTAAGATTCGTGCCGGCTTTGAGATGCTTGTAAATAACTTCTCACTCGGCATTATCGGTATGTTGCTGGCGATTGTCGGCTACTTGAGCGTAGGTGGTGCAATCTCTTGGATTACCGAGCTCTTTGAGTCGGGCGTTGTCTATCTGAAGGATAACAATATGTTGCCTCTCGTATCTATATTTATTGAGCCGGCAAAGGTTATGTTCCTCAATAACGCTATCAACCACGGTATCCTCACTCCGCTTGGCTCTGTGCAGGTGCAGGAGTTCGGTGAGTCGATAATCTTCTTCCTTGAGTCCAATCCGGGCCCTGGTTTTGGTCTGCTGATGGCATATTGGATATTTGGTAAGGGTACTGCGAAGAGTTCTGCTCCGGGTGCTGTGCTTATCCAGTTTATCGGCGGTATTCACGAGATTTACTACCCGTATGTACTCTCTCGCCCGATACTTATTCTGCCGATGATTTTGGGTGCTTCGTCAAGTATTCTCTTTATGACCCTTGCACATGCAGGTCTTATCGGTCCAATCTCTCCGGGTAGTATTATTTCAGTGATTATTATGTCGGCATCGGGTAAGATGCTCATCAATGTTGCGGCTGTGCTTATCGCCGCTACAGTTACCTTCCTTACCTCGGCACTTATTCTGCGCCGTAGTGCAAAGGAGGATGATGTGCTGCCTGAAAACCGCTTCAAACCTAAGCATAAGGTCGATGCTGAGCGTGCTGCTGCCGCTGCAAAGATTGCACATATCGTCTTTGCGTGCGATGCAGGTATGGGAAGTAGTGCCCTGGGTGCAACCCGCTTCCGTAAGCGCGTAGAGTCATTGGGTCTTGGATTGAAGATTGATAACTCTTCTGTAAACTCTATCCCTGCCGATGCAGATGTGGTGGTTTGTCAGCAGGGTCTTGCCTCTCGAGCAAAGGGTAATGCTCCGTCGGTGCGTATCGTGGCAATCAATAACTTCCTTGAGGACCCTGCACTTGATGCCCTCTATGAGGAGTTGGCATCGCGTAAGGATGTTGTGGCTGCTGTTGCTCCAACCGAGGGCGAGGCTGCTAAGGAGAGCTCAGGTGTGCTTGTCCTCTCCTCTATCAAGGTTGGCGCAAAGGGTGCCGATAAGTGGGAGGCTATCTCCGAGGCGGGCGCACTGCTCGTTAAGGGTGGCTATGTGAAGATGGACTATGTCGATGCTATGATGGAGCGAGAGAAGGTCGCTACAACATATTTGGGTATGGGTATTGCCATCCCTCACGGAACGCAGAATGCAAAGCGTGATGTTATCCGTACGGGTATCAGCGTTGTTCAGTACCCTGAGGGTGTCGATTTCGATGGCGAGAAGGCATATCTTGTTATCGGTATTGCAGGTGTTGGAGATGAGCACCTTGAGCTGCTTGCAAGGGTTAGTGAGGCTCTTGATGATGAGCAGGTACTCGAAAAACTCAAATCTACAACAGATCCTGCAGATATTTATGAGGTATTAAACGCTTAAAATTGTATTATATATGGTAAGTAAAACTATTGTGCTTACAGCACCAAATGGTATGCATGCTCGCCCTGCGGGTGAACTGGTTAAACTTGCAAAGGGTCTTGATGGTAAGGTTACCCTTGCAACAGCAGTAAAGAGTGTCAGCGCAGCAAGTATGTTGGGTATCCTCTCGCTCGGTCTTAAGTCGGGTGCAGAGATTACTGTAAGTGCTGAGGGTGGCAGCGAGGAGGCAAATCTGGCTGCTATAGTGGACTTTATCGCCGCAATTACTGAGTAATGAGACTGCTTGAAACATCTGTCAGAGCCTCGGAAGGCATTGCTGTTGGTCGTGCATTTGTCGTAAATAGATGCAACGACTCACAGCCTTATGAGAAGGGGTCGCTTGAGCAGGAGCATACCCGCTTTGAGCAGGCGCTAACCTTGAGCCACGAGCAGATAGAACAACTCGCTACAGATAGCGAAATTTTTGCTGCCCACCTTGAGATTGTCGATGACCCGATGCTCTCGGATGCCGTTACCGCCCATATTGACGAGGGGCTGAGCGCTCCAGAGGCGGTTGCTGTGGCTTCGGAGGAGTTGGGGGCGATGTTCGAGGCGATAGATGACGAGTACCTTGCGGCTCGTGCTACAGATGTGAAAGATATCTTTGTACGTATCGCTGCAAACCTCACGGGTGGAGTTAAAAATCCGTTTGAGGGGGTTGAGGATGGAGATATTATCGTCGATAGCGAGCTCTTTCCGTCAGATATGGCTCTGCTCGATTTTGCGAAGATTCGTGGTTTTGTCACTGCCGAGGGTAGTGCAACAAGTCACGTCTGCATTATCGCTCGTAACCTCTCTGTTCCTGCCGTTGTCGGGCTGAAGGGTGTTTTAGAGCAGGTAAAGAGTGGCGATAAACTTATTGTCGATGGTAGTGGCGGCAGGGTAGTGATTGACCCCGATATGGCCACTTTGGATGAGTATAAGTTGCAGGAGTTGAACTATAAGGCTTTGCAGGCGGAGCAACAGCAATCTGCAACAGCCGAGATATATCGCAATGGCGAGCGCATATATGTCTTTGCCAATGCCGGCTCTGTTGAGGATGTTGAGCGTGCTATGGCTGCGGGCGCTGACGGTATAGGTCTGTTCCGTAGTGAGTTTTTGTATATGCAGAGTGCCACAGAGCCTACCGAGCAGCAACAATATGAGGCATACGCCGCCGCAGCTCGTGCTTGTGATGGTAAGCCGCTCATAATTCGCACCCTCGATATCGGTGGCGATAAGGCGGTGCCATATTTGGGCTTCCCGAAGGAGGATAATCCATTCTTGGGTTGGCGTGCTATCCGTGTCTCGCTTGAGTGCCGAGAGATGTTCTGCCGACAGTTGAGGGCAATACTGCGAGCAAGTGCCGAGGGAGATGTGCGCGTTATGTTCCCGATGATTACAACCCTTGAGGAGCTTGCAGAGGCTAAGTGTGTGCTTGAGCAGTGCAAGGCAGAGCTAACTGCGGAGGGTGTAGCATATAGAGAGGATATAAAGGTCGGTGTGATGATTGAGACCCCTGCGGCGGTGCTTATTGCCGATATTTTGGCGGCAAATTGCGACTTCTTCAGCATCGGAACTAATGACCTTGTGCAGTATATCATGGCGGCGGATAGGGCTAATGCAAAGGTTGCAAACCTCTATAATCCATACTCACAGGCTGTTCAGCGCGCTAGAGAGATGGTTATCTCTGCGGCAGATAGAGCAGGTATCGAGTGCGGTATGTGCGGAGAGCTTGCCTCGGATAGTCAGGCAACGGAGCTGCTGCTGGATATGCATCTGCGCGAGTATAGTGTCAATATCGGCGCAATATCGAAGATAAAGTATCAACTAAATAAAAACCAAAATGAAGAATAGAGTTTCACAAAAGTTTGCGGAGATTTATGGCCAGGGTGCTACCCTCTTTGCCTCTCCGGGTCGTATTAACCTTATTGGCGAGCATACCGACTACAATGGCGGTTTCGTCTTCCCAGGCGCAGTAGATAAGGGTATTGTTGCTGCAATCCGCCTCAATGGCACAGATAAAGTTCGCGCATTTGCCCTTGACCTTAACGAGTCTGCCGAGTTCGGTCTTGCTGAGGAGGATAAGCCTGCACAGAGCTGGGCTTGCTACATCTTCGGTGTGTGCCGTGAGATTCAGAAGCGCGGCGGTGTTATCGGCGGTTTCGATACAGTTTTCGCGGGCGATGTGCCACTTGGCGCAGGTATGAGCTCTTCAGCAGCCCTTGAGAGTACCTTTGCCTTTGCACTGAACCACCTCTATAACCTTGGTATTGAGAAGTTCGAGCTGGCTCGTATTGGTCAGAGCACCGAGCATAACTACTGCGGTGTTAAGTGCGGTATTATGGATCAGTTTGCCTCTGTACACGGCAAGGCAGGCCACCTTATGCGCCTCGATTGCCGCTCTATGGAGTTTACTTACTTCCCATTCGACCCAACTAAGCACGGCTATCGCCTGATGCTTGTAAACTCTTGCGTAAAACATGAGCTTGTGGGCTCTCCATATAATGACCGTCGTGCATCTTGTGAGCGCGTGGCGGCTGTGCTTGGTCAGGAGTTCTTGCGTGGTGCTACTATGGAGCAGCTTGAGGCTATCAAAGATAAAATCTCTGAGGAGGACTACCTGCGTGCCCGCTATGTGATTGGCGAAGAGCAGCGTGTGCTCGATGTTTGTGAGGCTCTTGAGCGCGATGATTATGAGACCGTAGGTAAGCGTATGTACGAGACCCATTGGGGTATGTCACGCGACTATGAGGTGAGCTGCGAGGAGCTCGACTTCTTGGCAACCGTTGCCGAGGAGTGCGGCGTTACAGGCTCACGCATCATGGGTGGCGGCTTCGGTGGCTGTACTATCAACTTGGTGAAGGAGGAGCTCTACGATAACTTCGTTAAGACCGTTACCGAGCGTTTTGCTGCTAAGTATGGTCATGAACCGAAGGTTTATCCGGTAGTGATATCAGACGGTTCCCGCCTCTTGTAATTTTATCGTGATAGTGGCACACCTTCGCCATATCCCTCATAGTCCCAAATGAGCAGTACTCCAAGTACAGCCCATCTGGGACTATTTCACGATATGCCGAATCTGCACCACTCTGACGATAAAATAGTGCACGGATTGAGCGGTGTGCAAATTTGTGGCACATCCCTAAAAGTAAACCCCTTTGGGCTGTAGGTTTTACTACTATCCCAAAGGGGTTTCTTTTGCGATGCACACCTACTACTGCCTTTTTACAATAAAATGGCATTTGTCGTGATAGTGGCGCATTTGCGGCACATCCCTCATAAAGCAGCGGCGGCTGTACTTCTTGTACTATCCGCCGCTGCTTTATTTCACGATGCCCCGCAACTACACTACTCTGACGCCAAAATAATCCTATAATCAAAAGGTTGCATTGTCTGGATTTTTCACGATGTACGCCCACTACCGCATTTTGACAACCGACGCCAAACCGAGGGCAGAGACTGCTTGCAGGCTATGCCGAGGTGCGAAGGAGGAAGAGCCACCTTTAGGTGGGTCAACAAATTAGTGCAGAGAATAAGCGGTGTGCAAATTCTTATTTGCTTTTTACTGCGTAGCCAGGAAATCCGCTTAATTTTTGCACCCGAAGGCGAGCCACCTCTCCCTATCTCTTCTCCCAGTGGAATGGGGCGAAGTCGGTGTCGCTGCTCTTCCAGCTCGGTTTGCGCATCGCGTAGATGATAAATGGTACTACAATGACGATAAGGCAGCCGACAATGAGTATTGTAACCCAAGTGCGTGGATTTCCTGTAGAGATTTGTGCAGGCGGTATAAAGCTCAGAATAAAGGCGAGCAGGGAGCCGCAGAAGCCAAGACCTGCGATAATCCACATTGTAAAGTTACCACCGAGGCGGAATGGTCGCTCGCTGTCGCGCATACGGTATCGGAGAACTATTGCCGCAGCAAAGAGCATCATATACATAATAAGGTATAGCGAGGCGGTCATCTGCGACAAAATTTGGTAGAATGACTGCACACTCGGCATAACGACAAACAGCAGCGAGAGCAGGGTAACGATACCTCCCTGAATAAGGAGAATATTGCGCTGTACGCCATTCTTGTTGCTCTTCTGGAGGAATGGAGGCAGGTAACCCGCCTTGCCTACGGTAAATATACCCTTTGACGGGCCCGCAACCCAGGTCAGAACGCCTGCAAGTACTCCAAACATCAGCGCAATGGCTATCAGTGGCGATGCCCAAGACATGTGCAGATACTCGAAGTATCGGTCAAAACCTATAAGCAGCGATTGTGTCAGTGATACATCCTTTGCGGGGATGATAAAGCCGAGCGAGAATGTGCCGAGAATGAATATCGAGACGGTAATCAGCGAGCCGATAATAATCGCCTTCGGGTAGTTACGCTTCGGGTTATTGACTTCCATAACGTGGATACCCATCATCTCCATACCGGCATAGAAGAGGAAGATACTGCTGGCCAGTACGAGGTTATCAAACTTCTTCAAATCGGGGAAGAAACCGGCACTCATATCCATATTATTGTGTCCGCCCGTTACGAGGTAGATAATGCCCAAAATAATCAGTAATCCCGCAGGTATAATCGTTCCGATAATACCGCCCCATTTACTGATTTTTCCGACCCAATCCAGACCTTTGAGAGAGATAAAGGTCGCGGTCCAATATATCGCAAGCACCACGATAAGTGTGAATAGCTTGTTCGATGCTAACGCCATATCTGCCTGCTGATTCATACCGATAAAGGCGATGGATACGGCGCCGAATGTCAGCACGGTAGGGTACCAGATGGTCGATTGAATCCATTGCAGCCAGATGGCAAGAAATCCCGCCTTTGCACCAAAAGCCTCGCCAATCCAGCGAAAGACACCACCCTCCTTGTCGCTAAACATAGCAGCCAATTCGGCGGCTACGAGTGCTGTCGGAATTAGAAAAACGAATGCGGCAAAAAGATAGTAAAATGCTGAGCCTAAGCCATATACAGACTCCGCGGCAAGTCCTCTCAGACTCACTACTGCCGTTACATTCATAATCGCCAGCGTAGCCACTGACAATCTAAAAGTAGAACTCTTGTTGTTTCCCATAAGCAAAAAATTAGTTTGTAGAAATATCTTAACCTGCTATGGGAATACAACTACCACGCCAATTTCATTGCGAAACGGCGTGGTAGATTTTATAGTTGTTCTGTTATATTTCGATTTTGAAACCGATGCCCTTATGGGTCGTAATTGTGTCGTCGCCCAATTTGCGCCTCAGACGACGTATATGCACGTCGAGTGTTCGGTCGCCGACAACCACCTCGCCACCCCATATCTGGCTGAATATCTCCTCGCGGGTAAAGACCTTGCCAGGGTCTGAAAGCAGTAGTTCGACTATCTCAAACTCCTTGCGTGGCAGGGTTAGCTCGCCCTGCGGTGTGATTACCACTCGCCTTGCCGAATCCACCGAGCAACTTGGGGTTACAGTAGGCTTGATACGCTTCATTATCGCATTGACACGACTACATAATATCCTCATACTCACCGGTTTGGTGATGTAGTCATCAGCGCCGGCAAGATAACTCTCTATCTGGCACTGCTCCTCCTGTACGGCGGAGAGAAAGACGATAATCGTGTCGTTCAACTCGGGAATTTGTCGTATAGCCTCACACGTCTGCCTGCCATCCATAATCGGCATCATCATATCGAGCAGGATGAGGTGCGGCAGGGTAGTACGCGCTATCTCTACCGCCTCTTTACCATTTGAGGCTGTCGAGATATCGTACCCTTCGCGACGGAGGTTGTAGCCTATAAACTCGCGAATATCATCTTCGTCATCAACGATAAGAATGCGTCGGGACATATCAAAACTGTTAGAACTGAACTACGGGTGCAGTAGCGGCCTCTGCTTGTGCAGCAAAGAACTCCTTTGCATCAAAACCGAAGATGCCTGCAATGATATTTGTCGGGAAGGTGACAACGCGCTTGTTGAAGCTCTTTACAATGTCGTTATAGCGCTGACGCTCAACAGCTATGCGGTTCTCGGTACCCTCTAACTGCGACTGCAACTCAAGAAAGTTTTGGTTTGCCTTCAGGTCAGGGTAGTTCTCGGCAACGGCAATAAGACGACCGAGTGCAGAGGTCACATTGCCCTGTGCCTCTACGTATGCAGCCATCTGCTCGGCACTCATATTGGCGCCATCAACGGTAATAGATGTGGCAGCAGCACGTGCAGCAACAACGCTCTCAAGGGTCTGTGACTCGTGTGCAGCATATCCCTTTACGGTGTTCACAAGGTTTGGAATAAGGTCGCTACGACGCTGATATTGAGTCTCTACATTTGACCAAGCACCGGCAACCTCTTGTGAAGCCTTTGCAAGAGAGTTGTAGGTAGATACGCAGTAAATAGCCAATAGTGCAGCTACCGCGCCAATGATAATAAGTGAACTTCTTTTCATAATATTCTCTGTTTTTTTTAAGATTGTTATACCGTTAAAATCTGGAGCCTGCACCTCCACCACCGAAGCTGCCGCCACCAAAACCGCCACCAAAACTGCTGCCACCAAAGCCGCCTCTGCCACCACCGACATATATGCCGCCACTCTGCTTGTATATCTTCTCCTGCTTGGTCTTGCTGTGCCCGCAGGTAGAGCAGTGGTAGTGGTACTCCATAAGGTCGTACTTGCGATTTGAGGCCAACTTCTCAGTGTGGGTCATCTTCAGTGTATGCTTGCCACACTTTGGACACTTGCGACTCAGCCAGACAAAGAGCACCGCCAATGCGATAATTATGATGATAAATAGTGTAAATACAGTGATAAATTGCGCCAACTCATCCTCAGACAAATCATCGTCAATATAAGTATGCCCATCGGCAGATATTACCTGAGCTATGGCTGCAATACCATTGACCATGCCGCTATCGTAGTCGCCCTTTGCCAGATGCTCAACCATATATCGCTGCTGGATGCGCTTGCACATCGCATCAGTGAGTATCCCTTCGAGCCCATATCCCGTTACAAAACGTATCTCTCGCTTCTCGGTCACCAAAATCACACCAAGACCGTTGTCAGCCTCTCTGCCACCCACTCCCCACTCTGAAAATAGGGTGTGTGCAAATGAGAAGAGGTCGTCAGAGTCAATATCCTCAACCACGACTACTGCAATCTGCGCCTTGCCGGCTGTATGGAGCGAATCGCACGCCTTGTTAATTGCCGCAACGGCAGCAGGGGAGAGTATATTGTCGGGATTTGAGGTGTATGCCGTAACGTCTGCTAACTGCACATTGGGTATATCTTTGACGGTATATTTACCGGCAAAAACCGATGCTGAGATAGCAAGAATAGCGATGATAGTAGCTAATAATCGTTTCATACGCCAATAATTTCTCTACAAAGATACTAAAAAATAGTGAATTGTTGATAAAATGGGAATTTTTTTGAATTTTCTATTTTGAATATTGAATAGCTTTAATTACCTTTGTGCGATAGTTTTTTACTTAAAAATATAACTTATGCCTACTACTATTAAATCTACAGAAACTCCCGAGTTGGAGTTGGTCAGCGTAGCTGAGGATGCGTCAGTTCAGAGTGATGAACAACTTTTGGATAATGTCGGAACTTCTGATACCGTTTCGGAAGAGGTTTTGGAGGCCGACTCCGTTATTG
Source organism: Alistipes sp. (assembly GCA_017398555.1). Lineage (GTDB taxonomy): Bacteria > Bacteroidota > Bacteroidia > Bacteroidales > Rikenellaceae > Alistipes. The sequence goes on from JAFQFV010000036.1 coordinate 72,090, forward strand.
AGACGCAGGTTGCAGGCAAGAGTAAGGGCGAGCTGGTTGATATGCTCGCTGAGATTTTGGAGAGCAATGCCGCTGAGGATATCCGTTCTCAGGTGGAGCAGATAAAGACTGCATTCTATAAGATTCACCGTGCTCAGGTCGATGCCCGTATTAAGGAGGCTGCCGAGCAGGGTGTTGAGGCTGAGGCTGTGCAGGATGCAGACGAACTTCGTCTTAAGGAGTTGCTGAAGAGATATCGTGATGCCCGTGATAAGGCAACTGCCGAGAGTGACAAGGTTAAGGAGGAGAACTATCGCCTTAAGTGCGAGATTATCGAGGAGCTGAAGAGTCTTATCTCAAGCGAGGAGACGCTGAATGCTACCTACGTTCGTTTCCGCGAGTTGCAGGCTCGTTGGAAGGAGATTGGTCAGGTGCCACAGGCGAAGGTAAATGATTTGTGGGAGACCTATAATCTGCACGTAGAGCACTTCTACGACTTTGTGAAGATTAATAAGGAGTTGCGCGATTTGGATTTGAAGAAGAATCTTGAGGCAAAACTCGCACTCTGTGAGGCTGCCGAGGCTCTTGCCGAGCAGTCAAATGCCGTAGAGTCATTCCGCAAGTTGCAGAAGCTCCACGATCAGTGGCGCGAGACAGGCCCTGTAGCGGCAGATCAGAAGGAGCCGCTGTGGGAGCGCTTTAAGGCTGCATCATCTGTGGTAAATCGTCGCCATCAGGAGTACTTCGAGTCCCTTAAGCAGGAGCAGTTGAAGAACCTTGAGGCAAAGAGCGCACTTTGTGAGGCTGCCGAGGCTTTGATAGCAAATGCTCCGGCATCTCATAAGGAGTGGAATAAGGCAAATGAGCGTCTTATCGAGCTGCAGGTCCAGTGGCGTACTATTGGTTTTGCTCCGAAGAAGGAGAATGCCAAGATTTACGACCGTTTCCGTGCCGCTTGTGATAAGTTCTTCGAGCTTAAGCACGCCTTCTATGCAGATGTTAAGGATGATATGGAGCACAACCTCTCACTTAAGGAGGCCCTGTGTGAGGCAGCAGAGGCGCTTGTTGAGAGCGAGGATTGGAAGCAGGCTACCGATAAGATTCTTGAGCTGCAGGCAGAGTGGAAGAAGGTGGGTGTGGTGTCACGCCGCCATGCAGATGCCATTTGGCGTCGTTTCCGTGCCGCTTGTGATAAGTTCTTTGAGCGTAAGAGTGCCCATTTTGCAAATGTAGAGGGTGGCTATGCCGATAATTTGCAGAAGAAGTATGCTCTGATTGAGGAGATGAACGCTGCCGATATTAAGGCGGGCGGTTATGATATGATTAAGGAGTTCCAACGCCGCTGGAGCGAGATTGGTTTTGTGCCTATCAAGCATAAGGAGGAGGTTGCAAAGCTCTATAAGCAGGCTGTAGATCGCCTCTTTGCCGTTGTTCGCGGTGCTGATAGAGAGAACTCGCTCAACCGCTTTAAGGATAGGGTCAATTCGATGCGTCAGAGTGGCGAGCGTCGCCTGCGCTCGGAGCGTGAGAAGCTCTACAACCGTGTCCGTCAACTTGAGCAGGAGGTTGCAACGTTGGAGAACAATATCGGCTTCTTCTCAAAGTCTAAGGGTGCAGAGTCATTCATCGCTGAGGTTGAAGAGAAGATTGTTAAGGCAAAGCGCGATATAGCAGACACAATAGCTAAAATTAAACTTATAGACGACGGCGAATAATGCATGCAGATAGGCGGCTTACAGGCCGTCGTCTGCTTTAGTTAGGTTTTAAGTACTTCTAAAAATATTAATTATGAAACTATCAAAGCCAAAGTACATCTTCGTTACTGGAGGTGTGGCATCATCACTGGGAAAGGGAATTATCTCATCTTCACTTGCGCGCCTTCTTCAGGCACGTGGATATGTGACAACAATCCAGAAGTTTGATCCGTACATAAATGTCGATCCAAGTACCCTTAATCCATACGAGCACGGCGAGTACTATGTTACCGATGACGGAACTGAGGCAGACCTCGATTTGGGTCACTATGAGCGATTTACATCTATCGCTACATCTAATAAGAATACAGTTACCACAGGTAAAATCTATAAGACAGTAATTGAGAAGGAGCGCCGTGGTGACTATCTGGGTAAGACCGTGCAGGTTATCCCTCATATCACTGACGAGATTAAGCGTCGTATCCAGCTCAATGGTCAGACCAAGCAGTTCGATATTATCATCACCGAGATTGGTGGTACTGTCGGCGATATCGAGTCGCTGCCATTTATTGAGTCTGTACGTCAGCTTCGCAACTCATTGGGTTATCAGAATACAGCGTTGGTACACCTTGCGTGGGTGCCATATCTCGCAGCGTCAGGAGAGGTTAAGACCAAGCCTACACAGCACTCTGTAAAGGCTCTGCTTGAGAATGGTCTTCAGCCGGATGTGCTTGTTCTGCGTGCTGAGAATCCGCTTGATATAGCGATTAAGCGTAAGATTGCCCTCTTCTGTAACGTTATGCCTGAGGCTGTTGTTGAGTCTGTGGATATGCCTACAATCTACGAGGTGCCACTGCGCCTGTTTGAGCAGAAGATGGACCTTGTGGTTATGCAGCGCCTTGGTCTGCCAACAGAGGAGTCTGTATCTGACTTGACCGCTTGGAGAGCATTCGTTGATAAGATTAAGAACCCTACAAAGTTCGTGGAGGTTGCTCTGGTTGGTAAATATACCGAGCTTCCTGATGCATACAAGTCAATCAACGAGTCATTTATCCACGCAGGTGCTATGAACGACTGCAAGGTTAAGGTACGCTATGTTAAGGCCGAGAAGGTCAATGAGCAGAGCGCAGCCGAGCTGTTCGAGGGTGTTTCGGGTATCTTCGTTGCCCCTGGTTCAGGCAGCCGTGGCGTAGATGGTAAGATTGCCGCTGTCAAGTATGCTCGTGAGAATAATATCCCATTCTTCGGTATCGGTCTGGGTATGCACTGCGCAGTTGTTGAGTTTGCACGCAATGTCCTCGGCTTTGAGGATGCCGCATCTGCGGAGCTCGATGCAACTACAAAGCACCCTGTCATCAGCCTGATGGAGGAGAATAAGATTGAGAAGGGCTCTGTTCGCCGTATCGGTGGCTATGTATGCACCCTTGACCCGGAGTCAAAGGCTGCGAAGGCTTATGGTATCACCTCTGTTATGGAGCGCCATAGCAACAGCTACGAGTTCAATACCGACTACCGTGAGCAGTTTGAGGCTGCCGGTATGAAGTGTGTGGGTATCAACCCTGAGACCGCTTTGGTTGAGGCTCTGGAGCTTGAGTCACACCCTTGGTTTATCGCAACGCAGTACCACCCGGAGTACAAGAGTACTGTTGAGCATCCAGCACCACTCTTTGTCGATTTCGTGGCTGCTGCGTTGAAATATTCTGAAACTAAATAATTAAAAATGGAAAATAATAGCACAAACAAACAGTCAATAATCGGATTTATACTTATAGGCCTTGTCTTCTTCGGCTATATGTTGTACAACAACTATCAGATGGAGAAGTACAACGAGCAACTTGCTGTAGAACAGCTTGCAGAGAGCGTTGCCGCTGAGGCTTCGGCAGCCGTTGCCGAGCAGCAGGGCGAGCAGAAGGCAGATGTCGTTGCTGTAACTGAGCCACTTGTTGTGGCAGACCCATTTATCATTGATGGTGCAGAGCAGAGAGAGGTTGTTTTAGAGAATGACTACCTTACACTCACCCTCTCAACCGTTGGTGGTCAGATTACAGACGCAACACTCAAGCAGCACACTAAGTATGCACCAAAGGAGGAGCGAAATGAACTTGTTAAGCTCTTCGACCCTACAAGTGCATCTTTCGATATGAGCTTCTACGTCAAGGATGGCCTTAAGAATGTTAAGGTTGTCACTGCCGAGCATAACTTTGTTTGTCAGGGCGTTGTAGAGGGCGCTGATTCACAGAGCGTTACCTTTACTCTGCCATTCAAGGGCGGTGCTGCGCTCAACTTTGTATATACACTTTACAACAGCAAGAGCGAGGAGCGCGACTATCTGGTTGGTCTTGATGTTCAGTTCTCAGCCCTTGCTCCGCTGATGGCAAATCAGACCTCTATCGGTGTTGATTGGCGTACTCGCAGCTATCAGAACGAGCGTAGCTACAAGAATGAGAATATGTACACCTCTCTCTACTATCGTCATCCGGGCGAGACAGGTATTGAGGATTTGGGTGTCTCTGAGGGTAATAAGAGCAAGAATGTCTCAACCTCTGTAGATTGGGTGGCATTTAAGCAGCAGTACTTCACCTCTGCAATTATTCCGCAGAGCGTCGATTTTACCTATGCCGATGTCGCTTACCAGACAATGCCTGAGAAGAGTGGTTATATCAAGGAGTACTCTATGGCTGCCGCAGTGCCATATACACCGCAGACCGATGGCTATAAGTTCGACTTCTACTTGGGTCCTAATAAGTTCCCTGTGCTCAAGAAGCTCACCGATGCTAATGGCGATTCTCTTAACCTTGAGCGCGTTATTCCGCTGGGTTGGATATTCTCTACCTACGTGAGCCGTTGGGTGGTAATTCCGCTCTTTACTTTCCTTAGTAAGTATATCGAGAGCTTTGGCCTGATTATCCTTATCCTGACACTGCTGGTTAAGTTGATTATCTCGCCGCTCACATATAAGAGCTACCTCTCTACAGCCAAGATGCGTGCTGTACGCCCTGAGCTTGAGGCTATCAATGCCAAGTACCCTCGTCAGGAGGATGCTATGAAGAAGCAGCAGGCGACTATGGAGCTCTATAATAAGGCGGGTATCAGCCCAATGAGCGGCTGTCTGCCAATGCTTATTCAGATGCCTATCCTGATTGCGATGTTCCGCTTCTTCCCGGCATCTATCGAGCTTCGTGGCAAGTCATTCCTTTGGAGTGATGACCTCTCGTCTTACGATAGTATTCTCGATTTGCCATTCAATATTCCATTCTATGGCGACCATATCTCACTCTTCTGTCTGTTGATGGTTGTAGTTCTGTTCGGCTACTCTTATATGAACTATAAGCAGACCGCAGCTACCCAGCCACAGATGCCTGGTATGAAGTTTATGACCGTCTATATGATGCCAATCATGATGCTCTTCTGGTTTAACGACTACTCGAGCGGTCTTTGTTACTACTACCTGCTCTCGAACATTATCACTATGCTGATGATGCTCGGTATCCGTGCGTTGGTAGATGATGACAAGGTACGTGCATCTATCCATACCAAGATGGCAAATACCAAGGGTAAGAAGTCACGCTTCCAGCAGCGTTATGAGGAGCTTATGCGCCAGCAGGAGCAGCTGAATAAGCAGCAGCGATAAATGTTGTAGCCAATGGCATATATTGAGTCTATATCAAACGAGGATGTTGCAGCGCTGCCGATGGTGCAGTTCGATGGCCCAATAGTGGTTGTCGATACACCGCAGGCGCTTGACGAGGCGTGCCAATACCTCGCCCAGCAATCTATCCTCGGCTTTGATACCGAGACTCGACCATCGTTTACTGCCGGGGTGACAAATAAGGTGGCACTGTTGCAACTCTTTGGTGGCGAGAAGTGCTTCCTTATTCGCCTTAACCGCGTGCAGATGTCAAAGGCTCTGACCGATATTCTGCATCGCTCCGATATTATTAAGGTCGGTGCAGCTGTGAAAAACGATATCGTCGGCCTTACAAAACTTCGTCACTTTACCGCAGGAGGCTTTGTCGATTTGCAGGATATTGTCGAGAATTACGGCATTAAGGATAAATCCTTGCGTAAAATATCGGGCATAGTCCTCGGTAAAAAGGTCTCCAAGGCGCAACGCTTGAGTAATTGGGAGGCCAAAACCCTTACGCCCCAGCAGCAGATGTATGCGGCGACGGATGCGTGGGTATGCGTCGAGATTTACAATCAGTTGATTTTGTTGTGATAACGCGGCATTAGCCGTACATCCCTAAAAGCCCGACAATGGCTGTACGCTCAAGTACTATCCATCGTCGGGCTTTCTGCACGATGCACGCCTACTACCACGTTCTGACAACAAAATAGAGCATAGATGTAGCGGTGTGCAAATTCTTGACGACAAATGAGTGCATATATTAAGAGGCGTGCAAAATCTTGACGATAAAGCAGTGCACAGATGTAGCGGGGTGCAGACTCTGGTTTTGATTTGTTTTCGAGAATAACAGCTATCCGCAAGGATAGTAAAAAATAGAAAGAGCGGTAGTGTAAGCTTGCTTACAAACTACTGCTCTTGCTGTTTTTGGTATTGTCGCAGACAACGTTATTCTCGCAACAGACACTACCAAAACAAAGTTTTGGCGAAAGCTTTTTGCACGCCCTGCTTTTTCTCGAAAAAGCGGGCAGTACTATGAGGGCGGTACTGCGTAGCCTGCGGGCTATCCTAAGTCCGCAACGGCTTCTGTTACAGGTACCCCTCAGTTACCAACCACTCGCGGACACGAATCCAATCGACGTATGGGCGGGTGGAGGTTGGGGATGATGTAAGTGGTACGCCGAGGGCGGAGTCATCTATATATAGGTCTGCATAGACCTTTGGAGAGGCGCTCCACGACTTCTGGTCGGGGTTTTTATTCACTCCATAGAGGGGAATATCGTTATCCTTAAACCACTTTACAGCCTCCTTCTCGGTCTTGCCGCTGCGCATAGTGTTGAGCACAAGGTGATACCCTGCATCTGTCAGCTCTTTGAGCACTGGTACAGCTCCAATGTCGCTACCCATATATGGATACTCGTGTGTGACGCAGGTGCCGTCAAAATCTATTGCTATTACCAACTGTGCCATACTATCTTGCCACTTTACGACGATTGACCCAGCCTCTCAGGCCGATGCTGCATAGGAACTTCTCCCAACGAGTATAGACGAAATCATCGTCTGTCTGGTAGGTATATGTATATCCGTAACGGTGATTCTGCTCGGATGCACCGTTGAGCACGATACACATATTGCGGAGCTTATTCTGTAGGTGGAGGTTCTCCACATCAGGCAGCTGTCGCTTGTCGAGCATACCCTCACGAATAACGTAGAGGCTCAAATCTGCCACACGGCTTGTAATCATCGCATCGGCAATAACCATAGCAGGCACGCTGTCGATGATTATGCAGTCATACATCTGCTTGCACTCCTCAATCAGCTTGTCAAGGCGTGGAGAGAGCAGCTGCTCGGCAGGGTTTGGCGGTTGCAGACCGGCGTAGATGCAGTCGATATTGTCGTGAATATCGCTCTTGGAGATAACCTGTGCGGCGGTCAGAGAGTGGTCACTCATATACTTCGATATGCCGTTCGGGTTATTTCTCTGTCCGAGTTGCTTGCTGAGCATACGACGACGCAAATCGAGGTCGATAAGCAGCACCTTGCTACCAGAGAAGGCATTCACCATTGCCAAGTTTGTCGATACGAAGGTCTTTCCTGCGTGCTCGGTTGATGAGGTTATAAGGAATACCTTTTGGTTGCCTGAGGTGTTCATAAAGCCCATATTTGCGCGCAGAATGCGGAACGCCTCGGAGATATTGTCACGGCCATTCTCACGAACTACAATGCCGCGAGAGTGCTTCTTACCTGTAAATATAGGAATATCGCCAAGGTATGGAACAGTTGTGTACTTCTCAATATCCTTGCGGCCACGAACAGATGTGTCGATAATCTCGCGCAGATAGAGTGCGGCAAATGGTACAGCAATACCGAGGGCAAGCATAATCATCAGTATAAAACTCTTGCGTGGCGCTACAGGACGTAACGGACCAAATGCCGAGTCGATGATTCGGGCTGTATTCTCTGTGATAGCCAACGAAATGGCATTCTCCTCGCGCTTGTTGAGCAGATAGAGGTATAACTCCTCCTTAATGCGCTGCTGACGAGCAATAGAGAGGTACTCCTGCTCCTGCTTAGGTACGCTGCCGATACGGGCAGAAGTCTTATTCTGCTCACGCAACAGGGTCTTACTCTGTATCTCAAGTGCTGCGATATTCGAGTCGAGCGATGCAAGGATGGCGTTTTTGAGCGCTACTCGCTGTGAGTTGAGCTGCTCCACAATGGGGTTATTTGCAGAGCTATTCTTCAGAAGCTTCTCACGACGCAGTACAAGCTCATTGTACTCTGCAATCTGTGAAGAGATAGACGATGTGAGGGCGCTGCCACCAAAACCGGTAACAGGAATGAGTGAATACTCCTTCTCGGGATTTGTCAGATAATCCTTGATAAATCGTGACATCTCCAACTGGCTCTCAACCGAAATCAGATCGGTCTGCAAACGGGTGACAATATCAAAATTCTTCTCAGTTTCGGCCGCAATATCGACCATATTGTTGCGGGTCTTGAACTTCTCAATATCGCTATCTACAGCACCCAACTCCTCGCTGATAATTGCAAGGCGGGCATCGATAAAGTTGGCTGTAGCCTCTGCAATCTCGCGCTTGTCGTTCACAGCATCCTCATTATAGACACGAATAAGGGTGTTGATAACATCCTCGGCACGACGTGCAACCACATCGGCAAGGGTGATGTTGATGATAGACGACATCTTATTTGCCACAGCAGACTTCATTGCCTTGCAGTAGCGGGTAGTTACGGCCTGTGTTCTGAACTTTGCAACCTTGATAACCTTACCAATGCACTTCTCGTCCATAAACGGAGTCTTGGTTATGACAATCTCGCCTGCAGGAGTTGCGATGGTGTCACCGTATGCCGCAGTGGCTGTAAAGTCGCCGAAATCAACCTCCTCCTCATCGCTATCCTTTGGCAGTTTGAGGTCGTAGAGGGTGTAGTTGTCGGCACCTAACTCTACCTTAAATCGACAGCTAAGCTCGTCATTGTCATTGATAAAGGTCGCCTCTACAGGGCTGCAACGATAGAGATCTATGGTGCGCAGATTTACTCTGGTAGAGTAGTTTGTTGTAAGCCCCAACTCCTTTACAACCTGAGTCATCAGTCGGCGAGCCTGAAGCACGAAGAGCTCATTATCGACATTGCGGCGGGTTGAAAGGCCTGCAAGTTCGCCGAAGATAGCCATCTCGTTTGCGCCACTGCCTTTGCGACTATCCTTAACCATAATGGTCGCCTCGCGGTGATATATGGGCTGCGTGCTCAGAATATAGAGCACTCCCAGTCCTAAGAAGAATATCACGCTCAGGACAAACCAATACCACTTGCGCAGTACCATGTCCACCAAGTCCTGAAGAGTGAAGGTGTTTATCGGTTGCTGTGTTACAATCTGGTCGTTATACTGATTCATGGGTTACTACTTTGTGTTGAGAATGATGGTGGTTACGAGTGTTGCGGCAGAGATAAGCGTACTTGTGATTGATATCCAGAAGTTACGGTTCTGGTTAATCTCACCCGATGCGGCACGCTGTTTCTTTGGCTGAACATATACTACATCGCCCTGCTGGAGATAGTAGGCAGGGGAGTTGAAGCAACTTGAGTCGAGGAGGTTGATGATGTGGGTTGTTGTCACACCATTCTCCTTACGCACTACGCTGACGTTGGTACGATTGCCATAGATTGTCATATCGCCCGCCATAGCAAGCGCCTCAAGGATGGTAATCTGGTCGCGGGTAACGTCAAACTGACCCGGCTTTGCAACCTCACCCAGCACGAAGAGTTTCATATCGGCAAACTGAATATTTACAGCCGCATCTGCAATATATCCGCCATCGATAATAGCCTTGGCAATAGCATCTGCAACCTCGGCTCTACTCTTTCCTGCGCAGGCAACCTTACCGATAACAGGCATAAACAGGTCGCCGTTCTCATCAACAGTGCGCACCTGCAAACCCTGTGTGCTGCTTACGGTGCTCTGACCCATAGGGTTGTTTGTCAGGGAGTTATACGAGGTCATCACGTTGAATGGTGCAGCAAGTTCTGAATCCTTACTTGTTACAACAACGATAAGACGGTCGAAAGGCTTGATTTTTATCTGCTGCTCGGTAGCAGTTTTAACTTGGGTGTTATCCGCTATATCTTGCAGATATACAGTTCGTTTAACAGCTGAGCAACTACACAGTGTCAGCAATATTGAGCTAATAAAGGCTATCTTAAACAGACGCATAGTGGTTAATAGTTAGCAATACAAGGTGTAAAGATAGTCAATTATCTTCAAAAGAACAAAAAACTATGCGGTTTGAGCAAAAATTTGTATATTTGCCAAAGTTTAACCAACTATTTGTTTGTATGAGACATCCCCAGTGGAGTTACGATGCTGTGCTGTACGAGATGAATGTTCGACAGCTTACAAAAGAGGGTACTTTGAGCGCTGCAACGGCTCAGTTGCCACGCCTGAAACAGATGGGTATTGATGCCGTTTGGCTTATGCCGATATATCCTATCGGTAAGCAGGATCGCAAGGGTACATTGGGCTCTTACTACTCGGTGGCTGACTACTGCGCAGTGAGCGAAGAGTTGGGTAATTTTGAGGACTTCGATACCTTTGTTGCCACTGCCCATTCTTTGGGTCTGAAGGTGCTTCTCGATTGGGTGGCAAACCACACTTCACGTGATGCTAAGTGGCTTACAGACAAGCCGTTGAATTGGTATAAGCGAAACGATGCCGGCGAGGCTCTGGTGCCGTGGGATTGGAGCGATACTGCCCAGCTGAACTATGAAAATCGTGAGGTTTGGCAGGGTCAGATTGATGCCATGAAGTTCTGGGTTACGGAGCACAATATTGACGGTTTCCGTTGCGATATGGCGATGCTTGTGCCTATCGAATTTTGGCAGGTTGTGCGCTTTAGCCTTCAACAGATAAAGCCCGATATCTTTCTGCTTGCCGAGGCGGAGGAGGATAATATCTTCCAAAATGCCTTCGATGCCTGCTACTCGTGGCGTCTGCACCATGCGATGTGTGACGTGGCACAGGGTCATACCAGAGTGTGGCGATTAAGAGAGATTATCCATGCCGACCGTCGTCGTTTCCCGAAGTGGTCGATGCGTATGACATTCACCTCAAACCATGACGAAAATTCGTGGTCGGGTAGTGAGTTTTCGCGCTTTGGTGCCTCGCTTGCACCTATGGCTGCGCTGACATTCTTGCTGCCAAACTCTCTGCCGCTCATCTATACTGGTCAGGAGTTCGGCTACGACCACTCATTCTCCTTCTTTGAAAGGGATGCAATGCCTGAGATGGAGGCTAACAGCTATACCGAGTTCTATACAAAACTATGCTCTATCTACCACAGCCATAAGGCGTTACGTTCGGCAGATGAGGGTGCAGATTTTATAGAAATCGTAAATAACGCACCCGACTGCCTGATGACCTTTGTTCGTGAACGTGATGGGGATAGGGTAGTGGTTATCGCAAATCTCTCGCCATATACCGTCTTTGGTGACTTCAATACGGGTATCTATGCCGGCGAATATACCGATGCAATGACAGGTCAGCCAACCACCCTCTATGAGCATATGTGGGGGGATATTGCGCCGTGGAGTTATAAGATACTTGTAAAATAAGAACGATTAACGTTGATTAAGGGCTAAAACCATTTCGGAAATCTTGCTTTTCTGAAATGGTTTGGTTATCTTTGTCGGTTGGAAACAAATTTTACAAAAGATATGGTTATTTTAGTATTAAACTGCGGAAGTTCGTCGATTAAATATCAGGTAATCGACATCTGTGACGGCGCCCATACGCTGCTTGCCAAGGGTCTTGTTGAGCGTATCGGTCTTGCCGAGGGTGATTTGACTCATAAACCGGTTGGTAAGGATGTGTTCCACCTCCACCAGCCAATCGCTGACCACACAACAGGTATTCGCCTGGTGCTGGATGCTCTGACACACCCTGAGCACGGCGTAATCGCTTCACTCGACGAGGTGAAGGCTGTGGGTCATCGTGTAGCGCACGGTGGCGAGTTCTTCGCTTCAAGCTGCATTGTTGATGATGATGCAAAGGCAAAGATTCGCTCACTCTTCGATATCGCTCCACTTCACAACCCTGCAAACCTTGAGGGTATCCTCTCTATTGAGAAGGTGCTGCCGGAGGTAAAGCAGGTGGCTGTGTTCGATACCTCTTTTCACCAGACTATCGAGCCTGTAAACTACCTCTACGCGCTGCCTTACGAGTACTATGTGAAGTATCGCGTACGTCGCTACGGCTTCCACGGTACAAGCCACAAGTTCGTGGCTAAGGTGGGTGCTGCACTTGCAGGTCTTGACCTTGAGAACTCGAAGATTATCACTTGTCACATCGGAAATGGTGCCTCTGTGACAGCGATTAAGAATGGCAAGAGCGTTTGTACCTCAATGGGCTTCTCTCCTGTAGATGGCCTTGTTATGGGTACCCGCTGCGGTGATGTCGATCCATCGGCTCTGCTCTTTATTGCCGAGAAGGAGGGTATGAATCTTGCAGATATCAACACTATGATTAACAAGCGTTCAGGTGTTGAGGGTCTGTCGGGTATCTCAAGCGATATGCGTGACATTGACGCCGCTTACGAGGCAGGTAACCCTCGCGCAATCGTTGCTCGTGACCTCTACTACGACCGCGTACGTCAGTATATCGGTAAGTATGCAGCCCTGATGGGTGGCGTGGATCTTGTAATCTTCACAGGTGGTGTTGGCGAGAACTCTTGGGAGCTGCGCGCACACTCTACAGCAGGTCTTGAGTTTATGGGTATCGAGATTAACGACGCAGTAAACCGCCCAACTCGCGGTACTGATACCATCATCTCTACCGAAAACTCTCGCGTGAAGGTTGCCGTTATCGCAACAAACGAGGAACTTGTAATTGCAACAGATACATATAATTTGACAAAATAGAAGACTATGAAACACCTACAAGAAATAGTAGAGGCTGCTCATGCACGCGGTAGAAAGCGCCTTGCAGTGGCTTACGGACAGGATTCTCACACTATCGAGGCTGTCTATGATGCATACAACGAGGGTCTTGTTACCCCAATTCTCTATGGCGACCGTATCGTTATCGAGCAGGTTTGCAAGGAGCTTAATATCGATAGCTCTATCTTCCAGATTATCGACGAGAAGAGCGATGTTAAGGCTGCAAAACTCGCCGCTACTGCAGTATCTACAGGTGATGCTGATGTACTTATGAAGGGTATGCTGCCAACCGATAAGTATATGCGTGCAATCCTCGATAAGGAGCTCAACCTCTGCCCTCCAAAGGGTGTGCTGAGCCACGTATCGGTATTCGAGTGGTCAGGCTACCACAAGCTGCTGCTTGCATCCGATATCGCAATTATCCTCCAGCCGGATATCAAGCAGAAGCAGAAGCAGATTGACTACCTCCGTCAGGTAGCTGTTGCTCTGGGCGTTCAGACTCCGAAGATTGGTTGCATCGCTCCATCTGAGCAGGTGCTCCCTTCATCTGTATCATCTACCGAGGGCGCAATGCTCGCAAAGATGGCAGACCGTGGTCAGCTCGGTAACGTTATCGTTGATGGCCCACTCTCACTCGACGTAGCCCTCTATAAGGAGGTTGCAGAGCATAAGAAGGTTAAGGGCTCGGCTATCGCCGGTGATGTAGATGCCCTCCTCTTCCCGAATATCGAGTCAGGAAACGTATTCTTCAAGTCCGTTTCTCACCTCGCAGGTGGCGAACTCGCAGCAATCGTTATGGGTGCTAAGGCTCCATGTGTGCTCACTTCACGCGGTGATAGCGCTGCATCGAAGAAGTATTCTATTGCCCTCGCTTGTTTATTAGCAAAATAGTTTTATGCGGTATTTACTGCCGCTATCAAAAGTTGCTCGCAATGGGCAGTACACCGAGTACAGCCCATCGCGGACAATTTTGCCGAGCGTTGTAAATCCTCGCCTAAAACAATTTTGCGGGTGCTAGTAGGTTTCGCAAGCCTTGAAAATCCTCGCCTAAAACGATTTTGCGGTGCAAAGGAGGAGCCTTGTAAAATCTCTTTATAAATTACTTTGAAAGTAAACAAGCCCCTATGCTAAAACAATTTTGCGGTAGTATCTATTAAAACGCTAACCGCCAATAGCCAAAAGCCCAGAAATATGAAAATCCTCATTCTCAACGGAGCAAATCTCAATCTACAGGGGCGTCGTGACAAGGGCGTCTATGGATGTGAGAGTTTTGACACATTTATTCCGCGACTTCAGGCTCTATATGCCGAGCATACGATTGACTACTACCAGACCAACATCGAGGGGGAGATAGTCGATGCGTTGCATCGTGCTGAGGGTAACTACGACGGCGTATTGCTCAATGCGGGTGGTTATACACACACATCTGTAGTTATTCGTGATGCCATAGCGGCGATAGATACACCGGTGGTAGAGATTCACATCTCAAACATTGCTGCACGCGAGGAGTTTCGCCACACAACACTTATTGGAAGTGTAGCGATTGGCTCTGTGGTCGGTTTTGGCCTTAACTCTTACCGTATCGGTGTAGAGGCTCTCAAGCTCCATTTGGAGCAGTAGTCGGCACTTATACTTCTTACGATGGCACAGCAACTGCGAGATAAGGTCGTATCGGGCGTGGCGTGGAGCATCGCCGAGAAGGTGGGCTCGATGCTGTTGCAGATGGTGGTGAGTATTGTCGTGGCGCGACTGCTGCTGCCTGAGGACTTTGGTGTGCTGGCCATACTCACATTCTTTACCGCACTCTCGGCGTTGTTTGTCGATAGCGGTTTCTCTCAAACTCTTATCCGCAAGAGCGAGCCGACAGCCTCGGACTACAAGTCGGTATTTATCTTCAATATCGTTGTTGCGGTGGCTCTCTACCTGCTTTTGGTAGCGCTCAGTCCGATGATTGCGGCGTACTACAATCTGCCGATAATCGCCTCTATTGCCCCTGTATTGATGCTTCTGCTGCCACTCTCGGCATTGGGGGTGATACAGAACACTATCTTCGCCCGTCAGTTTCGTTTTGCACTTCTCTCGCGCATAAACTTCCTATCCTCTGCCGTTGCGGGTGCTGTGGCTATCGCTATGGCACTGAGTGATTGTGGGGTGTGGAGTCTTGTGGGTCAGCGACTTGCACAGATGGCGACAAAGTCTGCGCTGCTCTGGATTTACGGCTCATGGCGTGCCGAGGGAGAGTTCAGTCTGGCGAGCCTGAAGGCGATGGGTGGCTTTTCGTTCCGACTATTGGGAAAGGATACAATCTCCTATCTCTACAACAACATTGCACAGCTCTTTATCGGTAAAATCTACTCCGCCGACACGTTGGGCTACTTCAACCAGGCGCAGAAGCTCAAGGAGCTGCCGGTAACATCTGCGGTGCAGTCATTCCAGAGTGTTACCTATCCTGCGCTGTCGAATATCAAGGATAATCGTGAGAAGTTTGCCGAGTCGTTCCGTTATGTGCTTATGATGACGGCGGCGGTGATGTTCCCTGCTATGGTGGGGATGATTGCTGTGGCTGACGATATGTTCCTGCTGCTGCTCGGTGAGCGTTGGCTGCCGACGGTGCCTTACTTCAAGATTCTCTCGCTTACGGGTCTTACCTTGCCGTTGCAGATGATTGCCTACAATGTACTCAAGGTGGCAGGCGATGGTCGGGTGATTATCCGTCTGGAGGTTGTCTGCAAGGTGATTATGACGGTTATTCTCGCTATAACAATACCGCACTCTGTGGTGGCTGTGGCGTGGGGTTTGGTTGTAATGTCGGCGGTGGAGTTTGTGCTCAATATATCTGCTGCAACGCGTCTCTCTGCCCTTAAAATGGGCTCCGTAGTGCGTACTCTGCTGCCTATAGTGGCACTTACGGCGCTGATGTTCGGTGCTGTTGAACTCACCTCGCACTTTGCCGCACAACTTACGCTGTGGGTGCGATTTATGCTGCAAATTGCTGTCGGTGCAACAGTCTATATTGCACTCGGAGCACTATTTAGAATGGAGTTTATGCGTCAGGCGATGCAGATAGTGCATGGTCTGATTAGAAACCGAGGTGGGCAGCCGCAAAGTCGATAGCAATCTTTGACCACCTCTGCAAATCCTCGAAATAGTCGATAGCCAACCTCTTGAACGCCTCCAATACACCTACACGGATAGAGAGCAACAACACAGAGAGGTTTACAATCCACATCGCAACGATAAAGAGTGCCGAGCGGAAGGCTCCCACACTTGTAATATCTGTCTGGTGCAGACCTATCTGACGACGGAAACAGCCGATATGAAAAGCCGTTACTACGCCAATCATAATGTCGAAGATGTAGAGTGAGTTTGCTGCGCCTAACTCCCTGAGAAAGAGGAGTAGATAGGTAAATATCGGCAGACAATATGGCGCAAGCGAGATAAATATCGTGCCGAAACGAAAACCGCCACTATGGCTCATCACTCCCTCGCCGACACCTGCCTCGAAAGAGTGTATCTTGCGCAGAAACATCATTCCTACCACCGTGTGCGACAACTCGTGCGAGAAGGTGCGCAACCACTCTAAATTCTTATTGAAAAATCCAATAAAAGTTAGTAATACATATCCCGCCATACCCATACCGACATATTGGTACTTAAGTGGGTGGGCAATAAGCCACTCTGCGATAGGGATAATCTCAGTAATACCTACAGCGAGGGTTGCGGCGATAAGGGGGTAGAAGAGGATGCGGAGCATAGGTTGGGTTGAATGTCAAAAAGTAGAGAGCGAATAAAAAGATAAAATTCAAGGCTTACGAGCGTGAGAAACCGGAGCATACAATGGCGTATGTGAGGATTTCGGGCACGAGTATAACCGACGCTGCGGAGCGAGAGCAGAGTGCGTTTACACACTTTGCCGAGCCGCAAGGAGGAAAATCCCACAAAGAGGGATTAACGCAGAAGTTCGCTTTTTTATTCGCTCTCTGAATCTGTTAGTGGAAGAAGATAGATGAAATCTCCTTATAGTTATGTACGCGCTCGATAACCTCGGCAAAGATATCTGCACAAGAGAGAACGGTGAACTTGTGCAAATCAGCCTCAGGATTGAGCGGAATAGTGTCAGATACGATAACCTCGCACAGAGCACTCTCGTTGATGCGGTCGTAAGCCTTGCCTGAGAGGACAGGGTGGGTAATTGCTGCACGAACAGACTTTGCACCACGCTCCATAAGCATATTTGCTGCCATACAGATAGTACCTGCGGTGTCAATCATATCATCAACAATCAGCACGTTACGACCCTCAACGTCACCAATAGCGGTCATAGAGCCTACAACATTTGCCTTTGCACGCTCCTTGTGAGAGATGATAATCGGTGTGCCCAACAGCTTTGCGTATGTACCTGCACGCTTTGCACCACCCATATCAGGAGCTGCAATAGAGAGGTCCTCGATACCCAGGCTCTGGATATAAGGAACGAACATACCGCTTGCGTAGAGAGCATCTACCGGAACCTCGAAGAAGCCCTGAATCTGGTCTGCATGGAGATCCATGGTCATCACGCGGTCAACGCCGGCTGCAGTAAGCATATTTGCAACGAGCTTTGAGGTGATAGGAACACGTGGACGGTCCTTGCGGTCCTGACGAGCCCAACCGAAGTAAGGGATTACAGCGATAACCTTGTAAGCCGAAGCACGACGAGCAGCGTCAATCATCATCAGCAGCTCCATCAGATTGTCCGACTTAGGGAAGGTGGACTGAATAATAAATACGGTGCAACCGCGAATAGACTCGGCATAGCGTGGCTGGAACTCGCCATCACTAAACTCAAGACACTCGCAATCACCAAGAGTTGTGCCGTAAGCGGCAACAATCTTCTCTGCCAGGTAACGCGATGAGCGACCTGTGAAGAACTTAATTTTGTGGATAGCCATAAAAGAGTGTGTTTTGGTATTTATTAAATAAGTTAATTACTCTATCTATCACTGCGGTTTCGGCCTCTTTGAGGCTCTTTTTGGCGCCTTTACCATCTTTTCTCGCTTACAATCGGCGATTGCTCACTCAAAAAGATGAAAAATCCACTCAAAAATAGCTCTCAAATAACCTCGAAATAAATACCAAAACCCACTCTATGTTTGGTATTTATTAAAACCTAAGTAATTTTTGTTCTAAGCGTTAGCGGTGCAAAGATAGCAAAAATCGGCTATTATTTACTATCTTTATTAAAATCTTTTAATATATCCTCAATGTAGCCGACAATCTCGTCACGACCTGTGCCCTTTTCAGATGAGCTGGTGAACATCGGCGGCAGCTCCTCCCACTGCTCGGCGAGGCTCTTTTGGTAGGCCGTTACGCTGCGCTGTAGCTGTGTTTTGGAGAGCTTATCTGCCTTGGTGAAGATGATGCCGAATGGCACACCATTCATACCCAACTGCTCGATGAACTCAAGGTCTATCTTCTGCGGCTCAAGGCGTGAATCGACAAGCACGAAGAGGAAGTGCATCTTCTCGCACTTGAAGACATAGTCGGTGATAATCTTGGCAAAGCCTCCGCGTGTGCTCTTGGAGGTGCGGGCATAGCCATAACCGGGCAAATCGACCAAATACCAGCTATCGTTGATGGTAAAGTGGTTGATAAGTCGGGTCTTACCGGGGGTGGCAGAGACCTTGGCAAGCCCCTTATGCTGGGTGAGCATATTGATAAGGGAGCTCTTGCCCACATTACTGCGACCAATAAAGGCGATGTCGGGCAGTTTGTCCTTCGGAACCTGCGAAATCTTCTCCGAACTACACTTGAAAACGGCTTTGTTAATCATCTTGCTGCTATTTTACCTCTGTAAGTTCAAGTACTACGCTGCGGAAGTCGTTTCCGGCACGAACCTCACCAAGAGCTGCATTCTTTGTAAAGCCCTTGACAAGCTCGGGGATAACAACACCCTCCTGCATCAGTACACGACCACTGATGACCTTGCCATTGATAGCTGCAGGCTTACCCTCAAACTCTGGGGCAACCTCACGGATGCGGTACTTGGCATCAGGATTAAGACCCTGCAGGCGGATGATGATGTTGGACATACAGTGCTTGAACAGGTGGCGATAAGCGAAGAGCACAGCACGCTCCTTGCCCTCCGATACATACATCAGCGATGAGAAGTCGCGGTTACCCTCGTATGGAGATACAAGGCGGTAGAGGTCACCCTGCTGAACTACAGGGCGGATACTCTTATACTCGGCAATGGCACGCTTTGCATACTCGCGCTCTGCCTCGTTGAGCTTGGCAGGAACCATCTCCATACCCAAACGGCACATAGAGGCCACATCGAAGCGGAACTTGATAGGTATCAGGCGCTGGGTGTACTTGCTATATGCTGAGCCCACGTGTGCAGCGAGCATATTTGACGGGTAGAAGTGCATCGCTCCCCACTGAATGAGGATGCGGTGGTATGCATCTGTCTGGTCGGAGGTCCACATCTCCTGGAAGTATGGCATAAAGCCGTAGTTGAGACGGCCACCACCCGAAGCACAGAGCTGAATGACTACATCGGGATACTTGGCACGGATGCGCTTGAGAATCTTCTCCAAAGCCAGCGTAAAGTCCACGTAGAGGTTGCTCTGCAACTCTGTAGGCAGGTACTGACTATGGGCGTTGTGCATAGACATATTGTTGTCCCACTTGATGTAGTAGATGTCAGGGTAGGCTGTCAGCAAATCATCCACAACCTTAAAGACGTGCTCCTGCACTGCAGGGTTGGTAAGGTCGAGCAACAACTGTGTCTTGCCACGACCGTAGGTAGGCTCGAAGTCAGGGTGACGCAGTACCCAATCAGGGTGCTTCTCGTAGAGCTCACTCGGAACATTAACCATCTCAGGCTCAATCCAGATACCGAACTTCATACCGTTGTTGTGCGCCATATCAATCAGCGGACGGATGCCGTTAGGCAGCTTCGATGGGGCAATCATCCAGTCGCCGAGCGATGTTGTGCCGTCGTTGCGTGGGAACTTGTCGCCAAACCAACCGTCATCGACAACGAACATCTCGCCACCCAAGGCTGCAAAGTCACGGGTCATATCGACCATACTTGTCTCGCTGATGTCGAAGTGTACGCCCTCCCACGAGTTGAGCAGCACCTCGCGCAGCTTTGTGCCGTGCAGCAGCTGATGCTTACGTGCCCAGCGGTGCAGTGTGCGGGTAGCCTCGCCCTTACCGTTTGTGGCGTAGGTGAGTATCATCTCAGGGGTTGTAAGCGATGACTTGCCTGCAAGGGTATAGTCGCTCGCCGATGGGTTGATACCGCCCATAAAGAGGGTCGGAATACGCGCTACATCAGAGTTGTAGAACTCGAAGTGGGTGTTACCCATCCACGCCAGCGTGCCCGCAATGACAGGGCAGTTCTGCTCCTCCAATCGGCCATCAAGACCCAACATAAACGATGCGTTGAAGTACTGTGCCACGCGTGAGGCGGTAGTGGTTGAGATGTTGTACTGACCAACAGGCAGCGGCATTACAACCTCGTTATTCTCATTCTTCGTGTTGCCCTCAAGCTGCATCAGCACGCAGTTATCCGACTGAATAGGCAGCACGGCAGACATATACTTCTGCAGCACAATCGGCTTCTTGCCATTATTGAAGTACTCGGTGTTCATCTTCACTACATCGCAGTCGTCATAGACGGAGTAGTTCACCTTGACCGTTAAATTCTCGTGGGCAACATCACGCAGCCACACAGAGAGGGTGGTAAGGTGGTCGGCAGAACTCTGCTCAACCTTCTCAACGACAAACTTCGACGAGTTGTCGCCATTATGCTGCTTTACAAGCGCCGCATAAGGTGTCTCGCAGCGTGTTCCGAAGGCAGGGTAGGCGTCATACTTGACCATACGACCTGCAGCACGCACATCGGCAGCTGTCGCCTTGCTACCATAGTAGCGGAAGTAGAGCGGCTCACCCTCCTTGGCAGAGAGGATAACCGAGGTGTTCGGGGTCGAGAGTGTGTAATCCTTTGCTACGGCAGCACCGAAGGCAGCAACGAGCAGGGTAGCAGTAAATAGTAGTCTCTTCATATTTTGGTTAGTTTTATTCAACGGTTACTGACTTGGCCAGGTTACGGGGCTGGTCCACATTTCTGCCCTTATTGACGGCGATGTAGTATGCCAGCAGCTGCAATGGAATGGCTGTGAGCAGCGGTGTGAGGCACTCCGAAATCTCAGGCACCTCGATAACGTAGTCCGCCATCTGCGCCACGATAGTATCCCCCTCGGTGACAATAGCCACAACCTTACCGCCACGAGCCTTGACCTGCTGAATGTTATTGACGGTCTTCTCATAGACGTTGTCCTTAATGGCAATCACCACAGACGGCATATCGTTGTCTATCAGGGCAATAGTGCCGTGCTTCATCTCGGCAGCAGGGTAGCCCTCAGCATGGATATAGGATATCTCCTTGAGCTTCAGAGCACCCTCAAGGGCTGATGGGTAGTTGTATCCGCGACCCAAGTAGAGGAAGTTGTGGGCGTAGGTAAATATCTTTGCAAGCTCCTCAATCTTCTTGTCATTCTTGGTAAAGATATCCTTAATCAGCGTAGGTACACGGCGAATATCTGTCGCCACGCGCTCAAGAGTTGCATCATCAACAGTACCCTTCATCTGACCGATAAGCATAGCCATCATCGCCAGCACGGTCACCTGACCTGTAAAGGCCTTGGTCGATGCCACACCAATCTCAGGGCCGACGTGGATATAGCAGCCTGAGTGTGTTGCACGAGGGATAGAGGAGCCGATGACGTTGCAGATACCGAAGACAAAGGCACCGCGAGACTTGGCAAGCTCAAGGGCGGCAAGGGTGTCGGCAGTCTCTCCCGACTGTGAGAGGGCAATGAGTATATCTCCCTGATTTACAACGGGGTTGGCATAGCGGAACTCACTTGCGTACTCCACCACAACAGGTATGCGGCAGTACTCCTCGATAAGGTGCTTGCCGATAAGGGCTGCGTGCCACGAAGTACCGCAGGCAACGATGATTATACGCTTGGTTTTGAGGAACTTGGAGCGGTGCTCGATAACGCCCGAAAGGGTAATCTTCTTACCATCTGCCGATACACGACCACTGATGCAGTCGGCAAGGGTCTTTGGCTGCTCGAAAATCTCCTTGAGCATAAAGTGCGGATAGCCGCCCTTCTCAAGCTGCTCGATAGACATCTGCAGCTCGGTAATCTCCACGCGGGACTTGCTTGTGGTCTTGCTGTCGAAGACCTTCAGCTCTGCACCACGGTCGATGACGGCAATATCGCCATCGTCGAGATAGACCACCTTGTTTGTATATTCGATAATCGGAGTGGCGTCAGAGGCGAGGAAGTACTCCCCCTCACCAATGCCGATAACCAGCGGTGAGGATTGACGGGCAGCGATAATCTGATTTGGGTTCTGTCGGTCGATAACTGCAAAGGCGTAGGCACCGACAATGCGCTTTGTCGCCTCGCACATAGCATCAAAGAGCGAGCAGTGGTTGGTATCCATAATGTACTCCACGAGCTGCACTGCCACCTCTGTATCTGTCTGACTGACAAAGGTATAGCCATGCGCAGAGAGAGCCTTCTTGAGTACCGAATAGTTCTCGATAGTGCCGTTGTGTACCATCGCTAAACGACCCGACTGCGAAAAGTGAGGGTGGGCGTTAGTGTCATTTGGCTCGCCGTGTGTAGCCCAACGAGTGTGCGCGATACCAATTGTGCCACTTAAATCCTTGTTGGCCGCAAAATGTTCCAACGCCTCAACCTTACCCTTTGACTTGTATATATTCAGCTCCGCCGCATCCGAAATCATCGCCACACCTGAAGAGTCGTAACCTCTGTACTCCAAACGGTGAAGTCCCTGAACCAGAATATCATACGCACGTCGCTGACCAATGTATCCTACAATTCCACACATAGTTGATATGTTCTATTATGTTCTATAAATTAGTAATCTTAAACTGAAACCTTATTATATAATTATACAAAGGTAGGAAAACTTTTCCTTAATTCCAAAGGAATTTTGGGCTTTTAACCTTTAACCGTCACCATTTAGTCCTGTCGCGGTATAGAACGGACGAAGAACTGATTTTGTCTCTTGTCACTTGTCACATTTGTCACACGCTACACGCCCCTGTGACATTGTGACATTGTGACAGTGCTCACTATCAACGAGTTACGATTACGTGTGTTCAATTATTGATAAATTGTTGAAAAATAATTGCCAAAAAACTTGACAAGGGGGTATTCGATGTATTATATTTGCACTCGAAAACTAACCATTGTCTAACTTGGAGCATAGTGTTCTACTATCTCCGTAAATACCTAAATACTAATACTATGAGTACTACTGATTGTAATCAGAAGTTCAGGGATGCTGTATCCGCAGTATTCGATGCGGAGCAGTTTGAGAGGCTTACAGCACGCGCATTTGCTGATGCAAGTGTAAATTTAGAAATTGAACTTCGCGAGGAGCGTATCGCACCCTACTTGGTCGATATTACCAAACCCCTTGCCGAGGTAAAACCACTTATTTCGATAGGTGGCAAGGCGGTCTGTTCAGCAGGTAATATCTCTGCTGTCGTAGGCGAGGCAAAGAGTAAGAAGACATTTCTTACTACGGCTCTTGTCGCCTCGGCTATTGCCTACCCGTACCCCGACAGCGAAGCCTTTGAGAATGTATCTAACGACATATCACTCAAGGTGTTATGGCTCGATACGGAGCAGGGCGAAGCGCATGTCCGTAAGGTTATTGACCGTATAAATCGCATTACGGGAACTAACCGTACGGGAGGTGTTGAGGACCCTCGTTTAAGGGTCTTTGCGCTGCGCGAGATTGACCCTAAACATCGCCTCGATGTGCTGCGCGATGCGCTCTACACCTTCGGTCCCGACTTGGTCGTTATAGATGGTGTTGCCGACCTGCAGTACGACACCAACGACCTGCGCGAGAGTGATGCCCTCGTGGGTGAGTTGATGGCACTTAGTACTACATATAACTGCCACATACTCTGCGTATTACACACTAATCCGGGCACTGACAAGGCGCGTGGTCATGTGGGTAGTTCGCTACAGCGCAAGGCGGAGAGTGTGCTCTATGTTCATAAGGTCGAGAGCACCTCGATTGTCGAGCCGCAGTTCTGCCGCAATGAGCCCTTCGAGCGCTTTGCCTTCCATATCACGCCCGAGGGACTTCCCGAGCTGTGCAGCCTGCCTACCGAACCGCAAAGTAAAGAGGATGAGGTAGTTGCAGTGCTTCGCGACCACTTCGGCGGCAGTGTGGAGCGAACCGTACTGAGCCATAAACTCGAGGAGGTTTTAGGGCTGAACCGCACAACGGCATCTATGCGAATAAATCGACTTGTCCGCAAGGGTCTTGTCACAATAGACGGCAAGTGTATATCTCTAACTGCCTGATAATGAGCAGTGTCACAATGTCACAATGTCACAGGGGCGTGTCAGATGTGACAAGTGACAAGTGACAGTGACAAAGTTTGCCTCTGGGTTTTGATAAAAGCCTTAAAAAAACTTTGTTTTTCCGATTATTTTTCCTATCTTTGTATGATAATACAAACGAATAGATATTTATAGAACATATTATGGACGAAAAAGTACTGATTGAGGTGATTGCTCAGGCAATTCAAGATAAGAAGGGTAAGGGTGTGGTTTCGCTCGATTTGACCGGTATGGATGGTGCGATTTGCTCACATTTTGTGGTCTGCAATGCCGACTCGACTACCCAGGTGGCGGCTATCGCTGACTCTGTGGAGGAGGCTGTATTTCAGCGACTTGGCGAGTGGCCGTGGCGCGTAGAGGGTAAGCAGACAGGCCTTTGGGTGGCGATGGACTACATCGACGTTGTGGTGCACATCTTCCAGACCGAGCTGCGCGACTACTACAAGCTGGAGGAGTTGTGGGCGGATGCGCCGATGGTTGAATATAACGACGAAGAGTAAGGGCTGCTGTTGAGTCTCTTTTGGGTATCTTTTGATTTTGTTCGCTCGCAAATAGGTCCTCTATGTGCTTCGCTCGCAAAAGTCAAAATCTATCCCAAAATAGTCCTCAACGAGTCTGAGTAGGGTAGGTTCGCTTGTCGAGTCAAACCCAAGATGTGTCGCTTTTCAGATACATTTGAGCACTTTTAGGTGCAATTTTTGAGGTAATTGTTCCGTTTTAGGGGCAGTTAAAACATTAGGTTATGGCAAAGAAAAAGAAGAATAACAACTTTCTCTACTCTCTGCGCCCGAATATGATGTGGGTGTGGACAGTGATATTTTTGGCAATTATGGGCTTTGCCCTCTTTGGGGAGGGTACTGCCGAGCCTCTGAAGAGTGATTGGGGCGAGGTGGAGCAGCTCATAACTGAGGGTAAGGTTAAGGCTATCGAGGTGGTAAACCGCGACCAGGCGATGGTCTATCTGACCGACTCTGCCCTTGATGGTATGGCGGCAACAGAGGGTACTCGTTACTCCAATCTGCCACGTCAGGGTCATCAGTTAGAGTTCCAGATTGGCTCTGTAGATACCTTCCGACAGGATTTTGATAAGGCAGTAGCCGCAGCCCCTGAGGCTATCAAGCTCACCTATGACAACCATCGTCAAGGTTGGGTCGATTCGCTGCTCAATTGGCTGCCGTGGGTCTTTTTCATCGTGCTGTGGATATTCATCATGCGCGGCTTTGGTCGTGGTGGTGCAGGTGGTGCAGGCGGAGGCATTATGAATGTAGGTAAGGCTCGCACGCAGGAGTTTGATAAGAAGGACCCGAACCACAAGGTGACATTTAAGGATGTTGCAGGCCTTGAGGAGGCGAAGGTTGAGATTATGGAGATTGTCGATTTTCTCAAGAATGCGGGCAAGTACCGTGAGCTGGGTGCCAAGATACCGAAGGGAGCACTGCTTGTCGGCCCTCCGGGAACGGGTAAGACCCTGCTGGCGAAGGCTGTGGCGGGTGAGGCAAATGTGCCGTTCCTCTCCATTTCGGGCTCCGACTTTGTCGAGATGTTCGTCGGTGTGGGTGCATCGCGTGTGCGTGACCTCTTCGAGCAGGCAAAGCAGAAGGCTCCGTGCATCGTCTTTATCGATGAGATTGACGCTATCGGTCGTGCACGAGGCAGAAATGCAGGTTTCTCGGGCAATGACGAGCGTGAAAATACCCTCAACCAGCTGCTGACCGAGATGGATGGTTTCCAGACCAATGCGGGCGTGATTGTGCTTGCGGCGACAAACCGTGCCGATATTCTCGATAAGGCGTTGATGCGTGCAGGACGTTTTGACCGTCAGATTGAGGTTGGCCTGCCTGAGATTCACGAGCGCAAGCAGATATTCGAGGTGCACCTCAGAAAGCTCAAGCTCGATCCCGATTTGGATAGAGATTTCCTTGCCAAGCAGACCCCGGGTTTCTCGGGTGCCGATATTGCCAATGTCTGCAACGAGGCGGCACTGATTGCTGCACGTCACAATAAGAAATATGTGGGTAAGGAGGACTTTTTGGCTGCTGTAGATAGAATTATTGGCGGTCTTGAGAAGAAGAATAAGGTTATCACCCCTGCCGAGAAGCGTACTATAGCCTACCACGAGGCGGGTCACGCTACGGTGAGCTGGCTGCTTAAGGGTGCATCGCCACTTGTGAAGGTGACAATCATCCCACGCGGTAAGGCACTCGGTGCAGCGTGGTACCTTCCGGAGGAGCGACAGATAACCACCAAGGAGCAGTGGCTTGACGAGATAGCAGCGACACTTGCGGGTCGAGTATCGGAGCAGATAGTCTTCGGACACCTCTCTACAGGTGCGCTGAATGACCTTGAGCGCGTAACCAAGCAGGTATATGCGATGGTTGCCTACTACGGTATGAGCGAGAAGGTGGGCACTATCAGCTACTATGACTCTACGGGCCAGAGCGATATGGCATTTACCAAGCCATACTCCGAGCGCACAGCCCAGCAGATAGATGACGAGGTGAAACAGATAATCGCCGAGGCTTATGCCCTTGCCGAGAAGGTTATCACCGAGCACCGAGAGGGTCTGAATACCCTTGCCGAGCTGCTGTTGGAGCGTGAGGTGGTCTTTACAGAGGATGTTGAGCGCATCTTCGGTAAGCGCGAGGGAACCACACCAGAGGTTGAGCCCGATAGAGCACCTGTGGAGGAGTAATGACTAACTAACCTAACAATGAATAGAGAGAAACTGAAAAACTTACTTGTTCGCACCCTTAGTGGGGCAGTGCTTGCGGCGTTGCTCTTTGGTGCGACCCTGCTCAGTCCGTGGGGCTATGTGGCTCTTATGGCGGCAGTTACGGCAGTTGGCGTGTGGGAGTTCTATGGGCTCTGTAGCCGTTGTGGCTACTCTCCACAGCGCGTTATGGGTACTACGCTTGCCGTTGTCTTTTTTGGCTTTGGTGCAGCCCTCTTCGCATCGTTTGCCGTATCCCGTTCGCTTGAGGCGGAGATGGTTATTTTGGCAGCAATGCTCTATGCCCTTGTTGCTGTGCCGTCAATCTTTGTCTGTGAGCTGTTCCGCAATGTGGAGCACCCTATAGCAAATGTAGCCACCACCCTTGCAGGTGTGCTCTACGTGGCATTTCCTGCGACTCTGATGCTTGCAGTGCCGCTGCTGCTCAGCCCTGATGGGGCGTGGAACCCGTGGTATGCGCTCTGCTATATACTTATTATTTGGGCAAATGACGTCTTTGCTTACCTTACAGGTATTACTATTGGTCGTCATCGTATGTGTGAGCGTATCTCGCCCAAGAAGAGCTGGGAGGGCTTTGTCGGTGGCGTTGTAGCTGCTGTGGGCTTTGCGCTGCTCTTTGGCCATCTGTTGGGCGGCAATATGCTGATTTGGGCAGGTCTTGGCGGAGTTATTGCCGTTACGGGTGTTGCGGGTGACTTTGTTGAGTCGCTCTTTAAGCGTAGTGCAGATGTTAAGGATTCAGGTGCCATTATGCCTGGCCACGGAGGGATGCTCGACCGCTTCGATGCGCTCTTTATCTCTGCGCCGTATGTTGTGTTGTATCTAATTCTGGTAAGCTAAAATATTGAGATTATGAAGATTAATAAGGAGGGTTATAAGATTATCGCCGTATCGGGTATCTGCCTTGCAGCCGTTTGGTTGCTGCTCTACTATATGATAGAGGCGAGGGAGAGCAACTGGCTCATTATTCTGATGTCGGTTCTGCTGGTGCTGTTTTGGTTCTTTATCGTCTCATTCTTCCGTGAGCCACGCCGTATTAAGATTCACGATGCCGACCTTGTCTTCTCGCCTTGTGATGGTCGTGTGGTTGTCACCGAGGTTGTTGAGGATGACGAGTACTTCAAGGGCAAGCGCCTTCAGGTGTCGATATTTATGTCGGTGACCAATGTGCATATCAATTGGTTCCCTGTGGGTGGCGTTGTTAAGTACTTCAAGTACCATCCGGGTCGTTTTCTGCTCGCTTGGCACCCGAAATCTTCGACAGATAACGAGCGTACAACTACCGTTGTTCAGACCGTTAAGGGCGTTGAGGTGCTCTTCCGCCAGATTGCAGGCTTTGTTGCCCGCCGTATCGTGAGCTATGTTAAGGTTGGCGAACAGGTACACCAGAACGATAAGTGCGGCTTTATCAAGTTCGGCTCAAGAATTGATATTCTGCTGCCAGAGAATGCGGAGCTGCTCGTAGGGATTGGCGACCGCGTAGTTGGAACCCTTACGCCTATTGCCCGTATTGGTGACTTCGGCGTTGAGGATCAGGATGATAACCAGATAGATGAGTAGTAATACAAATATCGGTCGTTGGCTTGCCGGCCTTGCGGCTATGGCTGTTGCGGGTGTGCTGTTGTGGTACTTCCGCTCAACTGTTGTCTATATCCTTATCTCGGCGGTGCTTGCCATTATCGGTGGTCCGCTTGTCCGCCTGCTCTCACGCGTTAAGATAGGTAAGTTTTCACTTCCACGCTGGGCGTCGGCACTTGTTACCCTTGTGGTTATGTGGGTGGTGCTGGTCAGCTTCTGCCTGCTTGTAGTGCCGCTTGTTGTGGGTAAGGTCACATCGCTTACCGAGCTCGATTTGAGCGCTGTGCTCTCCAATATCCAGCAACCGCTGGAGCACGTGCAGCACTATATCTCTTCACTCTCGTTTATCGATAGCCAGCCCGTGTCGCTGACCGAGATACTTGTCGGCTGGATGCGTAAGGTGCTCAATTACGACACTATCAATGCCGCCTTCTCCTCTGTTGTCGATATTACGATGACTATGGCGGTGGCCTTCTTCTCCGTCTCGTTTATCACCTTCTTCTTCCTTAAGGAGGATGGGCTCTTCTTCCGTATGGTTACAGCCCTCTTCCCTGAGCGATATAAGGATAATGTGAGCCGTGCTCTTGATAAGATTGTCGAGCTGCTTTCGCGCTACTTTACGGGCCTTGTGGTGGAGAGTTTGATACTTATGACGGTTATCTCTGTGGTGCTGATACTCTTCGGCCTGAGGAGTGAGGATGCCTGCTTTATCGGTGTTATGATGGGCGTGATGAATGTCATCCCGTATGCCGGTCCGCTTATGGGTGGTGTGGCTGCGCTCTTTGTGGGTATTGTAACGCCTATCGAGGGTATGACTATCGGCTATACACTCGCCGTTATTGCCGGTACGCTGCTTACGGTTAAGGGTCTTGATGACTTCGTGCTGCAGCCAACGCTCTACTCGGAGAGGGTCAATGCCCATCCGCTGGAGGTCTTTATCGTCATTCTGCTTGCCGGCTCTGCTGGTGGAATACTTGGTATGCTGCTTGCAATACCGTCATATACCGTGCTGCGAGTATTTGCCAAGGAGTTCTTCTCGCAGTACACACTTGTTAAAAATCTTACAAAGGATATCTAATGGAGGGGGTAGTTGTAGAGGCAGAGGTAGTGTCGGGTAATAAGCTGGGTCGTAAGCTCGGCTTCCCTACGGCAAATATGGATATTTCGAGCCGTACAGATATCACAAATGGCGTCTATCGCTCTCAAATCGAGATAGATGGCAAGATATACCAGGCTATGTCAAACGTCGGTATCCGCCCCTCTGTTGAAAGCACAGGCCGTTGGCTTGAGACCCACGTCTTCGACTTCCACGGCGATTTGTATGGCAAGGTGCTCACCGTCTGCCTTGTTGAGAAGATTCGTGAGGAGCGTAAGTTCTCCTCTGTTGCCGAGCTGCGCGCACAACTTGAGCACGATATGGAGTATTGCCGTGAACAGAATAGAAATTAATTGCACAAGATAATGAAGAAATCAGTTGTTTCATCTTTCGATGTAGATCATCGTACACTTCGCGAGGGCTTGTACCTCCGCTCAACCTATAAGATTGACGAGAAACTATCTATCCTCTCGTGGGACCTTCGCTTCTGCGCTCCTATGGATAGAAAACCCCTTGAGGCGGGTGTTGTTCACACTATCGAGCACCTTATGGCCTACTACCTGCGCCTTGATGAGCAGATTGGTAGCGCCATTGTCAGCTTCTGCCCAATGGGCTGCCAGACAGGTTTCTATCTCTCAACTACAAATAGCGTCACTGCTGCCGATATCGCCGCAGCTCTTACACGCGTCTATGAGAAGGTCTTTCCTATCGCCTCTACAGAGGATATTGTGGGCCTGAATGAGATTCAGTGCGGTAACCCTTACCTCTACTCGGTTGAGGGCACTAACGAGGCTATGTCTAATTATATTAAGGTGCTGAGCCAATGCGAGTTTTAGTTGTTGCCCCTACAGGCAGGGAGTATAAATATATGCGAGCTACACTCGATGCTGCACAGAGTACAAAGCACGACTATACCCTTATCTGTTCGGGAATTGGTAAGGCGGGTGCTGCTGCAGGTGTCGCTACAGCTGTTGCCAAGGCCGTAGAGCCATTTGATGCCGTTGCCGTTATCGGTTTTGCCGCAGGTAGCCTCGGCTTTAAGCAGGGCGATGTAGTGGCTCCAAATCGCGCTATCTACCACGATTGCGATGTGCCTGAGGGCTTTATTCCGGAGCTCACCGACCCCTACACCCTTGCAGGTGACGACGATATAACAGTTTTTACAGGCGACTCGTTCATCAACGCCACCAGCGCCACCGAGATTATGGAGCGCTTCTCAACCGCCCACGCCATCTTCGATATGGAGATTATGGCTATCGCTATCGCCGTTCGTGACTACGCTAATGCTATTCCACTTGTGGCTGTGAAGTATATCTCCGATGTGCCGCAGAGTGGACATAACGAGTGGTCGTATGACGCCTTTGCTGATTCGCATTCAGACTTCACCCCACTACTACATAAGATAGAGAATTTGTTGTGATAGCGGCGCATTTACTGCCTTGTCTGCACCTCACAAGACAGTCACATACGCTTAGTATGCTCCTGCCTTGCTCGCCTTGACAGCGTTGTAACTACACCACTCTGACAACAAATTAGTGCACAGAACACGCGGTGTGCAGACTCTTGAACGACAAATGAGTGCACAGATTGAGCGGAGTGCAAAACTCAGGTTTTGATTGTTTTCGAGAATAACAGCTATCCGCAAGGATAGTAAAAATAGAAAGAGCGGTAGTGTAAGCTCGCTTACAAACTACTGCTCTTGCTGTTTTCTATTGTCGCAGACAACGTTATTCTCGCAACAGATACTACCAAAACGAAGTTTTGGCGAAAGTTTTTCGGGCGCCTTTTTTCAAAAAGGTGCGGTACTGTGGCAGTACTGCGTAGCTACCACGCTGTGCGTTTATCCCTATCCCAATTTCCGATCTCCATATCGCGGATATCAGCCCCGTCGATGGTAAATCGTATAGCTGTGCGGACGTTATGAAATCCGTAACAGCCTGCTGCTCCGGGGTTTATGTAGAGCAAATCATAGACCTTATCGTAGATAACTTTGAGGATATGGGAGTGTCCTGCGATAAAGATTTTGGGCTTACACTCCTGAATTTTCTGCAGTGCTTTGGGGTGGTAGTGTCGTGGGTAACCGCCGATATGGGTCATCAGCACGGTGACCTCTTCGCACTTGAAGTATGCAAACTCGGAGTAGTGGTATCTTACAGAGCTGTTGTCTATATTCCCGAATACGGCCTTCAGGGGCTTAAAGGCTGCAATCTGCTCGGCGCACTCTATAGAGCCGATGTCGCCTGCGTGCCAAATCTCATCTACATCAGCAAGAAATAGCTTTAGTGCATCGTCGAATGTGCCGTGAGTGTCGGATATGATACCGATACGTTTCATCTTCTACTTATAGTTTGAGCCGAGGTACTCCTTGACGCTGAAACGGGTCTTGGTCTTCGGGTGCTTTGCATCGACAACCTGCTGCACAATCTGTAGTTTCTCACCCTTAACCACTACGCGGTCGATGAAGGCCTTAATCTCCTCAAGATTGACATACATCGGGTCGCCCGCCATAGAGTGGTCGCGGTAGTGAGCCGAGTAGAACCAATATGGGGTATCCATCTTCTCAAACTGCTTGCAGAGGAACTTGGAGCCGAAGAAACCTACACCCATAGCCGAAGCCTTGTTGTAAGGCACGTTGCTGTCGGCATTGCCGTGGAAGAGGAGCACCGGACACGGCTCTCTATCCCATTTCGGCTTACCCGATACAGAGAATATAGCACCTGCGAAGCTCACCACACCTGCATAGTTAAACTCTCCCAACGCCTCGGCACGCTTGTCGCCATTGCAAATCATATACTCTGCCTGCAGCGCTGTGATTGCACCCGCACTTGAGCCACAAACCACAATCTTCGAGGTGTCGATATTCCACTTTGCAGCGTTGTCAAGCACCACCTTTGTTGCTGCGAGCATATCCTCGGCAGCATACTCCACAGCGTTCTTCATAGTGATTATGGCACCCTTCAGACCCGATGTGTTGATACCCTTAGCTAAATGCTTGCGGTAGTCGATGCTCACCACGTCATAACCCGCCTCTGTCAGAGCCTTGAAGTATGGCAGATAGCCTGCATCGGCCTTCGTTCCGCGGGCAAAAGCGCCACCAAAGGCGAAGATAACGCACGGACGGCTACCCTCCACACCTACAGCAGGGTAGTGGTCGAAGTAGAGCTTTTCGCCCTCTCTGTCGGCGTAGAAAACGGTTGTCTGTGCGGCTGCTGACAGCGCTACAGCTATGGTTGCAATGAGTGTAAATAGTCTTTTCATACCTTTATTTATATTTGTCGCCCCATAGACTCTCCATCCTTGAGGCAATCTTCTGTTCTGTTGTATTTGAACTGTTGGGGTGGTAGAACTGCTTACCGGCAAGCGAGTCAGGCATAAACTCCTGCTCGACAAAACCACCCTCGTAGTCGTGGGCATACTTGTAATCCTTGCCATACCCCTCATCCTTCATCAACCCCGTTACGGCATTTCGCAGATGGAGTGGCACAGGACGGGCTGTAGTGTCGTGATTAACAAATGCAAGCGCCTCATTTATAGCCATATAGGCGGAGTTACTCTTTGGCGACGTGGCAAGGTATATCGTTGTCTCGGCAAGGGTTATACGCGCTTCGGGCATACCTATCTTGTGTACCGTGTCGAAGCAGGCATTTGCCAGCAGCAACGCATTCGGATTGGCAAGGCCAATATCCTCCGAGGCGAGAATAACGAGCCTGCGGGCAATAAACCTCGGCTCCTCGCCACCTGCCAGCATACGGGCAAGGTAGTATATCGCTGCATTGGGGTCAGAGCCACGCACGGACTTGATAAATGCAGAGATGACGTCGTAGTGCTGCTCGCCGTTCTTGTCATAGAGGGCGATATTCTGCTGCAGAGCGTCGGTAACGGTCTGATTGTTAAGCACAATCTTTCCATCTGTAGCGCCGATGATTATGTCGAGAATATTGAGCAACTTTCGTGCATCTCCACCCGCAAAACGGAAGAGTGCCTCGGTCTGCTCGACGACAATCTCGCGCTTTTTCAGCTCGCTGTCTGTTGTCAGCGCACGGTTGAGCAGCTGCATCAGTTGATTGTCATCCATCGACTTGAGGATGTAAACCTGACAACGACTCAGCAGAGGGGTTATAACCTCAAAAGATGGATTTTCGGTTGTAGCACCGATAAGCACCACCTCTCCCTTCTCCACAGCACCGAGGAGCGAATCCTGCTGGCTCTTGTTGAAACGGTGAATCTCATCGATAAAGAGCAACGGAGTGGCCGAACTGAAGAACTGCTGACGCTTTGCCGTCTCGATAACCTCACGCACCTCTTTTACCCCCGATGTAACTGCCGAAAGTGTGTAGAATGGTCGCTCAAGCTCTGTTGCCACAATCTTGGCAAGGGTGGTCTTACCCACACCCGGAGGACCCCAGAGTATGAAAGAGGGCACATTCTTGCTCTCTATGAAGCGACGGAACACACCACTTTTACCGACCAGATGTTCCTGGCCGATATAATCATCGAGTTTCTGAGGACGCAGCCTCTCTGCAAGTGGTGCTGACATAGTGTGGCAAAGATAGCAATAAAAAGTGAGAAACTACCTTATAATTCTATCAATTTCTCTATAAAACTCCTCTCCTTCGTCGTTAAAGTATGCGTGCATAATGCCATCCGGGTGGATTATAATCTTTGTAGGATAGTCCTCTACACAGTATATAATATTGAGAGTCTTGTACTCAGTATAGATATTTGTCCAACTTAAACCATATACTTTGATTGTGTTTCGCCAAAATTTTGGGTTTATCTCAGACTCTATGTAGACAACCTCCATGCGCTTTTTGTACATGTTGTAATATTGCTTCATTTTAGGAATGCCCAAAGAGCAGATTCCGTCGCCTGCATTGCAGAAGTAGAGTACTACCCACTTGCCTCGCAATGATGATAGTGTAAAATCCTCTCCTGTAGAGGTTTTTACTGTAAAGTCGGGAGCTATCTCTCCTAATCGTGCAGATGCCATTGTCGGCATTGCAGCACGTGTAGCTATGTGCCCCTTTATATCTCCCAAATAGTTGGCAAAACAACTCTCGTTCAGCGTGTCGCACAATTGTTTTGCTAACTGGTAGTCTTCAATATTAAGAAGAACAAATGCTGCGGCAGCAGAGTCGGGGTATGACGATACAAACTCTTTGGTAATCGCATAGAAATCCTCCTCGCAGCCACATCTTTGGCGTATAATATTGTTGTAGATAGATAGATCGGCGTTGATTTTTGAACCTTTGACTTTGGTGGTAATGTGGTCTTTGTGATTGTATGCCGTAACGGCAATCTTGTCCCCCTCTTTGAGAAAGAGCTCTATGCATCCACGGGAGTTGATATAACCATTTGCCTCTAAATAGTCCAAATGAGATATATGGACTACTCGAGGTTGGGATAGATTTAGGTTTAGATAGAGTTTGCCGTCGTGGAGGTCATATGTGCGAGCTAACTTAGATTTTCTGCCAGCAAAATATTCGCTGTAATCCTGTATTGTAACCTCTACCTCATTACCTTCAAAACCCTTAAAATCAACAATAAGAGTCTGCTCTTGCATACAACTGACAGCAAGAGATGCGAGCAGTATGATGATAAACTGTTTCATAACAGAGTTGTCTTTATGCAAATATAACAAATAAATTGGAAAATTTACTTTTGTTGAGTAACTTTACAAATGATTTAGGAATAAACGTCACAAGATTGTATATATAGTAAACCTAAATGATATGAAGAGATTTTATATTTTTGTTCTGATTTGTGCCCTGCTGAGCAGCTGCTCTGCCGAGGGTAGTTATACCCTGACCTCGCCCGATGGAAAGGTGGTAGCGGAGGTTAATGTGGGTAATGGTACAACCTATTCGGTCGCTTTTGACCAGAAATCTATCCTTTCGCCATCGGCTGTAGCTATGCGCCTTGAGGATGGAACGATGCTCGGTAGCGGTAAGGTTAGACGCGTATCGCAATATAGCCATAGTGAGAGCATTACCCCTCAGTTCTACTTCAAGAGCACTATTGAGGATAACTACAACGCCCTGAAGGTGGAGTTTGCAGACCGTTCGGCTATCGAGTTCCGCGCATATAACGACGGAGTTGCCTACCGCTTTATCACAAACCGTAAGCAGGCCTTTACTGTGCAAAATGAGGTGGCTGCCTTCGATTTTGCTAAGCCGTATAACTGCTGGATTGCGTACAATAACCTTACGGGTACAAAGAAGGATAAGTATTTTACATCTTTTGAGCACCGTTACAAGTATCTGCCAATCAATCAGATAGATGCTGCCCGTCTTGCCTTTACTCCTGTCGTTGTGGATGTTGATGGTACAAAGGTCGTAGTTGCCGAGAGTGATGTGGAGAACTATCCGGGTATGTTTATCAGCAATGCCGACGGCGACTATATTCTCGATGGAGAGTTTGCTGCAGTACCGTCAGAGGTGGTTGTGGGTGGACACAATAAGTTGCAGGGTATTGTAAATGCTCGCCACAACTATATTGCCAAGTGTGAGGGTAGCCGTACCTTCCCGTGGCGTATCCTTATTATTGCTCAGGATGAGAAGCAACTCGCAGCCTCTGATATTGTCTATCGCCTTGCATCGCCTTCACGTGTTGAGAATACCGAGTGGATAGCTCCGGGTAAGGTTGCTTGGGAGTGGTGGAACCATTGGGGTCTTACCGATGTCGATTTTAAGCCGGGTGTAAATAGTGCAACCTATAAGGCATATATCGACTTTGCGGCCGAGTATGGCGTAGAGTATGTCATCCTCGATGAGGGCTGGGCAACAAAGTATAAGAACGACCTGCTCGACATCGTGCCTGAGATAGATATGGAGGCAATACTCGCCTATGCCGAGTCAAAGGGTGTGGGAATCATCCTCTGGGCAGGCTATAACGCCTTTAATAACGATATGGAGCGTATCTGCGAACACTACTCGAAGATGGGCGTCAAGGGCTTCAAAATCGACTTTATGGACCGCGACGACCAGCCAATGATGGAGTTCTACTATCGTGCTGCCGAGGTCTGCGCAAAGCATAAACTGATGGTCGATTTTCACGGATGCGCAAAGCCTGCAGGTCTGAATAGAACATATCCGAATGTCATCAACTTCGAGGCTGTATTTGGCCTGGAGCAGATGAAGTGGAGCAAGCCTGAGGTCGATATGATGGAGTATGACGTCACTATGCCGTTTATCCGTATGGTTGCAGGCCCTATCGACTATACACAGGGTGCAATGCTCAACGCGATTCGTAGCCAGTATAAGCCTGTTAGGAAGCGCCCAATGAGTCAGGGTACCCGTTGCCACCAGCTGGCTGCCTATGCGGTATTCTTCTCGCCACTCTCAATGCTTTGCGACTCTCCGAGCAACTATCGCAAAAATGTAGAGTGCGCCGAGTTTATCGCCTCTGTACCAACCGTTTGGGATGAGACTGTAGTGCTTGACGGTAAGATTGGCGAGTATATCGTAACTGCCCGCCGTAGTGGTGAGAAGTGGTATGTCGGCGGTATGACCTCTTGGACCCCTCGCACTCTTGAGCTGGATCTGTCAAAGCTCGGCGTGGCGGCAGGTGCGACCGTAGAACTCTTCTGTGATGGCAAACTCGCTTTTGATGATGCAACCTCTTATGTTCATAATACCTTTGCGTTGCCGGAGTCGAAAGTGTTGACTATAAATATGGCTCCAGGTGGAGGATTTATGATGGTAACGAAATAAAATATAGGTTGGCAAATTTGCCAACCTAATTTTTTATCCCTGAAAACTCTCGCCCATAAACCAGCGCGGGAGATTGCAGCCGATATAGTTTCCTACAATGGCCCAAAGCCAAGCAATGAGCATGCTCCACTCGAAGTTGCCATAGAAGGCCGCAGCGGCGTAATAGAAGGCGTCAGCCACGCAGTGGGGTAGCCCGCAGAGGATGAATACAGGTACGCCAAAGAGCAGTGGCAGGTAGTGCTTCTGTCGTGCTCCATAGACGGCAAGGGTCATAATCATACCCGTACCTATAGATGTTACCAAAACCTTATGCCACGATGCTGCAAGGCGTGCGTCGATAATGGCGTTCAGATTGGCTACAAGCGCCTCCGACGAGCAGTAAGATGCGATAAATGCCGCAATAGCACAACCTACAGCATTGAGTGCAATCATCGCAATAAGCTTCGGAAAATCCTTGTATGGCAGAAATCCCGACTTGCCCGTAAATAGCTGTGCCCCGCACATCACCACACTCAGCAATCCGAAAGCAAAGAGCACCGCTCCCGCAACACCGCCAACGCGCAGATATACCAGACCTCCTGTACCAATCAGCAGGCCGGCGAAGATAGACATTAGTGAAAAGTTCTTCATAGTTAAATTTGTTGTGATAGTGGCGCATTTACTGCCTTGTCTGCATCTCACAAGACAGTCACATACGCTCATCATACAATGCAAAGATAATATTTTTTTTTGAAATAATGTTGTCTTATATGGTAAGTCAAAAAAAATAGAAATTAGTTTTGAAAATTATGATAAAAAGACTATATTTGTCCAGAAGAAATAAAAAAATTGTATTGCCTATGATATAATAGTTGCGAATCGTACTCACATCTTAAAATATTGGGAATAAGCTTTAGCTTATGTATTCTTGCAGTCGAAACCTAGACAATTTCAGAATAGCACAGAATATAAAGTTAATGCTCGCGTGTATGCGTGGGCTTAATTTTATATATTTGTGCTATAGGTAGTCTAGGACCTCAACTGCAGATATGTAAGTTTCGTCCGCGCTATTCTTTTGTGTGTATTAGTGATATAATTGAGGGCAAAAGTATTTATCTAAAAATATCTCAATCATCGTTATGAAAAAAATTCTATCTATTTTAGTATTGTGTTTGGTTGTGGCAGTCACTGCTCTTGTAGCTGCTCCGCGATACGAAACTGTAAAAGTTCCTTGCCAAAGTTGTGGAGGATCTGGAGTTGTGACAACTTATTATGGGCCAGCGTATTGTCCAAATTGCGGAGGTGCTGGTGGGTTTGTTACAAAAGTGTGGGTGGATGATAATGGCCCAAGTTTTAGAGGAGATTCAAAAACATTTGTAAAAACTAGCAATGCTTGCGATGACTGTAGTTGTAAAGGTTATTGGGGGTACAGGCATTCAAATGGGACATATGAGGGGAAATGTTCTAATACGGACAGATGGGGGCATAAGTGTGGCCATAGTCCAGAGCATCATGGGTTGAGAAGTTGGTAAATGTTTGAACACATATTATAACGCAATAAGACTGCAACTGCTGCAGTCTTATTGCGTTATAATATGTACGGAAAAACTTACTCAGGCTTTACCAATGACAAGTACAACTCATCAAGCTGCTCCTGTGCCACAGGTGACGGACCATCGAGCATCACATCGCGACCCGCATTGTTCTTCGGGAAGGCGATATAGTCGCGGATAGACTCCGAGCCACCAAAGAGTGAGCAGAGACGGTCGAAACCGAATGCAAGACCACCATGAGGTGGCGCACCGTACTTGAAGGCGTTGATAAGGAAGCCGAACTGTGCCTCAGCCTGCTCCGGAGTAAAGCCCAGACACTTGAAGATGGTCTGCTGCAGCTGTGCATCGTGGATACGGATAGAACCACCACCAAGCTCGGTACCGTTGCAGACGAAGTCGTAAGCATTTGCTCTTACGCGACCAGGGTCAGACTCAAGATACTCGATATCCTCAGGCTTTGGAGAGGTGAATGGGTGGTGCATAGCGTAGAAACGCTCTGTCTCCTCATCCCACTCGAACATAGGGAAATCGACAACCCACAGCGGAGCGAACTTGAACGGATCGCGCAGGCCCAGCTGCTGACCAACCTCAAGACGCAGTGTGCAGAGCTGTGTGAGCACCTTGAACTTCTTACCGCACATGATAAGGCAGAGGTCGCCCTCCTTTGCACCAAGACGCTCGGCAATAGCACGCAGAGAGTCTGCATCGAAGAACTTGTCGATAGATGACTTGATGTTGCCACCCTGCTCAAGACGAATCCAAACAAGACCCTTAGCGCCTACCTGTGGACGCTTAACGAACTCTGTCAGGGCGTCAATCTGCTTGCGGGTATATGTTGCACAACCTGTAGCGGCGAAACCTACAACGTACTCTGCATCGTCAAAGACAGAGAAGTTGTGGCCGTGCGCAAGGTCGGTAATGTCATTAAACTCCATACCGAAGCGAAGATCAGGCTTATCAGAACCGTACTTCTCCATAGCCTCAATCCAAGGCATACGGCGCAGTGGCTCGTTAAACTCGATATTCAGCACATTCTTGAACATATGCTTTGCCCAACGCTCGAAGATTGAGAGTACATCCTCCTGCTCAACAAATGCCATCTCGCAGTCAATCTGTGTAAACTCAGGCTGGCGGTCTGCACGCAAATCCTCATCACGGAAGCAACGCACAATCTGGAAGTAGCGGTCGTAACCTGCCACCATAAGCAGCTGCTTGAGGGTCTGTGGAGACTGTGGCAGCGCATAGAACTCGTTAGGGTTCATACGGCTTGGTACGATAAAGTCACGTGCACCCTCCGGAGTAGATTTGATAAGGTATGGGGTCTCAATCTCAAGGAAGCCCTCGCTGTCAAGGAAACGACGAATCTCCTGAGCCATCTTGTGGCGCAGAATCATATTGCGCTGAAGTGGTGGACGACGAAGGTCGAGGTAACGATACTTCATTCTCAGGTCATCACCACCGTCAGAGTGCTCCTCGATAGTGAATGGAGGGGTAACGGCCTCGGTGAGGATGTTGATGCTCTCGGCAACCACCTCAATATCGCCTGTAGCCATCTTCGGGTTCTTACTGCTACGCTCGATAACGCGACCTGTAACCTGAATTACAAACTCACGACCAAGGCGTGCTGCAGCCTCTTTGGTCTGCTCGGCAGAGCTCTCCTCAACAACAATCTGAGTGATGCCGTAACGGTCACGCAGATCGATAAACGCCATAGCTCCGAGGTTGCGCACCTTCTGCACCCAACCGGCAAGCGTAACTGTCTGATTGATATTTGCGGCTCTAAGTTCACCGCAAGTGTGACTTCTATACATATGAAACTATTTGAATTTTTATTAATTATCTCGTCTCGCTAAAGTTAGGACTGTCTGAACTCCTTCGGATTCTTTGAGTCTCTTTTGCGTATATTTACATTTGAAAACTTTGAAAATAGGGTCCTCTATTATCTGCACCTTCCAAATGTAAATCTATCGCAAAATAGTTCTCAAATAATCTCGAAATAAAAATCAAACAGTTTCCTTTATTTGAAAAATTTTTATCTTTGCAGTGTTTTAACCCACAAAGATACAAAAAATATGGAAAACTCGCTCCAAACAGACGAAAAATATATGCGTATGGCAATAATTGAGGCTCAAAAGGCGTTTGATAGTGACGAAGTACCTGTAGGAGCTGTGGTTGTTGCCGGTGGCAGGGTGGTGGCAAGAGCCTATAATTTGGTAGAGACACTAACTGATGTTACGGCACATGCCGAGATGCAGGCAATAACGGCGGCAGCTTCTGCGTTAGGAGGGAAATATCTGCAAGATTGCACCCTTTATGTGACTGTAGAGCCGTGTGTTATGTGCGCCGGAGCACTCGCGTGGAGTCAGATTGGACGAATAGTTTACGGAGCCTCCGATCC
Organism: Alistipes sp.; assembly: GCA_017398555.1. Lineage (GTDB taxonomy): Bacteria > Bacteroidota > Bacteroidia > Bacteroidales > Rikenellaceae > Alistipes. The sequence continues at coordinate 113,343 of JAFQFV010000036.1, forward strand.
CAAGAGGGGTTATGCACGATTTGGTCAGTCGCTACTTCATCCTCGAACAGAGGTGGTAAGTGGGGTGCTTTCGGCAGAGTGTGAGAAACTTATGACAGATTTTTTTGCAAAGTTGAGGTAAAAGTAGTACCTTTGCCGATTGTTGAGAAATAATTAAAACTAACACAATAAGAGAACTTATGAAAAAGATTGTTTTGATGGCTGTAGCGCTGTGCTCTTTTGCAATGGTATCAGCACAGAGCGCAAATGAGGTAACTGCAAAGTATAATGACGCAGTTGCTGCTTACACTTCTAAGAATTGGACCGCTGCTCTCGAGGGCTTTGAGGCTGTAATCAAGGGTGGTCAGGACTCTGAGGATGGTAATATTTTGGGCCTTGTTGCTACTGCAAAGAAGAGTATTCCTACTTGCTACCGTATGCTCGGTACTCGTGCTGCAGGTGCAAAGAATTGGGATGAGGCTATTAAGAACCTTACTGCTGCTGCTGAGAAGGCAGAGCTCTGGGGTGATAGCAGCGCAAAACTGAAGGCTAATCAGATTCTTGCAAAGGTTTATCAGGTACAGGGTGGTGAGGCTTTCAATGCCGGTAACTACGAGGCTGCTGTAGCTGTATTTGAGAAGGGTTATGCTGCTAACAAGCGTAATACCGAGATGGCACTCAACCTTGCAGAGAGCTACTTCAAGCTCGGTGAGTACCAGAAGGGTATGGACGTTTGCTCTAACATCTGCGGTATGAACGCAACAAAGTATGCTGAGGCTATCGCTGAGGCTAAGGAGAAGATGGCTATGTACACCAACAACGAGGTGGCTCGTCTTCAGCAGGCTGGTGACCAGGACGGTATCATCGCAATGGCTGACTCTATGCTCGCTACTGATCCTACTTCTGCTCTTGCAGAGAAGATTCGTGTTCAGGCTTACAACAATAAGAAGGAGTACGACAAGGTAATCGAGCTCGGTGAGAACGCTGCTGCTGCTCAGGCAACTGAGGAGGAGAAGAGCGATGTATTCTTCATCATCGGTGCCGCTTACAACGCTAAGTACAACGCTGGTGGTAACAAGGATGCTGCCCTGAAGGATAAGGCTGTTGCTTACCTGCAGAAGGTTGTTGCCGGTAATAGTGTTGAGGCTGCTAAGGGTGCGCTTGAGAACCTCAAATAATATTAAAAACGAATAAAAAGCGAACTTCTGCGTTACGCTCATTCTCGAAATCCTCACATACGCTTTAGTATGCTGCGGTTTCTCGAATATCGCAAGCCTTGAATTTCATCTTTTTATTCATTTTTAAGAGATTTTTAGCATTAAAGTATTGGGTGACAACTTTTTAGTCACCCTTTTTTGTATAGATACAGAGTTTATGAGGATAGTAACTATAGTTTTCGCGCTATTACTCTTTGTCGGCTGTGGCGGACAACAGAAGAGCAAGGAGGCAAATCAGCCCCAGAAGTACCGCTTTAGCCGTGTGCTGCCACCTGCACATCTTGTGGGTGAGGAGGTTGCGGCGTGGATGGCTGACCACTATTGGGATCGTTTTGACTTTGCGGATACACTCATTATTGAGCGTGCTGATAGTGCCGAGATGATGAGGGTCTATGCCGAGTATGTCGCAACCTGTGTGGGTCCGTACAATGGCGAGCCGATAAAAAAACTGATGCAGAAGGCATCCGTTTCGCGTAAGATGCTCGACTACTTCGCCTCGATGTCGGAGCGACTGTTCCACGACCCGAACTCGCCACTGCGCAGCGATGAACTCTATATCCCTGTCCTTGAGGCGCAGTTGGCATCGCCATACTATGATGAGTATGAGAAGATGGTGCCGGAGTATGACCTCTCCCTCGCATCGCAAAACCGAATCTTCCAAAAGGCTAACGACTTCCGCTATACCACAGCGTCGGGTCGCACTGCAAATCTCTACTCTGTTAAGGCGGACTTTATACTTATATATATAAATAATCCGGGCTGTCCGATGTGCCGCGATATTCAGGCACAACTTGAGGCGACACCTCTAATCTCCGAGCTGCTTGCAGCGGGGGTTCTCAAGATTGTTGCCCTCTATCCCGATGAGGATATAACCCTGTGGAGACAACACCCACTGCCAAAAGAGTGGATAAGCGGCTATGATAGAGGTTGCCAGATAGAGAAAAATCGTACCTACGACCTGCGCGCAATTCCTGCACTCTACCTGCTCGATAAGGATAAAAAGGTGCTCGTGAAGGACTCTACGTCGGTTCCGCAACTTGTTCAGGTGCTCGCACAATTTCTTCAATAGATAAAACTTATTTAGGTATAAGAAAAAAGAATTTTGATATTCCGTAAATTGTTCTTACCTTTGTCGTAGAAAATAAAACAGAACTATTGTAAAACTTAAAAACTATAAGATTATGGCAAAGAAATTTCGTTGTACAGTATGCGGTTATATTCACGAGGGTAATGAGGCTCCAGAGCGTTGTCCACTTTGTAAGGTCCCTGCAGATAAGTTTGTAGAGATTGAGGAGCAGAGCGGTAACCTTGAGTTCGCAACAGAGCATAAGCTCGGCGATGGTCTGGGTGCAGATGCAGAGCTGCTTGAGGGTCTTAAGAACCACTTTATGGGCGAGTGCACAGAGGTAGGTATGTACCTTGCAATGAGCCGCCAGGCAGACCGCGAGGGCTACCCTGAGATTGCTGAGGCTTACAAGCGCTATGCTTGGGAGGAGGCAGAGCACGCTGCAAAGTTCGCAGAGCTTCTCGGTGAGGTCGTTTGGGATACAAAGACCAACCTCTTCAAGCGTATGAACGCTGAGAGTGGCGCTTGCGAGGATAAGTTCCGCCTTGCTCGCCTTGCTAAGGAGCAGAACCTCGACGCCGTTCACGATACCGTTCATGAGATGGCAAAGGATGAGGCTCGTCATGGTAAGGGGTTTGAGGGTCTCTACAACCGCTATTTTAAGTAATTTGTTGTGATAACGCGGATACCTGCTTCCGCTAGCTAAAAATCCCGGCAAAGGCTGTACGTTTTAGTACTATCCTTCGCCGGGATTTTTACCCGAGCGTGGCATCTACCGCGTTCTGACAACAAATTGGGTTTTATCGTGAAAAGCACGCACCTGCGGCACATCCCTCATATCCCCAAATGAGCAGTACCCCAAGTACAGCCCATCTGGGGATATTTCACGATGTGCCACATCTGCATACTTTTGACGATAAAACGGTGCACAGAATAATCGGAGTGCGAACTCTGGTTTGCTTTTACTGCGTTAGCTGTACTGCGTAGCAAGGAAACCCGCTTAATCATTGCACCCGGAGCGAAGCGACTAAGCCCCCTTTTTTCAAAAGGGGGTTTGGGGGAAATGTAAATATTTTTGTAAAGTATTAGTATCAGCAATTGTTTTCGGATTTAGGATGCTATCGAAGATAGCGCAAGAAAATAGAGCCTCGTTCAAGCGTGCTTGAGAACGAAGGCTCTATTTTCTTGCAATAGCCAGCGGCTATCCTAAATCCGCAACAGCAAAGGACAGCTAAAAGCGAGCCGCTAGTCAACAGCTATCCCAAAACGATACACTTATCTTGGAGGGAGAAGAGCAGCGTAGATAGTTGGCTTGAGGGGTCGAAGGGTGCGAAAACGACCGCACTCGCAAGGTCGGCAGTTGCCCAATTTCGCAGTTGGGAGTTTGAAAATGAGGGGCGTGGCTGCGCTCTGAATGATACAAAAAGCACCCGATTTTCGTCGTAAGCCGCTTGCAGATGTTTCGGTATTTTGCGGTATAGAGAACGACCCAAAGTGACCACTACCGAGCACCCCTCAGCCAGCAGAATATCCAGCACGGCGCGTTCGATAGGGGAGTGAAAACCGCTGATTACAATCTTGTCGGTTTTTGCCGTTTCGTGTGCCCATCGGCTGGCAAGCTCAAGAGCTTCGGGTGGCGAATTACGCGATGCGAAAAATGCCACCAAATCTCTGTCAAGAAGCTCCATGTTTCCGGATAAGTCCATAAAAAAGCGCAGACGCTGCATTTACTTATCCTACTTCAAGGCCTTGGCTGCCCACTACAAGAATAAGCAACACCAACGCCCACGCCGGAGATATATCGCATACATCAAGCCAATGTTGATAGTAGGGATATACAACCCAACGGGACATTCTGTTGCCGCTCTCCTTGTAGTTCTAAACTGCCAAGTTTTGAAGTAGGAGGTTACGTCAAAAAAATATCCAATCAAATATGTACGACTCAGTGGCACAAGCCATAAGCCATTACAAATGTATGTAAAATTTCGGAATATACACCAAAATAGATGAGAAGAAATTTATTTTTCGTGCTAAAATGGTGGTGAATAGTCAAAAAAATTACTACATTTGTGGAAGTAAATTCTGTATATTATGAAACTGAAGCATCTTACAGGTTTATCTTTATTGGCGCCGTCAGTCGCGTTTGCTGCGGAGAGACCGAATATCGTATTCTTCATTGTCGATGATATGGGTTGGGTAGATAGCTCTGTGGCTTATGGCGAGCAGGTCTATCCGAACAATATGCGTTACAATACGCCCAATATGCAGCGTCTTGCCTCTCAGGGTGTTATGCTGACAAATGCCTACGCTTGTCCTGTATCTACGCCGACGCGTACATCGCTCATTACGGGTGTCAATGCTGCCCATTCGCGCATTACGAATTGGACTTCGACAATGCGAGATACTCCGTCTGATGCTACAGGTGGTGCGGTGGCAATGGCGCAGAGCGGCGTAAATCAGGATATGGGTGGTAGTTTTGCCCGTCCGGAGTGGAATATCAACGGTATGAGTCCTGTAGAGGGTGTAGAGAGTACGCTCTATGCTACTCCGTTGCCGAAGTTGTTGAGAGATGCAGGTTACTACACCATTCACGTCGGCAAAGCGCATTGGGCAAGTGCAGGAACGCCCGGTGCAAGTCCATACAATATGGGTTACAATGTCAATGTGTCGGGAAATGTGGCAGGTATGCCTCGCAGCTATCAGAGTGAGGATAATTATGGTAACACTCCGAAGTTGTGGAATCTGCTCGCTGTGCAGAATATGACCGAGTACTACGGCACGGGTGTTCATCTCACTGAGGCGCTGACACGTGAGGCGCTCAAGACGCTCGACTATCCGATAGCCAACGACCTGCCGTTCTACCTCTACTTTGCCCACTACGCAACCCACACGCCGATACAGCGCGACCCGCGATTTATCCAGAAGTACCTCGATGCGGGGCTTGATGAGGGTCAGGCTCGCTACGCATCTATGGTTGAGGGTGTAGATAAGAGTTTGGGCGACCTTTTGGACTTCCTTGAGGCAAAGGGTGTGGCAGAGGAGACGATTATTATCTTTATGACCGACAATGGCGGTAATGCCGAGAATAAGGCAAAGGGTGGTGTGCGATTTATGCACAACCTGCCGCTCAGAAACGGTAAAGGCTCTGTATATGAGGGTGGTATCCGTGTGCCGCTGATGGTTAAGTGGAGCGGGAAAGTTGCCCCCAATACCCGTGTAAATACCCCTGTGATTTGCGAAGACCTCTTCCCGACAATTCTCGGTATGGCAGGCATAAAGAGCTACGATGTTGTTCAGGATGTCGATGGTAAGAGCCTTGTGAATTTGGTGACCAAGGGCTCAAAGCTTGCGGCAAAGGCTGCAAAGAGGGGTGAGATTGCCGACCAGAGGGCTGCAAATGCGTTTGTAGTACCTGAGGAGGTGTCGGGCATCGACCCTGAGCGTGCGCTGATATTCCACTATCCGCACCAATGGAAGCCGTATGACCTTGTGGATATTGACTATCTGAGTGCTATTCGCAAGGGTGATTGGAAGCTGGTCTATCGTATGCGTACGGGAGCACTCGAGCTCTACAACCTCAAGCAGGATATTGGCGAGCAGAATAATGTGGCGGCAGAACATCCTGAAAAGGTTAAGGAGCTTGCAGCGGCCATCTCGACAAAGTTGCGTGAGTGGAACTCTCCGATGCCGAGTTACAGAGCAACAAATAAAAGTGTGCCGTTGCCTGATAAATTGTAAGAAAAATTTGGATTTTTATTATAGGTTAGTTATATTTGTGTAAACAAAATTTTTAATTGTTATGAAAAAGCATAATTTCAGCGCAGGACCATCTATCCTTCCGGATGTAGCCTATCAGAACGCAGCAAAGGCAATTCTTGATTTTAACGGTACAGGCCTTTCAATCCTCTCTATCTCTCACCGTACAAAGGATTTTGAGGATGTGCTGAACTCGGCGCAGGCGCTTATGCGTGAGCTTCTTAATATTCCTGATAACTACCATATCTACTTCGTGGGTGGTGGTGCAAGTACACAGTTCTTCCATATCCCCGCAAACTTCTTGGGCAAAAAGGCGGGTTATGTGGATACAGGCGTCTGGACAAAGAAGGCCATTAAGGAGGCAAAACTCTATGGCGAGGTCGAGATTGTTGCATCTTCAGCCGATAAGAATTATAGCTACATTCCAAAGGGCTTTGAGATTCCGTCAGATATCGACTACCTCTATATCTGCACAAATAATACTATCTATGGTACTGAGTACAAGGTCGATTTGGACTCTCCTGTGCCGCTTATCGCCGATATGAGCTCCGATATTCTGAGCCGACCTATCGATGTGTCAAAGTACGCTCTTATCTATGGTGGTGCGCAGAAGAACCTTGCCCCTGCAGGTGTTTCGTTCGTAATTATTCGTGACGATATGCTCAGTAAGGTTGCCCGTCCGCTGCCTACAATGATGAATGTAAATACACACGTGGAGAATAACTCTATGTTCAACACTCCGCCTGTATTCCCAATCTTTGTGATGAACGAGACACTGAAGTGGATTAAGTCTATCGGCGGCATTGAGGCTATGTACAAGATAAACCTTGAGAAGGCACAGATTCTCTATGATGAGATTGAGCGCAACACTCTCTTCCGTCCTACAGTGGCAGCAGAGGACCGCTCATTGATGAATATCTGCTTCGTTATGGCTGAGGGTAAGGAGGAGCTTGCTGCCGACTTCCTCAAGTTTGCAACCGAGCGCGGTATGGTCGGCATTAAGGGTCACCGCCTTGTGGGCGGCTTCCGTGCTTCGTGCTACAACGCTCTGCCAAAGGAGTCTGTTGAGGCTTTAGTGGCTTGTATGCAGGAGTTTGAGCAGTTGCATAAATAGAGGTTACTATGGCTACAATCGTTCCATATACGTTTGAGAAAAAAGAGGAGAATGCTCTCCATTTCACTTCATTTGTAAAGGGTATGAAAGTTCTTATTGCAACAGAGAAACCGTTTGCCAAAAAGGCGGTAGATGGTATTGTAGAGATTCTTGAGGGCGCAGGTCACACTGTGGCTCGTCTTGAGAAGTATACAGATAAAACAGAGCTTCTGGACGCTGTGGCAGATGTTGATGCGCTGATAGTTCGTAGTGACAAAATCACTTGCGATGTGCTTGCTGCAGCTCCAAATCTCAAGATTGTTGTCCGTGCCGGTGCGGGCTATGATAATGTCGATTGTGCGACAGCAAAGGAGCGTGGCGTGGTTGTTATGAACACTCCGGGTCAGAACTCCAATGCGGTTGCCGAGCTGGCGATTGCGATGATGATATTTATGTCGCGCAACTGTTTTACTCCGGGTACAGGTGGCGAGATTAAGGGCAAAACCCTCGCTATTCACGCCTATGGTAATGTGGGTCGCCTTGTGGGCTGCAAGGGTAAGGCACTGGGTATGAATGTTATCGCTTATGACCCATTTGTAAGTGATGCGTCTGTCTTTGAGTGTGATGGAGTGGAGAAGGTGGACTCTGTAGAGGAGCTCTATCGTCGTGCCGACTTCCTCTCACTACATATCCCTGCAACACCGCAGACTAAGGGCTCTATCGGCTACGAGCTTTTGACCTCTATGCCAAAGGGCGCAACGCTTGTAAATACCGCTCGTAAGGAGGTTATCGACGAGGCGGGACTCTGCAAGGCACTCGCTGAGCGTGAGGATCTTAAGTATGTGAGCGATGTGGCTCCGGAGTGCTGCTCTGAGCTGTGCGAGTGCTTTGGTAAGCGTTACTTTGCAACTCCGAAGAAGATGGGCGCCGAGACTGCCGAGGCCAATATTAATGCCGGTCTTGCTGCGGCACGTCAGATTGTTGAGTTTTTTGAGACAGGTTGTACTAAATTCCAAGTAAATAGATAGCTATGGTAAAGATAAAGCCGTTCCAGGGCATCCGCCCTCCGAAAGAGTATGCTGCCGAGGTGGCATCACGTCCTTACGATGTACTCAACTCTGTTGAGGCAAAGGCAGAGGCTACAGAGCGCTCTCTGCTCCACATCATTAAGCCGGAGATTGACTTTGACCCTATCGCTGACGAACACTCCGAGCCGGTATATCAGAAGGCGGTCGAGAATTTCCGCCTCTGGCAGGAGCGTGGTTGGCTGGTGCAGGATAGTAAGGAGTGCTACTACGTCTATGCGCAGACTATGAACGGCCGAACTCAGTATGGCCTTGTTATGTGCTGCCATTTTGAGGACTATCTGTCGGGTGCAATCAAGAAACACGAGCTCACTCGTCCCGATAAGGAGGAGGATCGTATGATTCATGTGCGCAACCAGAAGGCTAATATCGAGCCTGTATTTTTTGCCTATCCCGATAATGCCGAGATTGACGCTATCGTTGCCGAGACGGTATCAAAGCCTGCTGAGTATGACTTTACCGCTGCCGATACTTTCGGACACAAGCTGTGGGTGATTGATAATGAGGCTACTTGCCGTCGTATTACCGATATTTTCGCAACTATTCCTGCTCTCTATGTGGCTGATGGTCACCATCGTACATCTGCGGCTGCTCGCGTGGGTGCGGAGTGTAAAGCGGCCAATCCGAACCATACAGGCGAGGAGGAGTATTGCTACTTCCTTGCCGTTACATTCCCGGAGTCGCATCTGCGAATTATTGACTATAACCGCGTGGTGAAGGATTTGAATGGCCTTACCGAGGAGCAGTTCTTGGCGGCTCTTGAGGCAGATTTTGTGGTTGAGAAGGTGGGTGCAGAGATTTACACCCCTTCAGCGCTGCATAACTTCTCGATGTATCTTGCAGGTCAGTGGTATAGCCTTACTGCAAAGCAGGGTACTTATGACGATAACGACCCAATCGGTGTGCTCGATGTAACGGTGCTCTCAAATCTTGTTTTGGATAAGATTTTGGGCATTGCAGACCTGCGTACATCAAAGCGTATCGACTTTGTTGGCGGTATCCGCGGCCTTGGAGAGTTGCAGAAGAGGGTGGATAGCGGCGAGATGAAGGTGGCCTTTGCGCTCTATCCTGTCTCTATGCGCCAACTGATTGATATCGCCGATACGGGTAATATTATGCCGCCAAAGACCACTTGGTTTGAGCCTAAGTTGCGCTCAGGTGTGGTAATTCACTCGTTCAAATAGAACTTGACTTTTTTTGAAAACCGACAAAAGATTGTTATCTTTGCCAATAAATCTAATTCAAAACTATGGGAAATAAGATTAATGATCCTATTGCTCGCTTGATGGGTCTGCGTTATAAGTCGCATCCATGGCATGGCGTTGAGGTGGGTGATAGTGCACCCGATGTAATCACTGCCTTTATTGAGATGGTACCGACAGATACCGTGAAGTATGAACTCGATAAGGTGAGCGGTTATCTGAAGATTGACCGTCCGCAGAAGTACTCAAATGTCGTTCCGGCACTCTATGGCTTCGTTCCGCAGAGCTTTTGTGGTGATAGCGTGGCACAGTACTGTATGCAGCAGAGCGGCAGAACCGATATTGTCGGTGATGGCGACCCACTCGATATCTGTGTGCTTACCGAGCGCGATATTGTTCACGGAGATATTATCTGCGAGGTGAAACCTATCGGCGGCTTCCGTATGATTGATGGTAATGAGGCTGACGATAAGATTATCGCAGTGCTTACACACGACGTTACATATAGCAGCTATAACGACATTACCGAGCTGCCAAAGGGCGTTGTAAACCGCTTGAAGCACTACTTCCTCACCTATAAGGATATGCCGGATAGCGAGAAGGCAAAGAAGGTCGAGATTGTCGATATCTACGGCCGCGAGGAGGCTCAGGAGATTATCAATCGCTCGCTGGAGGATTATAAGTGTCATTTTGATGGGCTTGATGAAATTCTCCGCCACGTATAATTTGTTGTGAAAATACGGCATTAGCCGCACATCCCTAAAAGTAAACCCCTTTGGGCTGTAGGTTTTACTACTATCCCAAAGGGGTTTCTTTTGTGATGCGCACCCACTACCGCATTTTGACAACAAATTTGTCGTGATAGCGGAGTATCTGCCACACTCTGACGATAAATTATATAGTTACATTAATTACCCTTCGCAAGTCCTTTAATAACAAATTGCTCGTCACTTTAATTTGTATTCTGTGCTCATCATTCTGAATTTTTACTACCTTTGTCGTAAATATCCGAATTATGAAACGACTTTTTGCAATATTTGTGGCTCTGTGTGCGGCGTTTGTGGCCGTGGCGCAGAGCGAAAATTCGATAATTATCGACCAAAATTCGTTCCGACCACTACAATCGGACGCGCTGACGGGCTTTAACATCGATCCTATCGGTGTGGACTCTTCGCGCCGTCCGTGTGCTCGTATCAAGATGAAAATCAAAAAAATGAGCCGCGAGGATATCGACAAACTCGATGTCAAAATCATCACAAATAACCAGCTAACCAAGTGCAAAACGGCGGACTACGAAAACGGTCTTATCCTCGAAATGACCGCCAAGCCTGCCACACGTTTCTATCTCGACCACCCCGAATTTGGACAGTCGAACGAAGTTACCCTCAACCTTGAACCCAACAAGGAGTACTACATGGAGGCGAGCCTCAATCAGACCTATTCGATTGTCGTAAATAGCGATTTGACTGATGCGGAGATTTATATCGATGATGAATACAAGGGTCGTATAGATAGTTCTAATAGCTTGACTATTAAGGGTGTACTCGTTGGTGAACATGCACTTAAACTCATCTGTGGAACTATTGTTCACGAACAGAAAATTAATGTTAATAGCGGCGAAATATCGTTCACTCCGCGTATTAATACAGCAGTTTTTGAATCGCAGTTTGTGGTCTTTACGGTAGAGCCGCAAAATGCTGTTGTAATGATTGATGACAAACATTATGGACTGACGGATGGAGCTATGCGAGAGGTGTTGGATAGCGGAACTCATAATTATACAGTTTCTGCTGCTGGCTATCATAGTGAGAGCGGAACTTTTACCGTTGCAGGCGAGAAAGTTACAAAAAATATCACCCTTACTGCCGATTCTGCAACCGTAACCCTTTCTGTAGCAGACAATGCCGAGATTTGGGTTAATGGAGTGAAGAAAGGAACAAGCAATTGGAGTGGTACGCTTAACTCAGGTGCGTATATCTTTGAAGCGAAAAAAGCAGGACACAAAACAACAACTACTTCAAAACATATCACTTCAGACAATCCAAGACAGAGTTATGTATTACCTACGCCAGTACCAATATATGGCTCAATGATGGTGGATGGTAGCCCGATTAACGCTTACGTTATACTCGACGACAAGGGTGTGGGTCAGATGCCACTCAAATTAAACAATGTCTTAATAGGTAACCATACGCTCAAAATTTCAAAGGCAGGGTATAAGGATTATACACAGACTATTACCATCTCTGAGGGGAAAACAACAACTGTTAATGCTACGCTTGAGAAATATATAACAACAGTACCCCAAACAACAACTAATGTACCATCAGGAGAGCGTCTTGCAATTGTGGTTAATAGTAACGTTGCGGGTGCGGATGTTTATATAGATGGAGAATATAAAGGTCGTACAAATAAATATAATAGTTTGACTATTATGGATGTGCTTATTGGTGGGCATATTCTTAAGGTTGTCTATGGCGGTGTTAGTCGCGAGCAGAAGATCGCGGTAAATAGAGATTCTCTCCACTTCCTCCTGAATGTTGATACAGCCGCTTCTAGACCACAGTTTGTGATCTTTGTGGTAGAGCCGCAAGATGCGGTAGTGCTTATCGAGGGCCGACAATATGCACTACAAGAAGGTGTTATGTCATTAATGCTTGAAGGTGGAACGTACCATTATACAATTACCGCAGATGGTTACCATTCGCAGAGTGGAACGTTTATCGTTGGAGGAAGTAAAATTGAGAAGCATATTGCACTACAACCTAAAACAACAGACGTAGTTCCTACTCCATCGCATGGCGGACGCTATAAGGTTGGTGACTACTATAATGAAAATGGTAAAAAGGGAGTGGTCTTTTATGTTGATTATACAGGAGAACACGGTAAAATTGTAAGTCTCGATGATTTAGGGGGATCATACTGTTTTTATAATAATCTTTGCCCAGAAGCAAAGAATGCTTTTTATGGTATTGATAATAGAGAAGATGGGCGTGTTAATTTGAATAATATAATGAAATTGTTAGAATGGCGCAATAGGTTTCCTATAATCAATGATATCCAACAAAGATTGGGACAATCTTGGTATTTGCCAGCTATAGAAGAGCTAGAAATGTTAATGTTGGTAAGAAGCGAGGTGAATGTGACATTAAAGAGATATGGTAAAGAAATAGGGAAAAGAGGAGACCATTTGTATTGGTCATCGACAGAGTATAATGCTAAAAATAAAAATGGTTATTACTGTGTGTTAGGAGTTGATTTAGAAGATGGTAAAACATATCGTGTGCCTAAATCAAGTTATGGATTAGCACGAGCGATTACGACATTTTAGTAATAAATAAATAGGATTCTATGACCTACATTCTACTGACCCTGCTATTTTGTACTATTCCGGCGGGGGTGATTTGGCTATGTCGCAGGTATGCGTGGCTCGATAAGATTGGCCCGATAATGGTGCTATATGCTATTGGAATGGTTGTCGGCAATCTCCCTTTTTTGCCTGAGCAGATGAAGGTGTTGCAGGAGATGATACCTAATGTCGTCATTCCGCTTGCAATTCCGATGATGCTCTTTGGTTGTGCCTTCTCCCGCAAGGAGTTAGGGCTGCAGGTGAAGCTTGTTGTGAGCGGTTTCCTCTCGGTGGCAGTGGCTGTTGTGGGTGGTTATCTGCTCTTTGGTCGTCACCTCTCTCAGGGCACGGAGGTTGGAGGTATAATCTCGGGCGTATATACGGGCGGTACGGTCAATGGCGCGGCACTGCAGGCGATTTTTGGCATTGAGAGTCAGACCTTTGTGTTGATAAATTCGTATGATATCATTATCTCGTTCTTCTACTTCATCTTCCTCTTTAGTGTCGGTATTAGGATGTTCCGTCGCCTCTATGGTCAGAAACAGAGTACCCTTACTGCGGAGAATAAGGCGGAGATCGATCGCCAGATAGCACTTGCCAAGCGCAATCCGTATAAGGAGCTGCTGACAAAGGCGGGTCTTAAGCAGGTAGGGTGGATATTGCTTGCAACGGTCGCCGTTGTGGGTATCTCTGCTGCCGTTGCGCTGATGATGCCGCAGGGTTGGTTTATGACCGTATTTATACTGATGCTCACCACTTTAGGTGTTCTCTGCTCGTTCATAAAACCGATACGCGCACTCGATTTGAGCTACGATTTGGGCATGTATCTGATATATATCTTCAGCCTTGCTATCGCCTCAATGGCGGACTTCTCGTCACTCGACCTTGTGGGTGGACTGAACCAGTTTGCATTTATGATTTTTGCGGTCTTTGTATCGCTGACTATCCACGCCATCTTCTGCCGACTGATGCGTGTAGATGCCGACTCGATGGTTATCTCGTCAGTGGCATTTATCAACTCGCCGCCATTTGTTCCTATGGCCTCGGCGGTTATGAAGAATAGAAATGCCCTTGTTACGGGCCTTGCAGCAGGTGTGGCTGGTTATGCACTCGGCAACCACTTTGGCGTGCTGATGGAGAGATTATTATCACTTTTGTAGTATATGGAGCGTAAATATATATTCTTTGATATTGACGGAACTCTCGCGGCAGGTGGATATGGCAATACATATATCCCTGAATCGACAAAATTGGCGTTAGAGAAGCTGCGTGCAGCGGGTCACTTCCTCGCCATTGCAACGGGTCGCTCGCAGGCTATGGCTGTGGATTATATGCGCGAATTGGGTTTTGAAAATATGGTCAGCGATGGCGGCTATGGCGTGACAATTAATGGTCAGCTGCTCGATATTACTCCAATGCCGAAGGAGCAGATTGTCGCCGTGGTCGAGGAGTGTAAAAGACGCGATATCCCGTGGGCAATACAGATAGATAATACCATCTTCCGTAGCGCTCCGGATAATCGCTTTGAGGAGTTTACACACGACGTATATATGCAGACCAAGGTCATCGAGGGGCTCGATCCGAAAAATTATGATAAAATCTATAAGGCCTACATCGCCTGCTATGCCCCGACAGAGCACACTTTGAAGAGCCTTGAGGGTGTGCCGTGGGGTCGCTTTCATAAGGAGTACTTCTTTGTCGAGCCGTCTGATAAGGCTTACGGAATACGTCGCATTATGGACCACTTTGGCGCTGATTATAAGAATGTTGTCGTCTTCGGCGATGCTGCAAATGACCTCTCTATGTTCGTCGATGGCTGGACAAAAGTCGCTATGGGTAACGCCATCCCAGAACTTAAGGCTAAGGCGGATTTTGTCACCACGGACGTCGATAAAGATGGAATATACAATGCCTGTGTGGCGCTAAATTTATTTTAACGATAAACGACTACTTCGGTGGTCGTTTTTTTGTGGTTTTTTTGGATTGACGACCTATTGGTCGTCTTTCCAGTCGCTCCCGCGGCAGTATATATTAAGTGACGATGCGTGATTTTTTGCACCTCGGAGCGAAGCGACTAAGCCCCCTTTACAGAAAGGGGGTTTGGGGGATAGGTAACACCAATATCCTACGCTCGAAATAAAAAAAGCTGATGAAATCTCATCAGCTTTTTCGAGCGGAGGATACTGGATTCGAATGTCGCACTTTGTGCGTCATCATCGACGAGACAGCGCAGTCAAGCTTGCTTGGTGCGTGAATAGTCGAGGAGATAACCAGCCCTTAAAGAATACCAACAGCCTCAGAGGTGTAAGATGATGAGCCCGAATGGGCTTTTTTTTGTTTGTATTGAATAGGGTGCTTGCACACAAAATAGATACAAACAAAAAAAAGAGTGACCTATTGGTCACTCATCATCTTCAAATCCTGCGGAGGATACTGGATTCGAACCAGTGGATACCTTACGATATCGGCAGTTTAGCAAACTGCTGGTTTAAGCCACTCACCCAACCCTCCGTACATCTTATTTTTAAGAGCGTACAAAAGTACTCCTTTTTTCTTAATCTGCAAAATTATTTGCCAAAATTTTTCAAAAATAGTGTTTGTACGATATTTGTACCTATTAAAATAGGTATCCCCTATAGGAAATGCAGATAAAAATTTGTAACTTTGCGCGAATTTATAGTTATGAAAGAGAATAGTCAAGATATTATACAGTCACTCGAAAGCAGAGAGTATCAGTACGGCTTTACAACCGATATTGAGACCGAGACTCTGCCGAAGGGTCTTAATGAGGATATTGTGCGTGCCATCTCCTCTCGCAAGGGCGAGCCGGAGTGGATGACAGAGTATCGCCTCAAGGCGTTTCGTCATTGGCAGACTATGAGTTTGCCGACTTGGGCGCATCTGAATATCCCACCAATTGATTTTCAGGATATTATATACTACGCAGAGCCTAAGCAGAAGAAAAAGCTCGGCTCGATGGATGAGGTAGATCCGGAGCTTAAGCGTACATTCGACAAGCTCGGTATTCCGCTTGAGGAGCAGATGGCACTTGCAGGTGTGGCGGTGGATGCTGTGATGGACTCTGTGTCGGTAAAGACCACATTCCGTGAGACACTTGCCGAAAAGGGTATCATTTTCTGCTCAATCTCGGAGGCAATTCGTGAGTATCCGGAGCTTGTGCGTAAATATCTGGGCTCGGTGGTAAGTTATGCCGATAACTTCTACTCGGCTCTCAACGCAGCGGTCTTCTCTGACGGCTCATTTTGCTACATTCCAAAGGGTGTTCGTTGTCCGATGGAGCTCTCGACCTATTTCCGCATAAATGCGCGCGGCACAGGTCAGTTTGAGCGTACCCTTATCGTGGCTGACGAGGGCGCCTATGTGAGCTACCTTGAGGGTTGTACAGCTCCTCAGCGTGATGAGAACCAGCTGCACGCAGCAGTTGTAGAGATTGTCGTTGAGCGCGATGCGGAGGTCAAGTACTCGACCGTGCAGAATTGGTATCCCGGCGATAAAGAGGGTAAGGGTGGTGTCTATAACTTCGTTACCAAGCGCGGTATCTGCCACGAGAATGCACGCCTCTCATGGACTCAGGTGGAGACCGGCTCGGCAATTACGTGGAAGTATCCGAGCTGTGTGCTTGCCGGCGATAACTCGGTGGGTGAGTTCTACTCGGTGGCGATGACAAATAATTACCAGCAGGCCGATACAGGTACAAAGATGATACATTTGGGTCGTAATACCCGCTCGCGTATCGTCTCAAAGGGTATCAGCGCAGGTCGTAGCGAGAACTCATATCGCGGACTTGTCAAGATTGGCCCAAAGGCGGAGAATGCTCGCAACTACTCGCAGTGTGACTCACTGCTCATTGGCGATAAGTGTGGTGCACACACCTTCCCGCATATCGATTGCCGCAATAAGAGCGCGATGCTGGAGCACGAGGCAACAACCTCCAAAATCTCGGAGGATCAGCTCTTCTACTGCAACCAGCGCGGTATCTCTACAGAGGATGCCGTGGGTCTTATTGTCAATGGCTATGCCCGTGAGGTGCTTGCCAAACTTCCGATGGAGTTTGCTGTGGAGGCGCAGAAGTTGCTTGCCATCAGTCTCGAAGGCTCCGTTGGCTAGTTTTGTTGTGATAGCGGCGCAACTACTGCCGCTAGCTAAAATCCCAGCAATGGGAAATACGACTAGTATGTCCCATCGCTGAAATTTTACCCGAGCGTGGTATTTGCACCACTCTGACAACAAAACGGGGCGATGGGGTAAAGTGAATTTGAGAAATAGATAGAATAAGAAAATAATTAATAAAAGGCTAATAGCCAATGGCTAACGGCCAACAGCCAAATATGTTAAAGATTGAAAATTTACACGCCTCGGTAGGCGATAAGCAGATTCTTAAGGGTATAAACCTTGAGGTTAAGGCGGGTGAGGTACACGCCATAATGGGTACTAATGGCTCGGGTAAGAGTACCCTTGCTTCGGTGTTGGCGGGAAATGAGAAGTTTACTGTCACAGAGGGTAAGGTTACATTCTTGGGCGAAAATATGCTCGAACTTCCGATAGAGGATCGTGCCCGCAAGGGTCTTTTTCTCGGTTTCCAATATCCGGTAGAGATTCCGGGTGTAACTATGGCAAATTTTATGAAGATTGCCGTAAACGAGAAGCGTAAGTATAACGGTCAGCAGCCGCTTACAGCAGCAGAGTTCCTTAAACTGATGCGCGAGAAGAGCGCCATTGTGGAGCTCGACAGCAAGCTCACTGCACGTGCTGTAAACGAGGGTTTCTCGGGTGGTGAGAAGAAGAAAAACGAGATTTTCCAGATGGCTATGCTTGAACCGACACTCTCTATCCTTGATGAGACCGATTCGGGACTGGATATTGATGCGCTGAGAATTGTGGCTACAGGTGTAACTCGACTAAAAAGAGAGGATAATGCAACGGTGGTAATTACCCACTACCAGCGTCTTTTGGACTATATCGTGCCGGACTATGTACATGTGCTCTATAAGGGTCGCATTATCTATTCGGGCGATAAGTCGTTGGCACTCAAGCTTGAAAAGGAGGGTTACGATTGGTTGATTAACGATTACAAGGAGTAGTATGACCTTTGAAGAGTTGATATCCTCGGGTGCTCTGCGCCCATTTAAGGGTGGGGTGATTGATAGCTCTGTCAGCACCTCTCTGCCGCTTGTTGCGCACAATATCAAGAGTCTTAAGGTCGATATTGCCGCAGAGCAGCAGGTGCGCCTTGTTGTCGCCTATACCAAGAGTTGTCAGGCTGCGGTAGAGATTAATTTGGCGCCAAACAGCTCGTTGGAGTTGGTAGAGGTCTATTTGGCAGACAGCTATGCCAATATCACTGTAAATCAGGCAGAGAACTCTCGTTGTAAGAGCCTTGTGGCACTGCTCCGCAGTTCAAATGCTACTTATACCTATGCGCTGAATGGTCGCAATGCGGAGAGTGTTTTTGATGCGCTCTTTATTGCATCGGGTAGCGAGCACGCAACGCTCAATCTCAATACTCGTCACCTTATCTCCGATTGCCGTAGTGCATCGCTTGTAAAGGGTATCTCGGCAGGCAGAGCAACGGGAGAGTTTCACGGTTTGGTATATGTCGCTCAGGATGCACAGCGTACAGATGCACAGCAGCAAAATCGCAACATAGAGTTGGATAATTCGCATATTGTCGCCCTGCCGCAGTTAGAAATTTATGCCGATGATGTGCGTTGCTCGCACGGCTCAACGGTCGGCTATTCGGATGCGGAGGCTATCTTCTACATGCGTCAGAGAGGTATCAGTGAGGCTGATGCTCGACGATTGCAGATTGAGGGTTTTGTGCAGGATGTTGTGTCACGTTGCCAGATGGAACCCGTATGTGCCCTTGTGCACGAGGCTGTAACAGATAAGTTATCGAAGATATAATGGTGTTTGATGTAGAAAATATTCGTCGCGATTTCCCGCTACTTGAGCAGAGGGTCTATAACAGACCGCTCGTCTATCTTGATAGTGGTGCTACGGCGCAAAAACCGCTCTGTGTTATCGAGCGCGAGGCGGAGCTGTATAAGACGCTCAATGCCAATATCCACCGTGGCGTGCACCACCTCTCGGACCGTATGACGGCACTCTATGAGCAGGCGCGTGAAACGGTGCGAGCATTTATCGGCGCAACAAAACGCGAGGAGATTATCTTTACATCGGGTGCTACGGCATCTATAAATCTTGTGGCATACAGCTTCTCGGAGCGCTTTGTAACAAGTGGCGACAATATCGTTGTAACACGTATCGAGCACCACTCCAATATCGTTCCGTGGCAGATGGTCGCAGAACGAAAGGGGGCTGAGTTGCGATTTATCGAGGCGGATGATTCGGGCGAACTGATGCTTGAAAATCTCGACCAAATCATCGACAGCCGCACAAAGATTGTAGCCGTCACACAAGCATCCAATACTCTTGGAACCTGCCCCGATTTGAAGCGAATTATCGCCGCTGCACACGCTGTAGGGGCGGCTGTGCTGGTGGATGGCTGTCAGGGCGTTGTGCATGGTGGGGTAGATGTGACAGAGTTAGGCTGTGACTTCTACGCCTTTTCGGGTCATAAGCTCTATGCGCCGACAGGTATCGGCGTGCTCTATGGTCGCAGTGAACTGCTTGAGGCTATGCCTCCGTTTATGGCGGGTGGCGATATGGTCGATAAGGTGACATTTGCCAAGACTACCTTTGCTCCGCTGCCGCTTAAGTTCGAGGCGGGAACGGCTAACTTTATAGGTGCAGTTGCTCTTGCCGAGGCGATAGCCTACCTGCAACGTCTGCCGCAGGCAGAGGTGGCAGCACATGAGGCACATCTGCTTGCCTATGCGACAGAGAAACTCTCTGCTATAGAGGGACTTACAATATATGGCACAACTGCAAATAAGGCTCCTATTGTCAGCTTTAATGTTGCAGGATGTGACCACTACGATATAGGAATGATTTTGGACAAAATGGGCATTGCCATCCGTACAGGTCACCACTGCGCACAACCGGTTATGGAGCGCTATGGAGTGAATGGTATGTGTCGTGCCTCTTTTGGTTTGTATAACAATACTGCCGATATTGATGCCTTAGTTAGCGGTGTCGAACGCGCAGTGAGAATGTTGAGATAGTATGTTTATAGTCCTTGAAGGTCTTGATGGCGCAGGAAAGAGCACACAAATTAAGTTGCTGCGTGAACTCTTTGCCTCTCGCGGTATAGAGAGCGAGTATGTTCACTTTCCACGTTTTGACTCGCCCGTATTTGGCGAACTTATTGCCCGCTTTCTGCGCGGAGAACTCGGTAGTGTGGAGAGTGTAGATCCATATATCGTGGCTCTGCTCTTTGCCGGCGATAGAGCCGATATGGCACCACAAATTCGCGCTTGGCAGGCGGAGGGTAAGGTTGTTATTGTGGATAGATATGTCTATTCAAATATCGGCTACCAGTGCGCAAAACTTGCCACAGAGGAGCAGCGAGCAAAGCTCAAGCAGTGGATTTTGGATACTGAGTATGGCTACTACAACATTCCGCGCCCCGACCTTTCGCTCTTTTTGGATGTTCCGTTCTCATTTACAGCCAAGTCGCTCACCGAGCAGCGCAGTGGCGATGATAGAGCCTATCTGAATGGCGAAAAGGATATTCACGAGTCGTCACTCGACCTTCAGCAGATGGTGCGTAATGTATATCTCGAGGCTGCAAAGAGTGATGATGCTCTACAGGTCATCAACTGTAGTAATGCCGAGGGGGGTATGGATACTCCGCAGGGAATCTTCGCCCGAATAGCTGAGGTTGTAACTCCGTTGCTTAACAAGATGTAAACCCAACAATATGGCAGCTATCCCATTAAGAAACCGTCGCTCATTCCGCCTCTTTACCCACTTTTGCCGTGTGCTTGTCGCCCTGACCTTTGTCTTCTCAGGCGCGGTAAAATCTATCGATCCGTGGGGTACGGCTCTGAGTGTGAATAACTACCTGGTATCGTATGGTCTTGAGGCCTTCAAGCCTATTGCGATGATATTCTCGATATGGCTCTGTGGTGCGGAGCTGATGATGGGATGTATGCTGCTCTTTAAGGTCAGAATACGTATGTGTTCGACCTTCGCAACTGCCTCGATGATAATATTTACCATCATCACCTTCCTCGGCGCAACCTTTATCCCTGTAGAGGATTGTGGTTGCTTTGGCGATGTTGTCAAGCTAACGCCGTGGCAGTCATTTATAAAGAATCTGATATTGCTGCCGCTGATTTTGGTGGTTTGGTGGCGCTATCGCCCTGATAGAATGTTTGCCTTCTCGCGCCTGGAGTTCGCTATGGCGGTATTCTTCTGTGTATTCAGTATGGGCGTGGGTACATATTGCTATATGCACCTGCCACCTGTCGATTTGCTGCCTTATAAAGAGGGTACAAATATCGCACAAGCTATGGATGAGGCGCGTAACCGCCAACAAGATAGTGAGGTGGTGCTGGTCTATCGTAATCGCCGTACAGGAAAGCTCAGAGAGTTCTCGATTGACGATAAGGCTTGGCATAATGAGAATCGCTGGGAGTGGGTCGATACCCGCGTGAGCGAGGATGTGACCGATAAGGTTGAACCGATGATTCTTGAGTTCTATATCGCCGATGATAGGGGAGAGGTGACAGATAGCCTGCTCTCTATCAAGGGTAACCTCTATATGCTCTGCGTAACAAACCGCGCAAAGGTCTCTGCACGCTGTGAGGAGCGCCTCCGATCGGTGGTTGAGCAGGCCGCTGCGGAGAGTGCAGCCGTTATCTGCCTTACTCCGGAGCCTGTAACCCGCCCAACCTTCCATTCGTTTGCCGGCAGCGAGCAAGTCCGCTGTTACAATATCGACTCCAAAACTATGAAGACGATGCTTCGCGCGAATACGGGGCTCGTGGTCCTCACTGACGGCATAATTACGCGTAAGGCTAATTGTCGCGATATTTGATTTTTATCGTGCATTTGTCGTGATAGCATAGCATCTGCGGCACATCCCTCATAGTCCCGAATGGGAAATACAGAAGTATGTCCCATCCGTGTCTATTTCACGATGCACCACAGCTACTATACTCTGACAACAAAAATTTGCCGTGATAGTGGCGCATTTACTTCCGCTAACGCGATATGTCAGCAATGGGCAGTACACCTTGTACAGCCCATCGCCTCCAATCGCGCCGAGCGTTGTAACTACACCACTCTGACGACAAATGAGTGCACAGAACAAGCGTAGTGCAAATTTGAGGCACATCCCTTATATTCCCGAATGGGAAATACCCTTTAGTATGTCCCATCCGGGGATATTTCACGATGCACCATACCTGACGCACTCTGACATCAAATATGTGCAAAGAGGTAGCGGTGTGCAAACTCTTGCCAAACTTCTCATCCACTTGCGGATACCTCTGTAAGGTAACAGCCAACAACTAATACCCCTCTGTTTCTATGCTTACAATCGACACCTCGTGCGATAGGGGAGCTATGCGGCGGAGCATCTGCAGGGTGCCACAATACTTTTCGGTCGTTAGATTGACCGCTCTGCCGATTTTGCTCTGCTCGGAGAGCGTGCTGCACTCTATACGGTAGAGAATGTTAAATGAACGGTAGATGCTTTTTGCCATAACCTGCTCTGTGTCAAGCACTCCCGACATCTCTATCTCTGCACTCTTTGGAACGATATGCTCCTTGTCAAGTATCCCTTTCATCGTTATCGAGGCACACATCGCCGTAGCATATAGTATCAACTCTTTGGGGTTCATCTCCTCCACCTTCTTATTTACGGAGTGAAACTCCCCATCCTTTCCCATTTCAATAGTAATCTTTACTCTCATAGCTCAATATTTTTGATAGTTTTTACCCTTCCACAGAGCAAATAGTATTCCAAAAAATCGAACTTCTACAATTATATCAGTCCGAGTATCGTTTATATCTGGAATAAACAGAATATCAACTACTCTTCTTACTCTTTTTTTGTGGCTGATTTTGTCGGGTTGGTTGATTTTCCGTAGGAAAATTAGGAAGTCTTGTTCATAATTGCTATTTTTGCACAGATTGTATGTATATCTTTAGTGTATGTATATGTTTAGAAGAACGACAATAGTGGCTGCGTTGCTCCTCGCGCTTGCGTGGGGTAGTGTTGCGGCGGACAATAGAGAGAATGAGCAGGTGTTGCTCGATAGAGCAAAGAGTCTGCTTGAGCACGGCAGGGCGGCCGATGCTCGTCACGAGTATATGCGTCTGAAGGAGATTACTCCGTCGGATAATATTGATGTTTTGCAGCAGGTGGAGTATGGCCTGACCGTATGTGCGGTGCGTCTTGATGACAACATTGCCGAGCAGCGAATGAAGAGTTTTTTGACCCACTATCCCGGCTCGGTGCATGCGACAGATGTCCGTTTTCTGTTGGCGATGCACTACTGCGAGACAGAGCAGTGGGCTGCGGCAAAGGCTGAGTTTGAGAGTGTGCCGTACAAGTCGCTCACAACAGCTGACCGCGAGCGTTATGACGTGAGAATGGGTTACATATGCTTCCTTGAGGGTGACTATAGCAATGCGCTGACACACTTCAACCGCGTACCTGCGGGTGGCGTCTCTTATGAGCACGCGCTCTACTATATCTCATATATAAACTACTCGCGTGGCGATATTGAGAAGGCTTACAAGGGCTTTGTATCGCTCAAAAATAGCGAGATTTATTCGGGCCTTATTCCGTTCTATCTGCTTCAGCTTGAGTTTGATAGAGAGAACTATAAGTATGTTGTCGATAACTGCGATGCGCTGCTTGCCAAGTCTGCCGATACCGAGCGTAACTCGGTTCTTCGTCTGGCTGCCGAGGCGTGGTTCCGCCTTGATGGTTACGGTAAGGCGTTGCAGTATATTACAGCCTATGCAAAGAGCGTAGAGGACAAGATGAGCCGTGAGGATAACTACCTGCTCGGCTACACTACATACCGCACGGCCGACTATGCCGGTGCTGTGGCGCCACTGAAGGCTGTATGTACAGGTACAGATAATCTTGCACAGAACGCCTCTTACCACCTTGCCGACTGCTATGTTCGTCTGGGGGATAAGAAGAATGCAATTCACGCCTTTGCGCTTGCTGCGGATGAGCGTTTTAATAACGATATCTCGGAGGATGCACTCTTCAACTATGGAAAGCTCCTCTTTGAGACGGGCGGCGGACTGTTTAATGAGTCAATAAATGTTCTGACTCGTTACATCACCCGCTATCCCGACACAGAGCGTGCTCCGGAGGCGAAGGAGTTGCTTATTGCGGCATATTACAACTCGCGTGACTATGATATGGCCTATGATGCTATTCGTGCCTTCCCAAATCCTGACGGCAGTATGAAGACCGCGTTGCAGAAGATTGCCTACTATAAGGGTATCGAGGCTTTTGAGGTTGGCGACTATGTCAAGGCAAAGAGTTCGCTGGAGGAGTCAATGGCTGTTGGCGTGAGTCCGAAGTATAACGCACTGTGTGCCTTCTGGTTGGGTGAAATTGCCTATCAGAATGGAGATATGTCACAGGCTGTAAAGCAGTATAACTTCTACCTCAAGCGTGCACCTCGCAATGCGAATGAGTATAAAATGGCACTCTACAATCTGGGCTATGCAAATATCGCTTTGGAGGATATTGCTGCTGCACAGAAGGCTTTAGAGGGCTTTATATGGCTCTATAAGGAGCGTGACGAGTATCGCGCAGATGGTTATAATCGTCTGGCGGATGTGCACTTTTTGCAGAAGAACTATGACTCGGCTGTAAAGAACTATGAAGGTGCTGTGGCTCTTGGAACGGAGCAGAGTCACTACGCTCGTTATCGTCGCGCACTCTCGTTGGGACTTATGGGTAAGAAGAGCCCGAAAATTGAGGCTTTGAAGGGCATCATCTCCGAGAAGCAGGGCGATTATGTCGATGACGCATCGTATGAGTTGGGTAGAACTTACCTCCATTCAGGTAGCTATAGTGAGGGTGCAAAGGTGCTTGAGACGCTTGTTGCCGACTATCCGTCATCGCCGTATGTTACGGCAGCGATGCTCGACTTGGGACTTACATACTTCAACCTCGGCGACTCGGCTCGCTCGCTGAAGAGCTATGATGCCGTTATCTCGGCAGCACCGCAGTCGCAGGCGGCTAAGGATGCGATGAACAGCGTGCGCGAGATTTATGTCTCAAAGGGTGATGTGTCGTCATATTTCGCCTATGCAGAGCGCACGGGTGTTGAGTGTGACTTGAGCGCACTTACTCGTGACTCGCTCAGCTATCGTGCCGCCGAGCAGATATATCTTGCCGGTAGAACAGATGAGTCTATTGCCCACTTTGAGAACTATATCGCCTCAAATCCAAAGGGTTACTATATTGATGATGCCCTCTTCTGTCTTAGTGACAGCTACCTGAAGTGCGACTCTCTCGACCGCGCGTTGGAGAGTATGAAGCTGCTATCCGATCGTCCGAAGAGTCGCTATACAGTGCCTGTGTTGGAGAAGCTCGCACAGGTTACTTCGGAGCATAAGATGTACACCGAGGCCTCATCGGCTTATCGTCGCCTCTATGATTTGTTGGAGGATGCAGAGGCGCGTCGTAAGGTGGCAAAGGGCTATGTTGAGAGTACAATTCTCGATGATGAGAGTGCACTGATACTCGCTATGGCAGCTGACGTCGATAAGATGGAGGATATTGACCAATCGGTACTTCGCAAGGCGCACTTCAGTAAGGCAAAGGTGCTCGTTACACAAAATAGTACAGCAGAGGCGCTCGATATATTTAGAACCCTTAGTGCCGACAAGGGCGATGCTGTGGGTGCAGAGTCCGCATATCGTATTATCTGCCACCACTTTGAGTTGGGTGAGTATGATAAGGCCGAGGCGCTTGTCTATGAGTTTGCCGATAGCCGCTCTCCACAGAGTTACTTCCTCGGCAAGGCATTTATCGTGTTGGGTGATATTTATGCATCAAAGAGTGATATATTCCAGGCCCGTGCAACATACCAGAGCATTGTTGATGGTTATACCCCTGTAGATGACGGAGTGGTTGATGAGGCGAAGAAGAGAATTGAAAAATTGCAGTAGTATGAAGAGATTTATATTGACAATATCGGCCCTGTTTGTCGCCCTTTCTGCGGCGGCACAGGTTACAAGAGAGGTGGAGGTTGTAAAGGAGTATATTCCAAAGCTGCCACCTGCTCGCAAACTCGATATGGCGACAGATAAGCAGGATACGGTAAATATCCGTCCGGAGATTGACTATACAATCACCCCGAACTCCTTTGCCTCGGCACTGACAACAAGTAAGGTGCGCCCGGCAACGATAACATATTGGGATTTTGACAAGCGCTACCCATTCTACCTCAAGGCGGGTGTGGGCTATCCGCTTGCAACCGAGCTTGATGTCTATGCCTCGACAAATCGTGCCGATGTGGGCTACTTGAGCGGTTATGTAAACCATCGTGGTCGCTTCTCTAATATCAAAGATAGTTATACGCTTGGTGGTCAGAGCTTTAGCTACAATAACGATTCGCGATATATGGATAACCGTATCGGCTTTAATGGCGGTAAATATATCGGTCGTTATACATTTGATGGCGACATCTATTACCAATCTAACCTCTTCCACCGTTACGCTCAGCAGATAGCCGAGGAGCAGACAACACCGGAGGTTAATTACGAAAATATCGCAGCAACGCTCAAGTTTGGCGACTCATTCTCCGATATGTCGAAGGTGAACTTTTCTGTCTATGCCACAGCAGACTACTATAACGATAAGTCAAATCAGCTTGTTGATGACCGTAAGTTGCAGCAGTTTAGTACGGCTGTGGGTGCTACCGTTGGTAGAGATATAGCCACCCGCACGCAGCTTATGCTTACGCTGAAGTATAATGGCTATTATGGATTTAAGTCGCTCGACAGCTACTCGGATAATATCATCTCGGCAACGGCTATGGTAAATTTCCATACCAAGAAGAAGCTGGATGTAAGAGCGGGCTTGACCTATAGCTATGACCACTTGAAGAGTGTTGAGAAGAGCCATAAGCACCACCTCTTCCCACACCTCTATTTGGGGGCTAACCTCTTCGATAACGGCTCTTTTGTGCCATATATTGAGGTAAATGGCGAGTTGAAAAATAACTCATACCAGCAGTTGCAGAGCATCAATCCGTATGTGATATATGCGGCAGAGAGCATTGCCGGTACACCAAATACCTACAGCTATAATTTTCGTATCGGTTTTGCGGGTAATGTGTTGAAAAATCGCCTCTCTTATCGTCTCTATGGAGATGCAGCTATTGTAAGGAACGCACTCTATTGGTACGCTCCACAGCCTGCATACTTTGCGGCAGAGGTTGGTAACCATACTGTCTGGTCAATTAATGCGGCGGTGGAGTATAAACCACTCTCGGTGCTCTACTTCTCTCTAAAGGCGAAGGCTATGGCCTATAGCCAGAGCAAGGATCTCTATTTGGCAAACCACAGACCATCTTTCGAGGGTGAGTTTAATGCACGCTACACACACCGTAAGTTCGCAGTCGGTGCTTCGGCTCACCTTGTGGGTAAGACCAATTGGTCAGTGCTTCAGACGCCTGATGCAGAGCAGATTGCAGATAGATTTACAACGGTCAGCTATCCTGCTTATGTCGATTTGTCGTTAGTCTTCGATTGGTTTGTCGGCAAACGCTGCACACTCTACGTTGAGGGTCGCAATTTGGCAAATGCCAAGATATACCATTGGGCACTCTATAAGGAGTATGGAATTGGTGCTTTGGCGGGTGTTAAAGTTCAGTTTTAATGGCAAGAGAGGTAGTACATACGCTTCCTTATCGTTGGAGTAAGATTGTCTGGATAATCACCTTCAGCTTCTTTATTGTGGCTGTGGCGGTTATCGGGCTGATGATTGCAACGATTGTTCAGGGGGGTGTTGTTGGCGGTATTATCGGTTTGATTATCGCTCTGCCGATATTTATCGCTATAGCTGCCTATTGTGAGGGCTATTCGCCGCAACGATTAGAGGTGTCAGAGTCGCAGATAACGATTTTGCGCCGTTATAATAGTGTTACCATTCTCCGTTCGACCATTCTTGCTATTGAGCCTTTGAGTGCCAAAGATATGCGTTGGACTGCCAATTTGGGTGGCTGCGGAGGCCTGTTTGGCTACTTCGGAAGGTTTTCAAACAGACGTTTGGGGGAGTTTACGATGTATGCAACGGCGATGGATAACCTCTATCTGATAACGACAGCAGATGGTAAAAAGTGGGTTATTAACTGCTCTGAACCCGATTTATTGCAAAAAAAGTAGATATAACATTGACTTTTTTGAATAGTTTTATAACTTTGTGATATAAATATTTGAAGAGATGAAATCGTTTTCAACTGTTTCCGGCCTGCGAGAGGCTCTTGCCGGCTGTAAAGGCAAAGTAGTTGGCTTTGTACCTACAATGGGTGCCCTGCATCAGGGTCATATCTCACTCGTTGAGCGTGCTCGTACAGAGTGTGACGTTGTTGTGGTGAGTGTTTTTGTCAATCCTACACAGTTTAATGATAAGAATGATTTGAAGAACTATCCGCGTACCCCTGAGGCTGATGCAGCGATGCTTGAGGCTGCGGGTGTGGATTATGTCCTCTTCCCAAGTGTGGAGGAGATATATCCGGAGCCGGATACAAGAGTCTTTGACTTCGGTCAGATTGATAAGGTTATGGAGGGCGCAACCCGTCCTGGCCACTTTAACGGTGTGGCGCAGGTTGTAAGCCGCCTCTTTGCCATTGTTGAGCCTACAAAGGCATACTTTGGCGAGAAGGATTTTCAGCAGATAGCAGTTATTCGTGCTATGTGCGCGCAGTTGGGTCTTACTCTTGATATTGTCGATTGCCCGATTATTCGCGATACTGACGGTCTTGCCCGCTCTTCAAGAAATACACTGCTTACAGCAGAGCATCGTGCCGCAGCACCGCATATCTATCAGGTGCTCAGCGCAGCCACTACAAAACTCTCAGAGATGACTCCGCAGCAGCTTACTGCTTGGGTTGTAGAGCAGGTGGAGAGCAATCCGCTGCTCAAGGTTATCTACTTCCAGGCTGTCGATGCACTCTCTCTTCAGCAGGTGGAGAATTGGAGTGATAGTGAGCGTATCCAGGGCTGTATTGCTGTGCAGGCAGGCGAGATACGACTTATTGATAATATTAAACTTAAGTAATAGATGGTTATAGAGGTCCTCAAATCGAAGATTCACAGAGTGAAGGTCACTCAGGCAAATGTGAATTATGTTGGTAGCATAACTATCGATAGCTCACTGATGGAGGCTGCGAATATTATTCGTGGAGAGAAGGTGCAGGTTGTAAATGTAACCAATGGTGAGCGTCTTGAGACTTATGCAATCCCCGGTGAGGCGGGCAGTGGTGTTATTTGCCTTAATGGAGCGGCGGCACATAAAGCATCGGTGGGCGATGTGGTGATTATTATCTCGTATGCCGCAATGGAGTTTGAAGAGGCAAAGAGTTTCCAGCCGTGGGTCATCTTCCCCGATACTGCAACAAATAAGTTAGTTAAGTAATGAACGTACTACTCTCGATACTTGCAATACTACTCATCGTGGTAGGTATTATCGGCTGCATAGTTCCTGTGCTGCCCGGTGTGGCACTTGCCTATGTGGGCTACTTGTGTTGTTACTTCTGCTCTTTTTCGCAGATTTCGACCACATCTGTTTGGGTATATCTTGCGCTGACGATAGTTGTATCTATTGCAGACTATATCCTGCCGGTCTATATGACTAAGGTTGCAGGTGGTAGTAAGGCGGGTGAGCGTGGAGCTATCGCGGGTCTTATAGCCGGTATGTTGCTCGGAAGTATTGTAGGTGCGATTTTTGGTCCATTCTTCGGTGCTGTGATAGGCGAGCTGATTGCCGACCCGTCGGATGTTAAGAGGGCGTTTAAGTCGGGCGCAGGTTCGTTCCTTTCGTTTCTGCTCGGCACGGGAATAAAGATTATACTGAGCTTCGCAATGCTGCTTGCCGTATTCGGAGATATATTCCCTGTAATCAAAGATTGGTTTGTAAATCTATTCTAAACAATAACGTTATGAAACACATTAGGTTAATTTTGATGGCAGTGGCACTTTTCGCTCTGTCATCCTGCTCGGAGTATAGTTACGAGAAGGTATCGGGCGACCCTCTTGGAACACGTATCTATACACTCGATAACGGATTGAAGGTCTATCTGTCTGTAAATAAGGAGCAGCCTCGTATTCAGACAATTATCTCTGTACGTGTGGGCGCGAAGAATGACCCTGCCGAGACTACAGGTCTTGCACACTACTTTGAGCACCTTATGTTCAAGGGTACAGATAAGTTCGGCACAAGTGACTATCAGGCAGAAAAGCCATTGCTCGACCAGATTGAGGCTCTGTTTGAGAAGTATCGCGTGACAACAGACGAGCGTGAGCGCAAGGCTATCTATGCACAGATTGACGAGCTGTCACAGCAGGCTTCAAAGTACTCTATTCCAAACGAGTACGACAAACTTATCCAGAGTATCGGTGGTGATGGCTGTAATGCTTGGACCTCGTACGATGAGACAAGTTATATGTCCGAGATTCCGTCAAATCAGGTCGAGAATTGGGCAAAGATTGAGTCTGAGCGCTTTAAGAATGCCGTTATTCGCGGTTTCCATACCGAGCTTGAGACTGTCTATGAGGAGTATAATATGAGCCTTACTCGTGACTCTCGTAAAGTTTTGGAGAGGTTCCTCGAGCTGATGATGCCAAATCATCCATACGGTCAGCACTCTGTACTCGGCAAGCAGGAGCATTTGAAGAATCCGTCAATTACCAATATCAAGAACTACTACAACACATACTATGTGCCAAATAATATGGCTGTATCTCTTTCGGGTGACTTCAATCCGGATGAGGTGATTAAAATTATTGACTCATATTTCGGCGATATGACCCCTAATGAGTCACTTCCACAGGGCATTGAGGGCGAGATTATCCCTGTAACCGAGCCTCGTCGTGCCGAGGTGTACGGCCTTGAGAGTGAGATGCTCTATGCAGGTTGGCTCACAGGTGCTGCAACAAGTGAGGATGCACTGATGCTTGAGATTGTATCTTCGGTGCTCAGTAACGGCAACTGCGGTATTATCGACCAGAACCTTATTCAGGAGCAGAAGGTGCTCTACGGCGGTGCATCGGCAGACCAGCTCTCTGATGCGGGCTTTATGGTGCTTGTGGGTATGCCAAAGGCTGGCCAGACCCTTGAGCAGGTGGAGGCTCTGCTGCTTGAACAGGTGGAGAAGTTGAAGAGCGGAGAGTTCGATGAGAGCATTATCAATGCAATTATTGCCAACTATAAGCGCGATTTGATGGTATCGTATGAGGATAACTTCGCTCGTTGCTACGCTATGGCACTCTCATTTATCAATGGAAACGATTGGGCGGAGAGTGTGTCAAAGCTCGACCGTGCATCGAAGATTACCAAGGAGGATGTTGTCGCTTGGGCTTGCAAGAACCTTACAAGTCAGTCGCTTGTGACCGTCTATAAGCGTCAGGGCGAGGATAAGAGCCAGAAGAAGATTGACAAGCCGCAGATTACACCTATCGCTACAAATCGTGATAGCCAATCTGAGTTCTTGAAGGCAATCGCAGGCTCTGAGGTTACTCCGATAGCTCCTCGCTTTACCGATTATGAGCGCGATATGGATATCTTTACCCTCGATAACGGTATCGAGGTGCTCTACAAGCAGAATGAGCTTAACGAGCGCTTTGAGCTCATATACCTCTACGACTTTGGTCTTGAGAGCGACCCTTCACTATCTGTTGCGCGTGACTATATGTCGATGCTCGGTACCGAGAGCAAGAGCCTTGCGCAGATTTTGAGTGAGCAGTATGAGCTTGCGTGCGATGTATCATTCTCGCCATCAAAGACTAACTTCTACGTAACCATTTCAGGTATTGCGGAGAATATGCCTGCAGCTATGGCGCTTGCAGAGGAGTATATGACTGACGTTAAGGGCGATGAGGCTGTACTTGCCGAGGTTAAGAACGATTTGATTAAGGAGCGTACAAATAGTAAGACCAACCAGCGCGCAAACTATAATGCGCTGCAGCGTTATGTTGTCTATGGTAGCGACTATGTTGCCCGCACAACCCTTACAAATGAGCAACTTATGGCCCTTGAGTCAGAGGCTCTGCTTGATAAGATTCGCGGTCTGAAGAACTACCAGCACCGTATCCTCTACTATGGTCCTATGAGCAAGCGTGAGCTTGCAAAGCAGCTCAATACCTCTCATGTTGTGGCTGAGAATTTGATACCTGTAGAGTATAAGAGCACTCCGAATGTTGAGGTTACAGAGCCAAAGGTTGTATTTGCGCAGTACGATGCAAAGCAGATATATTATATGCAGTACGCCTGCGGTGGAGATATGTTTGATGTAAAGCTCGACCCTGTTACCCGCCTATATAACGAGTACTTCAGCGGCGGTATGAATGCAATCGTCTTCCAGGAGATGCGCGAGGCTCGCGGTCTTGCATACTCCTCTTACGCATACCTCGGTCAGGGTGCAACTTGCAATGAGCCGTACTACTTCCACGCCTTTATTGCAACCCAGAACGATAAAATGCAGCAGGCTATCGAGGCATTTGATGAGATTATCGAGAATATGCCGCAGTCTGAGGCAGCCTTTGAATTGACAAAGCAGGGCTTGCTGACAGGTATGGGTACAGCTCGAACAACCAAGATGGATGTGCTGTGGAAGTATATCGGCGATATGCGTTTCGGTATTACCGACTTCAACCGCACAGAGGCTGTCTATAACGGTATCCAGACCATGACCCTTGCCGATGTGGTAGAGTTCCAGCAGAACCATATTAAGGGCAATAAGTATATCTATTGCATCCTTGGCGATAAGAATGATGTGGATATGAACTACCTCAAGAGTCTTGGAAAGGTTGAGTTTGTGACACCTGAGCAGATATTCGGCTATTAATTTTGTCGTGAAAAGGCATCATTAGCTGCATTTGCCGTGATAGCGGCGCATTTACTGCCGCTAACGCGATATGTCA
>JAFQFV010000037.1 GCA_017398555.1 Alistipes sp.
AAACTTTCGCCAAAACTTCGTTTTGGTAGTATCTGTTGCGAGAATAACGTTGTCTGCGACAATAGAAAAACAGCAAGAGCAGTAGTTTGTAAGCAAGCTTACACTACCGCTCTTTCTATTTTTACTATCCTTGCGGATAGCAGTTATTCTCGAAAAAGATTCAAAACCAAAGTTTTGTTCTCTGCTCAATCCGAAAACAAACGGCTGATACTAATACTTTACAAAAATATTGACATTCCCTCCAAACCTCCCTTTGAGAAAGGGAGGCTTAGTCGCAGAGTTCCTCTGCTCCGGGTGCAACGATTAAGCGGGTTTCCTGGCTACGCAGTACAGCTAACGCAGTAAAAATAGCCAAACTAAAAGCAAATAAGAGTTTGCACGCCAATTATTCTGTGCACTGTTTTATCGTCAGAGTGGTGCAGATTCGGCATATCGTGAAAACACCCCGGATGGGACATACTCTGCGTATTTCCCATTCGGGGATTTGAGGGATATGGCGAAGGTGTGACACTATCACGATAAAACCGATTTATCGTCAAAAGTATGCAGATACGGTGCATCGTGATATAGGAGCGGATGGGACATACTACGGTATTTCCCATTCGGGACTATGAGGGATGTGCCGCAGGTGCGTGCTTTTCACGATAAAACCCCATTTGTCGTCAGAGTGGGGCAGGTACAACGCTCGGCACAAAAAACAGCGAAGGGCTGTACAAGACGTACTGCCCTTTGCTGGTTATTTGGGTTAGCGGAAGTAGATGCCCCGCTATCACGACAAATGCACGTTAGAAGAGGTAGCCGGTGTTGATATAAAACGCCCCCTTACCATCCTGCTTACGCAACTGACCGACAGGCAGACCGTACTCGAAAGCGACGATGAAGTTTTGGTTCATGATAAAGCGAAGACCGGCACCGACGGTGATATGCGGGAGATCCTTCTCCTGACCCTTTGACATATACTCATCATACTCTGCGCGCACCTTAAGGTAGTCCAAACCGAGTTTCTCTACAGTACCCTTGAACTCCATATCGCGGCCTCTTGTGACGTATGTACCGTCGCTAAAGAGGTTCAGACCGAAGGCGATATTCTGCTTCCAGAGTGTGAAGTTCACAAAGCGCCAACGAATCTCGGCGTTATACGATGCCACATCCAGACCCTGCACGCGGTTACGCATAATACCACGCACGGTACGATAGCCACCCATACCGTCACGGTCATACTGCGGACCTACGGTTGTAAGGTAAGGGCATACGTAGTATGGTGCATTCTTGCCGATAGTACCCTCATAGTTGAGTCGATATGCAATGGTGAGCACATCGTTCTTAATTACAGGGATATAGTGGCGGAAGGTTGCCGAGTAGCGGTAGTACGGGTTAGTTGTTCCGAGCCACTTCGGAGCGGCGATAATGTGAGCCTCAGCCCAAATACCGCGTGAAGGAGCTCCCTCCTTATCACGAGTATCGAAGAGCAGACCGGCACGGATAGTGCTATTCAGGCCGCCATCAGCCTCCTCATCAGAGATAAGACCCCACTCTCGATACTGCTCAAAGAGGGTCTTCTCGCTATCGGGGAACATCTTATGCTCTGCCTTATTCTTATTAATCTTCTCGCGGTTTATAGCGCCCTGCTTGAAGTAGCTGAAGTGATAACCCGCCTCCCAGAAGAGCTTTTTGTCCCAGATATTACCGACAAAGTCACTCTTAAAGAGGATAGCCAGACGGTTAAGACGATACTTCGGAGTGTAGATGTACATATCCTCATTCTTCTTATCCTTACCTGCAGCGACCTTCTCGTGGTCGAAGTATGACATATAACCGTTAAAGCCGTAGAAGTCCATTGCCTTATCATTAAAGATAGTGAGCGCCGATGACCAACGCACGCCCGGAATAAGGAAGCGGTTGTCATACGAGAGGATATACTGCTGTGAGCCCTTTGTAAAGAAAGAGGCCTCGATATACCACTGCTGACGAGTATTTGGGTAGGTACTACCGTCACCAAAGTCGTAGATATTGAGCAGCGCACCGAGCTGGAAGCCCTTATCGGCATCAAATGCCACTGCGGGGAGCGGACCGAAGTTATAGCCGGTCTTTACAATCTCCTTCTTATCCTCTGTTTGAGCACTCTGCTCGGTTGTCTTCTTACTTTTAGCCTCTACGCTCTGAACAGCAAAGAGCACGAGCAGAAGCGAAACAATGTATCTAATCTTCATAGTAATAATATTAATAAAGTATCTCTCTAATTTTACGATATTTTGCACGAAGGTCACTGTCGGCAAGCAGTTTTATATCCGAGCCAAAGAGTCGCAGAAGTCGCCAGCACTCCTGAGCCACGATTGGCGCAGGCAGAAAGGCAACAGTCAGCGGCAGAGCCCACTGCCAAGGCAGCACGGCATAGGCAATTGCGGCGTAGATAATCATCAATATCGGCCAAACGATAAGGTTGATGAAGTAGCGTATCGAGTTACGGAAGGCGTAGTCCTTTAACCTCTTAAAGATAGCGCAGCACAGAGCATTTATCGGCAATGTAAGAATTGATGCCGGAATACTGTATGGCAGCGAAACAAGGACAAAGAGTGTCTTGAGAATACGCGACAGCACAGGATAGCGGACAGATACCGAGGCGAGGCTGATACGCTTTGACTTACGGCGCACAGAGGCCTCAGCACCAAGCTGCAACAGCTGTGCAGCGAGCTCAGGATTCTCGCTTTTCAGTCTATCAATCTGCTCTACGGTCTGCTTATTGAATCTAAAGTGCGCATCAAGGCGATTTTCGCCCCTCTCCCTATAGCGTTTAGCCTGCTGCTTTACCACAGCGGCACAAATCTCATATACGGCATCGTAGTTCTCGTCGTTCGGGATGTAGAATATCGACTCCTTCATTCGCTCGGCAAGGATATCCTTCAGCTCGACCATCTGCTCCGCCTGCGTAGCATCGCCGTGCGCAGCGATAAACTCACCCACATTAATAGGCTCGCCAATCTGCACGCGAACAGTCGAACGGAAACGGAAGAAGTTGCCATATCTCAGACCCATCGGAACGATATAGAGCGGCATATCGGGCATAAGTTCCTGAGCCTGAAAAGCGATGCGGAAGATACCCTTTGAGAGTGGTAGCGACGAATATTTCGCCTGATGTGTACCCTCAGGAAAGATGCAGAACGGCACCTTGTCGCGCAACACATCTACAGCCTTCTCAAAAATCTCCTGATTCTTCTTCACCTCATCATAGCCGTCACGCATACGCATAATCGGCATAATCTTGAGCCAAGTGAGAATCTTCGCAAGTTTCGGATTTCGGAAGATATCTGCGCGAGCAACAAAGACCTTCGGCTTACGATCCATCGCAAGGATAACCAACGCATCCATCAGGGCGTTTGTGTGGTTTGGAGCATAGATAACCGCCCCATCCTGCGGGATACGCTCCTTGCCCACATATCGCACAGAGCGATAGGAGAGTCGGAGTGCAAAATCTACGTAGTAACGCAGCAGCCAATAGAGGAAGTCGAAGTCTTGGATTTTCTTCTCCTTTGCCATATATAGAAATTGTGTTTAACAGACAGATTTAGCTCTACTCTGCCAGCGGTTTTCTGCGGAAAAGGTATGCAACGGTAAGACCCGCAACAATATGCCAGATACCCCACCATGCAGTTACGATAAGCATACCTCCGTAGTGACCGTGCCAAATCTCCGGCGGGAAGATTGCAGGGTTGAAGAGCATAATAAGACCCAGACCAGAATTCTGAATACCCACCTCGATAGTGAGCGAACGGTAATCCTTCTCCGGCAGTCTAAAGAGCTTACCGCCGAAATATCCTGTACCCAAAGCACAAGCATTGTGGAGCAAGACGATGAAGAAGATGTAGAAGATGTTATCTACAATAATCTGGAAATTCTGCGAGAACGATACGATAACCATACCGATAAAGAGCAGTACTGAGAGTACCTGTGCAGGCTTGGTAATTCTCTTTGTGGCATTCGGAAAATACTTTGCAAAGAGCAGACCGCACACGATAGGCACACCGAGGAGCAACAAAATCTGCTCAAGCATCGGCAGGAATGGAATTACCAGCACCGGAATATCGCTATGTACGCTGACAAAGTGGCTGTAAAGAGTACCCCACAACCAAAAATTAAACGGCGTTACTATCGGTGCAAAAGCGGTAGTAATAGCCGTCATAGATACTGATAACTCAGTGTTTCCCTTCGAGAGTGACGAGATGAAGTTGGAGATGTTTCCACCGGGACAGCACGCCACCAAAATCATACCCAGAGCAACCATTGGTGTAATCCAATGATTAAGTGCCAAAGCCACTGCGAATGTCACTGCCGGAAGTCCTATCCACTGCATTAACACACCGACAATCACAGACTTAGGCTTTTTGAATACCTCCTTGAATGTTGATGTTTTAATGCCGAGAGCAACTCCGAACATAACAAAAGCAAGGATGATATTTACAATCATCATTCCCCCCTCACCAAAATTGATAGTCAATTCATTCAGACTCTCTAATTGTTCTTTCATTCCCATAAGACAATGTAAATATTAAATTGTGCAATATAAATGTTGTTTCTATCCTAAGCCCCTGATAATCAGGAAATATTAGCAGTTCCACCCCACTATTCGTCGGCCAACATTACACTAATTAAATACAAATGTAGCAAAATATTTTGATTCTTCGCCCTTTTTGCACATAAAATAGGACTTTTTAGAACATATCATCAAAAGTAGAGATACAAGACCGGAGCAAAGAGCACCCGTTATAAAATTCATTATTTATGTTGCAAAACACCCGAAAAAATTTACAAAAATACACTGCTGATAATCAGATATTTACGATTTTATTTCAAAAAAGTGCTATTTTTTTAACAGATTTTTGCACTTTTGTACAATTTTTGTTTTATCTTTGCCGTTAGAAAAGTAACTTAAAACTTTATACAATGAAAAGATTTATATTAGCAATGGTACTATTTTTCGCATCGACTGCAGTTGTTGTTGCAGACGAGCGTCCGATAAAGATTGGTCAGATGCCTAAGGCGGCCATCAGCTTTTTGAATAAAAACTTCACAGGCATTGATGTTCTATACGCCAACGTTGAGCGCGATATTTTGGATACCGACTACGAGGTAGGACTTGTAAATGGGACCAAAATCGACTTCAACGGCAGTGGCGAGTGGACAGAGGTGTCCAACAAGAAGAGTGGCGTTTCAAATAAGCTACTTCCGCAGAAGATTACTACGTACATAGAGCAGAACTACGCCAACGCTCAGATAATCAAGATTGAGCGTAGCAGTCGCAAGTACGAGGTGAAGCTGACAAACGGGTTAGAGTTACTCTTCACAACAGATGGAGAGTTGATTGGTTTTGACGACTAAAGGTATATTCATAATGGAAATTGGTTAGTAAGTGTTGTTTAATTTGTGTTGGTAGCGGGTGTCCAAATTTGGGCACCTGCTTTTTTATAACTACCTTTGTACTATGCTAACCTTTTCACCGAAGAATATCAGCAGTCGTTTCGACAGAATGCCTATGGCGATGATGACCATCTCTCTCATTGCAGGTATTCTTGTCGCCGCGCACTTTGAGGTGGATGGTCTGGTATGGGTAGCTATTGTCGGACTCTCTACCCTTCTATCATTTTGGAGGGAGAATTTTATTCTGCTCGCTATATTTGCCGTCGGAGCATTGGTCTATAATATAAGGTCGTACGATATCCTGCCTGAGGGTCAGGATGTAGAGTTAGGCATAAAGATTAGCGACAGCGGAATCAATTACGGCCGCTTCTCGACCTTTGATGCAGAGGTTTGTCAGCACAACAACCAATATTGCACAGCGCGTGTGAGGGTCACTGCCGACTCGCTGACAGTACTGCAACGCGGAGATATTCTCTTTGTTCACGCGCCGATACGACCATTTTCTCCTGCAGATAGCGGATATGCCCGTTCAATGCAGAAGCAGGGTTACTCGGGCAGAGTGACAATAAACGCAAACCGAATATCGGAGTGGCAAGTCAGCCGACGCAACAGCCTCCACCAATGGGCTGTTTCCAAGCTCAAATCCCTCCTACCGCAGAGCGATAGCCGAGATGTCGCCATATCGCTCAGCCTCGGTGCCAAGTTGGCAGGTCAAAGCGAAATCAAACAGAGCTACTCATACAGCGGCGTCTCGCATCTGCTTGCCGTATCGGGCCTGCACGTGGGTATGGTGGCAATGTTGCTCACAATACTACTGCTGCCACTATCGCTCGTTTGGCGAGGCAATATAATCCGTTCCGTTCTCATCGTCGCCCTCATTTGGTTATATGTCGCACTCTGCGGCTACCCGACAAGTGCCATCCGCGCAGCGATAATGTTCTCCGTGCTGCAACTCTCGCACCTGACACGCAACCGTTATAGTCAAGAGAACTCTATCTCCACGGCGGCGTTTATTATGCTCGCATTCAGACCTACAATGCTCTTTGAGCTCAGTTTCTGCCTCTCTTTTATTGCCGTTTTGGCGATTGTATTTGTCTATAAACCATTCAGCGCAATCTTCTACTGCCGCAGTCGAGTACTCCGAGAGTGCGTAAATGCCATAATGCTCTCTATAATCTGCGTCTATGCCACAGCACCACTCATCTCCAACAGCTTTGGCATCATCTCGCTGCTATCCATCATTCTCACCCCACCCGCACTAATCACAGCACAGATAATCATCATCAGCTCCCTTCTGGCACTCATCGCACCACTACCCCTCGCCCGCATACTATTCAGCGCTGCCGAGTGGTGCGCAGATATCCAAAACCGAGTTATCGAGTGGGCGGTATCGGGTGGCTACGGCTATGTAGAGTACCGCATTGACAACAATACGATGATGATAATATACCTTGTTATGGTTGTACTCCTGCTACTTGGCTTTGGACTAAAATACACCCCACCACAAGAGGAGATGGAGTAGAACTATATATTATAAGTTTTAGTAATAGTATTATAAAAAATATCAATTTGACAAATAGAAAAAGTTGCATTATCTTTGCAGTAGAAAAGAGAAAATAACCACAAAAACAGATAAAGATATGGCAACTATACATTTGACAAAAGGTGGGTTTGAGCGAAGAGTAGCCGACCTGAACAGCATCAACAGCAACTGGAACTTTTTGGGCGACCGTCCCGCGCTGATAGACTTCTACGCCGCTTGGTGTGGTCCTTGCAAGGCACTCTCCCCTATATTGGAGGAGCTTTCTGAGGAGTATGCCGGCAAGGTGGATATCTACAAGGTAAATGTAGATGAGGAGCAGCAGCTGGCCGAGGCGTTCGGTATCCGATCAATCCCGACCCTCTACTTTATCCCGATGAAGGGTCAGCCACAGAGGGCGATGGGTGCAATGCCAAAGGAGCAGCTGAAGAAGATGTTGGATAGTATTATCAAGTAACACTATAAATAACACTATAAAACCTTAAAACTATGTTAAGCACTAAATTACACACAGCAATCAACGATCAGATTAATGCCGAGTTGTGGTCGGCATATCTCTACCTCTCAATGTCTATGGACGCCGAGGCAAAGGGTCTTAAGGGTGTAGCAAATTGGTTCTATGTTCAGTGGCTTGAGGAGCAGGATCACGCACGAATACTGATGAACTACCTCAACTCACGCGATGCGAAGGTTACCCTTAAGCCTATCGAGCCTGTACAGACCGAGTGGGGCACAGTTCTTGATATGTTCAACAAGACGCTTGAGCACGAGAAGGTCGTAACAAGCCTTATCAACAATCTTGCAGCAATCGCTGCCGAGGATAAGGACTTCGCATCATCAAATATGCTCGTATGGTTTATCAACGAGCAGGTCGAGGAGGAGGAGTCTGCACGCGAGATGATCTTCGCTGTAGAGTCTGTAGAGGGCAATAAGTATGGCATGTACCAGCTCGACAAGGAGCTTGCAACAAGAGTCTATACACAGGCTTCACCCCTTGCAGCAAGTGCAGAGTAAGATATAAAATAAGTAGTAACAGTTAAAAAAATTGAGAAGATATGGCAACAAAGTTTTTTAAGTGCCGCCACTGCGGTAATGTAGTAGAGAAGGTAGTAGATTCAAAAATCCCTGTCGTATGCTGCGGCGAGAAGATGGAGGAGCTTATTCCAAACACCGTCGAGGCGAGCGGCGAGAAGCATATTCCGGTAGTTACGCGACTTGATGATTGCACAATCAAGGTCGAGGTTGGCAGCGTAGCACACCCGATGCTCCCAGAGCACCACATCGCATTTATCTATGTCGAGACTGAGGATGGCGGCATCCGCGTCGATTTGAAGGATAAGCCGGAGGCGACAATCTGCACCTGCACCTCAAAGCCTGTGGCAGTCTATGAGTACTGCAACCTCCACGGTCTGTGGAAGACAGAGTTGTAAAATAAAAACGTGCTCTCTGGAGCACGTTTTTTATCTCTATCTGTAAAACTTATCCTCAAAGATAGCTATATTACCCACACTATCCGTCACACGCAGGCGGAGGGTGTGGGTTGTTTTTTTACCCGCCGCAAGAGGGCTATCGAATATGTGGTAGAGGGTCGATTGGAGCGGAGAGTAGTTCAAGCTTCTCCACTGGCCGTCAATATAGAGTTCATAGCTATCCACACCAGCAAAGTTATCCCCAACACGGAAAGAGATACGCTTTGCCGAGCTCAAATCGGCATTAGAGCGCCAATTTGGTTTGATTGTCGGAGCAGTAGTATCGGCAACAACAACCATCTGACCCGCCTTGCGTGTTCTGTAGTGGATAACCCCTCCCGCATAGAAACCGCCACCGTAGTAGTAACCACCCTTACGACCCCTTACCGCCACGCAACACTTTGACTGCAATGTCAGCGGCACTGTGGCATAGATAGAGACGGTAATATAGCCCGATAACGGCATCTTCTCATCCAAAACAATATAGCTCGGCGAGAGCACATCTACGCCCTCAATCTGAGGAGTCTCACCTGCTCTCTGCACACGGCAAAAGCTCGGCTCATAGAGGGCTGATGCTCCGATATAAACATTTATTCCACGCTCTCTAAGAACCCTGTCCTCACCCGCTCCCGCAATCTCGGCAGCGCTATCTCTAACGGCGGTAAATAGTTGATTATCAGATTTACCCACTATCTCAAACTCTACTTTGGAGATATTTCCGCAATCATCCTCAACCTCAATTACTATGCTCCTCTTCTCGCCACTTGCTGCACCAATAACACCGCGATTTTTAACTGTCGGATAGAGATAATCGGGCGCTGCATCCTTCTTTGCTAAACGGATAACCTCGCACTTGGCATCGCGCTGCATCGGGTAGTAGCTGACAAGGTCACAGGTACGGGTATCGGCAAAGGCAAAACCATCCATTCGATACTCAAAGTTCTTCACACCATCAACCCTCTGCGCCACACGATAGATACCGAAACGGCTTGTTGCATTGCCACTCTGGCGGTCACGACACTCTAACAGAAGGTAGCCATTTCGACCAACCGCCACGCTACCCTGCACAGTATATCTCTCACCACTCTTCTTTAGAGCATAGCTCCTCTTCGGAGCCTCAACCGCCACGCCGTCGAGGGTATCAACCTCTATGTAGTGCAGTCGCAGCAGTTGTGGAGCGAGTTTATCATTCGGACGAAAAACGTTACGGCGGATAATATTGTATGTATGCGTACCTTCCGCATTGCGAAGCTCATAGTGCAGATGCGGGCCGAATGAGTTACCCGTATTACCCGAAAAACCGATAACATCGCCCGCCTTTACCGGAAACTGCTCAGGTTGCAGAGCGATATCCACAGAGTTTGCACGATTGGCATAGCGATACTCGCGCACAAACTCCTCTACACCCTTCTCGTAGCGTGAGAGGTGAGCATAGACGGTCATTGTCCCCTCTTTCGGATGGGTCACATAGAGGGCCAAACCGTAGCCATAGGCGGAGTGGATAATGCGTGATATATAGCCATCTGCCGCCGCCACAACAGGTTTACCCTGTGCGCCGTCAGTCTTTATATCCACACCCGAATGAAAGTGGTCGGGGCGCATCTCGGCGAAGGATGCCGAGTGAAGACCCTTGACATTTTTAATCGGATATTGATATGCAAAAGCGGCACTACAGAGCACCGCAAAGAGTATAAATAGTCTATATCTTACCATTCTTCATCAACCTTAACAATTCTCTCCACACAACGCTTTGCCGTAGAGAAGTCATAACCTTGACCTGCAGCATAACGGAAGAGCTTTGCGCGAAGGTCTGCACCACTTTTTGCCTTTGTTGTTCGTACCTTACGCTCTAGCAGCTCCATCAGTCGCTCCGTCATATCCACATCGCCACTCTCTGCCATCGCCTCGGCGATTATTGCGCCATCTATACCCTTTCGTTTTAGAGCTGCCGTAATCTTATAACCACCCCAACCACTTAGGTTTATCTTCTCACGAACAAAGGCTGCCGCGTAACGGCTATCATCTATAAATCGTTCTGCCACAAGGCGTTGTAACACTTTTCGAGCATCACTATCTGCCACACCCCACCCCTTCATCAGTCGGAGGGCATCTGCGCTGCACTTCTCGCTACGGGCACAGAGATTCATCAGCGAGCGCAGTGCCTGCTCAGGGCTCTTTGTGCGTTTTACCTTCTGCTCCATACCATTCGCTCTTTATCAAAGATATCTTTAGCCACAACCACATCGCTATAGCCCATTTGACGAAGCATATCGGCTATTTGCGAGCCAAACTGCTCATATATCTCGAAGTACAATCTGCCACCCGTACGCAACATCGCAAGACCATTTTGGGCGATGCTGCGATAGAAGCAGAGTGCATCATCATCAGCCACAAAGAGTGCTGTATGCGGCTCAAAATCGACCACATTTCTATCCATTGTCGCCAAGTCCGACTGCGGAATATATGGAGGGTTTGAGACAATAATATCGAACTGTCCGAGATGACTCATATCTGCCAGCGCATCCGCCTTGACAAACTCCACCTTCACTCCATTTCTCTCTGCATTTCGTGCAGCAATCTCAAGGGCAATATCGGATATATCTACCGCCACAACCTCTGCACCCTCAACCATCTTGGCAAGCGATACGGCAATAGCTCCGCTACCCATACCCACATCGAGAATACGCACCCCGGCTCTGCTGTCAGCCACCACACGTGCTACCAACTCCTCGGTCTCAGGGCGCGGAATGAGCACGCCGCTTCGCACCTCAAAAGTAAGGTCACAGAACTCTGCCTCGCCAAGCACATACTGCACGGGGCAGGCTGCCGAGAGTCTATCTATAATAGTCTGAAAATCATCTATTTGACACTCATCGTCATAGTGCACCACAAGTTCAGAAAAGCTATAACCGCAACGGTTGCAGACCACTTGGCGAGCTATTGCAGTCGCCTCGCGTTCGTCGTAAATAGTCTGCACCGCCTGCTCGATAGTGCGTATAGCCTCTCTTACCGTCATAGCGACAACTTTAACTGAGCAAGCGCTATTGCCATCACAGCCTCAACAACCACCGCTGCACGAAGAACTATGCAGGCGTCGTGACGACCGCCAATGGTAAGAGGCTCAACACTCTGCGATGCGAAATTATATGTATTCTGTGGTTGTGCAATGCTCGGCGTAGGCTTTATAGCCACGCGAACAACTATCGGATTGCCATTTGTAATACCACCATTTATACCGCCCTCGTGGTTGGTTGCTGTGGTGCCGTTACTGTCAATAATGCGGTCATTGCGTTCACTGCCACGCAGACGCACGCCCGCAAAGCCGCTACCGAACTCCACACCCTTTACCGCAGGAACAGAGAAGAGCAGATGTGCCGCCACGCTCTCCACAGAGTCAAAAAATGGCTCA
The DNA here is from genome assembly GCA_017398555.1 of Alistipes sp. GTDB lineage: Bacteria > Bacteroidota > Bacteroidia > Bacteroidales > Rikenellaceae > Alistipes. The sequence continues at coordinate 11,831 of JAFQFV010000037.1, forward strand.
CCCAAATCTCTGCCTGCACCCTCAACAACGCACTCGATAACTCCGCCAACCGAGTCGCCATCACGTTGTGCCGCAGCCACAACAGCCTCAAACTGAGAGCTATCTGTAGTGCCGCCAATCTCAACTATGCGACTTGCATAGCGCGCAGAGGATGTAATCTTCTTCGCCACAACACCGGCTGCCACAAAGAGTAGCGTCATACGGCCCGAAAAGATACCGCCACCGCGCAAATCGAACTGCTCTCCGTACTTATGACGTGCCGTAAGGTCGGCGTGTGATGGGCGCGGATGATTTCTCAACCTATCATAGTCGCTGGAGCGGGTATTTTCGTTATAGAAGCGTATCTCAAGTGTATCGCCCGTAGTCATACCATCTGCAACTCCACTCACGATATGGGGAACATCCCCCTCGCGGCGAGGTGTAGTGCCTTTTGCACCCGAACGACGACGGTCTATATCCGCCTCGAAATCACTCTCAGCGAGGGCAATACCCGCAGGCACACCTGTAATTATCACTCCGAGCGACTCTGTGTGCGAGCCACCGTAGAATGAGATATTGAAATATCTTCCAAAACTATTATTCATCTCTCAACCTCTCTATATCTTCAAAAAAGTCGGGATAGCTCTTGGCAACGCACTCTGCTCCGAGAATAGTCACCTCACTATCGCTCAGCAGAGCTGCCACAGCAAGGGTCATCGCCATACGATGGTCACCATAGCTCTCAACCTCTACGCCACCCTTAATCTCTCCGCCGACAATGCGCATCACATTCTCCTCCGACAAATCGACCTCAACGCCGAGCTTTCCAAACTCCTTACGGATAGCCTCGGCGCGATTACTCTCCTTATGCTCCAAACGGCGAGTACCGACAATACGACTCTCACCCTCTGCCGCCGCAGCAAGTGTTGCAAGTGCCGGAAAGAGGTCAGGGCAGTTTGTCGCATCGAACTCAAAACCGCGCAATTCTCGATGTGATGCAGTGACAGAATCGCCCTCCGTTGTAAGCTCTGCACCCGCGCGAACAAGGGCATCACACACCGCAACATCTGCCTGTTTTGAGAGCATCGAGAGGTTTTTAACCGTCACCGAGCCCGCCACAGCGCCTGCCACAAGGAGCATCGCCGCTGCGCTCCAATCGCCCTCAACGGCATACTCTGTCGGGGTGTAACTCTGACCGCCGGCAATGTAGAACTGCTCATAGTCATTATGCTCAATAGCAACACCAAAACGTGCTGCCGTATCTATTGTCATATCGAGATAGGGTTTCGATACTGCGCGAGTGACATTGATTACCGTATCCTGCTCTGCAAGTGGCAACGAGAGCAACAATCCCGTCACAAACTGCGAAGAGACCGAGCCATCGACATCTATCTCGCCGCCCTGCATAGGTCCGCACACCTCGATTGGCAGCCTGCCGCCACCATCTCGAACATCTACACCAAGCGCCCTGAGCGGGTGTATCATCATATCCATCGGACGGTAGAGCAGCGTACCCTCGCCACTGATTACTATCGGCTCCTTGCAAAGTGAGGCGATAGGGGTAAAAAGGCGAGCCGAAAGGCCCGACTCCCCCACCGAAAGCGTGGTTGATTGAGGTTTCAGACCACCCTCGACAACTATCGTATGCTCATCCACACGCTCAACCTTTGCCCCGAGCATCCGGATACAATTTAATGCAGAGAGAGTGTCATTGCAAAAGTCCATATTTCGCAATACACTCTTTCCCTCAGCCAACAGAGCAACGGCAAGCGCCCTCTGCGCATAACTCTTTGAGCACGGTGGCGTTACAACACCATTTAGACGCCCCTTAGATATCGTTTTGTCCATTATAATTTGGCTATTTGCCATTGGCCTTTAGCCATTAGCTTTTTCTACTTATTCCGCAACTTCAGAGTGCTGTCAAAAGCACTTTTGTCGAAGACTACTCCTCGGCAACAAAGCGGTGGTTACGCTTGAGCTCGAAGTTTTTACCAAGATATACTCGACGCACCATCTCATCGGCTGCAAGCTCCTCGGCAGTACCTGTCTTGAGGATTTTACCCTCATAGAGCAGATAGGTGCGGTCTGTAATGGCAAGAGTCTCATCGACGTTGTGGTCGGTGATAATTACGCCGATATTCTTCTGCTTAAGGGTCGCCACGATGCTCTGAATATCCTCAACAGCGATAGGATCGACACCTGCAAACGGCTCATCAAGCAGGATAAACGATGGGTTGATAGCAATCGCGCGAGCAATCTCTGTACGACGACGCTCACCACCCGAGAGCTGATTACCGTAACTTTTGCGCACTTTTTGCAGACGAAACTCCTCGATAAGCTCCTCAAGACGATGACGCTGATACTCCTTTGTATAGTTTGTAATCTCCAGCACCGCGCGGATATTATCCTCAACGCTCAGACGGCGGAAGACAGATGCCTCCTGTGCCAGGTAGCTCACACCCAACTGCGCACGCTGATAGACAGGCAGTTTGGTAAGCTCATTGACCGTTCCGTCGTCGTGCTCAAGGAAGATTCTGCCGCCATTTGGCTTGATAAGACCCACAATCATATAGAACGATGTGGTCTTACCCGCACCATTTGGGCCGAGCAGACCCACAATCTCTCCCTGACGAACATCAATAGAGACGTGGTCCACAACGGTACGCGATTTATATTTTTTAATCAGATCGGTAGTGTACAATCTCATACCCGAAAAAAATTTGATTATTTTTCCACAAAGTTATAGTTTTTTTCGAGAATTATAGCTATCTTTGGGTAAGAATTTCGTTTTTTGAAACTTTAAGGAGAATTATTAATCATAGGAAGATGGCTAAGGAACTGTTCACAAAGGAGTTAATACACCAGAAGCTGAAGGAGTACTTCGGATTCTCCTCTTTTAAGGGGAATCAGGAGGCTGTTATACTCAATCTGCTCTCTGGTCGCGACACATTTGTGCTTATGCCTACCGGTGGTGGAAAGTCGTTGTGCTACCAGCTGCCGGCGCTTATGATGGATGGTGTAGCTATTATCATATCTCCGCTCATCGCGCTGATGAAGAATCAGGTGGATGCTATGCGCACCTTCTCTGACAATCCGGGCATCGCCCACTTCCTTAACTCCTCTCTTACAAAGAATGCTGTGCAGCAGGTGCGTGAAGATGTACTTGCCGGAAAGACAAAGCTGCTCTACTTCGCCCCTGAGTCGCTGACAAAGGAGGATAATATCGCCTTTCTGCACAAGATTAAAATCTCGTTCTACGCCATTGACGAGGCGCACTGTATCTCGGAGTGGGGTCACGACTTCCGCCCTGAGTACCGTCGTATTCGCCCAATTATAAACGATATTGGTCAGGCACCGCTCATCACCCTTACGGCAACAGCTACGCCGAAGGTGCAGATGGACATTCAGAAGAACCTCGGTATGACCGACGCTACAGTCTTCAAGAGCTCGTTCAACCGACCAAACCTCTACTACGAGTTGCGTCCGAAGAACGACCCTGACCGTGACATCATCCGCTTTATCAAGCAGAATGAGGGCAAGAGCGGTATTATCTACTGTCTGAGCCGTAAGAAGGTGGAGGAGCTCGCCGAGCTGCTTGTTGCCAACGGCATTAAGGCTCTGCCTTACCACGCAGGTATGGATGCCCAGACACGTGCCGACAATCAGGATGCCTTCCTCAAGGAGGGTGCCGATGTTATCGTGGCAACTATCGCCTTCGGTATGGGTATCGATAAGCCGGATGTCCGTTTTGTCATCCACTACGACATTCCGAAGTCACTTGAGGGCTACTATCAGGAGACAGGCCGTGCCGGTCGTGATGGTGGCGAGGGCTTCTGCCTTACCTTTTATAATTATAAGGATATACAGAAGTTGGAGAAGTTTATGCAGGGCAAGCCTGTTGCCGAGCAGGAGATTGGCAAGCTGTTGTTGCTTGAGACCCAATCTTATGCCGAGAGCAGTATGTGCCGCCGCAAAACCCTGCTCCACTACTTTGGTGAGGAGTACACCGAGGATAATTGCGGAAATTGCGACAACTGCTGCAACCCTCGTCCTCGTATAAATGCCACAGAGGAGCTTGTAACGGCTCTGGAGGCTCTTAAGAGCATTGGCGACAAGTTTAAGATTGACCACCTTGTAGCTCTGCTGCTCGGCAAGACCACAGCCATTATCAAGAGCTACGGACATAACAATAGCGAGTTCTTCGGCATCGGTGCCGAGAAGAGCAGCAATTTCTGGAATGCCGTTGTGCGTCAGGGACTTATCATGGGTCTTATCGACAAAAATATCGAGAACTACGGACTGATATCTATCACCCCTGCGGGCGAGAAGTTTATCGATAGCCCGACAATGGTTCGCATTGCCGAGGATCGCGACTATGACGAGGAGGAGACAAAGAGCGTAGCACCTGCACACGGCAGTGCTGCCGATGAGGAGCTGTATGCAATGCTCAAGGATCTGCGAAAGAAGGTGGCAAAGAAGCACGACCTACCGCCATACGTCATCTTCCAGGACCCATCGCTTGCCGATATGGCTATCCACTACCCGATTACTATCGAGGAGATGCAGAATATCTCTGGCGTGGGTGCAGGAAAGGCAAAGAAGTTCGGCGAGGAGTTTATCGCACTCATTAAGGCCTATGTCGAGGAGAAGGAGATTATCCGCCCTCAGGATATGGTTGTAAAGTCTGTGGCAAACAAGGCAAGCAACAAGATTTTCATCATCCAATCTATCGACCGACAGATGGATTTCGAGGATATAGCTCGCGCAAAGAGCCTTAGCTTCGACGAACTACTCACAGAGATTGAGGCTATTGTAAATTCAGGTACTCGCCTCAATATCAACTACTTCCTCGAAAAGTATATGGATGAGGATAAGATTGACGACATCTTCCTCTACTTCAAGGAGGATGCCGAGTCCGACTCCCTTGCCGAGGCATACGACGAGCTTGGCGACGAATATACCGAGGAGGAGATTCGCCTGGTGCGCATCAAGTTCCTCTGCGAGGCCGGTAACTAAGAGCTCTTAAAAATATTTTGCGAGAAAATTTTGCAGATATAAAAATTTGCACTATCTTTGCACTCGCAAACGATGAGATTTCGCTTCGGCAGATCAAGATACATCGCGGGATGGAGCAGTTGGTAGCTCGTCGGGCTCATAACCCGAAGGTCGTGTGGTTCGAGTCCCACTCCCGCTACCTTAGGACAGTCAATCGACTGTCCTTTTTTTTATTTTGCAGCAGCAACTGCGTTGCAATGTTCAAAGTATGGTTAATAGCACAAGTAAACTTGACTATTCTCCATACATTGAACAACGCTAAAACGTATCTGCAAAATAGACATACCGCGTGAATGGTTCTTTAATGGGTGGTTACCTCCCGCGTGTTAATCCACACCGCCACTAGTGGCGACTGCGGCACTTGGTCGGTGATGATGCGCTGTGCGATTTCGGGCGACATTACCTCCTCGGTGATGACGCGCCGTTTCGCCACAGCGCGACATTCGAGTCCCACTCCCGCTACCTTAGGACAGTCAATCGACTGTCCTTTTTTATTTTGCAGCAGCAACTGCGTTGCAATGTTCAAAGTATGGTTAATAGCACAAGCAAACTTACATAACTCGCAAATAATACAAAAGGAGAAACAATGTGTTTCTCCTTTTGTCGCAGCGGAAGTAAATACCGCATAAAACAATTTTATATAGAGAGGATTGCCTCCTTAAATATCTCCGACACAGTCGGATGCGGGAAGACGACCTCCTCAAGCTCTTCGATGGTCATTCCCTTCTCGATGGCAATACAAGCGCCATAGATTATCTCGCTGGATGGGTTTCCGAGCATATGCACGCCCAGCACCTGACCGTCTTGTTCGCTGACAAGAACCTTGCAGACGCCATTGCCGCCCTCATTCTCAGCAACAAAACGGCCTGCGTATGCCATAGGCAGTGTTGCGACCTTATAGGCGACACCCTTCTCCTTCGCGCTCTCCTCGGTAAGACCTACGCCGCTAATTTCAGGGTTGGTATAGACTACGCCCGGAATTGCGTTGTAGCGCATAGTATCCTCTCGGCCGACAATGTTATTCACAACAACCTCGCCCTCGCGGCTGGCTGTATGGGCGAGCAGAGAGAAGCCTGTGACATCACCCGCAGCAAATACGCCAGGGACATTGGTACGCATCTTCTCATTGACCTTGATACCACCGCGATTCATCTCCACACCGAGGCTCTCCAGACCAAAGCCCGCTGTTACAGGACGGCGGCCGACGCTGACAAGAATCTTATCGCCCGACACGGTGTGCTCGCCACCCTCTGCATCTACGTATGTGACAATATTTCCGTCAATCTTAGTCACCTTGCAAGAGAGGTTGAACTCAACGCCCCTCTTGGCATATATTCCGCGAAGCATCGCGCTCAGCTCTTTATCCAATCCGCCCAAAATCTCAGGCAACATCTCGACAACAGTTACCTTTGTGCCGAGGCTGTTATAGAAGCTGGCGAACTCCATACCGATTACACCGCCACCGATGATTACAAGGCTTGACGGCTGCTCCTTGAGTGCCAAAATCTCACGATTTGTAAGGATTATATCGCCCGCCTCTTTAAGCCCCGGAATAGGCGGAACAAATGCCTCCGAGCCTGTGCAGATTAGCAGATTGGCAGCGATAAACTCCTCATCATTGCACATAATCTTGACACCCTCGGTCGTGCGACCCTCAATCATCGCAGCACCCTTAACTACCTGCACGCCGTGCGCCCTCATCTTGGCACCTACACCGGCAACTAAACGGCGCACTACGCGAGTCTTTCTATCGACAATCTTGCCATAGTCAAAGGTCGCATCCTTTGCAAAGATGCCATACTTGTCGCCATGGGTAGCTGTGTCGTATATCTTCGCACTATAGAGCAGAGTTTTTGTCGGAATACAACCCTCATTAAGACATACGCCGCCCAACTCTCGCTTCTCAAACAGAACTACCTTCAGCCCCTTTGCACCAGCCCTCTCTGCCGCTACATAGCCCGCAGGGCCACCACCGATGATTGCTAAATCTATCATATTGTAAATATTTTTTAGTTTATCTCTTCGATTTCAATCTCTACGGCAGTACTCAATAATCCTACCATCAGATAATCCCTACAAATATAATAAAAGAGTCAGAGAATAAAAAATTATTCCCTGAATTATTGCAGTGCAAATTATCATCTGACGTGATAAATTGCGCCGCGATCCGTCTGTCCCCTCAAAAAGCTACTGCGCGTCATCACCGAGGGAGTGCCGCTGTCGCGGAACGCGGTGCGGGAAAACACGACCGAGGTAACCGCCCACCTAATTCTAATCCGTCAACTCCCACTCAAACAGAAGGCAAGCGGACACGCTTGATTTTTTGTTTGTATGAGTTCGGGGAGCTTGCTCACAAGAACACATACAAACAAAAAAACACGTCACTTCTTAGTGACGTGTCTTCTGTTTGAGTGGGAGTTGACGGATTCGAACCGCCGACCCTCTGCTTGTAAGGCAGATGCTCTGAACCAGCTGAGCTAAACTCCCGAAAAATGGCTTGGGACTACAAGAATTTTTGCGTTCAACCGAAGTGCTATCCACACTACCCCGGCATCGCTCTTGCAACCCTCGCGCAATTGCGCCTGAACAAGGACTTGAACCTAGGACCCCATGATTAACAGTCATGTGCTCTAACCGACTGAGCTATTCAGGCGTTTTTAAGAACCTTCGCAGAGCTTTCTGCGTTTTTCGTGGTGCAAATATAGAGCAAATATTTTATCCCACCAAATATTTTGTGAAAAAAATTAAAAAAAATGTAACTTTGTAGCGTGAATCGACTTTTACCTATATTATTATTGGGGCTTTTCTCCCTCTTTTTGGGCTCAACATACGCTCAAAACAGGGCCCTCACATTCACAAATCCACGTCACGACTTTGCTACCATTGCCGAGGATGGCGGGGTGGTAAGTCACACCTTTATCTGCACAAACACCTCCGACAAGCCGATAGTTATATTCAAAGTATCCGGTGGCTGTAGTTGCACAACGGCAGATTTCTCTCGCGAGCCGATACTGCCGGGCAAGCAGAGCGCAATAACCGTTCACTTCGACCCGATGAATCAACCTGAGGGCAAGTTGGCGCGCAAAGTTGCCGTAACCACATCCGAGGGCAATCTCCTGCTCACATTTACAGGTTTTATTACCCCGCGCAAGAAGGAGATTTCGGAGCAGTACCCTATCATTTTAAGCGATGGCGTGCGCCTTGAGGCCAACACCCACGCCTTTGGATATGTCGAGCACGAGAATACAATTCGGAGCAGCATCGGGATTATCAACACATCTACAAAACCCATCTCGTTGCAACTCACTCCGACAACATCAAGCGGCGTTCTGGATATCCGCTACCCGACCACCCTACAGCCCAAGGAGGCGGCGGCAATCGACTTTGGTTACGACATTGAAAAAGGGAGCAATATCTACGGCTCGTTAGAGGATGTTTTCAAGATTGAGATAGATAAAAAAACAAGCCGTTATCGTCTGATAATTAGCGGTATAGCAATCGACAAGCGCGAATTATCTTCAGATAAAGAGTGGCAAAAGATACAACTGAGCGAAAATTTTATTAAATTTGGCACATTAAAGCGCTCTTCAAGAGAGATAAGTAAGAGTCTTGAAATTCACAACTTCGGACTTGAACCGTTAATAATCAGGAAGATAGAGTGCAACAACAGCTCTTTTAAGGTAAGGTTATCGGGCAAAACAACCATTCCGGGCGATGGCAAATCAAAGCTCACCGTAACTATCGACCCATCGAGGTGCGATTTTGGCGCGGTGACAGTTCGCATAACTATTGTGAGCAACGATCCACAATATCCGACAAAGAGTTTTAGGGTTAGTGCAATAGTAGAGAACTGAAGTGGCCTTAAACGCGACCGAAACAGAGTCTCTATTGATAGATAGAAATAACTTTACTAATTTATAGAACATACCTAAATATATGGTAGAGATCTTAGACAGACAGCTGCTCGCCGAGGGTATTTGGCAGACCAAGGTCCTTGCACCGCGCATTGCCAAGTCGGCAAAGCCTGGTCAGTTCCTTATCGTCAGAGCAGACGAAAAGGGTGAGCGTATTCCGCTTACCATTGCAGATTATGACGCCGCAGAGGGCTCTGTGACTATGGTTACACAGGCTATGGGCGTATCGACACGCAAGATTGTTGCAAAGGGTGCAGGTGACCACTTTGCCGATGTTGCGGGTCCGCTCGGTCGTCCATCCGACTTTGTGGCTGAGCCTTTGGAGGAGCTTCGTGGCAAGCGATTTATATTTGTTGCCGGTGGCGTGGGCACTGCGCCCGTATATCCGCAGGTTAAGTGGCTCAAGGAGCATGGCGTAGAGGCAGATGTAATTATCGGTGCGAAGACCAAGGATATGCTCATCTACACCGAGCAGATGAAGAGTGTAGCTTCAAACCTCTACATCGCCACAGATGATGGTAGCGAGGGTTTTCACGGTCTTGTAACTGCACTGCTCGAAAAGCTGATTACTGAGGAGGGCAAGCAGTATGATTGCTGCGTGGCTATCGGCCCGATGATTATGATGAAGTTTGTCACCCTGACAGCCAAGAAGTTCGAGCTGCCGTGCATCGTGTCGCTCAACGCCCTTATGGTCGATGGTACAGGTATGTGTGGTGCTTGCCGAGTAACTGTTGGTGGCAAGACAAAGTTTACCTGCGTAGATGGCCCTGAGTTTGATGCTTATCAGGTAGATTTCGATGAGGCTATGCGTCGTCAGGGTATGTATCGCACACAGGAGCAGCGTGCGTTGGCTATTGCCAAGGAGCGCGCTGAGGGTCACAAGTGTAACATTGGTTTGGATAAGTAGTTATGGCAAATAAGATACCGCGCGTGCCGGTGCGCGAACAAGATCCGGCAGTTCGTGCCACAAACTTCCAGGAGGTTTGTTTGGGTTACAGCCTTGAGGAGGCTACTTTAGAGGCTTCACGTTGTCTGAATTGCAAGAATCCACGTTGCATCGCAGCGTGTCCTGTAGGTATTCAAATTCCGAGTTTCATCGAGGCTCTGAAGAGTGGTGACGTGAAGGGCGCAGCAGAGATTATCGCCAAAGATTCATCACTGCCAAGCATCTGCGGCCGTGTATGCCCGCAGGAGAGTCAGTGTGAGGGCAGCTGCATCCTCGGCATCAAGGGCGAGAGCGTTGCTATCGGCAAGCTTGAGCGTTATGTCGGCGATTGGCGACTGAACAACCCTCAACCTACTGAGTTACCTGCAAAGAATGGTCGCCGCGTGGCCATCGTCGGCAGTGGCCCTGCTGGTCTTGCTTGTGCCAGCGACCTTGCAAAGTTGGGTTACGATGTGACTGTATTTGAGGCACTGCACGAGATTGGCGGTGTGCTTGTATATGGTATTCCTGAGTTCCGACTCCCTAAGAAGGGTGTTGTGGCGAAGGAGATTGAGAGCGTGCGCTCTTTGGGCGTGAAGTTTGAGACCGATGTTATTGTCGGCAGAACAGTCACTATCGACTCCCTGATGGACGAGGAGGGCTTTGATGCCGTATTTATCGGCTCAGGAGCAGGCCTGCCACGCTTTATGGGCATCGAGGGAGAGAACCTCAACGGCGTGCTCTCGGCAAATGAGTTCCTTACCCGCGCAAACCTTATGCGCGCATACGACGAGCAGTACGATACGCCGATTTATGTCGGTCAGCGAGTTGTGGTTGTCGGTGGCGGAAATGTCGCTATGGATGCTGTGCGTACAGCAAAGCGTCTGGGTGCCGAGGCGACTATCGTCTATCGCCGTTCCGAGGCGGAGCTTCCCGCACGCGTGGAGGAGGTACACCACGCAAAGGAGGAGGGTATCGAGTTCCGTATGCTGACAAATCCGACCCACGTCATTGGCGACGAGAAGGGCTGGGTAAAGGGTATCAACTGCCTTAAGATGGAGCTTGGCGAGCCCGATGCAAGCGGCCGTCGCTCCCCTATTGAGGTTGCAGGCTCTGACTTCGAGATAGAGTGCGACGTGGTAATTATGGCGCTTGGAACATCTCCAAACCCACTTATCGCCGCAACAACAGATAACCTCGAGACCTCCCGCCGCGGATGTATCGTAGCCGATGAGGCAGGTCGAACTACCCGCCCCGGCGTATTCGCCGGCGGTGATGCCGTAACAGGCGCCGCAACCGTCATCCTCGCCATGGGCGCAGGCCGTAAAGCCGCCGCCGCCATCGACGAGTACCTGCAGAATAAGTAGCCGCAGGCTACGCAGTACCGCACAGAGTACTGCCCGCTTTTTCGAGAAAAAGCATAGGAGTAGTTTTAACCCCTCTTCCCACGTTCTTTGTGGCTGTTTTTAGTTCTTGTCGCACAATCTCTTTGCCAAATAGGCCGCGCTATGTGGCTGCATAGCTTGCGCAACAAACTCCTAAAAACATCGCACAAATAACATTGCAAGAGAGATTAAAGCCACTCCTGACAAAAAACTTTCGCCAAATCTGCACACCTTTTTATCATCAAGAGGTTGCATACCGCTCAATCAGCGCACTCATTTGTCGTCAAAATGCGGTAGTAGGTGCGCATCGCAAAAGAAACCCCTTTGGGATAGTAGTAAAATCTACAGCCCAAAGGGGTTTACTTTTAGGGATGTGCAGCTAATGCCGTATTTTCACGGCAAATGCCGACAAATGTCGGGGAATACTATTCGACAAGAACAAACGGAACCCCCTCCCTCCCCACAAACTTATACATAGTAGCAGTGCAACTCTGGTACGGCTTATTGCGCTTGCGGTGAGAGATATAGAAGTAGTTATCGCCCAATGCGTGCATACCTGTAGAGGCCTTATCGAAGTGCCAACCGCGCACATCGGTATGGTTAGGGTCGGTCATACCGCGACCGCAGAGGGTAAGAACGCTCTGCTTCTTTGCGTAATCAACACCCTTAAGGTTCTGCTTCTTTGGTGCGATATTTCCATCCACAACGTGGAGAGTAAAGCCGGCAAAATCACTCTTCTTTGTCTCGTAAGTCGCTAAGAACCAGAAGTTTCGAGTCTTGTCGTACTCCATATTCTGCACGCCCCAATTCCTATTACCTGTATAGACGAAGTAGCGGCCTGCAGGCTTCTTAGGACCCGACTGGTGCATATTCTCCTGCGAGAGTGGCTGCTCATATTTCGCCAAATTTTTGGTGTCATACTGGAGCAGTACCTGATAGTCGTTATCTGTGCGGCTCTTATCGCCATAGATACCGTAAGCGATTGTCATATAGTACTTTCCATCGCTCTTGCCAAACTTCGGTCCAAAGGTTATGCCATCGAAACCACTACAGCCGTAACGGTGCTCAAGCTCTGTGCCGTTATTTACAACCTTCGCCTCAAAATCCTCAAGCACTGTTGGCAGATATATCGAGGTCATAATGCCGTCCTTCTCGGCGCTCATACCCTCACGAGTAATCTTATCCACATCAAAGATAGCAACATAAAACGCTGTATCCCAATGCTTTGTCGTATTCTCCTGCTTAAGAATACCACGACCGATAGAGTCATTTTTATACTCCAACGAGCCATAAATTCTGCCATCCTCCTCGTTAAACTCGATACAGCCGAGGTGACCGAGCAGACCCGTTACCGTACCGATAATATTTCCCTGCAGGTCGGCCTTAATGAGCATTGTGGTAAATGAGTAGTAGATATAGCCCTGCTTGGCATCGACTGCAATACCCTGTATATGACCCGCCTTCCACTCACCGGAGTAGATCTGTTTCGGGAACTTCTCGATTGGCGTTGCAGCCTGAAGAGCACCAAAGCCGACAAAGAGAGCAACAATGGTTGTAAATAGTTGTTTCATAGATATTTAGATTAATTTTTAACTGCTGTTGAGTGGTCAATATCGCAACCCGCGCAGTTGCCTGTACAGACACTATCCGTTTCGCAACTCTCGGCTGCCATATCCTCACGAGTCTCCTGCACAGCGCACTTGATACCGAGTTTTTTCATATTGGGATTTGTCGATATCTCCGACTCTATATGATGGCCCTTAAAGATAAGGGTTATGGAGAGGGCTACACCAAAGAAAGCGACCGCTCCAATAGCAAAAAGCACAACAACTAACCAGCTGGGCATAAGCGTATTACAAAATTTACTTAAATTTATTTTACACCAAAGCTACTTAAAGCTTTGAAATCTCGCTACAAATTTATAAATTTGTCTGAAATTTTGCAAGTCTATGAGAATCGTAATTTCAGGAGTAGAGGAGATGGGCAACCACCTTGCCAAGATGCTGAGCGGAAACGGGCACGATATTACCATCATCGACCAGGACCCGAAGCTGCTTGCCGAGTTGAGCAATTTTGCCGATGTGATCACTATCGAGGGTGAGGCGACCACATTTGCCACCCTTCGCAAGGCGGCTGTGCGCAAGTGCGACCTATTTATTGCCGTCGATTCGATAGAGAACGACAACATCCTCTCTGCAATGATGGCAAAGCAGTTGGGTGCCAAGAAGTCTATCGCCCGCATCGACAACAACGAGTATTTGGAGCCGAACAATAAGGAGATGTTTATCAACATGGGCATCGACTATCTGCTCTATCCCGAGAAGCTGGCTGCCGAGGAGGTTATCAATCTGCTCGGACACACTGCGACCACCGAGTTTGTCGATTTTTCGGGTGGTAAGCTCTCGCTGGTCGTCTTCCGACTTGAGCCAAACTCTTCACTTGTCGGCGAGCCTATTGCCGGCTTTGACGAGGAGCAGCCACTCAACTACCGCACCGTTGCCATTATGCGCGACGGAGATACCATCATTCCGAAGCAGGGCGACAGCTACATGGTGGGCGATATGGTCTATGCCATCGCTCGTCACGACTCTGTAAGTTCCGTAATGGAGCTCTCGGGCAAGGGCAATGTGAGGGTGAACAATATGATTATCCTCGGCGGCTCACGTATCGGCGTACAGATTGCTCAGGCGCTGCAGGATAGCGTAAACATCAAGCTCATTGACTACAACGCCGACAAGGCATACCGTCTTGCCGAGATGCTCGACCGCACCCTTATCATCCATCAAGATGGCCGCGACACAGACGCTATGATGGAGGAGGGACTTGCAAATATGGATGCCTTTATCGCCGTTACGGGCCGTAGTGAGACCAACATTCTTACCGCAATGCTCGCCAAGCGAATGGGTGTAAAGCGTGTAATTGCGGAGGTGGAGAATATGAACTACATCAACATTGCCGACTCTGTGGGTGTCGATACGATAATCAACAAGAAGATTGTAACCGCATCCAACATCTTCCGTTTTACCATGTCCACCGACGTTCTTGCCATTAAGTGTCTGACAGGTAGCGATGCCGAGGTGCTGGAGTTTATCGTCAAGCCAAACTCTCCGGCGACAAAGAGCACTATCGGCCAGATGGGTCTGCCGGAGGATGTGATTATTGGCGGCATTGTTCGTGGCGACCGCGTATTTATCGCCACAAGCAATATGCAGATAAATGCCTATGACCGCGTAGTGGTATTCGCTATGCCGTCAGCTATCGCAGATACAGGCTACTACTTTAACTAACAGATATTTACAACATATAACATACCTTCAAATGTACATAGCCATTGCAGGAAATATCGGTAGCGGAAAGACCACGCTCACCGAGATACTTACAAAACACTACGGCGCCAGAGCCTACTATGAGGATGTGGATAACCCCTACATCTCCGACTTCTATGAGGATATGAACCGCTGGGCATTCCAGTTCCAGGTACACTTCCTCGCAAGTCGTATTCGTCAGACGATAGATATGCTCTCTGACGGCTCTCAGAACGTCTTTCAGGACAGAACAATCTATGAGGATGCCCACATCTTTGCCGGCAATCTTCACCAGATGGGGCTTATGTCGGGTCGTGATTTCGGAACATATATGAAGATTTTCGACATCTCGACCGACCTTATCCCTAAGCCTGATCTGCTGATTTACCTCAAGTCGAGCATCGACACCCTTGTTCGTCAAATTCAGAAGAGAGGCCGAGAGTACGAGCAGAACATCGACATCGACTACCTCAAGCGCCTGAATGACCGCTACGACGAGTGGGTAGCCAACTACGAGGGCGAGGTATTTATCATCGACAAGGACAATATGGACTTTGTCGAGAATATCAAGGTGCTTGACTCACTCTACAAGCGTCTGGACGAGATTCACGCAGAGCACCCTGCTGTGCGTCAATCAACCTTCAAGTGGTAACCATTTAGAGTGTAGAGATGCAGCAGCTACCCGTCGATTTTATTGTCAATATGCGCCAGCAGTTGGGCGACAATGAGGCCGAGCGACTCTTCGCAGCGCTTGACTCCGCTTCGCCTGTATCTGTGCGTCTTAACGACCAGAAGTGGCACAGTGGCGAGTGGGGAGTGGCTATACCGTGGTGCGAGTGGGGGCGTTATCTCGACTCTCGCCCACAGTTTACCACCGATATACCTTTTGCTGCGGGTGCATACTACGTTCAGGAGGCGGGCTCGCAGTTTATATCACACATCCTGCGCACCGAGGGGGTCGATAGCGGCACTATTCTCGATATGTGTGCAGCCCCTGGTGGCAAGAGCACTCTATACGCCTCTACAGTTGGCAATCGAGGTCTTGTGGTTGCCAATGAGTATGTCAGAAATAGAGCCAACATCCTTGCCGACAATATCCGCAAGTGGGGTTTAGGCAATGTTGTTGTGACAAATAACGACCCATCACATATCGCCGCCTTTGAGGGTTGGTTTGATGTAGTTGCGGTCGATGCACCTTGTTCGGGCGAGGGTATGTTCCGCAAAGAGGAGGTGGCACGCACAGAGTGGAGCACAAACAGCGTAGAGATGTGCGCTCAACGCCAACGAGCAATACTTACCGAGGCGTGGCAGAGCCTTAAGGCGGGCGGACTACTTATCTACAGCACCTGCACATTCAACACCTCGGAGGATGAGGGAATCCTCGAATGGATGAGCGGTGAGTGGGGCGATGAGATATGTCCAAGTGCAAAGGTCAGCCTTCCTGACGGCTGCGATGCTGAATGTGTGAACATTGGTGACTTTCAGGGATTTAGGTTCTTCCCGCATCGTGTAGAGAGTGAGGGTTTCTTTGTCGCTGTAGCGCGCAAAAGTGGAGATATATCGAACAAGAGCGTAACTCCGAAATCTCGCAAGAAGATTATGACCGACGCCCCAAAGGAGGCTATAAGAGAGCTTGCAAGGTGGGTAAACAACCCCGAAAATATCCGTTTTGCTGCCGTTGCAGAGAGCTACTACGCCTACCCTGCCGCCTACTATGAGCAGATTAAGGCGCTTGCACACAACCTTACCGTGATATACTCAGGCGTGGAGATGGGACAGATATTCAAGGGCAAGCTAAAGCCCGAGTGGCCTCTCTCTCAATCGGTTTGGTACAACCGAGGTGTTGTGCCGGCAGTGGATGTTGATAGAGAAACGGCTCTCGACTACCTGCGCAAGAGGGATATTTCGGCAGCACAATTCGAGGAGGGCATAAACCTCGTAACCTCTGACGGCTACCCTCTCGGCTTTGTGAAGAGGATAGGCAACAGAGTGAATAATACATACCCTAACTCGTTGAAGATAAATAATTTATAGAAATAGTTTCAATATATGGCAGAAAAACTTTTTTACACAATGGGAGAGGTGGCAGAGATGTTTGACGTCAATGCCTCGCTCATTCGTTATTGGGGCACACAATTCCCTGCACTCAAGCCGCACCGAAACAAGAAGGGCAACCGCCTCTTCACCCCTGCGGATATTGAGGTGCTTAAGCGAATTTATCACTATGTCAAGGAGTGCGGCATGACCCTTGAGGGTGCAAACCGAGCACTGCGTGGCGACCGTACGCAAACCCCTGAGGCTAATGCAGATATGGAGCTTCTCGATCGTCTGCACAACCTCCGTTCGATGCTTGTTGCAGTACGCGACTCTTTGGGCGAGGATACCCCACAGTCTGCCGCACCTGCAGCTGCACCTGTTCAGCCTGTAGTGGAGGCAACACCTGCCCCTGAAGTAGCAGAGCCGGAGCCACAGCCTGAGCAGCCTGCAAAACCGGTATATCGCGAGCAGACTCTCTTTGACTTTTAATAACATAACACAATGACAATCAGAGATATAACTGCCAAAATTGAGGCATTTGCGCCACTCTCTCTGCAGGAGTCGTATGACAATGCAGGGCTTATCGTTGGTCGCTATGACGACCAGCTACAAGGTGGTGTACTGCTTGCCGTAGATGTCACAGACGAGGTTATTGACGAGGCTTTAGAGCTTGGTTGCGGGATGATTATCACCCACCACCCTATCATCTTCCACCCTCTCAAGCGCTTCAACTCCGCATCGGTTGTCGAGCGTTGCGTAGAGCGCGCCATTCGCCACAATATTGCCCTCTACGCCTGCCACACCAACCTCGATTCGGCACCACACGGAATGAGTTGGCGCCTGGGTCAGATGCTCGGCGTGGACAATATGGAGGTACTTGAGCCTACTGTTGAGGGTGCAGGTTTCGGCGTTGTCGGCACTCTGCCAAAGCCGATTGCCACCGAGCAATTTTTTGCACAAATCAAAGCCACTTTGGGTTGCGGCGCTATCCGCCACAGCAAGATTGACCGACAGAGTATCGAGCGCGTTGCAATATGCACCGGTTCAGGCAGTTCGATGATTGGCGCAGCCGCTGCAAAGGGGTGCGATATCTACATTACAGCAGACCTGAAATACAACGACTACTATCTGCCGGATGGTCGTTTTATTCTCTGCGATGTAGGCCATTTTGAGAGCGAATATTGCGCAATTGATTTATTATTCGATATTTTGGCGGATTTGTCAAATATTTTTAGTAACTTTGCGCTCCATAAGAGCGCTAATACGAAAAACCCAATGAATTATTTTATATAATTCGTTGATTGTAAGTGTTTTATAAGCGAACGGAATAACAAAAAATAACTATATATGGCTACAACAAAGAAAACCGCAGAGGTAGATTACTCGATGTACGAGAAGATTATGGCTCTTTACGAGTTGCAGAAGATTGACTCTCAGATTGACGAAATCAACAAAGTAAAGGGTGAGCTTCCGGACGAGGTACAGGATCTGGATGACGAGATTGCAGGTCTTCAGACTCGTGTTGATAGCATCAATGCCGAGATTGAGGAGCTGGGCGCTCTGACTCGTCAGCGTCGTCGTCAGATTGACGAGGCAAATATGCTTATCGCCAAGTACAACGAGCAGCAGGCAAATGTTCGCAACAACCGCGGGTTCGATGCTATTGCTAAGGAGATTGAGTACCAGGAGTTGGAGATTCGTCTAGCAGAGAAGCACCTGAAGGAGTATGCCGCAGCGGTAAAGGTTAAGAAGGCTAAGGCAGAGCAGACTGAGGCTGTTATTGCTGAGCGCAACGTGGACCTTGAGGCTAAGCGCGCAGAGCTTGCAAATATCGAGGAGGAGACTGCCGATCAGGTTGCCGAGCTCTCTGCACAGGCTGAGGTTGCAAAGAAGAAGATTGACAATCGTCTGCTGACAGCTTATGGTCGTATCCGCAGCAAGGTTCGCAATGGTCTTGCAGTGGTTACCGTGCAGCGTGACGCTTGCTCTGGTTGCTTCAACCGCATCCCACCACAGCGCCAGGTAGAGGTTAATATGGGTAAGAAGTTGATCGTTTGCGAGTACTGCGGTCGTATTCTGGTCCCTGGTGATCAGGAGTAGTCTTCTATATTTACAGTAGCCGAGTTGTCATAAGCAGCTCGGCTACTTATTATTATAACAGAAGGTATAACAAATCATAAAATTTGGTTTATTCAAACTAAATGCCTATCTTTGACAATGTTATGAGATATATTTACCACTTTTTTATACTCGTTCTATCTCTCTTTTGTTTGGATAGTTGCTCTGTAATGATGGACAACGAGTCGGCTGAAGACCACGAGAAGAGTACCCTTGTGCGCGTGGGCGATATGGCTCCCGACTTCACTGTCGAGCTGCTCTCAGGCAATAAGGCTACACTCTCGCAGATGCAGGGCAATACCGTGCTGCTCGTCTTCTTCGAGTCCACTTGCCCAGACTGCAAACTACAGCTCAGCCTGCTCAATGGCGTGCTCGAGCAGTTCGCAGATAAGAACTTCACCCTGCTCACCATCTCTCGCGGCGAGGATAAGCAGACCCTGACAACCATTGCAGATAACTATGGCTACCGATTCGATATTGGCCTTGACACAGATAAGAGCATTTACTCACTCTACGCAACAAAGTACGTCCCACGCTGCTTTGTTATCGACCCCCTCGGCCATATCATCGCAACCTCCGTCGGCTATAGCGCTAACGACTTCGCCTTACTATTAGACGTAGTTGTCAATAACCTGCAGAACTAACCATAGTACCGCACCTTTTTGAAAAAAGGCGCCCGAAAAACTTTCGCCAAAACTTCGTTTTGGTAGTGTCTGTTGCGAGAATAACGTTGTCTGCGACAATAGAAAAACAAAAATAGCACTTCACTTTCAAGCAAGCTTGAGTGAGTGCTATTTTCATTTTTACTATCCTTGCGGATAGCTGTTATTCTCGAAAAAGAATTAAAAAACCATAGTTCTGCACTACGCTACATCCGTGCACTCATTTTCTCCTTCAAGAGTTCGCACGCCTCTTAATATGTGCACTCATTTGTCGTCAAAATGCGGTAGTAGGTGCATATCGTGAAATATCCCCGGATGGGTAGTACTCGATGTACGTCCCATTCGGGGATATGAGGGATGTGCAGCTAATGCCGTATTTTCACGGCAAATGCCGGCAAATGCACAAAAAATTATACAAATGGTAACTTAACCACCTCCGCCTTCAACAACCTTCCACGCACCTCAACAGCGATAACGGTGCCGACCTTTGCGTATTCGGTCTTAACATAGCCCAAGCCGATACCGACGTTGAGAGTTGGGGAGATAGTACCTGAGGTTACTACGCCGATAGAGTTACCCTCAAGGTCAGCGAGTGGATACTCGTGGCGAGGGATACCGCGGTCAATCATCTTAAAGCCGACGAGCTTACGGCTCACGCCCTCAGCCTTCTGTGCTGCGAGCAGATCGCGGTCGAGAAACTCCTTACCATCGACGAACTTGGTAATCCAGCCCAAGCCCGCCTCAAGTGGAGAGGTGGTGTCAGAGATGTCGTTACCATAGAGGCAGAAGCCCTTCTCAAGGCGCAGGGTATCGCGAGCGCCGAGGCCGATATTCTTCAGACCATACTCCTCGCCTGCTGCCCAGAGGGCGTTCCACATCTTCTCTGCATCCTCATTGTGGAGGTAAATCTCGCAGCCACCTGCACCTGTATAGCCGGTAATTGAGAGGATAGAGTCGCAGCCAGCCACATCCATCTGGCGGAAGGTATAGTACTCCATATCCTCAACAGGCTCTGCGCACATCTTCTGCACAATCTTCATAGCCAACGGGCCCTGTACAGCCAGCTGACAGATGCGATCTGAAGCGTTCTCCAGCTCCACGCCCTCGCGCATACCGAACTGCTCGCCATATTTGAGGATGTGAGCCCAATCCTTAGCGATATTTGCGGCATTTACGCAGAGCATATACTTTGTCTCGCTAAAGCGATATACAAGCACATCATCGACAATACCGCCCTGACCATTTGGCATACAAGAGTAGAGCACCTTGCCGTCATAGAGCTTTGAGCAGTCGTTAGACATAATCTTCTGGAGCAGAGCGAGTGCATTGCTGCCCTTAACCCAAATCTCGCCCATGTGGCTAACATCAAAGACGCCCGCACCATTGCGAACAGTGGCGTGCTCATCCTTAATGCCCGAGAACTCGATTGGCATATTATAACCCGCAAACTCCGCCATCTTGGCACCTGCGGCAATGTGATAAGAGGTAAAAGGTGTAACTTTCATATTGTTTTTTGGTTTTAAGGTTTTCGTTAGTATGCTATTTTCAACTACTCGGTCTTTGCCGGACGCTTGAAGCCTACACGCGGACAACGAGTAAACTCCTTGGTGCGATCGAAGAGGTAGCGATATGTAGTGTGCATCTTGTGCTGATTTGCACAAACGTATGTCTTAATCATCTTATTCATCACAGGGTTAAAGTCGCCAATCCACGCAAACTCAAACGATTTATACGAGTTGCGACCCTTCTGGATATAATTCTCAAGGATATAGGTCATAATGGCGCTCTCGATACCTTTACCCTGGTATTCGGGTGTTATACCGAAGATAATACCAAACACTCTGTCGCACGACTTACGCACCTTGAGTTCGTACATAAGGCGCAACTTCTCAATCAGTCCGAACTTACCGTTAAATTTACCTATTACACAGTTAAGATCAGGCACCATAACAAAGAAACCTATTGGTTTGTCGTTATGGTAGGCGAAATATATCAAATTAGGATCAATAATCGGACGAAGAGTACGCATAAGGGTCTGAGCCTCCTCCTTTGTCATCTCCTTAACTCCTGTAAACAGAGCCCACGCCTTATTGTAGATAGTACGCAGATTTTCAGCCGCCTCCTCGAGTTTTGTGTTGTTGATATCCTTGATTTGATACTCCGGATTGGCCAACACGCGATGGGCCTTCTCAAGAGCCGTTTCGCTCAGTACGCCATCTTGTACACGCCAAACATAGGTATTCTGATTAAAGTAGTTCTGGAAGCCGTAGTTCTCAAACAGCGCCTTGTAGTATGGTGGATGGTATGGGTTGGTATAGAGCGGCTGATAGTCATAGCCCTCAACGAGCAGGCCCCACCAAGCATCACGCGAGCCGAAGTTTATCGGGCCATCCATAGCCTCCATACCCTTTGACTCAAGCCACTGCTTGCAGGCATCAAACATCATATTTGCCACCTGCTGGTCGTCGATACTCTCAAAGAAACCGCAACCACCTGTCGGCTGCTCATAGTCATCCGAGCCATTCTTGTCATAAAATGCCGCAATACGACCCACAGCCTTGCCCGACTCGCTATCCTCAACATACCAACGAATAGCCTCGCCGTGCTGGAACTTCTTATTCTTCTGAGGATCGAATACTGCCAAAATATCGTTATCCAACGGACAGACCCAATTCTCATAGTTCTCATATATCGGACGATCTACGTGCAACCACACCTTCTCATCCGCACTATTCAATACCTCTTTCAGAATGTACTTTGCCATAGTTTTCTTCTATTTATTTTGTCTCTTCTAATACTCAACCTTAAAGCTCTTTAATAGCTCTCTGGACATCTTATGCCCCTGACGTGCTGCAGCAATATACCACCTTACCGACTCCTCGGCACTTGTCTCAACACCTTTACCCTCGGCATACAGACCCGCAAGTTCAAACTGCGCACGAGCTACGCCCTGCACAGCCGCTGCGGCATACCAACCTGCCGCAAGGTCATAGTTTTTCTTCACTCCGCGACCCTTATGGTAGCAGATGGCAAGAGTGCACTGCGCGTATGCAAAGCCCTGCTCGGCAGCAAGCCTATACCACTTCACCGCCTCGCTATGACAGCAATCTACGCCACGTCCCACCTCGAAACACCAACCCAAGTAGTGCTGCGCTGCGGCATAGCCTGTCGTAGCTGCCTTGTAGAAGTAGATGGCAGAGAGTTTATAGTCGCCTGCAGCTGCAGTCTCTGCGCCACGACGATATATCTGCTCCGCATCCCACTGCGGGTCAAGCTCGACAATAGCCAAGCCAACCTTCAGCGCCTCTATTGAGCGCTCGGCACTCTGTTGCTGTTTATGTTTTCTAAATAGTAGGCACATAGATAGTCAAATTATACCAACTCCGCAAATAAATCATATTGGTCGGCACCTGTAATACGCACATCGTAGAAGCGACCCCTGAAGAGGCGCTTGCCGACAGATGCAACCTCAATAAATATCTCCTCATCCACCTCCGGCGAGTCATACTGACTGCGGGCGATGTAGTAGTCACCTCTGCGCTCATCGATAATCACACGCTCAACGCGACCGATACGGGATGTGTTGTTATCGAGTGAGATATCGCTCTGAATACGCATAATCTCCTCTGCGCGGTAGTTCTTCACACGCTCCGGAACATTATCCGAGAGCTTCTCGGCAGAGAATGTACCCTCCTCCTCCGAGTAAGGGAAGACACCGAGGCGCTCAAAACGCTGCTCACGCACAAAGTCACACAGCTCAGCAAAGTCCTCAGCGCTCTCATTTGGATAGCCGACAAGCATCGTCGTACGGATAGCTATATCGGGAATTGCAGCACGCAGACGAGCGAGCAGTTCAATCGCCTCCGCCTTAGTATGGCGACGGTGCATCAGCGAGAGCTGATTATCCGAGATGTGCTGAAGCGGAATATCGAGATACTTACAAATCTTCGGCTCGCGTGCCATAACATCAATAACCTCCTGCGGGAAGTCTGTCGGGTAGGCATAGTGCAGACGTATCCACTCAAGCCCCTCAATCCGGCAGAGCTTCTCAAGCAGTTGAGCGAGGCAACGCTTACCATAGAGATCCACGCCATAGTAGGTGGTATCCTGGGCGATAACCATAATCTCCTTCACGCCCTTTGCCACCAACTTCTCCGCCTCCTCCAACAGCTGCTCCATAGGCACCGAGATATGCTTGCCGCGAATGCCCGGAATTGCGCAGTAGCCACAACGCCAATTACAACCCTCCGAAATCTTCAGGTAGGCGTAATGCTTTGGTGTAGAGAGGTTTCGCTCGGTAGAGTTCTTATCGTACTCGGCAGACAGAGCCTCAACTACACCCGACAAATCGCGTGCGCCGAAGTACTCATCCACCTCAGGAATCTCCTCTCGCAGATAGTCGGCATAGCGCTCCGAGAGGCAGCCGATGACAAAAAGTTTTTCAATCAACCCCTCATTCTTGGCACTCACCGCGTTAAAAATTGTATCGATACTCTCCTGCTTGGCATCACCAATAAAGCCGCAGGTGTTGATAACGACAATCTTTGCATCTGTACTATCGCTATCGAACACTATCTCATACCCAGCCGCAGCAAGCTGTGCTGCGATATGCTCAGAATCGACACGGTTTTTGGCACAACCGAGAGTTATGACATTTATCTTCTTCATTCAAATAGTCTTCTATTTTCCAAACAGAGCCCTCACAAATTCGTGACGGTCAAAAATCTTAAGTTGGTCTATACCCTCACCCACGCCGATATAACGAACAGGCACGCTGAATGAGTCGCTGATACCGATAACCACGCCACCCTTTGCCGTACCGTCAAGCTTTGTGATGGCAAGCGATGTGACCTTTGTCGCTGCAGTAAACTGACGAGCCTGCTCAAAGGCGTTCTGCCCTGTCGAGCCGTCGAGCACAAGCATAACCTCGTGCGGAGCATCAGGAATAACCTTCGCCATAACGTTACGAATCTTTGTCAGCTCATTCATCAGACCCACCTTATTGTGCAGTCGGCCTGCAGTATCAATCAGCACCACATCGGCACCGTTTGCAACGGCACTCTTGAGTGTATCGTAGGCAACAGAAGCAGGGTCGGAACCCATCTGCTGGCTAATCATCGTAGCACCCGCACGCTCTGCCCAAACGGCGAGCTGGTCGATAGCCGCCGCACGGAATGTATCGGCAGCACCGATATAGACCTTCTTACCGGCACGCACAAGCTGCGCTGCGAGCTTACCGATAGTGGTTGTCTTACCGGCGCCATTGACACCCACAACCATAACCACATACGGCATACCCTCCTTAACATCAAGACCGAAGTTTTCGACTTTACCCTCAGCCTCCTCCATCAGCAGTGCAATCTCATCGTAGAGGATACTCTGCAACTCGTCAGAGCCTACATACTTATCACGTGCCACACGTGCCTCGATGCGCTCAATAATCTTCACGGTGGTATCTACACCCACATCGGATGTAATGAGTACCTCCTCCAGCTCATCCAGCACCTCTGCATCCACGGTCGAACGACCTGCAACGGCACGCGCTATCTTTGAAAAGAAGCCCTCCTTGGTCTTCTCCAGGCCTGCATCCAAATCCTTACGATCCTGCGCTACAACATCACTCTGCAGCTGCTCATCTTCCTTTTTCTTACTCTTAAAAAGATCAAAAAATCCCATAATAGAAACATTCTGTGTAAATCAATGCAAATATAGTAAAAATTACTATATTTCAGCCTCCATATAGGCATAAAAAATATTCCGATAGCAGGCTATGCTGTCATCGGAATATTTTTCAGCTATTCGACACCGCTACTAAGGGTAGGTAATTTCAAGTTGGAATAGCGGATTTTCAATCTCTGTGTGCGACTCTTTTATGGCTCGCCACATAGCCTTTACCACCTGTTGTTTTTCGGCTGCCAAATCACGCTCCTCTCGCGGATCATTCACAATATCAAAGAGTTGCATTGTCGTATTTCCATCGGCAACATCGGTCACAAGACCCTTCCACTGCCCCATTCTCACGCTCAGCCAACCCCTATCTTTCCTAAATGGCGGGAACTCCCAATAGAGGTACTTATGCTCCTTTTGGCGGCCACCGACAAGTGTCGGCAGCAGTGATATTCCGTCACCCTTTGGCGCCTTAACACCCGCAATATCGCAGAGCGTCGGCATAACATCGGGGAAGTAGCCGATATGGTCACTCACCGTCGGGGTTATTCTATCGCCCCACGCAACGATAAACGGCATACGGATACCGCCCTCGTGCAGCGAACGCTTTGTCCAGCCACGATCGCTACGGAACGGGTGGGCGCAGTCAAACCAATTGGTATTTGTGTAGCTGTTATGGGTCGGGCCGTTATCGCTCGTAACCATTATTATCGTATTGTCATACAGACCTTTAGCCTTCAGCAACTCGACAAGTTTTCCAATCTGAAAATCGAGATACGATATCATCGCCGCGTATGTCGCCTTCGGGTAGCGCGTAGGGAAATAACCCTTACCCAAATAGACGGGCTGCTCATCGCCAAACTTCTCGACATACTTCGCCACCCACTCATCCGGAGCCGAGAGGGCACTATGCGGAATTGTTGTGGTCCACATCAAGAAGAAGTTTTCATCGGCACTATCCTCAACAAATCGCTCAATGCGCTCATAAATTGCATCGGGGCTGTATGTCGGGCCTGTGAACTTCTTGTAACTCGCACTATCATAAGGGTCTGCGCCCTTGTCGAGCTTATCTCCCAAATTCATCCTCGGATTGGCTGTATATTCCCTCTCCAAACCGTTGTAGAGGAACGGCGGATAGTAGCACTGCGCCATACGCTGACACAGATAGCCATAGAAGTAGTCAAAACCCATATCAAGCGGGGTGCTCTTCGAGTTTACGCCACCCAAACCCCACTTACCAATCAGCGCCGTGCGATAGCCCGCATCACGCATAACGGTCGCAAGTGTCGTTGTCCCCTCAGTAAGCGGTGCCTGACCCTCAAGCTCAGGGTTGGCACGCATCGCATCTATGCTCCACACATCGCCACGGCCTACCATCTCATCATTCGAGCGAATCTGCGCATGTCCCGAATGTAGCCCCGTCATCAGCGTACAACGCGACGGAGCCGAGACAGGCGCACCGGCATACATATCTGTAAAACGGACACCGCGAGCCGCCAACGCATCTATATTCGGCGTCTCGATTTTGGTCTGTCCATAACAGCCAAAGTCGCCATAGCCCGCATCATCCAGCAGGATAAATACCACATTTGGCCGCTGATTATCACACTTCTTGCTGCACTTGCCGACATTTGCAGCCTCTGCTTGCGCCGTTGCCACCATCGCACACGCCATAGCCGCAACCGCTGCTCGATTCTCTCTCATAAATAGGTATGGTTATCTGTCACAAATATAACATTTTTCCATAAAAGATTTGCACCATTTACACATTTTTCCTATCTTTGTCGCCGTAAAATTTACAAAAAATTTTTCAGGACCCATAGCTCAGTCGGTTAGAGCAGCGGACTCATAATCCGAAGGTCGTGGGATCATGCCCCTCTGGGTCCACAAGGCTTCGCCAGTTGGCGAGGCCTTTTTTTGTTGCCATATATGCGGATGCAACGAAAATTTTGTAACTTTGTGGTATGAAGTACAACTTTGACCAGATTATTGACCGCCGAGGTTCGGGAGCTATCAAGTGTGACGGACTCGAGCAGTGGTATGGCAACAGCGAGCTGCTGCCTATGTGGGTTGCAGATATGGACTTTGCAACGCCCGACTTTATCATCGACGCTATCAAGGCGCGACTTGAGCACCCCATTTTCGGCTACACAATGGAGCCTGAACGCTACCGCAAGGCGATTATCAGCTGGATTGCCTCGCACCATAATTGGCAGATAGAGAGCGATTGGATATGCTACATCCCCGGCATTGTCAAGGGTATCGCAATGGCGATGGTGTCACTACTCAAGGTGGGCGACAAGGTTATCATTCAGCCGCCCGTATATCACCCCTTCCGCAACGTGGCTACGCACAACGGTTTTGAGGTTGTCGAGAACCCGCTGCGTCGCACCGAGAGTGGTAGCTATGAGATTGACTTTGAGAATCTTGAGGCGGTTGCTGACAGCCGTTGCAAGATGCTCATCCTTGCCAATCCGCACAACCCTGTGGGTATTCTCTGGAGCCGCGAGACGCTCGTTCGCCTTGCCGACTTCTGCCTGAGCCGCGGCATTATCGTAATCTCAGACGAGATTCACTGCGACATGGCACTTTGGGGTAAAAAGCATATCCCGTTTGCATCGGTCAGCGACAAAGCCGCCGAGTGCAGCATCACCTTCGGCGCACCATCAAAGACATTTAACATCGCAGGCATTGTCACCTCCTACGCCATCGTGCCAAATGAGAGCCTTCGCGAGAAGTTCTTCGGTTGGATGGGCGGCAACGAGCTCAACCAGCCCGACATCTTCGCTCCTATAGCCACCGTGGTAGCCTTCGAAAATGGCGAGCCGTGGAGAGTGCAGATGCTCAAATATGTGGAGGAGAATATCGAATTTACAATCGACTTCTGCCGCAAATATATCCCGCAGATAACCCCTATCCGCCCCGAAGCCTCGTTCCTCGTATGGCTCGACTGCCGAGAGCTAAACCTCAGCCACACAGAGCTCGTCGAGCTGTTTGAAAACAGGGCAAAACTCGCCCTTAACAGCGGCGCCATCTTCGGCACCCAGGGCGAAGGATTTATGCGCCTCAACGTCGGCACACCACGCTCCGTTCTCGAACAAGCCCTACAGCAACTAAAGGCAGCTATTGCAGATTTAGGATAGCCAGAGGCTACGCAGTACTGCCCGCACAGTACTGCCCGCTTTTTCGAGAAAAAGCAGGGCGTGCAAAAAGCTTTCTGCGAAACTCCGTTTCGCTTGTAGGCTGTTGCGAGAATAACGTTGTCTGCGACAATAGAAAAACAGCAAGAGCAGTAGTTTGTAAGCAAGCTTACACTACCGCTCTTTCTATTTTTACTATCCTTGCGGATAGCAGTTATTCTCGAAAAAAAATCAAAACAGAGTTTTGTTCTCTGCCAAATCCAAAAACAAACGGCTGATACTAATACTTTACAAAATATTTACATTTCCCCCAAACCCCCTTTTGAAAAAAGGGGGCTTAGTCGCAGAGTTCCTCTGCTCCGGGTGCAACAATTAAGCGGGTTTCCTTGCTACGCAGTACAGCTAACGCAGTAAAAGCAAACCAGAGTTCACACTCCGCTCAATCTGTGCACTCATTTGTCGTCAAAAGGTAGTAGTAGCAACGCTCGGCGAAATTGAACACGATGGGCTGTACTAAGCGTACTGCCCATTGTAGGCATATTTCGTTAGCGGAAGCTAATGCTGCCTTTTCACGACAAATTAACAATCCTCACTACGCGCCGCAGTAGTATCAATCAATGTATATACCTGAGTATAAGGCACATCAGTCTTACCCACGCCCTTACGCATCATGGATTTGAGTTGGTCGAGGTGGGTATAATAGATGTCGCGCGGGAGGGCTTTATGGCGGCGGCAGATGGTAGCGGCGAGGCCGACGACCTCGCCCATCATTGCTGTTGTGCGCATAACGCGAACCGTTCCGAGGGCGATATGGCTGACGGAGATATTTCGACCCGCCATAAACATATTTTCGACATCCTTCGAGTAGAAGCAGCGGTATGGTATCGGATAGAAGCCCATCGGGTCGAGATGTCCGCAAGAGAGGTACTCCTGACCGGGGAAGAGTCGGCTATTCTCGGGGTCCGGATAGTGCTGGTCGATATACCACGAGGTAGATGTCGAGCCATCGGGATAGATGACGTTATTTTTCAAATCCTGCTCGCGCAGCACAAACTCCCCTATCAGGCGGCGGGATTCACGTTTTCCTGCCACGTGGCTTACCCAGCCGAGGTAGCTATTAGCGTAATCCTCCCTCTTGGAGTATCTATTTTTGAGATAAGACCAATTTGAGTACGCCACATACATTCCGTAGTCGCGGATACGCTCGGCATCAGCAATCTGATCATCGCGCATACCCACCTCCCAATACCACTGACCACGGCGTACAACCTGCACACTCTGCTCGTCAATCTTAAGGCCCCAATCAATATCAGGGAATGGTCTATCTACCTCATCTTCAAGGCAATACCACTGCAGCGATGCACCCATAGTCATACCATCGGCTGTTTGCGGCGCTGACGGCTCTCCATACTCACTCTGTGCCTCACGACCCATATGCCACTCTGCACCTGCGAGCACTCCAAGAGTTGCATCGCCCGTACAATCGGCAAACAGGCGACCCTTTATGCGGATACGGCTATGGTTCATCACATCGGTAGCAACGAGAGAGGCTATTCTATTCTCGCGCTTTGTCACCTCAGTTACTCGGTAGCCCATAAAGAGGGTTATACGGCGCTCGGCAAGCACAGCGGCCAACTTCTTTTCATCCTCATAGACCTCTGCAGGGCGGGCATTTCCCTTTGTCACGGGGGCAAACTCGTTGAGCAGGTAGCCGAGTGACGGATAGAGACCTATATTTAATCTACCGCCAAGACCCACACGAATCTCGGAGGAGTTATTACCACCCAACACCTCACGATCCTGAATAAGCGCCACGCGAGAGCCCGTGCGCGCAGCAGCTATAGCTGCACACATACCCGCCACGCCACCGCCAACAACAACAAAGTCGAATGACCCCGCACTCTTTGGCGCAGATGGCAGTTTGAGCAGGCGCCTACGAAGGGCTTTGTAGCTCTGCAAATCATCCTTCGGAGGTTTTGGGTTTGTGGTGAGCAGTATAGCATCAAAGCGACCGTCAAAGCCCGTAAGGTCACGCACCGTAACGCTATGTTCCCCCGCTGTAAGCTCTACAGCCACACCACGCTGCCAATGCCACTCGGAGTTTTGATTGCCGAAAACGCCCACGCTCTGCCCATCGACAAAGACCTCAAAAAGGCCCGGTGTAGGTGCATCAGACCAATATTTAGTCCAATTTCGGGTGCGAACAAAGATGTTATACCGACCCGCAGTTGCCACCGTAAAGGTTGTCTTGGCATCCTCAACGGGGATACCCAGACCGTGAGCGAGCAGATATGTAGAGCCCATAAGGTCAAAGAATTGGCGGTCGGCACTCCAACCTCCGCGCTGGTCGAACATTGACGCCAGCAGAAGCAGTGAACTATCCATAGCTAGAGTTTTTTGTACTACAAATGTACAAACTTCTTTGCAGTTGAACAAGAAAAGTTATATCTTTGTAAAAACCGATGTACCATGAAACAGCTACTAATTCTATTTGCAGCGCTCTTTACCCTTAGCTGCGCATCAAAATCATCAGAGAATGTACCGAGCGATAAGTACACCGTCGAGGGTACTATTGCTGTGAGCAAAGAGTGCGATTTGAAGTGGATTACTCGCTATGAGGAGAAGGATATTCAGGCACTGCGCGACCGAGCAGCCGTTGAGCCTGCCGAGTGCGATGTGATGTTCTTCGGCAGCTCCTCTATCCGTATGTGGAAGAGTCTTAAGGAGGATTTCGCTCCGCTGACCGTTGTCAATCGCGGTTATGGAGGTGCTACACTGCGTGACCTTCACTACAACTACAAGACCGTAATGGCGCACTATAAGCCAAAGGCCTTTGTATTCTACTGCGACAACGACCTGAGGACAAAGCCGAAGGTCGATATTCCTGTAGGCGAATTGTTCGACCTTGTCCGTCTGTTATTCAACCGATTAGAGCAGGACTATCCGGGTGTTCCCGTATATTTTCTTGCTATGAAGCACAACGAACGCCGCGAGGCTATACGTGACCGTCAGGTGGTATATAACTCGCTGATAAAGGAGTATGCCGAGCGCAGCAGCAATCAGGTGATATATGTCGATACCTGCACCCCTCTGCTTACGGAGGATGGCAAGATAGACGCAACCAAGTTCCTTGACGACAAACTGCACCTTAACGAGAAAGGCTATGCAGAGTGGGTAAAGGTTCTCAAACCGATGCTTATTAAATAGTTACAGATATGAAGAAGATTTTATTTACAATCTGCCTGCTTGTCTCTGCGACAGTTATGGCACAGAGTGGAGGCATTGATGCGGCTATGTTGGAGAGCATCCGCACCGGCTACAAGGGCACTGCTGCCGAGCGTGCGGTAAAAAACGCACTTGCGACAACCTCTATCTCTACCCTTGCCACAAATGGCGACAACCTCGCAATGTGCGACACCCACTTCTCTGACAGGGTTAAAACAAAGGGCATCACCGACCAGAAGTCATCGGGTCGTTGCTGGCTCTTTACAGGCCTTAATGTGTTGCGTGCAAAGATGATTACAAAGCACGACCTTAAGGATTTTGAGTTCTCGCAGAACTACCTCTCCTTCTACGACCTGCTGGAGAAGTCAAACCTCTTCCTTCAGGGCATTATCGACACTCGCAGTCTGCCACTTGACGACCGCAAGGTGGAGTGGTTGCTCAAGAGCCCGATTGGTGACGGTGGTCAGTTTACAGGTGTTTCAAATCTGATTACAAAGTATGGTGCTGTACCAAAGTCGGCTATGCCGGAGACCTACCAGAGCAACAACACACGCGATATGCGAATGATTCTCTCGCTCAAGTTGCGCGAGTTTGCCCTTACGTTGCGCGAGGCGAAGAAGGGCGAGCTGCAGAGCCTCAAGACCACTATGCTCACAGAGATTTACGGTATCCTTGTAAAGTGTCTTGGCGTACCACCGACAGAGTTTGAGTGGATTCGCTACAACAGCAAGGGCGAGAAGGTTTCGGCAAAGGTATATACTCCGAAGAGCTTCTATGACGAGTTTGTCGGCGAGGATTTGGAGAATAACTACATAATGATTATGAACGACCCGACCCGCGAATATGGTAAGGTATATGAGATAGACTACGACCGCCACCTCTATGATGGCGAGAATTGGCTCTACATCAACCTACCAATCGAGCGTGTGAAACAGATTGCTATCGCCTCTATTAAGGATAATACAGCGATGTACTTCTCTTGCGACGTAGGCAAGTACTTTGACCGCAAGAGGGGTGTTTTGGATATTGCAAACCTCGACTATCAGTCACTCTTTAACACCACACTGCCGATGAACAAGAAGCAGCGCGTATCGACCTTTGCCAGCGGCTCTTCGCACGCCATGACACTTATCGCCGTGGATATTGACGAGCAGGGCAAGAGCACAAAGTGGATGGTTGAGAATAGCTGGGGTGCAAACAGCGGCTACAAGGGCAATTTGATTATGACCGACGAGTGGTTTAACGAGTATATGTTCCGCCTTGTTGCCGAGCGCAAGTATGTGCCGCAGGATGTGCTCGATATGCTCAAGCAGAAGCCGATACTTCTGCCGGCGTGGGACCCGATGTTCGCTCCTGAGCAGTAAGAGACTGTTGAACAGCTTCTAAGAAAAAAGAGATTTGCTACTTGGCAAATCTCTTTTTTCTCTTTGCATCGCGCGTGGCGGCCTGTTCTGTAGTCAGCAACGTGATTGTCGTAAGGTCTATATGCGGCTCATCGACCTCAATCTCAAGGGTGTAGGTCTCATATCCCGCCGCCTCGATAGTCATCATATAACCACCCTGCGGCAACACAACGCGAAAACCCTCCGCGTCACTCTTGCGCTGATACTTGACATCCTTATCCCACTCAGAGGTGAATGTGACAAGTGCACCGACTATCGGTTCTGCACTCTTCTTGGGAAAAAGTTGTCCCGAAACATCCGAAAGCTGAGCAAATGCCGAGCCTGCAAAGAGCAGTGAAATAGCGAGTATAAATAATTTTTTCATAGAGCAAAGATAATAAAGTTTCACTATTAAGAGTTCTAAAAGTGAGAAAAGTTAAATCATTTTTTCGCAAATCCGAGAAAAAGTCGTATCTTTGACAAAAGAAAGTAATTTTATTAATTTATTAATCTATAGAACATACCTAAGATGAAAAGATTCTTTATGATTGCAGCATTTGCTGCTTCAATGGTTCTCTCAGCAGACTTTGCTACTGCACAGAGCAAGGTTGAGGACTATCCGACAGTTCAGTTCTTCGCACACCGAGGCAGCCGCTTTGAGTATGACGAGAACACTATGCTCGCTTTCCGCGAGGCTTATGCTCGTGGTGCTCGTGGTTTCGAGACCGATGTTCGTATGACAGGTTCCGGCGACCTTATCCTTAGCCACGACGAGTCACTCTACCGTACTTGCGGTGTTGATAAGCAGACCGAGGATATGACTACTAAGGAGTGCCTGAAGATTAAGACTAAGTCAGGTAATGACCTCGCCCTCTGCCAGGAGCTTGCCGACTTCCTCTCTGACAAGCCAAATATGTATGTTGAGTGGGAGATTAAGACCATTCCTGAGCTCTACACCGAGGCTAAGCTTGAGGAGCTGTGCGAGAAGTTGTGGAATATGACTATGCCAAACAAGCCTGCCTCTTCACTCTACCTCTTCACCTCTTTCGATAAGCGCGCACTGAATATTATGAAGCGCCTGCACCCTGAGGCAGAGATGATGCTTCTTAAGAGCAAGCCAGCATCACCAGAGATTCTTATGGAGGCTTACAATATGGGCATTATGCGCGTAGGTTGTAAGATGGACGGTACCACCCGCTCAACTATCCGCTTGGGTCACAAGCTCGGTATGATTGTATCTCTCTGGCCAGGTAACAATAAGGAGGACTTCTTCCTCGGCGCTGCACTCGGTTGTGACGCTATGTGCTGCGACCGCTTCTTCGAGGTTGCCGAGTGGGCAGAGAAGAACCTCCCATTCGTAAAGATTAAGGGCTACGAGAAGCCACAGAAGTAATCTGTTGACCATAAAAAATAGGCACCGCTTGTGGGCGGTGCCTATTTTTTTGCTATTGGCTATTCAACTTTCGGCGTTTCAGCAGGGCTAAAATCCTTCACGAGAAAACAATTAAAAAATCAACATTATGAACACAACAATCAAACTAAACGATTTGCTTAAAATTGACTCTAAAGAGCTGACTAAGTACAAGCTGCATTTAGCGGCTTATAACGGCACAGAGCAACCGTTGGATGTATTCTCAAGAGATTTTAACCAATGGATTGAATGGAACAGATGGCGTGGTGGCAAGAACGACTTCTCGCGCGAGTATATCCTATCTCTTATCCCGGACTACCACAAAAGCGACAAATATATCTTTGGCGGAGTATTTCAAATAACCAAGCGCCACGAAGATTGGGGCGATACCGAAATTGGCTATGACCTTATTGTTGTAGAGGAGTTTTCACCTTTGATTGGTCGATTAGTCGTCGAATTTCACCGCTACTCCGGGATGAGAGGCCGAGCCTTCTACCTTGAGAGTTTTATTGACGATATGGTTGTAACCCAGATTCTCGAAAAGCCTTACTCCGGCATCGACTTCCCCGGATACGACAATGTTCTGATTAACTTCTCGGCATTAGAGCATATCGTACAACGCCAAAAGCAAGATTGGAAGGTCGCTTTGGAGAATATGAAGGGTATCTATGTTATTGTAGATCGTTCCAATGGCAAAAAATATGTCGGCTCGGCCTATGGAGAAGGTGGCATTTGGGCAAGATGGAGTACTTATGTATATTCTGACGGACACGGATACAATGATGAGCTTGTTGATGTAATATCGGCAAATGGTGTTCAGTATGCTCGTGATAACTTTCAGTTGGCTCTCCTTGAGACGCTATCAATGAAGAGCGACCAAGATACTGTCATCCATCGCGAATCTTTTTGGAAAGAGGTGCTGTTTAGTCGCAGCAGATTTGGGTATAATAAGAATTAACAAAAAGCCTGTTCGATTTTCGAACAGGCTTTTTTCTTTATATAACGACTTGCTACTCAACAACTATCCCCTCAGGCAGAGCATCCACGCGGATATAGACCGAGATATTCTCCGGGTCATCTTTTGCTATCCAGCGCATAGTGTCGCTCTGCATCTGAACGATATAGCGGTGTGACCAATCGAAGTAGTTGTACTCATCTGTGCCGTAGTTACCACGAATAACTGCGCCGAGTTCAGAGTCGATATCGATAAAGTAGTTGCCCGTGATTGTCTGGGTGTACATAGAGCCGACATTCTGATAGATTGTGTAGCTGCGATCCGAGCGCACAAAGTCGATATAGACAAACGTCCCCTCTGCAAGTGTCTTGCCATTGTCGTAGCTCTCAAGCATCCAGAGCCCCGCAAGGGTTGTCGGAGTGACCTCGATAAGCATATCACTCTGATTGTTATCCGGTTTATCACAGCTGCACAAAGCGAGTGCTGCAAATAGTAAAGCGATGTATTTTCTCATTTTATTCTACCTTTATTTCTCTTGTTCGTGGTGCCATTTCGGCATCTATATATAGTCTTAAATTCTCTCTCTTCTCTGCTGTGAGGGTTATAACCAAATCCCCCTCCTCTCCCGGCTGTAGCACCTGTGGCTCACTTCTAACCTCCAACTCTGCTGACGAGAGCAGAGCATCCTTTGTAACCCTTATAGCCCTCTGCGAGCCATTTTTGCAGGCTATACGCTCAACATTGCTACTGCTAAAGTTCACTGATGGCTGACGCAACAGCAGTCCTGCACAATGGTATGGATAGTCGCCACTGCGGTCGGCATCTGCAATCACATAGCCCTTCACACGCACTACAGCAACGAGTTTGTCACTTCCGCTACCCTCGTAGATGAAGAGTTTATGGTCAAATGGGCCCGGAAAACCCTTGCCCGAAAATCGCAGCACAACAACATCTCTTGCCCCGCCCCGCAGAGCGCCGCTACCCGCAGTAAGACAACGACACGTAGCCTTGCTATGCCACGCAGTAGCCACCTTACCACTATTTGTTATCTCTACCCTACGTTCAGCCACCTCACTCTCGGCAACACGTCCCAAATCGACCACGCGCTCTGCCACAACAAGCGTAGAGGGCACTGTTCGGGGATTTGCCACGCTGTCGAGCTTTGACCGTGGCACCAACTTAAGTTGAGCCACCGCCACACTACACAGCAGAGCAAGGGGTAGAAGCAGAGATAGTCGTCGCATTACAACCAGCCGTTACTATTTGCATCACGACGCACGGTGATGCTAAACTCAAAGCTCTTGCCGTTGCTCGCCTTGATAGCAGCCTTTGTCGAGCCACTTTCAAGACCGCTAAAGATGAGTTTGCCTCCCTCATTCTCACAGCTTGCCACCGAGCTATCCTCGATTGTAACCGTATATGTAAGGCTCTGACCATCAACGAAGTAACGCGATGGTACAACCGCTGTTTTGCCACCCTTTGCCACATAGATATTCGGAAATACCATCTCTGCACCCGCATCCCCTGCAATGGCTGCAAGGAAGGCTGCTGCATTAATCTGTCCTGCGCCCATCTGACCGCGGAAGTCGTTCAGATTGAGCAGCATAGGCTGTATAGGGCCAATATCGGCAACATATCGGCAATACTCCTTCTTACCTGTCATATAGCTATCAATCGGCACGGCAGTCTCTACAAGCAGCTGCTGCAACTCTGCCGCCTTAAAGTGGCGACGCAGCTCTGTTGCATAACTGATACCCAATGCCACAACGCCCGAAACGTGAGGACAGGCCATTGATGTACCCTCCATAAAGCCGTAGCCGCTCTCTGCAACGTGATATGGCAGCGTTGAGAGGATACAACCCACCTCGCCGTAGTTATGATTTTCATCCACATAGTCGAAGTAGTAGTCCTGATCGCCACCGGGTGCAGATATTGTCGTACCCGGACCATAGTTGGTATATACCGCCGGAGTAAAGTCGGCAGCCGTTGCTGCAACAGATACATACTCATCCGCAGCACCCGGAAAACCTGCCGCAGGGGCGCTCTCATTACCACCCGCAAAGACTGCGATACCGCCCTCAATAGCTCCATTTGGCGAGCCTGCATAGTGGGTAAAGTACTCTATAGCCTCCCTCTCAAGCGGAGAGCCTGCAATCCACTCCTCCTTGGTATTGAAGTAGCTCTCGCCCCAATCATAGACATTGGAGCGTGGCGAGATATAACCCCAGCTACACTGCAACACCACCGCACCGTTATCTGCCGCATACTTAATAGCGCGAACGGTCGATAGGATACTTGTCGCCGTATTTCCCGAGAATATCTGGCAGACCATAATCTTCACACCACTGCCTGCGCTACCATTACCGCCGGCGATAGAGCTTATACCCTCGCCATTATTGTTCACCGCAGCGATAATACCCGCCACGTGTGTTCCGTGGCCCGAATCGAGTGCAGCATTGCTTACAATCTTACCTGAGTTGTGGACAAAGTTGTAGCCATAAATATCGCCCTTATAACCATTATCATCGGCATCGGTATCCATATCGTCAATCTCATCCTCATTGACCCAAATATTGGCTGCCAAATCGGGATGCTCGACAAATACGCCCTCATCCAACACCGCCACAATAACGCTATTATCGCCCGTGCTGCGCTCCCACGCGCCCTGACACTGAACATCGGCATCCTTAACTGACTTCACAACCCCATCCTTAGTAAAGTGGTCGCCACTATTTATCAGGTTCCACTGCTCAGAAAGAAGAGGGTCCGACATTGCCGCGCGAGTAGTATGCATCTGCTCTAAACGGCTCTTACTGAGCGGAGTAGCCTTGCCCGTATAGGCACGCTTGATGGTGCGATTTACATCGACAATCTGCACCTTACCAAGTGCAGCAAAGCGTCTTGCCACCTCCTCTGCGCTACTCTTGCTGCTGTCAAAGCGAACAATATACCACAGATTGAGCCCACTCTCTACAGTCTGCGCCTCAGTTGCGCTATCTACAGGAAAGACACGCTCAACAGAGCAAGCACCAATAGCTGCCAACAGCCCATCCACATCTGCATCGCCACTGCGAGTTACACGTGTTCCCTCTGCAGTTGCCTGGTCGATCATCGCAGCCACATCGGTCGAGAACTTGACAAGTATCTCGCCCTCTACATACGGTGCCTCTGTAGGCTCAAGGGGCTGATTAAACTCACTGCTGCACGATACTGCGAGCAGCAACATTACGATATACAAAAACTTACTCTTCATCTTCTTCGGCTGTAGGTCGTTTCTTTGTTGTATATACATCATAGTAGTAGTTCATATTCGCAGGCTCATTGTCGAATATCGCCAGAGTGCCATTCTTTGCTCTACCCTCCTGCGGGAATACAAGCACCTGAGGCAACCACATATCGAGTGCCGGATGGTAGAGCAGCCAATCAGGCAACATACCATAGAGTCGATTATGGTTTATCGAGAATCGCTTGCACGACGGCATAACCTTCTTAATACGTCTATCAACGAGTATCTGCGGCAGTGAATCCACTGCATCTATCTCCTCCTGAGTGTAGTAAGGCACGCTATCGTCATCCTCAAATGTCGGCAGCTGACCCTGTAGGTAGTTCACCGAGAGGATAAGGGTATCCAAATCCCACTTGAGCAGGTGCTCCGGGAATGTCGGCTCATCCATAAAGCCACCCAAGTCCTCTCTAATCGAGTTGCTCAAATCGCTAACCAAACTACGCTGGTTGGCATTGAGAATAAGGGTACGCAGACGAGGGAAATTCTCCTTTGTAAGCACCTGAGGCACCTTCTGGAAGTTATTTGAGCAGAGATTAAGGTGCTCCAGATTTTTAAGTGCCGACAAACTATTTGGCAGCGAAACAAGTCCGTAGCTACCGAGTGTCAGACGACGCAGCTGTGTCAGCTCGGCAATATCATCACCCAACTCAAGGTTAAGGAGGAAGGTGTTTGTATTACCGAAGAAGTAGAGTTCATCGGCTGCTGTGAGGTACTTAACGGCATACGGCAGCGGCTCCTTAATATTAAAGAAGTAGAACTCCGCCTTGCGCACACGGCCCACCTTTTCAGGGGTGCAACCCTCCATACTCTCATCCCACAGCACAACATTATCCCACATAGTCATCGGCTGTGAAGCATCCCAACTTGCAAGCGTCTGCAGTGTGCGCGAAATAGAGAGCAGGGCCACCGAGTCACCGGCACGAGAGTCCGGAATAATAGGCTCTGCCGCCTGCTGTGCCACATTCAACCCATCCTGACGCGCCAGGTTCACATCCTCCTTTGGTCGGAAGACAACCTGTGCCAAACGCTCCGACGGCATAGTATTGATATCCCAATTAAAGCGAACAGTTGTAGTGCGCGGACGAGCACCGCGGTTAAGGTCGAGCGTATGACGGCTACTCTTGAGCCACGCCGCATCGTCAGGAATATCGACCTCAAAATCGACATTGCTGCGCACCGTAACATCAAACCAACGCGCATCCAGACGGTCATAGTTGGCAAGCTCCACCTCTGCCTGCTCAACCTCGATGGTATAATCAAAGCCCTTCTGGTTGATTACCACCTCTTTATGCTCCCACGTATCGAGATTTTCAATACGTACAACGCCGCGACGAGGCTTGGTTGTAAGAGCCGAGTCCACAATAAACTTACACTCTGTCGTACCCCTACCATTGGCAGGCGATACGGTAATCCACGCATTATCTGTCGAGGCTATCCAACGAGCATTCGACTTAATTACACGATTGACCGTTCCACCGACAGCCTCGACATCAAACTCGATGCCCTCGGTTGTAAACTGGTCGTCTGTCTTGTCTGTCTGACAAGCTACAGCGAGTGTAAAGAGCGATAAAAATATAATACTTCTCAACTTCATACTACTCAAGCATTGCGTCACAGTTCAAAATTGTCTGCGACTTGTCATAAATGAGGTAATAGGCTCCTACTTGCCAAGCATAACATATATCCGAGGCGTCAAAGATGATGTTCGGATTATCAGATATGTCGAGGTAGTAGATCAACGTAGATATAGTATCCTCAACCTTTCTAAGGTCGTTCGAGCCCAAATAGAGTCCGCGCAGACCCTTATGGTTAAAGATACCCTGCGGCCACTCTCTCATACAGCGCTCACCCCTCTCATTGCGCTGACTACGCAGGCCATATACAGTCAGATATGAGCTATCCAGCGGCTCAAATGGGAAGTGCTCAAAGCAGTTGAATGAGAACTCCACGCCATATAGATATGGCAGATTTACCGCGTGCATCTCCCACGGGAGCTCTTTCAACTTATTGTACGAAAGGTCGATAGATGTCATATATATCGAATTCTCATACTCAAACGACCCCTTTGGAATCTCGTCAATATTACAAGCACGCAGGATGATATATGCCACCGTTGAGTTGCTCTTGGCAATTGCTGTAGGGTACTTTGTCAATTTCGGATTTTGTGCAAGAGTAAATGTTTCGACCTTCAAGCCGCGATATGTACCATCCTCTTCGCCCTCAAAACCATCAATATCATTACCTGAGAAATCGACCGATGTAAGCGATGAATTACTCTTGGCAGAGAAGATGTTTGGCACCTTCTTCAATCGGTTATATCTTACAGAGAAGGCCTCTGAATCTGCATAGCCGCAGAAGTAACCCTCACTATCCGTTGGCAGACTCTCCAACTGATTAA
Source organism: Alistipes sp. (assembly GCA_017398555.1). GTDB lineage: Bacteria > Bacteroidota > Bacteroidia > Bacteroidales > Rikenellaceae > Alistipes. The sequence continues at coordinate 52,675 of JAFQFV010000037.1, forward strand.
AATCGAGGTAGAGCTGCACAGGAGATACAGATTTACCGAGCGGATAGATTTTAGAAATCTTATTATACGCCAAATCAAGCAGCGAAATCTTGGTCATATTGCGGAATGATTCCGGCAGCTCCTTCAGATTATTCTGTCGAGCATACAAAATCTGTATCTTCTCCTTCGATGCGCCATTTGCAATCGCCTCAAAGCCGGCAAAAATCTCCTCCGAGCTCCACTGCGCATTATTGGCAATATTGAGCGACACCAACTCCGGCAGACGAGCTATCTGTAGCGGGAAATGTGTGAGTTTCGGACAGTTATATATCTCAAAGTCGGTACAAGATACCAAATCGCCAATCTCCTCCGGCAGACTCTCAACGGCACTATTTGCAATAAAGAGGTACTGCAACTTCTTCAGATTACCAATCTGAGCAGGGATAGACTTAAGCCCATTGCAGAGTGTGCCGTGCAGAGTATCCATCTTCTTAATGGTCTGCTTTCCGCTCTTAAGGTCGATAATCTCTCGCTCACTCATAGTCTCATAGAGAGATGTGGCAGCGATAGAGATACCATTTTCTGCCAGCGCACGAGCACAAGGCTCACTAAACTGCGTTGCAGGGTGTATCATCTTCAGATACTCGCCATGGCTCTGCAATCGGGATGCATTACGCTCCGAGAGCGATTTGCCGCTGTCGAGTGTAGGGTCATAAGAGAGCAGGTTGTTATCGTTATGGGTACCCAAATAGAGCTCTATAAGCTCTGTCAGCTGACCGATAGCAGGCGAAAGGTCGCCACTAAACGCGAAGTCACTAATATCTATCTTCGCCACACGACCGTTTGCATGCAGCTCCACACCCGGCTGGTCACCCCACAAATCGGGATCCTTATTAAACTCCCAATTTGCACCGCGAGCCCAATTCTCGCCCACATAGTACCAGCTCGGACCATTAAGGCTCTTCCAAATCTCATACAGAGCGTAGTAATCCTTGATATACTCATCACTCTGATAGAGGGTTATGCGGACATCTGCCTCGGTGGTGACATTATCCTCAACCGCAAACTCGGATAGCTTTGGCGAGTTATTGCTCTCCAACAGCGCCTTTGAGCGGTCGTAGGTCTCGTACGACACCACGCGATATGTTCCCGCAGGCAGCGACACGAGCGAGTCACAAGCAATAGTAGATGTTCTGTAGCCCTCCTTATCGCTAAACTCATTCTCTTCATCAAAGTGCATCGAGAACTCTGTCGGCAACTTCTCAATCTTCACGGGGCTTGTCACACTGCCCGACGAGAGAACTCTACCCACCGTGAGCGAGATATACTTAATCTCATCGAATGTATATTCTCTATCTACGGCGCGAGTTGGAGCGGCCGAGAAGTCCTCCATAGCCTTCTTAAGGGTAAAACGCACCGAGCCTCGCGGGGTGACATTTACCGTAATATCCTGCATAGTAAGGCCACCGGCAATAACCTCAAAATAGGTCTCTGTAGCAGGAGTACCCGTATAGAGCAGTTCATCCTCCTTATCATAGAGGGCAAATGCCACCAGGTTATACTCTCCTGTCAGCAACTGCAACTTATCTGAGCGCAATCCAAACTCCGCTTGACCATCTGCCGAGTGCAGGGTAAGACTCTGGGCTATGGTTGTACCCTGATAGCCTAAGGTAACCTTGACCTTACAAGCCTCGGCAAGATACTCCAACACCGGCTTTACTGCGCGAGTGCCGTAAGATGCCTCCTTGTAGAGTTTGAACTGTACATATCCATACTCGTCATTGCGATAGTCCGGCTCTGTCTGTTTAGTACAGCCGACCAAAGCAAAGAGCATGGAGAGTATCAAACATATTCTCTTCATTATTGTGCAATATTGAGTGTACAAATAAGTACCAAACTACCCTCTCCAAAGATTAGGGCTCCTGTTTTACCATTTCCGGTCTGAGCATCCATAGTAACCATCTGGAAATCCTCACTATACTCATACTTGAGCCACTCCTCATCAGCCGTATTGTGATAACTCCAACTCTGTGGCAGACCCTTGAGCATCGACATATTAGGTGTAGCTGTTGTATATGTGAGATGATATACCTTCTCGCCATAAGAGGCATACTTCGTATAGAGCTCGCCGGAGGTCAGCTCTACCAATGTAGAGTTCTGCTGTGCCGCATACTCAGGGTAGTAGAAATTCACACCTGTTACCGCCTGTGATGCAGACTCATTGTAACGACAGAAGATAAGGGCAAATACACCACTCTCATCAGCAAATGTCACCACACCCTCATAGTCGCCCGTAAGAGCATTCTTCGACGGCTCGGCGGTAGGCTTTGTCTGATCCATAACGATACGCACCTTCTCCGAATTGGCACCGAAAACAGTTGTTGTAATCCAAGCGTTGCTGTCAGAGAGCTCTACTGTTGCACCTGTCGCATCGAAAGAGTAACACTTAATCTCTGTATATGGGCGAACTACATTGATATACCAATCCTCGTATGCCCACTGTGAGGTATAGAGCACATCGTAACCAATCTTTGTGGTTGAGAACTGACTGAAAATCCAGTGCGAAGCGTCGAGTGGCTCGATGCTGTTACCGGCGCTCTCCATAGTCTGCTCGCCAACAATCTCGATAGAGCCGGGGTTAGCAGCCTGCTCAACAACGGTTGCGATATATGGCTTATAGGCCTCCGAAATCTCGCCATTGAGTGTTATCACATCGACATTCTCTGCATCCATACCATTTGGAAGCACAAGCACGGTCGCCTTACGCGCTGCACCCTCATTCAAAGCAGCTGATATATTGAGCGAACGCTGCTGAATAACTGCACTATTGCTGCTATCCCACGCTGCATAGTCGATAGTAAGCCACTGCGGAGCAAGTGTTGCCACCATAAGACCTCCAATCTGACTGAACTCTACCGCAACTACAGCAGAGCCATCAACACCCAATACAGTTGCTATAGCACCACTCTCAACATACTCGCCAATCATTGTACTATAGATATGACCCTGATAGTTAAACTCGGTCTTCTCTGTAAGGCCCTCAACGGCAAAAATCTCGGTCGCAGCAGGGATTGTCACCTTCATAGAGCTGACAACCTTATCTGTTACGGTCACATCGACAAAGTTGAGCGTTGCGCTCTGCGCCGTCATCGGATATTTCGACTCTTCGCCCTTAATCCAGAGCTCTGTCACGCCCGCAGTACCGCCCTCAATCGGAGAGATCCACTCCGGTGTGCCATCTACAATCCAGTCAAAGTTACTTACAACCTTAACACGTGTAGAGTAGAGCGACATCTCAGCAGGCCAAACCATTGTCATACCCTCGGCAGTAACCTCTGTATCGAGATACGCGTAGGTCTGCTCGCCCTCTGTAGCGTAGCTGAAAGTGTCATTCTCGATAGCTACAGGATAGATTTTCAGCTCGCGCTCTGTTGCAGTCATAGTAAGGGTTGCGATAAGTTCACTCTGACCCTGCATAGTCATTGTAACCTCACAAACAGGCTGCTCATCGAAGAGCTGAACATCGGCAACAGCGATAGTCACAGTATGAGTACCCGCCTCGCCACGTACCTTGTAGGCAATATTCTCTCCATCCACGATAGAGTAGTATGCCGCAACGCTCTGAGGGATAGCTACCTCCCAAGCGTAGTTCGGCTCAATGTTGAGCGTAAAATGGCTACCCGGCAGAACATTCTCAACAACTGCCTCCGGGAAGTTCGGCTGCTCAGGCTGTGGCTCCTCACCCTCACCATTTGGGGTTGGAGTACAAGCTACTGCAAGGAGCAGCAGTGAAATGGTGGTTAAAAACTTCTTCATAGTATCTATTTTTTAATTATTATCCATTAAAATCCCTCTCTCTTGAGTCGTTCAGCCTCCTCATCAGATATCCACTCAAGGACATTGTAGAAGTTGCCCACAGTACCAATCGGCGTACCCAAATCCTCAACATAGACGTGGAGCCACAGCACTACAAAGCGCTGACAACTATTAAAGTATGATGCGTAGTATGGGCTACTCTCTCCCAATATATGGTTGTCACCCAAAATCTGTCCGAATACCGAAGCCTCATCAGAGAGCACCTGGTCGCTCTCCATTGTCACCTTCGGCTCGGCAGCATTGCCTCCGTGGAGTGTCAGAGTAATATCGTAACCGTTGTAGAAGCAGTCGTGCAGAACAATCATATCCTCCTCTGTCGGATGTGGCTCAGTATAGATAACCTTCTGATACGACGCATTCTCACCTGGATAGTCACGCAACAGCAGTGAGGTAAGCACCGCGTAGCCGGTAAATGTATTGCGGTCAAACGGACAGCTCTTATACATCACCACCTTGGTCATATCCGAGTCCTTGTAGAGGTCCCACTTCAGCTGCTCTGCCATAACAAGACGCAGCTTGAAGCCCAACGAGTCTGTCGCCTCGATATTGTCATAAATACCCTCCACCTCAACATCTGCGGCGAGCTCTCCTGCCGGAATAGTTACGCTGCTTGTCAGCAGGCGGTAGTGTTTACCCTCAACAGCATTGCTACCCGCATCGACAATCTCTACGCCGAAAGTTCTGTCGTAGCTACGGGCAACGGTCGATGCTACAGCCACCTTAAAACGGCTGTTATCTCTCTGCACCATATTTGTCGATATGCTGTCGGCAAACATCACATACTCGGCATCCGAGTAGGTGGTGTACTGCTCCTTACAAGAGAGCAGAGCCAAAGCTGCTATTAAATATATAGGTAATCTCTTCATCATATCTTAGTTGCTTTCATTTGGTTGAACAAGTGAACCCGGCGCCTCAAGCTCGTGCTTTGGAATCGGCCAGACAAAGAGCGGATTATCCGCCTTAATCGTAAGTGAGCTGCCCTCTGCGAGTGAATTTGACTGCGGAGTTCTGGTAAAGCCCTCGCCATTGCGATAGAGCTTGCCCCAACGCTTTATATCTTGCAGGCGGAAACCCTCCATATAGAGCTCACGCACACGCTCGGCAGCAATCTGCTCGATATAGTTATCGGCACTAAGGCTCACTGCACCACCGCCCGATATACGTGTAGCACGCAGAGTGCTCAAGTCGTTCGATGCAGCAGAGTAGTTTGGTGTAGCCTGACGGCAGTATGCCTCGGCACGAATCAGATACTGCTCGGCAAGGCGGAACGGCTTCGGCATAACAGTATGATATATCAGCGCATTGTTTATAAAGTCCTGATTACCATAATACTTCACCAACAACGGCCACTGCAAACCGTGGTTATAACCTGTCTGAAGCGGATAGAAGTAGCTGCTATATCTCATATCTGCCTGCGAATAGAGGTTGAGCACCCACTGGGCAGGCACATAGTCCGGATAGTAGTATGTATAGTCATTATTAAAGCCGAGGAATGTCTGACCAAGTGCGCCGCCATACGAAGTGGTGGTAAAACCGATGCGCCAGATAATCTCTGTAGCCACATCGTAGTTCCACATATAGTCGAAGTAGGTCATATCGCTCGTATAGAGTGATACGGCCGAGCTGAGCGCAAAATCATTACTCTCAATCAGCAGCGTAGAGTAGTCGATAGCACTCTGCCAATCCTGCATATAGAGCGCCACGCGTGCGTGCAGGGCGTATGCCATAGCGCGGGTAACAAAGGCGCTGCTGTATGCGTCATCATCCTCATCCAGCAGACGCTCCGCCTCGGCAAGGTCAGCAAGTACCTGCTGATATGAGTCGTAGAGCGATGCTCGCGGCATAGGCTGCGGGTCAATAGTTGTCGTGCGAAGGACAACTCCCAACTCATCCTTTGCCGTTGCAGGGTCGTATGCCTTACAGTAGCACTTTATCAGCTCCGAGTATGCAAGTGCTCGAATGGCATAGACCTCACCGGTATAGATATCAAGGGTCTGGAGTTTTGTATCATCTGTTGTTGCCGCCATAACGCCCTCGATACGGTCGAGGTAGAAGTTACAGTTGGCAATAATCTGATACAGAGCTGCATAGACAGCCTCTATCTCCGCATTTGTCGAGCGAATCTTCCACTGCCAAATATCGCCGTATGTATTTGAGTAGCCATCGACCGCATAGACCATATCGGTCTGCAAATCGGGCAGTATTGTTAGCAGTCCGCTATAGAGGGCACTACTCTTAAAGAGCGAGTAGATACCTGTCACGGTCTGCTCGGCATCATCAAAGGTCTGCATAGCCTCAGGCTGCGGAATAGCCGAGCCGGGCACCTTATCCAGACAGCTGACAGCAGCAAAGGCTGTCAAAGCAACGAGAAATATCTTTATCTTCTGCATAGTGTCACTCTTTAGAATGTAATATCGACTCCGAAGGTAAACTGACGCGACATAGGGTATTGTGCCGCATATAGATTTGTCGTACCCTCAGGGTCCAGGCCTGAGAACTTAGTGAATGTAAAGAGGTTTTGAGCCTGTGCATATACTCTCAACCCACTGAATACGCGGCTCTTACGGATAGCCTTCTCAGGAATTGAGTAGCTGAGCATCAGGTTCTTAAGACGAAGGAACGAAGCATCCTCCAGCAGTCGGCTATCGAACTCTGTATAGACGCCGTGACGAGGGATATCGGTCACATCGCCCGGCTTCTGCCAACGCTCAAGCAGACGGCGTGACTGGTTGTAAGATGCAAAACGACCATTCGACTCATCAAAGTAGCGGTCATTATTGAGCATCCAGCGGTCAGCCACCCAGCTAAACTGCGCTGTCAGCTGCAAACCCTTCCAGCTCAGAGCCGTTCCAAAACCGCCCTGCCAAGGGGCGATATAGCTCTTGCCGACAAGCACCTTATCCTCATCGCGCAACTCTGTAGTCAGCTCGCCATCCTTTGTGTACCACAGCGCATCGCCATTTGCAGGATTTACACCCGCGTAGCGGTTGATGTAGAACTCTCCGAGCGGATGACCAACAACGAGTTTGGTGTTTGTACCCGAGCGCTCATACTCCTGAACGCCATTGTAGAGCTCTGTAATGCGGTTATGGTTGTACGACACGTTGGCATTTACACTCCACATAAAGTCTGGAGTTGCAATCAGAGTACCCAGCACATTGAGCTCGACACCCTTATTTACCATCGCACCCACATTATCCCAATAGTAGCCAAAGCCTGAAGTTGAATATGGCTCTGGCACCTCCATAAGCATATCGGAGGTGTGCTTGTAGTAGAGTTCCAAATCGACATTGAGTCTGTGCCAGAAGCCGAAGTGCAGACCGAGGTTTGTGGTCCACGGCTTCTCCCAACCCAGACGCTCATTCCCCGGCTGCATAAGACCTACGCCGGCATTTCCGACATAATCTGCACCACCACCGACCAGTGCAAGGTGCTCGTAGTTCGGAATTGACGAGTTACCCGAAGTTCCTGTCGAGAAGGATATTTGAGCATTTGTCAGCCACAATCTTGCACTATCAACAAATGCCTCATTACGCATATTCCACATAAATCCCACACTCCAGAAGCCTGCCCAACGACGAGAGGCACCGAAACGTGAGCTACCATCTGTACGCACCGAGAAGTCGGCGAAGTAGCGGTCGTCGTAGTTATACTCTCCACGGCCGAAGAAGGACACAAAGCCATAATCCGAATCTGTGGTATCGCCCCACGATGTGGCACGAGTTCCCGAAGAGACATTGGTCAGCTTATCGTTATTCTGACCCTGCGTAAGAACATTGAACGCCTCGTAGTGGCTATCCACACCCTCCTGACCAATCAGGAAGTTGAAGTTATGGCGGTTAGCGATATCAAAACGATAGTTTACCGTATTTGTGATAGTCAGGCTATAGCTATCTGTCGAGCTGCGGGATGCACTACCCTGTCCCTGATTTGGTGCATAGCTTGGGAATGACTGACCAAAGCCCGTTGTATGCGAGTAGTCGATACCGAACTGAGTTTTGAGGGTAAGACCCTCGATAGGTGTCGCCTCGGCAAACTGTGTAGAGATAACCTTGTACTTCTTAAAGCGCACAGGGTTATTCTCCAGCCACTCCACAGGGTTCTGTCCATTACCCTTCCAGCTACCGTCAGCGATAGAGGCTGTTGAGCCATCTGCACGATACGGATTCCAATACGGCATCATAAAACGTGCTGCCGAGATTGGGGTTACAAGGGTATATGCGCCCTCATCTGCCTGTGTGATATTCTGATAGTTGAGCATCGTATTGGCACCCATCTTGAGCCAACTGCCCATCTTACGCTCGAAGTTCTGACGCGATGAAAAACGCTCAAAGCCGGAGCCCATAGCCACACCATCCTGGTTATAGTAGCCCGCCGAGATGTAGTACGACGTCTTCTCATCCGCACCTGACACGGCAAGCTCATAGTTCTGCAACATCGCCGAGGAGTTGAACACCTGCTCCATCCAATTGATGTCGGTCTGGCTCAGCACAGCGTAGTTCTGACCCTCATCCATACCTATCTGGCGCTCATACTCGATACGCTCTGCAGTATTCATCAAATCCCACTTACCACAAGCTACCTGCGAGAAACCGAGCTGCATACGATACTCGATGCGTGGACGGTCTGCCATCTTTCCGCGCTTTGTCGTAATGACGATAACACCATTTGCCGCACGCGCACCATAGATAGAGGTCGAAGAGGCATCCTTAAGCACCGAGATAGACTCGATATCGGCAGGGTTGATAGTGTTAAAGTCGCTGGCAGCAATCGGCACACCATCGAGGATGTAGAGCGGAGCGGTACCCGAATTAATCGAGTTGGTACCACGAATGGTCATCACCGCAGCAGCACTCGGCTCACCTGTATTCGAGAGCACGGTAAGACCCGGCACCTGACCCTGCAGAGCCTGGTCAAAGGCTGCTGTCGGGGTCTTCTCGACCTTCTCCATCTTCACGGTCGATACAGAGCCTGTGATAGTACCCTTCTTGCGGACACCGTAAGCAATTACCACCACATCGTCAATCGCCTCGCTCTCTGACTGCAAAGCCACATTATAGGTCACACTACCCGATGCATCGGCAGGAACAACCCACTGCGCCTCCTTACAACCGAGGAAGGAAAATGAGAGGGTATTGCCCGCAATAGCATCGATGGAGTATGTACCATCAAAATTTGAGGTCACTCCCTGCATCGTCTCAAGGACAACAACTGCTACACCCAGCAGCGGGGAGTTATCTTCGGCAGATACCACTGTACCGCTGACAGTCACCTTACTTACCCCTTGCGCAGAGGCAGTAAAAGCTGACAAAACCAGCAGAAGTGCAATGCCGAAAATGTGAAAAATTTGTTTGAGTGAGTTCATAATGGCGCAAAGGTAATACTTTTGTACTAAAGTACAAAGAGATTTGGATATTTATTACCATACTCTGCACCTGCTTGACACCACAAAAAAAGCGTTCACCTCTGTTGAGATGAACGCCCTCTTTATAGTTTTGCCACTACTTATCGTTCGCGTTAGTGAGAAGCACTCCGTTATGCTCTCCAGTCAGGCTCTTCAGGAAGGCCACCATTTTATCCTCATCGGCATCCGAGAGTTCAACACCCACCTGATATGTACCCATCTTGCAGACCGCCTCCTTCAGTTCAGGCTCTGTTCCATCGTGGAAGTATGGTGCTGTGAGGGCAACATTTCTAAGGCCAGGAACCTTGAAGCGATGGCGATCACGCTCCAGTGCAGTCTCCTTAAATCGGCCATTATCCTCAACAGTCAGCTCGCCACCTCTATCGGCAAAGTAGTCGGCATACTGACCCATAAGTTCATAAGATTGGCCACCCAAATTTGGACCTACATGGCAGGTTGCGCAGTTATACTTCTTGAAGAGGTTATAACCCTCAAGCTCCTCGGCAGTGATAGCAGCCTCATCACCTCGTAAGTACTTATCAAATCGAGAGTTAGGGGTTATAAGCGTATGCTCGAACTGAGCTATCGCATCGGTGATATTCGCCTCACTCCATCCATCCGGATATACAGCCTTAAAGGCACGTGTAAGGGCTCTATCCTTTGCCAACTTTGCAATAATCTGGTCGAAAGAGTCGCAACCCATCTCCACAGGATTGAGCGGCGGACCTGCTGCCTGAAGAGCGAGAGTTGCTGCGCGACCATCCCAGAACTGCACGAAGTTATAGACGGCATTATATACAGTCGGAGCATTTACGCCACCAAACTGACCGCCAACACCCTCCGAGTACTGCTTATTATCCACACCTGCAGTGCCAAGGTCGTGACAAGAGGCGCAAGAGACGGTATTATCAATCGACAGACGTGTATCGTGATAGAGGATGCGGCCAAGCTCAGCCTTCGCCTCATCATACTCAACACTCTGTGCTATAGGACGAATAGGCTCACCACCAAGGCCATCATTATAGTACTCTGCACGCCACTGCTCAGCCCACTGCGCCACAATAGCAGCCTTTGCATCGGTCATCTGACTACCCCAATGAACGAGGTAGTACTTTGCCATAGGCATATCTCCATCCAGAGCCGCCTTCTCGACCTTTGTCACATCGACAACAGAGAGCTTCTCACCCGACTTGAGAGCCTTCATAAGTGGCTCAATATCAAACATCTGATAACCGGCCTTACTATCTGCCACAACAACATCTCCCATAATCGGGAATGATGCGTAGAATGGCAACTCAGGCTCTGCACTATGGCAGCTCAGACATCCGCCATCCTCAAAGATAGCAGCTACGCGCTCCGTCTGGCTCAACTCAGCAGAAGGGGCCTTACAACTGACACGATAGGCGACAACAAGCAGTGCCACAACTACCAGCAATCCTAAACATAGTCTCTTCATAACTCTTTAGTTTTAAGGGTTTTATCTATTATATACATGTACACTCTCTGCAGCAGATGGCAGGTAATTTACGCCATACCAACACATCTGCAATGATATAAATGCCACCACCATAACAGCCGTACGCAGCCCTCTGCTTGTATATCCCGACTGTTTCAGGTGCATAGCGAGCAGGTAGAACAGCCATGTAGCCGCAGCCCAACTCTCCTTGGCATCCCAACTCCAATACTCACCCCACGCCTCTTTTGCCCAAAGTGCTCCCGTAAGCATTCCTATCGTAAAGAATGCCACGCCACCCCAGGTGAGGCTCTGCATCGCCTCCTCCACATCCCTACGCCCAAAGAGCGAATAGATAGAGAGCACCGTTGCACAACCCAACAGGGCGTATGAGAAGATGTATATCGACACGTGCGGTATAAACCAAACGCTCTGCAACGCCGGCATAAGGGTCTGGTCGTGAATCTGAGGCTTAAAGTAGTTAATGGCCATAAATACCGTCGCCATCATCACCGCAAAGCCGAGCAGCCAACTATACCCCCAACGTCTGTATGCAAATGCTCCACAGACAAAGAGGAAGAACGAGTACCACAACCTCGTCTCACCCATAGTACGCATAGGCGGGCGGTCGAGCACTATCCACAACTGCGCAATAAAGAGCGATAGTACCCCTATTGCACCGCATATCAGCCACTGTGCCAATCGTTTACGGTCACAAAGTGCCGCTATGAAGCTCATCAGCCCCATCGCCGCAGCCACCACCGCAAAAATCGGAAATATACTCCACCCTGCACTCATCGCTTTGGCCCCCTGATAAATAGTAACACCGCACCTGCAATCATCAGCAGAATACCTATAAACATCACCACCCTCCACGGCTGGCGGACAATCTGCACAACGCAACAGATAGCCTCTCCACGCTGCTCAAATGAGGTGAGGTAGATATGCTCCCCAAGTCCAACCCTATGCGGATGATTTACCGCAAGTCGCACCCTGCTATCGTCTATATCTACTTCTGCCTCGTATGCCGACGGAACGCCATTGTCGTAGTAATCAACCCTAAAGTCGGCAAGCGAGAGCTTGTAGTCCAACTGCACCACCGACCCATCCTCGCTTAGCGCAATAGCTGTCGGCTCATCAGTCAGCTCCGCACGCATAATACGGGTATCGGGAGCTCCCCAAAAGCCCGCAATCAGGGCAAGCAACAGACCTAAATGACAGAGCGTAAAGAGCCAACGCACACCCGAACTATCTCTCCAACCTCGCAGCGTTACCATCGCTAACTGCGTGATAACAAATAGGTTAAGCAGCACAAACAGATAAGAATCTGTCGCCGGAACAGTGTGCAATCCCATAACCAGACACCCCACGGCAAGGAGCGCAATGCTCACTATCGTCGCCTGACGCGATAACAGATAACGGGTAATAACAGACCTCTTCCCTGCACGATGAAGCTCCACAATGCCCCAACCCCACAATACAAAAAGTATCACATTGAGCGGAAAACGAAAAAACTCCACCGGAAAGGGCATAACCCCCTCCAGCAATGCGGATAAAACCACCGCCACTGCTATCAATAGCAGCGAAGTCAATGAATATCTGCTCATCGATACTTTCATATCGTAAAGTTATATGAAATAACCGAAATCTGCAACTTTTTATCGAAAAAATTTATTGCCTGTAACATATTACATTGCTTGCGGGGAGTGTGGATGTGCCACAAATTTGCACTCCGCTACCTCTCTGCACTCATTTGTCGTCAAAATACAGTAGTAGGTGTGCATCACAAAAGAAACCCCTTTGGGATAGTAGTAAAACCTACAGTCCAAAGGGGTTTACTTTTAGGGATGTGCAGCAAACTTGTACTCCGTTCAATCTTCGCACTCATTTGTCGTCAAAATGCGGTAGTAGGCGTGCATCGCGTAAAAAGCCCGACGATGGATAGTACTAAAACGTACAGCCATTGTCGGGCTTTTAGGGATGTGCGGCTAATGCCGTGTTTTCACGGCAAATGCGCAACAAAACTACTTGGCGTAGCTCACCGAACGCGTCTCACGAATAACAGTAATCTTAACCTGTCCCGGATATGTCATCTCATCCTGGATACGTTTTGCGATGTCGTGTGAAAGTGCCTCAGACTCTGCATCTGAGAGTTTATCGGCGCCAACGATTACGCGGAGCTCACGACCGGCCTGGATAGCGTATGTCTTCACTACGCCCTCGTAAGAGAGTGCAATATCCTCCATCTCCTTCAGACGCTTGATATAAGACTCGATAACCTCACGACGAGCACCTGGGCGTGCACCGGAGATAGCATCGCAGACCTGAATAATTGGGGCGATCATAGATGTCATCTCTGTCTCGTCATGGTGAGCACCGATGGCGTTGCATACATCAGCCTTCTCCTTATACTTCTCGGCGAGCTTCTGACCAATAATTGCGTGTGGCAACTCCGGCTCATCATCAGGCACCTTACCAATATCGTGGAGCAGACCCGCACGGCGAGCCATCTTAGGGTTCAGACCGAGCTCGGCAGCCATAATGCCTGCGAGGTTTGCAGTCTCGCGAGCGTGCTGGAGCAGGTTCTGACCGTATGATGAACGGTACTTCATCTTACCAATCAGACGGATAAGTTCTGGGTGCAGACCGTGAATACCGAGGTCTATCGCGGTACGCTTACCGACCTCAACAATCTCCTCCTCAATCTGCTTCTTCACCTTTGCAACCACCTCCTCGATACGTGCAGGGTGGATACGGCCGTCGGTTACAAGCTGATGCAGTGCCAGACGGGCAATCTCACGACGTACAGGGTCAAAGCCGCTGAGGATAATCGCCTCCGGAGTATCATCGACGATAATCTCGATACCTGTTGCAGCCTCAAGAGCGCGAATATTACGGCCCTCACGACCAATAATGCGACCCTTAACATCCTCAGAATCAATATTAAAGACAGTTACAGAGTTCTCAATAGCGGTCTCTGTAGCCACTCGCTGAATAGATGCAACGATGATGCGCTTTGCCTCCTTTGTTGCAGTCATCTTCGCCTCCTCGATAGTCTCATTGATATATGCCGCAGCCTCGCTCTTCGCCTCCGCCTTCATATTGTCAATAAGGATATTCTTCGCCTCCTCAGAGCTCATGCCCGAAATCTGCTCAAGACGTGCATTCTGCTCGCTCATCAGCTGCGCCAACTCAGCCTTACGCTCCTCCACAGCGACAATCTGAGCCTCCATCTTCGCCTTAACCTTGTCGCTCTCAGCCAACTTGCGCTCCAACTCCTTCTGCTGATTCTGTAGCGCCTGCTCAGCCTGACGTACGCGATTTTCGGCCTCCTTGACCTTCTGATTGCGCTCATTTACTGCACGATCGTGCTCACTCTTGAGTTGTATAAACTTCTCTTTTGCCTGGAGAGCCTTCTCCTTCTTAATCATCTCAGCCTGACTCTCTGCCTCGCGAATCATCGCCTGCGCACGCGACTTGACAACCCAATATGTCAAACCGCCAACCAAAGCTGAAACAACTACGGCAATCGCTAAAATAATTGTGTATTCCATAGTGTGTTTGGTGTTTTATATATATTGTTAAAGTGTTCTTATCTCATTGCTGTAATAGCATAGTAGCTACAAACTTGAGGGATGCGCCACAAGTTTGCACTACGCTTGTTCTTCGCACTCATTTGTCGTTAGAGTGGTGTAGTTGCAACGCTCGGCCTTTTTTGAGGCGGTGGGTTGTACTTGTGGTACTACCCATTGACGAGAAAGCAAATGCGCCACTATCACAACAAATATTTGTTGTCAGAGTATAGTAGCTGTGGTGCATCGTGATATAGGCACGGATGGGACATACTCCTGTATTTCCCATTCGGGACTATGAGGGATGTGCCGCAGATGCTATGCTATCACAACAAATAAAAAAGCCGCATGAGATTCCTTGTTAGGTAATGACGAATCTGTAAAATAAGTCATGTGTGGGGTTCTGCTTGGTTTCGCAACCTTCCATCGGTACCGCAGTACTCACCGTTGCCGGCTACAAGGCCTGGTTTTGATAATTGAGACTGCCCCAATATAAAAAGTGTTCAGTTTCGCAAAACGAAAGGAATCTATGCGGGAATATTTCCTATATATGTAAAGAACGTCGGCAGATACTTACTTCAATCCTGCCTCAATCTTCTCTATCAATGCTACGAGACGCTCGTTATCAGGCTCTGCACTACCCTCACTCTCAAGACATATAAGCTCGGTTGCAAGCTCCAGAGCCACTCTTGCCAAGTAATCTCTGTCGTTGTAACCATCTGTCTTCTCGCGCATTACCTCCAGAAGCTGTCCGTTCAGGCGACGCTCACCCATACGATAGACTTCCTCCAGCTGGTCGGCAATATCGAGCTCATACTTCTTGTTAAGAAGAGTAAATGTATGTTTCCTGGTAGCCATACTCGTTCTTATCATCCTAAATCTTTGCCGAAACAATCTCTATGCACTTTTCAACCTCCCGCAACAGTCGATTAATCTGTGCACGCGCCGCCTTGGTATCAACCTCTGTCGAGAGCATAGCCTCGGAGAGTTTAGCCTGAGCCAGCGCTCTTTCGGCATCAGAGAGTTGCTGCTGAAGAGTGCGTATTTTGCGCTGCTGTGCTGCTGTAAGCATCTGCAAGCGAGCCACCTCCTCAGTAGCAAGGTTATACTGCTCAAGCATCTTATCGACACTCGACTCCAAACGCTGTATAGCCTTATTCTCTGCCATAATACCCATTTATATACTACAAAGGTAGTATAAATATTTTAATCTACAAAATAAGAGAGGCCCTTAATTCGCCGTCAAGGCTATTTTAGGGCCAATTTTTCGATTTTATTGTACTGTTTTATATATCCACAAGGTTCATTTTTATTGCGTGGGCGACCAAACTTGCGGTATTATTACACCCCGTCTTCTCAAGGATACGTGCGCGATGGGCATCTACCGTACGGCGAGAGATGGTAAGTTTATCGGCTATCTGAGGTGTCGAGAGGCCCTGACAGATAGCGGTTAGCACAGCCACTTCGCGCTCGGTGAGAACATCCACATCCTCTTCCGCCCTATCCTCTGCCTCAACACACTCAGGCAGGAATTTTTCGCCCCTCATCAGGGCATCTATTGCCGCAAAAACGGTCTTTATGTCGGAGTCCTTATTGAGAAAACCGAGCACACCCGCATCGACCATCTGCTCGATATATTGATGCTCGCCAAACATTGTCAGGGCGATGATTTTAAGTTCAGGGCGCTGTCGGAGTGCCAATTTGGTCGCCGTCTTGCCATCCATATTCGGCATAGCGATATCCATAATGACAATATCCGCCTCCAATGTCGGCAGGGCTGCAATAAACTGCGAACCGTCCGAAAAT
Source organism: Alistipes sp. (assembly GCA_017398555.1). GTDB lineage: Bacteria > Bacteroidota > Bacteroidia > Bacteroidales > Rikenellaceae > Alistipes. The sequence goes on from JAFQFV010000037.1 coordinate 68,765, forward strand.
TCACCGACAACACTATACTCCGAGTTTGTCTGAAGAAGCCCTTTCAGTCCATTACGAAAGAGCGTATGATCATCTACAAGTACTATTCTAACCATTTGTTCGACCGTTTACAGGGATTGTAATCGTTGCATTCATACCCTCGCCCTTGCTGCTCTGCATATCGATATGACCGCCTACAGAGTTTATGCGCGATGTGATGTTGGATAGGCCCATTCCGTGGTCCTCAACTGCTTTAATATCAAAGCCTTGACCATTATCAGCATAGTGCAGAGTGATTATATCGTCTGCAAAGAGAAGTTCCAACGCTATCAGATTGCAACCCGAATGTTTCAATGAGTTGTGGGTCAGCTCGCAGACCACACGATAGATTATCACCTCCACATCAGTATCCAGGCGCTCACTCGGCAACTCGATATGGAGATCAACACCCACTCCGTGGAGCGAAACCACCCTATTGATAAAGTTTTTGATTGCTTGCGCAAGGCCGAAATCAATCAACACCTGCGGCGAGAGGCTGTTTGAGATCTCACGCACCGAGCGTATCGCCTCATCGATGACGTAGGAGGTATTTTTGATAATCTCGCGCTCCTTATCGGTCATATTATCTGTAGGCAGCGCCGAGAGTGACATCTTTGCCGAGGAGAGCAGCGGACCGAGGCCATCGTGCATATCCTTTGAGAATGATGAACGGGCACGCTCCTCCGCACGAATAACCGCAGTAAGAATACGGCGATTGAGCAGCGAGCGGTGCATCTCCACCCTATCCAGATAGTTCACCAAACGGTGCGCAAAGAATACCGCAAAGGATATACAGACCGAAACGGCAAGTCCCAAGCCGATAGATATGTAGAAGTAGCTCATACCCCCGCTGTTGATGCTGCGAAGCTCAAAATATCGCTCACAAGCAATAAGGACAAAACCTATTACGCATAGTGCCCAAATGACATTATACTTCGTACGCCTGACAAGCCTCAGGGCATAAATCACCGCCGCCACCTGCAACAGTAGCGTGATGACGATGATGACATTGAAAAGTAACGAAGTGGTCATAATATTCAGAAAACTACTTCAAAATCTCTCGCAACTGCTCCATCTGGCTATATGCAGTAAGATCGACCTGAATAGGCACAACAGCAACATAGCCACTCTTCAGAGCCCACTCGTCACTATCCTCCGCATCCGGCTCAAGGTTATCAAAACCGCCCGTAAGCCAATAGTAATCACGACCATACGGGTCTGTGCGCTTGTAAAACTCATCCTTCCAATAGCCACGAGTCTGTCGGCAGATTTTGATACCCTTAATCTGCTCTACAGGCAGAATCGGAATATTGACATTCAGGCAGAGCGGTGTTGGATGCGCAGACTCAACAACCGAACGCACTATCCTTGTACCATACTCGATTGACGCCTCAAAATCGGCATCGTCGCTGTGGTCAAGATTTGACAGACCAATGGATGGTATGCCGTAAAATGCAGCCTCTATCGCTGCACCCATAGTGCCTGAGTATAAAACATTTACAGCCGAATTTGCGCCATGGTTGATACCTGAAATCATCAAGTCGATTTTTCTATCCTTGAGGAAGTAGTCAAGGGCAAATTTCACACAATCCACAGGTGTTCCGTTGAGCGAATATACCTCAACATCCTCGCTCTTGCTAATCTCTCTGAGACGAAGCATATCAAATAGCGTAATCGCCTGACTCTTACCACTCTGCACAGTATCTGGCGCAATAGCTATCACCTTTCCAAAACGACGTGCAACCTCAATTGCCGCCTTAAAACCCTTCGATGCATAACTGTCATCGTTGGTTACAAATATCAGTTTCTCATTTACCATGCTACAAAGGTAATAAAAAATGTAAAAAACCAGCACAGGGAGTGGGAAATTAATATTTTGGCTGTTGCGGATTTAGGATAGCCCGCAGGCTACGCAGTACTGCCCGCTTTTTCGAGAAAAAGCATAGGAGTTGCTTTAACCCCTCTTTCTACGTTCTTTGTGGCTGTTTTTAGTTCTTGTCGCTCAATCTCTTTGCCAAATAGACCGCGCTATGTGGCTGCATAGCTTGCGCAACAAACTCCTAAAAACATCACACAAATAGCATAGCAAGAGAGATTAAAGCCACTCCCGACAAAAAGCTTTATGCGAAACTCCGTTTCGCTTGTAGGCTGTTGCGAGAATAACGTTGTCTGCGACAATAGAAAACAGCAAGAGCAGTAGTTTGTAAGCAAGCTTACACTACCGCTCTTTCTATTTTTAC
>JAFQFV010000038.1 GCA_017398555.1 Alistipes sp.
TCTTTACCGATATGAAGCAGGAAGAATTGGACGAGGTTATTCCTACCTGGCTCCCATCCGACTTTAACCAATATGGAGCTTATGCTCTCGGCATAGGATATGAAGGCATTGTATATAAGTGTGGTACTTTCGGTGGCGTATTTGTCAGCGATGGCAACGGCAGCAGCGTGCAGATTGATGATGGAAAAGGCTATTATAATCCGGAATAAAGCAATATAATAATTCAGGGCAGGAAGAGGGTGATACCTCTCCTGCTCACTAACCTCCCAAGCCGGGCGGGAGTAAGTGCTCGGCAAAACTGCCGACGATGGGCTGTACTAAACGTACTGCTCATTGTCGGCAGTTTTGTTAGCGGAAGTAGATATCCGCATTATCACGATAAAATCACTTTTTTAGTGTCTTATAACTCAATATATGCCAGCAGATTGCGATGGCGAGCAGTGCCATTAGGATTTGTGCCCAGAGGTACTCATCAACAACGGCAAAGATGCAGTAGCCGATAGTAATCAAAACCAAACTGACGGCATAGATTTTGACCTTAAGAGGTATGGCGCGGTGCTTTTGGAAGTTTTGGATATACTCGCCAAAGACGCGGTGATTTATCAGCCAATTATATAGTCTATCGGAGGAGCGTATCCATAGCGCTGCAGCGAGCAGCAAAAGTGGCGTTGTAGGCAGCAGCGGCAGAAAGATTCCCGCCACGGCAAGAGAAAAAGAGATGAAGCCTAAAATTATTAGTAGAATTTTCATAGCGCAAAGGTAGTAAATTAAAAGAATTTACCTAACTTTGTAGCAATAATAAAAACAAAACGACTATGAACAAAAAAATAGGCATCGCTTGTGACCACGCAGGTTATCAGATGAAGGAGTTGCTGACAGGTTATCTCTCGGCAAAAGGTTTTGAGATTTTGGATTTCGGTTGCAACTCTGAGGAGAGCTGCGACTATGCAGACTACGCTCACCCTATGGCAGAGGCACTCGAAAATGGCGAGTTTGACCGCGCTATCGGCATCTGCGGCAGTGGCGAGGGTATGGCAATTACCCTTAACAAGCATCAGAAGGTGCGTGCATCTATCTGCTGGCTCCCTGAGATTGCCTCTATCACCCGTCAGCACAACGACTGCAACGTACTTGTTCTGCCAGCACGCTTTATCGACAACGATACCGCAATAGCAATTCTTGAGCAGTGGCTCACCACTCCTTTTGAGACAGGAGGTCGTCACGAGCGTCGCATTGCCAAGATTGCTGTAAAATAGCCCCGCAGTGAAGTTTCGCACCGAGATTGGGGATATATCACTCAAACATAAGATTGACTACGGCACAAAAATCTTTGCCGTAGGGAGTTGCTTTGCCCAAAATATTGCTGCACGCCTTATTCGGGCGAAGTTTCGTGTAACAGAGTCCCCGACAGGCATACTCTTCAACCCCGCATCCATAGCGCGTGCGCTCACAGCCTTTGCAGAGTGCGCAAAAGCCGAGGAGTGTCGCATTATTGAGCGCAGTGGCTACTACGTATCTCTCGACAGCCATTCGGAGCTTATGCAGCCGACAAAAGAGGGGGCTGCTGAGTGTTATAACCGTGCCATTGCAGAGGGTCACAGAGCACTTGCAGAGGCGGATTGTGTGATAATTACCCTCGGCACATCGTGGGTCTATCGTCACAATGCAACGGGAGCCATTGTTGCAAACTGCCACAAGCTACCACAGAGTGAATTTACCCGTTACAGCCTATCTGTAGCCGATATCTGCGAGCTATTCCGACCACTTTTAGGTGGTATTTTGCAGGACAAAAAGGTGATTTTCACCGTAAGTCCCGTGCGTCACATCTCCGACGGCCTTGCCGCAAATTCGCTGAGCAAATCGACCCTCAGAGTGGCCGTAGCTGAGCTATGCAATCAGTTTGAAAATGTCGATTATTTCCCTGCATACGAGATAGTTACAGACGATTTGCGCGACTACCGTTTCTATGCCGATGACCTTGTGCATCCATCCAATCAGGCTATAGAGTATATCTGGGAGCGTTTTGTGGCAAGTGCGCTGACAGGTGAGGCACAGCAGCTGCTTCCACAAGTTGAGAAGGTAGTTGCTGCAGCGGCTCACAGACCGCTTAATGTCGATAGTCAGGAGTATCACACCTTCTGCAAGCGCTACTTTGAGCAGGCAAAAGCGCTATCTACGATAGATTTTAGCAGTGAATGTGCTATTTTTGAGCGATATTTGGAGAAAAGTTAGTACTTTTGTCGGTCAATTTATAGGTATGCGCAAATTTATAACTACAATAGTTGCTATTCTCGGCACTCTCGCCGCAACAGCAGCACAGCCAAAGTTGGTTGTCAATATCGTTGTTGGCGGTATGAAGGCCTCCGATTTGGATAGATATGAGGTAAACTTCGCCGAGGGTGGTTTTAAGCTGCTCAAGGAGGGTGGTGCGCTCTTTGCGGAGTGTTACACAGACTTTGTTCCGAGCTGCTCCGAGATGGCATTAGCGACAATAGCCACAGGCTCTCTGCCATCTATGCACGGCATATCTTCTACCCGTTGGTACGACCGCACAAGTGGCAACACGATAATAGAGTTATGTCGCACACCGAAGGGGCTTCCGACTGTTGAGCACTTCTCGGCACCGACACTCTCCCAAACACTGACAGCAACAGATAGCAGCACCAGAGTTGTAACCGTAGCACACAACATCAACTCTGCGATGGTACTTGCAGGCAGTAGCGGCGAGTGTTATTGGATTGACGAGTTGGGAAATTGGGCGACTGCAGATTGTTACTCCACTACCCTGCCGGAGTGGGTTGTAAAGCATAACGAGAGCTGCATAAACCGCTCGTTAATCCTCGGCACATGGTTTGGCAAATTGCCAAAGACAAAGTATCTCAACCGCCGTGTGACCGATATTCAAATCTACGACATCTACGCCAAGGCCAAGAGTCTGTTTGCCAAGAAGGTGACCGACAAGTGGGTAACAGAGCTCAAGAGCACCCCTGTAGGCAATAATGCCCTATTTACCTTTGCGACCAAGATGGTCGATAATATGCTTGCCGACAGCCAGAAGAGCGGCTGCAAGATGCTCAACATCTGTCTTGACACACCGCGCATCATAGCGGAGAAGTATGGCCCCGACTCGGTGGAGTATGAGGATATGCTCTACTATCTTGATGAGTCTATTGCAAACTTTTTGGCCCATATCAGCACGAAGTATCCGAACAAGAACGACTATCTCGTTGTGCTTACGTCCGACCACGGAAATGGCAACCACAACTTCGAGCAGATTGGCCCTCACAACAGCTTTAACACTCGACAGGCGGCTGTAATCCTCAACGCCTTCCTCAGTGCGCAGTTTGGCCAGGGAAGTTGGGTGCTCAGCTTTGAGAAGGGTGCGATATATCTCAACCGCGACCTTATCTACTCAAAGCGACTCTCTGTATCGGATATACAGAACGAGGCGGCAACATTTGCCATGCAGTTCCGCGGTATGGCCAACACAGCCACAGCGACAGCTATGCTCGGTGGCGTTATGAGCAGCAGCACCTCTCGTCTGATGCAGAATAGCTTCTATCCGCGTCGCTCAGGCGATATTCTCTACTGCCTGCAACCGAACTACTACGAACTTATTGAGGATAATATCTCCATAAGCGGCTCGCCGTACAATTATGACCGTCACATACCGTTAATCTTCTACGGTGCTGGTCTGAGAGGCAGAGTTATTGACCGCAAGATGGAGAGTTCATCTATAGCCGTCACTACAGCCTATCTACTCGGTATAACACGTCCGGATTGCGCTGACGGTCAGCTACTTTACGAATTAAGGTAAAATTATGACAGATACAGTACAGAATGAGATTATAGAGGAGTTCTCAATGTTTGAGGATTGGTTGGATAAGTACGACTACCTTATCTCATTGAGCGACTCTCTGCCGGTGATAGATGCGGCTCACAAGACCGAGCAGTATATCATCGAGGGTTGCCAATCCAGAGTGTGGGTGGATGCCCGATTGGAGGATGGAAAGGTTTACTACTCTGCCGATAGTGACGCCATTATCGTCAAGGGTATTTTGGCACTGCTTATTCGCGCCTTTCAGGGTCGCACACCGCAGCAGATTTTAGACCTCGACCTCTACTTTATCGAGGCTATAGGTCTGCAGGAGAACCTCTCGCCTACTCGCGGAAATGGCGTACTTGCAACCATTAAACAGATGCGACTTTTCGCACTTGCATTCTCAACAAAGATGTAGCTATGACACCAGAAGAGATTTTAGAGGTAGAGAAGGATATAGTCCTGACACTCAAGAATATATACGACCCGGAAATTCCCGTAAATATCTACGATTTAGGACTTATTTACGACATCGATTACAACCCGTCGGGGGAGGTGACGATACAGATGACTCTTACCGCGCCAAACTGCCCTATGGCAGATATACTTGTAGAGGATGTCAATATTCAGGTGGCAAAGGTTAAGGGGGTTAAGAAGGTCAATGTTATACTTGTTTTTGAGCCTGCATGGGACAAGAGTATGATGTCTGAGGAGGCTCTGTTGGAGCTCAATCTATTCTAATAATGGAGCGCATATCTTGTAGAAATATCATCCTTAACACCGACACTCAGAGGCTCTACGCTATCTTCCACAAAGTGGCAAAAGAGCGTCTGGAGCGCAAGCATAATGACATTCTACAGATATACAACGACTCGCTCAAAGATTGGAATCAGACCAGCTACGAGATTCTGCTCAAGATGATGGATGTGGGCATCAATAAGGCTGCATATCAACATCTTGCACGAATTATCCCATATCGCATAATACTCCGCGAGGTAAACTCTCCGCACGCCGTTGAGTCGCTGCTGTTGGGTGGCTCGGGACTGCTCAGCCTCTATCCGGAGGATGACTATATTTTGGCAATTAAGGAGGAGTGGAACCATCTTGCCAACAAATATGAGCTCTCCCCTATGCGTCTTACCGATTGGAATCTTGCCCGCGTAAGACCGTACAACCACCCTGTATTGCGACTTGCACAACTTGCAACGCTGCTGCACAATAAGGAGTTTTTGGTCAATCGAATTATCAGCTGTCGTACCCCGAATGATGTGGTCGAACTATTTAGTGTCGAGGCAGCAGAGTATTGGAACGACCACTTTATCCCTGCCGTTGAGAGTAGAAGTATTCCAAAGCGTCTTGGTCGCGAGAAGTGCTACATCCTCGGTATAAATCTTGTTGTACCTATCCAAATCGCATACTCTTACAACATCGGCAGACATACATTGCGCGAGGATGCATACGAACTGCTGTGCACTATTCCTGCCGAGAATAACCGCTATACCCGCCAATGGCAAACTGCCGGCGTCGAACTCGAAAATGCAATGGCAAGCCAAGCGGTCATACAGATTGTTACGGAGTACTGCCAAAAAGATCGCTGCGAGCAGTGCCCGTTCGCGGCTAAATAGCTGATATACATACAACTATAGACCCAACACCCGTACTGCGCGGGTGTTTTTTGTACCTACTACACTCGCTATTTTACGCTGAAAAGTGTTCCCATTCGGGGATATGAGGGATGTGGCACAGATTTACTCTATGCTCAATCTGTGCACCATTTTGTTGTCAAAAGGGGTTAGATGCAACGCTCGGCAAAAAAAATCGACGATGGATAGTACTTATTGGTACAGCCATTGTCGGATTTTTTTGTTAGCGGAAGCAGGTATGCCCCTTTTCACAACAAAATATAGGTTTTTTCAAAAAAAAACCTTATCTTTGCGCGCATTGTCTATGTAAAAACTTTTAGAATATGGATATTTTATCAAGTGTACTTAAATTTTTCTTCGGTAGTAAAGCCGATAAGGACCGTAAGGAGGTAGAGCCTTACGTGCTTAAAATCAAGGAGATATATCCTTCTATTCAGGCTCTTACGAACGATGAGTTGCGTGAGCGCACAGCGGCTCTGCGTCGTAAGATTGCGGAGTATATCGCAGCCGATGAGGAGCATATTGCAAAGCAGAAGGCCGCCCTTGAGAACCCTGAGATATCTATCTCGGAAAAGGAGAGCATCTCGAAGGATATCGAGAAGCGCGAGGGTGTTGTTAAGGATAAGATTCAGGATATCCTCAAGCAGATTCTTCCGGAGGCGTTTGCTATTGTTAAGGATACGGCACGTCGTTTTGCAGAGAATGATACTGTCGAGGTTACAGCGAACGATTTTGACCGCGACCTTGCTGCTGTGAAGGATTTTGTGACTATCGAGGGCGACAAGGCTATCTACTCGACTCATTGGACTGCGGGTGGTAACGACATCAAGTGGGATATGGTTCACTACGATGTGCAGCTCTTCGGTGGTGTAGTTCTTCACCTTGGTAAGATTGCCGAGATGGCGACCGGTGAGGGTAAGACCTTGGTAGCGACCCTGCCTGTATTCCTCAACGCACTGCCTGGCAAGGGTGTTCACATGGTCACTGTCAATGACTATCTGGCACGCCGAGATGCAGAGTGGATGGGCCCGCTCTATCAGTTCCACGGTCTGTCGGTAGATTGTATCGACCTGCATCAGCCAAACTCTGAGGCTCGTCGTAAGGCTTACCTTGCCGACATTACCTTCGGTACAAACAACGAGTACGGTTTTGACTACCTGCGTGACAATATGGCCTCTTCGCCTGCTGACCTTGTGCAGCGCAAGCACAACTACGCTATTGTCGATGAGGTGGACTCTGTCCTTATTGATGACGCACGTACTCCGCTCATCATCTCAGGTCCCGTTCCAAAGGGAGAGGATCAGATGTTCGAGCAGTACTGCCCTGCAATTCAGTATCTCTACGGCTTGCAGCGCGACTTTGTAACTGCATTGCTTGCCGAGGCGCGTAAGCTCGCGGCTGATGGTCAGATGGAGCAGAGCGGTATTCTGACATATCGTGCATACAAGGGTCTGCCAAAGTATAAGGCACTCATTAAGTTCCTCTCAGAGCAGGGTATTAAGGTTCAGATGCAGAAGACCGAGAATATCTACATGGCGGACAACAACCGTCGTATGCCTGAGATTACCGACGAGCTCTTCTTTGTTATCGACGAGAAGATGAACACCGTCGAGCTGACCGATAAGGGTCACGAGGTGCTCTCTCGCTACTTCAAGGAGGATGGTTTCTTCGTTCTTCCTGATATTGGTGCCGAGATTGCCGAGCTGGAGGCACAAGACCTTACCCTTGAGGAGAAGGCACAGAAGAAGGATGAGCTTATCAACGAGTACTCTATCAAGTCTGAGCGCGTACACACCGTACATCAGCTGCTTAAGGCTTACGCTATGTTCGAGAAGGATGTAGAGTATGTCGTTATGGACAACAAGGTGAAGATTGTCGATGAGCAGACAGGTCGTATTCTCGACGGTCGCCGTTACTCTGACGGTCTGCACCAGGCTATCGAGGCAAAGGAGAAGGTTAAGGTTGAGGCTGCAACACAGACCTTTGCAACAATTACTCTGCAGAACTACTTCCGTATGTACAACAAGCTCGCAGGTATGACAGGTACTGCGGAGACTGAGGTATCGGAGTTCTGGAACATCTACAAGCTCGATGTTGTAGTCATCCCTACCAATCGTCCTATACAGCGAGTGGATCAGGATGATGTTATCTATAAGACCAAGCGCGAGAAGTACAACGCCGTTATCGCAGAGATTGAGGCACTTGTAAAGCAGGGTCGTCCTGTGCTGGTGGGTACAACCTCTGTCGAGATATCCGAGTTGTTGAGCCGTATGCTCAAGATTCGCGGTCTGAAGCACAATGTCCTCAATGCAAAGCAGCACCAGCTCGAGGCACAGATTGTTGCCGAGGCAGGTCGTCCGGGACAGATTACCATCGCTACCAACATGGCGGGTCGTGGTACAGATATTAAGCTTACGGAGGAGGTGAAGGCTGCAGGCGGTCTTGCAATTATCGGTACAGAGCGTCACGAGTCTCGCCGTGTCGATCGTCAGTTGCGCGGTCGAAGCGGTCGTCAGGGTGATCCGGGTTCAAGCCGTTTCTTCGTCTCTTTTGAGGATGATTTGATGCGTCTGTTCGGCTCTGACCGTATCGCTGCGATGATGGATAAGATGGGTGTTCAGGAGGGCGAGTCTATTGAGTCAGGTATGATGTCAAAGGCCGTTGAGCGCGCGCAGAAGAAGGTTGAAGAGAACCACTTCGGTATTCGTAAGCGTCTGCTTGAGTATGATGACGTGATGAACTCACAGCGTGAGGTTATCTACACCCGTCGTCGCAATGCCCTCTATGGCGAGCGCATCGAGATTGACCTGAACAACCTGATGTACGACTATGCAGAGGCATTTATGAACGAGAATGAGGGTATCGACTTCGAGGGCTTCTCTTTCGAGCTTATCCGCGAGGTGGGTATGCAGCCTTCATTCGATGCCGAGCAGTACGACAAGGCTAAGCGCGGTGAGCTGATTGAGATGATTGTAGCCGATTTGAGAGCACTCTATGCTCGTCGTGCAAAGGCTGTAGCAGACACCGTTCGCCCTGTAATGAGCCGCATCTATGAGGAGCGCAAGGATAACCTTGAGGGCAATATGTACTTCCCTCTCACAAACGGTCACTTGGGTTACAACATCCCTGTAAATCTCCAGAAGTGCAAGGATAGTGATGGTGCCGAGATATTCCGCACATTCACAAAGGTTGTGATGTTTACAATGATTGACGATGCTTGGAGAGAGCACCTGCGCGAGATGGATGATCTGCGTCAGAGCGTTCAGAATGCATCTTACGAGCAGAAGGATCCGCTGCTTATCTACAAGTTTGAGTCATTCAATCTCTTCTCGAAGATGCTTGAGAAGATTAACCGTGAGGTACTCTCTGTACTCAACAAGGCATACATTCCTGTTCAGCAGCAGAACCCTGCGGCTATTCAGAACACCCGTCAGCAGAGAGCAAAGGTTGATGTAAACAAGCTCCAGGCATCTCGTATGGCAGCTGCCGCTGCGGCGGGTCAGGCAGAGAAGAGCAAGCCGGCTCCTATCCACGTAGAGAAGAAGGTTGGTCGTAACGACCCTTGCCCTTGCGGCTCTGGTAAGAAGTACAAACACTGTCATGGCAAGTAGTATGGGGTACGCAGAAGAGAAGCAGCGACAGCTCGATGTTCGCTACCTTAAGATGGCGCGTATATGGGCAGAGAACTCATACTGCGTGCGCCGTCAGGTGGGTGCGTTGATTGTTAAGGATAAGATGATTATCTCTGACGGTTACAACGGCACGCCATCGGGTTTTGAGAATATCTGTGAGGATGATATGGGTCAGACAAAGCCATACGTTCTTCACGCCGAGGCAAATGCTATTACCAAGGTGGCAAAGAGTGCAAACAACTGCGAGGGGGCAACGCTCTACATCACAGCATCGCCTTGTTTGGAGTGCTCAAAGCTCATTATTCAGGCGGGTATCAAGCGCGTGGTTTACTGCGAGAAGTACCGTTGCGAGGATGGTCTTGAGCTGCTCAAGCGCGTTGGTATCGAGTGCGTATTTGTCGAAATTTAGGTGGTTCTATACCTCAAACTGATAAAAAAGCTGTCTTCGGGCAGCTTTTTTTATATCCTGTGCACGATTTAGCGAAATAATTGCTACCTTTGTTTGTAAAGTTTTTTATTATGCCAAAGATTTCAGAGAGAGCAGAGCTTATGCCTGCATCGCCTATCAGACGATTAGCACCAAAGGCAGAGGCTGCAAAGCGTAGAGGTGTCAAGGTCTATCACCTCAACATCGGTCAGCCGGATATCGAGACCCCGATTGAGGGTCTTGAGGCTCTTAAACACATTGACCGCAAGATTCTTGAATATAGTCCGAGTGATGGTTTCCTCTCGTTCCGAGAGAAGCTCGTCGGTTACTATGACCAATACCAGATTAAGCTCACTGCTGACGATATTATCATCACTTCAGGCGGCTCGGAGGCGGTTCTCTTCGCCTTTATGTCGTGCCTTAATCCGGGTGACGAGATTATCGTTCCAGAGCCTGCATACGCAAACTATATGGCATTTGCAGTATCGGCAGGTGCTGTCATCCGCCCTATCACCTCGACTATCGATGAGGGTTTTGCCCTGCCATCTATCGAGAAGTTCGAGGAGCTTATTAACGAGCGTACCCGAGGCATCCTTATCTGCAACCCGAACAACCCTACAGGATATCTATATACCCGCAAGGAGATGAATCGTATTCGTGACCTGGTAAAGAAGTACGATCTGTTCCTCTTCTCGGATGAGGTATATCGTGAATTTATCTACACAGGCTCGCCATATATCTCGGCTTGCCACCTTGAGGGTATCGAGCAGAATGTGGTGCTTATCGACTCTGTATCAAAGCGTTACTCCGAGTGCGGTATCCGTATCGGTGCACTTATTACCAAGAATAAGACTCTGCGCGATGCAGTTATGAAGTTCTGTCAGGCTCGTCTTAGCCCGCCACTGCTCGGACAGATTGTTGCCGAGGCTTCACTCGATTGTCCGCATTCCTATGCCATCCACACATACGAGGAGTATATCGAGCGTCGTAACTGCCTGATAGATGGACTCAATAAGATTGATGGTGTCTATTCCCCTATTCCGATGGGTGCCTTCTACACCGTTGTTCGCCTGCCGATTGATGACAGCAACCGCTTCTGTGAGTGGTGTCTGACCGACTTTGAGTATGAGGGTGCAACTATTATGCTCGCCCCTGCATCTGGTTTCTACTCGGAGGATAGTATGGGTAAAGATGAGGTGCGCATCGCCTACGTTCTGGAGAAGAACGAACTGAAAAAGGCACTGACAATTCTCGCCAAGGCCCTTGAGGCATATCCGGGCAGAACAAATAAGTAGTCCTTCGGCTATCAGCAAAAAAAGAGTTTTCCGATTTTGGAAAACTCTTTTTACTTTATAGACGCCTTCAAATATGTGCGCCGAGTGTAAGGCAGAAATTACCTTGTTAGACGAGCTTTAGAACGGCAGGTCGTCATCCTCAGCAACGGGTGCTGCTACAGGTGCAGGAGCGGGAGTTGGTTGAGGGGTTGGATACTGAGGTGCTGCATACTGAGGCTCAGTCTGGCGAGCATACTGCGGAGCGGCTGCCTGCTGCGGATACTGCTGCGGAGCAGTTCCACCCTCTGCACGACGACCGAGAAGTTTTAGGTCTGATGCAGTAATCTCAGTTGTGAAGTGGCGCTGACCATCAGCACCCTGCCAATCACGATAGTGAATTGAGCCCTCAACATATATCTGGCTACCCTTGCGAACATACTTATCAACTATATCTGCAAGGCCACGCCAAAAGATGACGGTATGCCACTCTGTCTGCTCTGAAGACTCATTTGTCTGGCGATTGAAGAAACGCTCGGTAGTTGCCAAACGTACACGAGCAGTCTTTACGCCACTCTCAAGGGTTCTGATTTCGGGGTCGGCACCAATATTGCCGACAAGGATAACTTTATTTATCATAGTTGCTTTATTAATTCAACGAACAGATTACTCATACGCTCACCGGCCTTACGACCCTGCAGCTGCACATCCTCATGGTCACCCTTCTGGTCACTCAGACCACAGTTCGTAATTACCGACACGCCAAACACAGGAACGCCCATGTGGCGGGCAACGATAGTCTCGGGCACGGTACTCATACCCACAGCATCGCCACCAATAGCCTTGAAGTAACGATACTCTGCCTGAGTCTCAAAGGTAGGGCCTGTAGTGCCGACATAGACGCCATACTGCAGTTTGATATTCAGGCGCTCGGCAATAGCTGTAGCCTTATCTCTAACCGCCTTGCTATAGCAGTCGTGCATATCGGGGAATCGAGGGCCAAACTCCGCCATATTTGGGCCAATAAGCGGATTTGGCAACAGATTGATATGGTCTGTGATAATCATCAAATCGCCCACGCAGAATGATGTATTGATACCACCGCTGGCATTTGAGACAAAGAGGTAGTCGATACCCAGCTTCGCAAGCACGCGAACAGGGAATGTCACCTGCTTCATAGTATAACCCTCGTAGTAGTGGAAACGACCCTGCATAGCCACCACCTTCACAGCACCTATAGTACCGAAGATAAGTCGGCCAGCGTGACCCTCAACGGTCGAAACGGGCATATTCGGAATATCGCTGTAAGGGATAGAGTAAGCGATGTCAATGTTATCTACAAAACCGCCCAAACCTGTACCGAGAATGATACCTACTGTGGGGTTGTAATTTGATGTTACGCTGTTGATATAACTAACAGCCTCTGATATGTGCATCATCGTTAAAATTCTTTATCTCATTATCGAGTAAATCATACAAAGCGTGCTCAATGCGAACAGATGGAGCTGCCGTAAAATCTACAAACTCCATACCTATACACTCGTAGAAGATTCTGTCGCGCAACTGGTCTGGGAAGTTATCAATGCTGCTCAACTTGACCGCATCCTTCTCCGTAGTGATAACAAATGCCGCATCAGGATGCTCCTTGAAGGCGTTGTAGAGCAAATCTGCATCATCAACACTATACTTATAGTGGTCCTCCAAACCGATAGTTGTCACAACCTGATAACGCTTAGAGAGCCCCTTGAAAAATGCCTCATTATTACCGATGCCTGACAAGGCGATAACCTTACTATGCTCAGGCAGAACTACCGGAGCACCACTTGAGAGCGCACGCACCTCACTACAACGCGGACGAGAGAAAAATGTAGCCTGCGAAGGTTTCTTCTTCAGACCGGCAATCATAAAGCTCATATCGCGCTTAAGCATACTCGGAGGGCACTTGGTAAAGATGAAGATATTTGCCCTATCAAGCGAATCCAAACTATCACGCAACTGACCCATCGGCATAAAGCTATCCTTATCCACCGGACGGGTATAGTCTATCATCACAATATTGAGATACGGTTTTACCCAACGATGCTGAAAACCGTCATCCATAATGATTATCTCCGTATCAGGGAAACGCTCCAAGATGCGCTCCACGCCCTCTGTACGACGCTCGCAGACGATAACGGGAACCTCAGGGAACTTGCGCTTAATCTGCAACGGCTCGTCACCAACATCGAGATAGTGGTCAAACAGAGCATCTACCTCTCTGTAGCCACGAGTTCGGCGACCATAACCGCGTGAGAGAACTGCAACCTTGTGCTTTTGTGAAAGATAGGCAGTAACAAGCTCAACCATAGGGGTCTTACCTGTGCCTCCGGCAGTGATGTTTCCGATACAGATAATCGGGATATCGTAGCTCTTACCGGAGAGAATATCTTTATCAAACAGCATATTGCGTACGTGAATTGCCATTCCGTACAATAACGATGCTATTTTTCGCAAGATCATTCCCATAAACACACTACTGCTTTCAAAATTCAAAAATATATATTTTTTTTCACATTTACAACTAACAGTAAGTTTTTTGTGAAAAAACATAGTTTTTTATAGTTTATTAGCTCATTTTTATTAACTTTGCACGCTATGAAACATTTATTACACACAATAGTACTCTCAGCTCTTTGCACAGGTTTCGTCTGCTGCAACAGCTTCAACAACAATGCGGAGGAGGAGAAACCCCGCAATATCGTATATGGCATTGATGCCGATGGTTATCAGCTTGACAACCACGAGGTTATACAGGGTGATACTTGGGGAAAAATCCTTGACAGCTACGGTATTACCGTACCAAAAATTGCCCGTTTGGACGCTCTGACAAAGGATATTTGTCCGCTCCGCACTATCCGTATCGGCCACAAATACACCACATTTACCAAGCGTGATACGCTCGACACGACCCGTATGCGACTCGACCACCTTGTCTATGAGAAGAATATCGTGGATTACGTAGTCTTCTCGTTTGTGGGCGACTCTGTAGCTGTTCGCGAGGACTCAAAGCCCGTAACTCTGCGTCGCACAAAGAGCAGTGGCGTTATCGAGAGTTCGCTGTGGGGTACAATTATGCAGGAGAATATGCCGTATGCGTTGGCAGCCGAGATGGAGGATATCTACCAGTGGACTGTC
Organism: Alistipes sp.; assembly: GCA_017398555.1. Lineage (GTDB taxonomy): Bacteria > Bacteroidota > Bacteroidia > Bacteroidales > Rikenellaceae > Alistipes. The sequence continues at coordinate 13,968 of JAFQFV010000038.1, forward strand.
GATTTCTTCGGTATTCAGCAGGGCGACCACTTTACTGTCATCTACGATGAGAAGTTTGTAGATACACTATCTGTCGGCATTGGCAGAGTTTGGGGTGCGAAGTTCAACCACCTGGGCAAGGATATCTACGCCATCCCATTCCCACAGGATGGCAAGGTGCAGTATTGGGAGGCCGACGGAGGCTCACTGCGCAAGCAGCTGCTTAAGGCTCCGCTGAAGTTCACCCGCATCTCGTCAAAGTTCTCGTATGCTCGTCTGCATCCGGTACTGAAGAAGTATCGTCCACACACAGGCGTCGATTATGCCGCTCCGGCAGGCACTCCCGTTCGTGCCGTAGCAGATGGTACGGTGACATACAAGGGCTATAAGGGTGCAGGTGGTAATACCGTCTATATCAAGCACCCGGGCAAGTTGCAGTCGGGTTATCTGCACCTGAAGGGTTATGCCAAGGGTATTGCTGTAGGTAAGCGCGTATCGCAAGGTCAGGTTATCGGTTACGTAGGAAGCACAGGTCGTTCAACAGGCCCACACCTCGACTTCCGCCTTTGGAAGAATGGCTCTCCGATAAATCCGCTAAAGGTTCCACAGAAGCCTGCTGAGCCGATTAAGGAGGCTAACCGCGAGAAGTTCGAGTGGGTAAAGGCTCGCGTAATTGCCGAACTTGAAGGCGAGGTGCCTGACTCAATGAAGATTACCGTTATTGACTCTGTAGTAATCAAGTAGTATGTTGCCGGAGAAGAGGATAACAGATTTTATGGCACGTCACCACGTGCTCACTCTCGCCACTGCGACAAAGGAGGGTGTGCCCTACTGCGCAGCCTGCTTTTACGCATACGACAAGAGCCGAAATCTGATTGTTTTCACATCCGACGACTCTACACTCCACGCGCAACAGATGGTCGAAAACAGCTCTGTCGCGGTAGCTATAAACCTTGAGACACGAATTGTAGGCAAGGTTCAAGGTATCCAGATTTGCGGCACCGTAAGGCGCGGTGAGGAGGCTGATAAGAGCGTATATATCAAGCGCTTCCCCTATGCAGCCGTAGCTCCGCTTAACATCTGGGTTGTAGAGCCTACATTTATGAAACTTACCGATAACACCCTCGGTTTTGGCAAGAAACTGATATGGAACAGATAGTAGTTGGAGTAGTAATCGTTGCCGGTGGTAGCGGCAGCCGTATGGGCGGGGCAATTCCCAAGCAGTTTGCCCTCATTGACGGCGAGCCGATACTTGTCCGAACAATAAACAACTTTGCAAAGGCTCTGCCGGGTGCAAAGATTGTCGTTGTTCTGCCAGCGGCACAGATTGAGTTCTGGAAGAACTACTCGGCTCGTTTCCGCGTGGCTCGTCACAAGATTGTCGAGGGCGGAGAGCAGCGTTTCCACTCGGTAAAGAACGGCATTGAGGCGATAACCGACTTTGTGGATATTATCGCTGTGCAGGATGGTGTTCGCCCGTTTGCATCGCTGCAGATGATTAGAGATTGTGTCAAGTGCGCTTCGGAGCACGGCTCGGCAATACCTGTCATTGAGGCTGTAGATTCATTCAGAGAGGTTACAGAGGAGGGTGGCAGTAGTATCATCGACCGCACAAAGCTCCGAGTGGTACAGACACCGCAGGTCTTTGAGGCGTCGCTCATTCGCGCAGCCTACGACACAACTTATGACAGCTCGTTTACAGACGATGCTTCGGTTGTTGAGAGCACTACCCCACACCGAGTAACTCTCTGTGCGGGCGAGAGGCAGAATATAAAGATTACCACACCTGACGATATGGTCATAGCCGAGGCTATCGCTAAAGCGTTAAAAGAGGATTAGAGGATGTTCGAGTACAAATATACGACAGACAACAAGACCCGCTACCTGACCGTAATACACTTTATCGTATTCGCTCTGATAGCGGCAACACTGCTGCTGTTGGTAGATGGCGGCTATATCCTTGCGTGGTTTATATCTATCGTCATTGCCACCATCGCGCTGATGGCGCTCTCTATTCCGCGCCGCATCATACTTAGCGAGGATGGAGTGGAGATATGCTGCATCTCGGACTACACACATATCGCCTACAAGGAGATTGCCTCTATAAGGGCGGTGAAAAGTGAGGAGATGAGGTACGTAATGCCCATTTTTGCGGCATCGGGCTTCTTTGGCTACTACGGTAGCTTTTTAGACTTTAAGAATTGGGACTTTGTGAAGATATACGCCTCAAAGTGGAGTAACTTTATAGAGATTACCGACATATACGAAGACAAGTACTATATCTCGTGCGACCAGAGTGAAGAGTTGATTGAAAGAGTGTTAAGTTACGTGTCGCTCAAGCCAAATGAAGATGAACAGAAACCTGCTTGATCAATCTGTACCTAAGTCGATGCTGACATATTATCGACAGGCATTAACAGTTATCGCCATGGCTGTTATTGCTGTCGTGTTTATTATCATCTTTCGACCATTCAACATATACGAGTCGCTCGACTTTATCGCCAATGGCTCAATATCCGGCTGGATAGACTCTACAGAGGATGCCTATATACTCGCCTTGAGTTCGGTTGTGCTCCTTGCAGCTCTGATTATTATGGCGTCGCGCATAGTGCTGGTACACAATCGTCGCCATTCACTCTCTTATCGCGTATTTCTACTCTGGTGCGGTATCGAGTTTTTGGTGGTCGCCCTCGGTATCACTATCTGGTCTGCGACATTCTTCCACCAGGAGTACACAAGCATCTTCCGCCTATTCTCCAAAGTCCTTGGCCGTACAACCTGTATTCTCTTTATTCCGTATGCCTTTATGTTGCTCTATACGATTATCGTCGATAAAGCACATCAACTTAAGACTCTTAAGGAGAGTATTGCCAATGACGACGAGCAACTACAGAAGACCTATATACTGCTCTATGACGAGCATAACGAGATGCGTCTCTCTGTTAAACGTGAAGATTTGATTATGATTGAGTCGGCAGATAACTACATCTGCGCGTGGTATATGAATAACGACCAAATTAAGAAGATGATGATTCGCAACACCTTGAAGCGAGTTGCTCAGCAGCTAAGCAATTGCAGCATACAGCGTTGCCATCGCTCTTATATGATTAATATGGATCGGGTGAAGGTACTGCGCCGCGACAAGGAGGGTGTGTTTATCGAGTTCGGCATCGAGGGGGTATTCGACGTACCTATCTCGAAGACATATATTGACAATATAACCAAATGGTTAATGAAATAAACTAATTTATTAATCCGGAGGCTGGATTAAACTGTTTATCGGTTCTTTGTTTGATATTTGTACCTACTGCTACAAGGCTACAATTTGCAACGAAATGATGAAAAGTGATTTTTTGCGAGTTTGTGGCTATTTGGCATTGTGCATCGAGGAGCATAGCGGCACTATGTGACGAGAGGCACACTGACAAAGAGGTACGAAATCGCAAAAAAGAACGAGATAAACAGAGTTAATACAACATCCAAAACAACCACCAATTGTGTATGAAGCATTTTATTGAAAGATTTGCTGAGTCAGCACAGAACAACTGGCACAAGCCGGCTGTGTGTGACTATCGTGGCGAGACTTTCTATTATGCAGACGTGGCGACTCACATTGCCAAGCTGCATATAGTGTTTGAGAGATTGGGAGTAAAGGTGGGTGACAAAATTGCAATCAGTGCAAATAATACGGCTCGCTGGGGTATCTCCTATCTCGCAATTATCGCCTATCGCGCTGTTGCAGTGCCTATTTTGAACGGCTTTACTGCCGAGAACTTGCAGAAATTAGTTGACCATTCGGACAGCGTAATCCTCTTCACCGAGCGTAAGATGTGGGCAAATATGTCTCCAGAACATATGCCACAGCTCAAGGGCGCTATCTGTATCGAGGACTTTAGCGACCTCTGGTCTAAGGACGACCTTCTGAAGGAGATTATGCCAAACCTTCAGCAGCTCTTCCGCGCGAAGTATCCACAGGGTATGAAGCGTAAGTTTGTCCACTATGAGGTGGGTGAGCCTGACGACCTGAATACCATCAGCTACACTTCGGGTACGACCTCATCGCCAAAGGGCATTATGCTCTCGAACAACAACATCTCGTCTAACATCACTTTCGGCGTTGAGCGTATCAAGCTGCCACTTGGTTCAAACATCGTTTCGATGTTGCCACTTGCGCACCTCTACGGCCTTGCATTCGAGTTTATCTACCCTGTTTGCTCGGGCGCAACAGTCTATTTCCTCGGAAAGATGCCGACCCCTACCCTGCTTATGCAGGCGTTCAAGGATGTTAGACCATATATGCTCATCACCGTGCCGCTCGTACTTGAGAAGATTATGCGCAACAAGGTTATACCAACCCTTGAGAAGCCAATGCTTAAGCTCGCGCTGAAGATTCCGGGACTGAACAATATTATCTATAAGTCTGTACGTCGTAAGATTCTCGCATCTTTTGGTGGCAATATGAAACATATCATCGTCGGTGGTGCTGCTATCAGCGGCCCTATCGAGGTGCTGCTCAAGCAGATTAAGCTCCCTTATACCGTAGGTTACGGTATGACAGAGTGTGGCCCGCTGATTGGTTATGAGGATTGGTACGACTTCGCTATCCGCTCTTGCGGTAAGCCTGTGGATGGTATGGAGGTGAGAATTGTATCTCCGGACCCACAGAATATCGTCGGCGAGATTCAAGTATGTGGAGATAACGTAATGCTCGGCTACTACAAGCAGCCAGAGGTTACTGCCGCAACATTTACTGATGACGGCTATATGAAGACCGGTGACCTTGGCGTGATGGATAAGTACGGCAATATCTATATCAAGGGTCGCTCAAAGAATATGATTCTTACCGCAAATGGTCAGAACGTATATCCTGAGGAGATCGAGGAGCTGCTCAACGCAATGCCTCACGTACGCGAGTCAATCATCATCAGCCGCAAGAACCGCATCGTGGCTATCGTTGCAACAGATAACGATGATAGCAACCCGCTGACAAAGTCACAGCTCAAGACTATCATGGAGTCCAACCGCATTATGCTCAACCAAAAGTTGCCTGCATACGCACAAGTTGCCGATATTGATATCCTTGACGACGACTTCGAACGCACCCCTAAGAACTCGATTAAACGATTCTTGTATAAGTAAAAAAGAGCCCCGCAGGGCTCTTTTTTTTGGGCTTTTGGCTATTAGCTTTTGGCTCGCCTTCGGCGACCCTTTGCTGATTTTATATGTTAGCGGAGATAGGTGCCCCGCTATCACTTCAAAATTATAAATCTGATTTTAAGCGAGGATTTACCACGCTCGGCAAAAAATCCCACCGATGGATAGTACTTGAACGTACAGCCATTGGTGGGACTTTTTTGTTAGCGGCAGTAAATACCGCTTAAAATCGGATTTATGCGCCGAAGTTATCGTACAGAATATTCTCCGGTGGCACACCGAGTGAATCAAGAAGCTTCTCTACTGAAGCGACCATCATCGGAGGTCCACACATAAGGTAGATACAACCCTCTGGGTCCTCGTGGTTCTTCAGATAGTTCTCGAACAGAACGTTGTGAACGAAACCTACCTTATAGTCAACGCCTGCTGCATCTGCCTCCGGATCCGGACGGTCGAGGGCAAGGTTGAACTTAAAGTTAGGGAAGTCGCGCTCGATCTCTGCGTAATCCTCCAAGTAGAATGCCTCCTTAAGTGAACGAGCACCATACCAGAAGGTTACAGGGCGCTTTGTCTTCTCTGTCTTAAACAGGTGCATAATGTGGCTACGCATAGGTGCCATACCTGCACCACCACCGATGAAGATAAGCTCCTGATCATCCGGCAGATTATCCGGCAAGAAGAACTCACCGAATGGACCTGACATAGTGATCTTATCGCCCGGCTTAAGGCTATAGATGTAAGATGAACATACACCCGGATTTACAGGGAGCATCTTACGATCCGGACCGAATGGAGGGGTTGCGATACGTACGTTAAGACGGATAATATCGCCCTCAGCTGGATAAGTTGCGCAAGAGTATGCACGAACCTGTGGCTCAGGGTTAACCATCTTAAGGTCACGAAGACCGAACTTAACCCAATCCTCCTCGTACTGAGGATCTACATCGATATCCTTATAGTCAACAGTGATTGCAGGAACATCAATCTGGATATAACCACCTGAACGGAAGTTAAGGTGCTCACCCTCTGGAAGCTTTACAACGAACTCCTTGATAAATGTTGCTACGTTGTGGTTAGATACAACCTCGCACTCCCACTTCTTGATGCTAAGAACAGATGCAGGAACAGCGATCTTCATATCCTCCTTAACCTTCACCTGGCAACCCAGACGCCAATGGTCACGAATCTGTGCGCGGTTGAAGAAGCCCTTCTCTGTAGGAAGAACCTCGCCACCACCCTCAAGAACCTGGCACTTGCACTGACCGCAGGCACCCTTACCACCACAAGCTGATGGAAGGAAGATATCTGCAGTAGCAAGAGTAGCGAGAAGGTTACCGCCAGCCTCAACCTCAACGACCTTCTTACCGTCGTTAATGTCGATGCTTACCTTACCTGAAGAGGTAAGTTTTGCCTTTGCAAAGAGCAGCAGAGCCACCAAAAGCAGTGTCACTGCAAGAAAGGCAACAATTGCAATTAAAATTACTTTTCCCATGTTTATACTCTTTATAAAGGTTTACAACTGAATACCTGAGAAGATCATAAACGCGATACCGAGCAGACCTGTAATGATGAAGGCGATACCAGGGCCCTTAAGCGGTGCAGGGATATTTGAGTAGGTACAACGCTCGCGGATAGCGGCCATCATAACGATAGCAATCCACCAACCAATACCTGAACCCAGACCGTAAACTACAGACTGACCGAAGTTGTTAATCTCTCCGGCACCTACCATCTGCTGCATAAAGAGCGAACCACCCATGATGGCGCAGTTTACAGCAATAAGCGGAAGGAAGATACCGAGCTGGTTATAGAGTGTTGGAGAAAACTTCTCAACAACCATCTCCACCAACTGCACAAATGCAGCAATAACGGCGATAAAGATGATAAATGAGAGGAAGCTCAAATCAACACCCTCAACAAGAGCATTTGGTGCGAGTACATACTCGTTGAGAAGGTAGTTGAGAGGCACTGTCATTGTCTGAACGAAAGTTACAGCAAGACCAAGACCCAGAGCTGTCTTTACACTCTTAGATACAGCGATATAGGAGCACATTCCGAAGAAGAATGCGAACACCATGTTGTCGATAAAAATCGAGCTGATAAATAAATTCAAAGTCTCCATTGTCTATCCTCCTATTTTTCCTGTAAATCCTTATTGAATGAACGGTGAGCCCAGATAATACAGCCCACGATAATCAGAGCCATTGGTGGGAAGAGCATAAGACCGCAGTTTGAGTAGAAACCACCCTCTGCAATATACCAGCTCTCAGGAATAATACGGAAACCTAAGAGTGTTCCCGAACCAAGGAGCTCACGGAAGAAGGCGATAATTACCAGGATTGAGCCATAACCCAAACCGTTACCGATACCGTCAAGGAATGAGTCCCAAGGCTTGTTCTGAAGAGCAAACGCCTCAACACGACCCATAACGATACAGTTAGTAATAATCAAACCAACATATACCGAAAGCTGCTTTGATACATCATATACAAATGCCTTAAGCACCTGATCCACCAAGATAACCAACGATGCAATAACCACCAACTGAACGATGATACGGATACGTGAAGGTACGCCGTTACGCAGCAGTGACATTACAAGGTTAGCAAATGCAGTTACAACCATTACTGACAAGCCCATAACAATTGCAGGCTTGAGCTGTACGGTTACCGCCAAAGCCGAGCAGATACCAAGAATCTGCACGATGACAGGGTTATTACCACTAAGTGGGCCTGTCAAATTTTTCAAACTCTTACTTGCCATTGTTTTACTCATTTATAGTGTTAGACTCTGCCTCTACCTCTGTAGCAGCTGCACGTGCAGCATCGAAGTAAGGCTTGTAATAGTTCAAGCAGTCTGAGATCATCGCTGTCACACCATCAGAGGTCTTTGTACCACCGGTGATTGCATCTACCTCATGTGGATTGCTCTTATCTGCGCCACCCTTCTTAAGAGTTACACCGACAATTGCATCACCCTCATATACGGTCTTACCTGGGTACATAGCCTGGTGCTTTGGAGTGGTAATCTCTGCACCAAGACCCGGAGTCTCGCCTGAGTGGTCGAGAACGATACCCTTAATGGTATTCATATCTGCATCCAATGCGATATAGCCCCAGATAGGACCCCAAAGACCTGCACCATAGAGAGGTACTACAACACCTGAAGTTGCAACGAAGAGCGGATAACGCTCAGCAGCGAAGCTCGCCTTAAGGTCGTTCAGAGCTGCGAACACCTCTGCTACGTCCTCAGAGACAACTGCGCCTGATGCATCAAGGATAACTGCCTTTGTAATTACGCTATCGTAAGCTACAGTTGCAGGGTCCTCGCCAAGTGCCTTAACAATCTGTGTCTTCTTCTCGTTGAGCATATTTGCCTGCTGGCGTGGTGCAAGACCGAGCGCAGCTACAGAGAGCAATACTGCAACGATTACTACCATTACTACCGAATAGATAATAATATAGGTATTACTGTTTGTATTGAATTTCATAACTATATCCTCCCTATTTTACGGTTTTAACACGATTTGCACGACGACGGATATTTGCCTCAACTACGAAGTAATCTACAAGTGGAGCAAGTGCGTTCATAAACAGGATTGAGAGCATCATTCCCTCCGGATATGCAGGGTTTACCTGACGGATAAGAATTGCGATAGCACCTGTCAAGAAACCTACGATATACTTACCTGTAGAGGTCTGTGCAGATGTCACAGGGTCAGTTGCCATAAAGACTGCACCGAAAGCGAAACCACCAACGATAAGGTGATAGTATGCTGGGAAGTCGAAGCAACCGAGTGCGCTGAAGAAGTATGCCATAGCAGCACCACCCGCAAATACAGATACCATAGTCTTCCAAGAAGCGATACCGGTAAAGAGCAGAATTGCAGCACCAATCAGAATTGCAAGTGTAGAGGTCTCACCGAATGAACCAGGGATAAAGCCGAGGAATGCATCGAGTGCACTCCACTGCATCTCACCCTTAGTTGCAAGCTGCTCGAGTGCAGTAGCACCTGTTACGCCATCTACCTGTGCGCCCATCATTGTCCAATCAGAGTACCAAACCTTCTCACCAGACATCTGTGGAGTGTAAGCGAAGAATACGAATGCACGTGCAAGAACTGCAGGGTTAAATACATTCATACCTGTACCACCGAATACCTCCTTACCAAAGATTACGGCAAATGCAGTACCCAAAGCAACCATCCAAAGCGGAGTGCTCACAGGCATAACAAGCGGAATAATGAAACCTGATACAAGAAAACCCTCATTTACCTCATGGCCACGAAGCTGTGCTGCGATAAACTCGATAGCAAGACCTACGATGTATGAGGTTGCAAGCATCGGAAGGAAGCGAACAAGACCATAGAAGAATGCTGTCCAACCCTCAAGGTTCACCTGCAGACCGGTATTGTAGCACCCGAAGAGCATTGCAGGAACCAGAGCCAGAACAACTACAATCATAGTACGCTTCATATCGTTACAGTCACGAATATGAGCACCTGACTTAGTTGTGTGGTTAGGAACGAACAGGAATGTCTCGAAAGCACCGAAAGTCGATGCGAGGAAACCGAGCTTACCACCACGGGTAAATGTCGGCTTGATTTTATCAACAAGTGTACGAAGTGCCTTCATTACTCACCCTCCTTAATCATTAAGTTAATACCATTGCGGATAACCTGCTGCATATCAATCTTTGATGGATCAACAAACTCGCAGAGTGCGAAGTCCTCCTCTACTACCTCGTAGATACCAAGTGCCTCCATCTTATCCAGGTCACCGGCCATAATAGCCTTCAAAAGGTGCATTGGATAGATATCCATAGGCAGATACTTCTCATAGAGGCCTGTTACAACGAAAGCACGCTCCTCACCATTCATATTGGTATTGAGGTTGTACTTACGCTTAGGGAAGAGCCAAGAGAAGTAAGCACGAGATACTGAGAACTTGCTAAAGCGTGGCATAGCCCAGCCCATAAACTCGTAGTCATCACCCTCTGGGATAACAGTCAGCTGATTTGCATAGTAGCCCAGGTAGCCCTCTGCGCCTACATTACGACCGGTAAGAACGTTACCGGAGATATAACGAGCGTGAGCATTCTCTACAAGGTTACCTGACAGGATTGAATCGAGCTTAGCACCGGCAACAACCTTTACGTAAGCCGGAGCAGCAACCTGAGAACCTGTAACAGCGATAGTACGGGTCATATCAACCTTACCTGTAAGGAAGAGGCGACCGATAACAGCTACATCTGCATAGCCTACAGTCCAAACCTTCTCACCCTTGTTTACAGGATCGATGTGGTGAATCTGAACACCGACATTACCTGCCGGATGCTTACCCTTGAATGCGTGAAGCTCTACGCCTGCGAACTCAGGTGCAGCCGCATCAGCATTGTAGCTGAGGTGAACCTTACCCTCTGTAAGACGACCGAGAACCTCAAATCCCTTCTGCAGTGCCTCCTTATCGCCAGCCAAAGTGTAGCTGTAGTCAGGAGCAAGCGGAGCAGAATCAAACGCCGAAACAAAGATCGACTTAGGCATATCAGCCGGATTGGCGATAATACCGTAAGGACGCTGAATAAGCAGTGTCCAAAGACCCGATTTGAGCAAAAGTTCTACAATCTGGTCGCGGGTTGCCTGCTTTACATCGAGAGTTGCGAACTCCTCGTATGCGATAGTCTGGTCAGCTGCAATCTCTACTGCAAGGATACGACGCTTCTCACCACGAACCACAGCAGCAACAGTACCGCTGACAGGCGAAGTGAAAAGAACTGACGCATTGTTCTTGTCGAAGAACAACGGTGTTCCTGCCTTAACTGCATCACCAACTTTAACCAGCATCTTTGGAGTAACACCCTGGAAGTCAAGCGGAGAGATAGCATAAGAAGATGCCAATGGAAGAGCAGTGGTCTTCTTCTCTGCTGCACCCTGCAACTGGATGTCCAAACCTTTGCACAGTTTAATAGTTTTTGACATTGTTAAAACTGTTTTAATGATTTGATGTTTATAATAATAAATTAATAGACATTTTCGCCCGCGAAGATACGACTTTTTTCTCACTTTTAAGCATATTTCCGCACTTTTTTTGCTACTTTTGCACTATGAAGGTAAACATTCATACTCATCATCCAAAGAACGACGAGCTGACGCTCTCGACAATCGGCATTCATCCCTACGATTCGGAGGGTGCCGGCACCGATAGCATCTTTGCTATCGAGCGGGCTGTTGCGGGGCACGATGCCGTTGGCGAAATTGGTCTTGATTTTGTCTGTTCGGCAGACAAGGCGCACCAATCTCTTATATTTCAAGCACAGCTTGAGGTTGCGCAAAAGGCGGGCAAGGGGGTGGTACTCCACTGCGTGAAGGCCTTTGAGAAGGTGATGGATATTTTGAAAAATTACTCGCTGAAATTTGTCATCTTTCACGGTTTTATAGGCTCTGTAGAGCAGGCAAAAAGGGCTACTGACAGAGGCTATTTTCTCTCCTTTGGCGAGCGCACTTTTCGCTCTCCGAAGAGCATTGAGGCGATGAAGGCAACCCCGACAGAGTTGTTATTTCTCGAGACGGATGACAGCGCAGTGAGCATTGACCAAATATATTCACAAGCCTCTGATATTCTGGGTATTCCGCAGATTATTTTGGAGGATATTACAAACGAAAATTTCAAAAAGATATGTGGTTAGAGAGAAGTGAGCTCCTGCTCGGCAAAGAGGGTCTTGATAAGTTGAAGAGCGCCAATATTCTCGTTGTCGGTGTGGGTGGTGTAGGTGCATACGCTGCCGAGATGCTTGTGCGTGCAGGTGTTGGCAGTATGACCATTGCCGACTCGGACACCGTCTCCGAGAGCAATATAAATCGTCAGCTCATTGCCCTGCACTCGACCGTCGGCAGAGTAAAGACCGAGGTGCTTGCCGAGAGGCTCAAAGATATAAATCCAAACCTCAATCTGACGGTCGTTCCCGAGTATATCAAGGATGAGAAGACAGACGAGATTTTGAACAGCGCACACTTCGACTATATTGTCGATGCCATAGATACCCTATCTCCAAAGCTCGCCCTTATCAAAGGTGCTTTAGACCGCGATATTCCGCTTGTAAGTTCTATGGGTGCGGGTGCCAAATTAGACCCGACGAAGATGGAGATTTGCGACATTTCAAAGACTCACCATTGTCCTCTTGCGCACATGTTACGCAAGCGACTGCACAAGATGGGCATACGCCGCGGATTTAAGGCTGTCTTCTCTGCCGAGCCGCCGATTGAGGGTGCGATGATACTCTGCGAGGAGCAAAACAAGAAGTCAAACGTCGGCACAATCTCCTATCTACCCGCCCTATTCGGCATCGGTTGTGCATCGGCAGTAATCAGAGATTTAGTAGAAAATTAAAAACCGCAATACAAATATGGCAAAAATCGTATTTTTAGACGAATACTCACTGGGTGGAAATGACCTCTCATCTATCAAATCTTTAGGCGAGTATATCGGCTATGACCGCACAGCTCCGGAGCAGGTTTTGGAGCGTAGCAAGGGGGCAACGGTAATCATCTCCAACAAGGTATATATTTCACGCGAAATAATGTTGCAACTCCCTGACCTTAAGCTGATTGCAATAGCTGCTACAGGAATGAACAATGTCGATCTTGAGGCTGCGGCAGAGCTTGGTATTGATGTAAAAAATGTATCGGGATACTCGACCTATTCGGTTGCCGAGGCGACAGTTTGCGACGCGCTTTCGCTACTGAAAAACAGCACATATTATGACCACTATTTCAAGAGCGGAGCCTATGCCGCAACCACCGATATTTTCCATTTTGGTCGTCCGATTTCGATGTTGCGAGGCAAGAATTGGGGTATTATCGGACTTGGTACCATAGGTCATCAGGTGGCAACCCTTGCAGAGGCATTCGGTTGTAAGGTGGCATACTACTCCACCTCAGGCGTTGCGCGAAAGGAGAGGTTCCCACAGATGGAGCTCTCTGAACTGCTCGGCTGGGCAGATGTGGTATCTATCCACTCCCCTCTCAACGCTCGCACAGCAGGTCTTATCGGCGCTGAGCAGTTGCAGCAGATGAAGCCAACAGCCATTATCATAAATGTAGCACGCGGTGGTATCATCGACGAGCAGGCACTTGCTAATGCATTGAATAGCAAGACCATAGCAGGAGCAGCACTCGATGTGTTCTCAAAAGAGCCATTGCCATCTTCACCACTCTACGACCTGAACGATCCATACTTTCTGCTCGCCTCGCCGCATACTGCTTGGGCAGCAGATGATGCTGTAGAGAAGCTTATCGAGGGTATTTATACCAATATTAAAGATTTTTTACTATCTTTGTCATTGTAAACAAAAACAACGAATATTAGGTTATGTTAAGCAGACAGGTTGCCGACAAGTTGGCAAAGTACGAAACCCCATTCTACCTCTACGATATCGGACTACTCAACCAGACGTTAGAGAGTCTGATGTCCATTGCATCCAAATACGACTACAAGATTCACTACGCTATCAAGGCGAACTACGACGCTCGTCTGTTGCAGATTATCCGCAAATATGGTGTAGGTATTGACTGCGCAAGCGGCAACGAGGTGCGTTGCGCCATCGAGGCGGGCTTTGACCCTAAATCTATCGTCTATGCGGGTGTGGGTAAGCGCGATAAGGAGATTCGTTACGCCATTGAGCAGAATATCCTTGCAATCAACTGCGAGTCTATCGAGGAGATTGACTTAGTAAATGAGCTTGCAGCAGAGGCTGGTAAGGTGGTAAATATCGCCCTGCGCGTCAATCCCGATATCGATCCGAAGACCAACCACTGCATCGACACAGGTCAGGCAGATAGTAAGTTCGGTATCTCGTATGAGGAGATTCTCTCGAGTGTAGAGCATATTCGCTCGCTGAAGAGTGTACTTGTTATCGGTATGCACATCCATATCGGCTCGCAGATTCGTGAGTTGCACGTCTTTGAGAATATGTGCAACAAGGTCAATGTAATTGTCGAAAACCTCACCTCGCTCGGCTTTGAGCTTGAGTTTGTCGATGTTGGTGGTGGTTTAGGTGTCAATTACGATATGCCTGAGAATGAGCCAATTCCAAACTTCGCATCTGTTTTTGCGATTATCAAGCAGCACCTGAAGGTTGGCAATCGCGAGGTACACTTTGAGTTTGGTCGTTCGATTGTCGCTCAGTGCGGAGAGCTGATTACCAAGGTGTTATACAACAAGACTACCGCTACAGGTCGTCGTTTGGTGATTGTTGATGGCAGTATGACAGAGCTTATTCGCCCTGCGCTCTACGGCTCATATCACAACATCGAGAATATCACCTCCGAGGCTGATCAGCGACTCAAATATACAATCGTGGGCACTGCGTGCGAGTCCACAGATGTATTTGACGAGAACGTATCGCTCCCTATCACAAAGCGTGGCGATTTGCTTACAATCAAGTCGGCAGGTGCTTACGGTATGTCTATGGCCTCTCGCTACAACCAGCACGATTTGCCTGCTGCCGTATATAGCGACGAGTTATAAAACAACGACATCGTTTATTCTAACAGCGTTCCGAAAGGGGCGCTGTTTTTTTTGATGGCATAAAGTTTGGATAACCTCTCCACATTTACCAAAATTTGGAGAGTATGATTTATGTAGATACCGCCGTAAGCAAGGCCGTTCCCAAAGGCACCTTCATTAAGGACAATATGACCGCATTCGGTCGCAGATGCAAGCGAGTTATCGACTGCATAGCCGCAGCCGTTGCGATGGTTATCTTTGCCCCACTATTTGCAATCTGCTACATCGCCATTCGCAGAGAGGACGGTGGGCCTGCAATATATGCACAGGAGCGTATCGGTTGGCACGGCAAACCATTCAAGATATACAAGTTCCGCTCGATGCGACTTGATGCCGAGAAGATGGGACCACAGCTAAGCCACGGCGGCGGAGAGAACGACCCGCGACTGACCAAGGTCGGTGCTTTTATCCGCGCTCATCACCTTGACGAGTTGCCGCAGCTATGGAACGTCTTTGTCGGCGATATGGCATTTGTCGGACCACGTCCCGAGCGTAAGTTCTATATCGACCAGATTATGGAGCACGACAAGCGCTACAGCTATCTCTATCAGGTGCGCCCCGGTGTTACGAGCTATGCCACGCTCTACAACGGATACACAGATACCATGGAGAAGATGTTGCGCCGATTGGAGCTCGACCTCTACTACCTCTCGCACCGCTCATTTCTCTTCGACTTGAAGATACTATTCAACACCTTCTGCTCGATTATCTTCGGCAAGGTGTTTTAACGCTTGCGGTCGTAGTAATCCGATACATAGACCGTAAATATCGGGAAGAACATCATTCCCACAACGGGCAATAGCACGCAGATAACCTTACCGATAGCGGTCACCGGAAATATCTCGGCACCCACCGTTGTAACATTCATCCACGCCCACCACAGCGCATCGCCGAAGCTGTGCAACTTCTCGTTTATGCCCATTTCGCAGTCGTAGAAGAGCAGTGCAGAGATATAGGTGAACATTGTCACCGTTAGAATATAGGCGGCCATAAGTCGGCGTTTTCGACCCTCTATGAGCCACTCAAGAATTACCACCGTCGCCATAATCGAGATTATCACAGGTGCAAATGCCACAATTCGCTCGGAGCGATTGAGCAACTCTACCCCACCCCAATCTAATATATTAATATAAGGTATAGAGGCGAGGGCAAATATCGTATCCCGAAACCAATGCTCGCGCCTATACTGCGGAATAAGCAGTCTAAAGAGCGCCGTGACAAAGAATATCGAGCAGACCACAAGCTGCAATCCGCGATACCACGTAGATAGGATATCATCCTCTCTATCCGCAACTTCCCACGATATAGATACAAGTAAAACAATGCTTGCCGCCAACGAAACGCCATTGAGTATATTTGCAACAGTATATATTGCACTCTTTCTATCAGCCATAAAGGTAGGTCTATGAATTATTTTCAACAAATCGATAAAAAAAGTAGCAAAAACTTTGCAAAACAAAATTTATTCTCTATCTTTGCACTCGCAAAAACGCAATGGCGGGATAGCTCAGCTGGTTAGAGCGCATGATTCATAATCATGAGGTCGAGAGTTCAAGTCTCTCTCCCGCTACAAA
>JAFQFV010000005.1 GCA_017398555.1 Alistipes sp.
ATCGACTGCAATCAGGCACTCTCTATAATCCGAAGTATATCAAGTGGTTATAAAAATAAAAATGAGGAGAAATCCGAAAATTTCTCCTCAAAATTAAACTTGTGCGGATAAAGGGACTCGAACCCCCACGCCTCTCGGCATCAGATCCTAAGTCTGACGTGGCTACCAATTACACCATATCCGCAGGATCGAGGGACAAAGGTATATACTTTTTTGTAAATTATCAAATTTTTACTATTTTTGTGGTAAACAAAGGTGTAAAATCGTTAAAATTAAACGCTATGAAGAGTAGATTTTCGGTAGTACTACTGCTGGCAATTTTCTTTGTCGGAGTAGAGAGCGCATCGGCTCAGGTGCGTAAATGGGAGGTCGAAATTGGTGCAGGTTGTATCGTTCCATCAAATAACTTAAAGCCGATATTCGATAAGAGTAGTGCCGGTTGGAATGTGCTGGTGGAGGCACGTCACAACTTCGGAATGTTGCCACTTGATGTGGGTTTGCATATTAACGGAACGGGCTTTGAGCGCGGTCATGATTTGGGTGAGATAAAGAGCATAAAAGATGTGAAATTTCATTCGTTCAATGCGTTGGCTGTGGCAGACCTTAACTTGTTGAGAAACAAGAAGGTACAGGTATTCGTCGGCTGTGGTTTGGGTTATGGTTGGCTGGCTTCGCAGATCTATGATCTCGGCTCTTCTGACGATGCTCTTGATGCGGCAAATAAGGTGCAGGATACATGGAAGGAGAGGTCGGCACTTGTTGTTATGCCGCGTGTCGGTATAGAGGCATGGCACCACCTGCGCGCCACTGTTTATTACAAGGCACCTGCGGATAAGACCTTGATAAAGGAGCAGGGCCACTTCGGCGTGAGTCTTGGTTTTGTTATCGGCGGAGGTCTGAAAAATAAGGCAGGAAATGCCAACTAAAAGGCTCTTTTAACTTTATAAAAGTTAGGCTGTTGAAAAATTTTTTCGACAGCCTATATTTTTTATTGTTTTTTATCGGAATAGATAGCGAAAAATTAGTACCTTTGTGGGTATATTCCGAAAAAGATCTGTTACAATGAAAAAAATTATACTTTCAGGCGGTGGTACGGGCGGTCATATCTATCCGGCAATCGCTGTGGCTGAGGCACTTAAGCGTATTTTGGGCGAGGATGAAGTAGAGATTCTCTTTGTCGGTGCCGAGGGACGAATGGAGATGACTGCAGTGCCAAAGGCGGGCTATCGTATTGTCGGTGTGCCTATCGCGGGTTTGCAACGCAGCCTTTCACTGAAAAATCTGCTGCTTCCGTTCAAGATTTGGAAGAGTGTTCGACAGGCAAAGAGCATCATCAAGGAGTTTCGCCCTGATGTTGTTGTGGGCTTTGGTGGTTACGCCTCGGCTCCGGTGCTGTGGGCTGCACAGAGAATGGGCATCCCGACAGTAATTCAGGAGCAGAACTCTTATGCCGGTTTGGTAAATAAGATTGTCGGTGGTAGCGCTCGCAGTGTATGCGTGGCGTACGACAATATGGAGCGATTTTTCCCTGCTGAGCATATCGTGAAGACGGGAAATCCGCTGCGTGCGGCATTCTCGGCAGAGAATATCGATAAGGCTGAGGCGTTGAGCTACTTTGGACTTAACGACTCGCTGCCGGTGATTTTGGTTGTCGGTGGTTCGTTGGGTACCCGTACGCTGAACAATATGATGCGTTCGTGGCTTATGACCCTCGGTGGAGAGGCTCCGGTGCAGGTTATCTGGCAGACAGGCCGCTACTATGAGGCAGAAATGAAGCAGTTCTTGGAGCACTATCCTGCGAAAAATATCTGGCAAGGTGCATTTATCGATCGTATGGATTATGCCTATGCTGTGGCAGATGTGGTAATCTCTCGTAGTGGTGCTTGTACCGTTTCGGAGCTCTGCTTGGCGGGTAAGCCAACGCTCTTTGTTCCGTCACCAAATGTTGCGGAGGATCACCAGACAAAGAATGCCAAGGCGCTTGTCGATAAGCATGCAGCGCGAATGGTTGCCGACTCGGAGGCGGTTGATTGCGCTATGTCCACAGCCCTGCGTATGATTTCGGATAGCGGAGAGCTTACAAAGTTGTCGAAAAATATCTCTAAACTCGCTATTGCAGACTCTGCAGAGCGTGTGGCGCGAGAGGCGTTGAAGTATTGCGAGTAGTATGGAGCAGCGTAAGTTATACTTTTTGGGAATTGGCGGTATCGGCATGAGCGCACTTGCTCGCTACTTTATGCACGAGGGTTGTGCTGTGGCGGGTTATGATCGCACGGCAACTCCACTGACAGCTCGTTTGGAGGCGGAGGGTGCGATAATCCACTATGAGGATAGCGTGGCAGCAATACCTCCGCAGTTTCTGGAGAGAGATACGGTTGTGGTCTATACGCCGGCTGTGCCTGCAGACCATAGCGAGATGTGCTACTTCCGCGAGGGCGGATATCGTATGCTCAAGCGCTCACAGATGCTCGGCGAGCTCTCTGTGGGTAAGTTTGTGATGGCTGTGGCAGGTACTCACGGCAAGACAACCACCTCGACGCTCGTTAGCTGGCTCAACCATGCTGCAGCGGGTGAGGGTAGTGCCTTCTTGGGTGGTGTGTCAAAGAATTTTGACTCGAATCTGGTCTTGGGTGAGGGTCGTCGCCTTGCTGTTGAGGCGGATGAGTTTGACCGCTCATTTCTGCAGCTCAACCCCGATGTGGCGGTTGTAACATCGGCAGATGCCGACCACCTGGATATATACGGCACACATGAGGCTGTGAAGGAGGCCTTCTCACAGTTTATTGACCGCATAAAGGCGGGCGGTGCTCTTGTTATCAAGCATGGGGTAGATGTTGAGGTGCGAAATAGTCAGATAGAGTGCTATCGCTACTCTTTCAATGAGCCGACAGATTTCTACGCCACAAACCTGCAACTGTTAGCGACGGGTCACTATACTTTCGATATCGTTACTCCGTTTGGGACTGTTGAGGGTTGTACTCTCGGTATTCCGGGCTGGGTGAATGTCGAGAATGCGGTGGCTGCCGTGGCACTCTTTATCCTTGCGGCAAAGGCTGAGGGTAAGGCGGTGGACTACGAGGCTCTGCGAGCAGCTCTTGCATCGTTCTCGGGCGTTAAGCGTCGCTTTGAGTTCTATGTCAATACCCCGAAGGCGGTCTATATGGATGACTATGCTCACCACCCAAGAGAGTTGAGTGCAGCGATAACTTCGGTGAAGAAGATGTTCCCGAATCGTGAACTTACGGCGGTATTCCAGCCGCATCTCTACACTCGCACCCGCGACCTGTATGTAGAGTTTGCCGAGGCGTTGAGTTTGGCAGATAGGGTTGTGTTGCTGCCGATATATCCGGCACGTGAGGAGCCTATTGAGGGTATTACTACGGAGATTATCGCTCAGCGAGTGACCGCTCCGTGGTCTATTGTAGAGCGCGAGGCCCTTGCAGAGTCCCTTGCGGGGATGAATACCGATGTTGTTGTGACGTTTGGTGCCGGAAATATAGATGCTTACTGCGCTGCAGTGGCAGAGGTTATTGAGAAAAAAGCGTAGCGAGATGTGGCGTAAGGTTGGAAGAGTGTTGCTGGTGTTGGTGATATGGGGAGCTATAGCCGCCTATATTGCTTGTAGCGCGATGCTTACCCAACGTCATAAGAGCGAGCAGAGCGTGGAGAGGGTTGAGATTGAGATTGTCGATTCTGCCTCTTCGGGTCAGTTGATAACCTCCCAGAGGGTTAAGGAGATGCTTATAGAGCGTGGCATTGCAACAATCAACACCAATGTCGATAAGGTTGATACCCGTGCGATAAAGGATATGATTTGCAATGAGGGCTTTGTGGATGATGTAGATATCTACGCCTCATATAGCGGCACGCTCCACATACGTATCAGCCAGCGAACACCGCTTATGCGACTGCTTGTAGATGGTTACGACTGCTACATTACGGCAGATGGTTACCTCTTCCGTTCGCCGGCACATGCAGCTCTCTATGTTCCGGTTGTCAGTGGCAACTACCGACCTCAGTTTAAGCCTGACTTTGAGGGTGATTTGAGTGCGGTTTTGGCGGGGATTAGGGCAAATGCGGCCGACTCTCTGCGTATGGTGGCTGCTGAGAGAGAGGCTGTTGCGCGTCGCCAGAGCCATTGGCTTAAGCGTCGTAAAGAGGTTAGGGATAGTACAATTACCGACAGACGTGAGCGTCAGCGCATCAATGACTACATTGCAGGTCATCTGCGCGACTGTAATCGTGACTTTGAGCGCCTTGCAGCAAAGCGGGATGCTATAGGCAAGCGATTGGAGAGAAGAGAGGCTCGCTATGCGGACTTTCGCTCCCTCATATCATTTGTAGAGCGACTGCAGAGGGATAAGTTCTTAAGGGCTGAGGTTGTGCAGATTGTGGCAACGACCACATCGAATGGTGCGCTGAGCCTTACGTTGATACCTCGAAGCGGGGATCATCGTATAGAGTTCGGTTGGCTTGAGAGTGTGGAGGATAAGTTGCACAGGCTGCGCCTATTTTACGACCAGGTGGCTGTGACAAGCGGCTGGGAGAGTTATAAGAGTGTGAATTTGAACTATGCGGACAGAATTGTCTGTACATACAATACGGAGAAACAATAGTTAGATATGAAGCAATATTTTGTCGGAGTAGATGTTGGTAGTGCCAATGTAGTAATGGTTGTCGGCTCTCGTACAGAGGGCTCGGAGCTCCTGAATATCGAGGGTGTATCTATTCAGGAGAGTAAGAAGAGTGTGAAGGAGGGTCGATTGTGTGCAACCCTTCAGAGCGCGGTCTTAAACCTTAGCTACGCTATCAAAGATGCCAAGGTCGAGCTGGAGGAGGCTCTGGGTATTAAGATTGAACAGGCATATTTTGGCCTGGGAAATAGCGATACCCGCTGCGTGATTGTTGATGATTTTGTGCCTGTGAAGAATAAGAAGACGGGTGTGATCGGCAAGGAGGATATCAATATTCTGCGACAGCTGTTGCGTCAGGTGAAGACCGAGAGCTGCTCGGAGAAGGTATTTGAGATATGCCCGCTCGCCTACTACGTAAATGGCACAAAGCGTACGCTCAACCCTGTCGGTATGCAGGGGAGTTGGCTGAAGGGCGAATATCTGCTCTCTATCGGTCTTAATGACCAGATAAATACCCTCAAGCAGTTGCACCACAGAGTGGGGATGGAGATTCAAAAGGTCTTTGTCAATCCGATGATTACCTTCCCGTTGCTCGTCAGCGAACAGGAGGCTGAAGAGGGCGTTGTTATCGTCGATATCGGTAGCGAGGTTACAGATATTACTATCGTTCGCGAGAAGAGGGTGCACTATTTCCGCTCGATTGCTGTCGGTGCGGAGCTTATCAATGCCGATCTGAGGTCGATACTGCCAAAGGGTGCCAACTATAGCAAGATTAAGCACCTCTACGGTACAGCTCTGAGTAATGATATTGCCGAGAATCAGGTAATTCAGGTGGGTAATAAGGAGGTTGTTCATCGAAATATTGCAACGGTTATCGAGGCGCGACTGATGGATATCGCCGAGCTTGTAGCCAAGGCTGTTCGAGAGTCAGGCCTTGAGTCGCAGGTTGTTCATGGCTATGTGCTGACAGGAGGTACTGCTGCAACAGATAAGATTGAGCAACTCTTTGAGCGCGAGACGGGCCGTCCTTGTCGCCGCGCCGAGCAACTCTATGGTATCGGTTCAAAGCCGCAAGATTGTGAGATTACCCCGGGACAGCACGCCGCAGTAGCGATTATGATGCAGGCGGCGAAGTTCGCTTCTTCGTATGTTGTGGAGGCCGAGCCTGCACCGAAGGCTGTAGAGCCCCAGCCCCAGCCACAGATAGAGCCGACAACTCCTGCTGTGGAGCCTGTGGCAAAGGAGGAGGATGCTCCGAAGGTTGTCACCGTGCCACTCCCGACTACCCCTGTTCAGAAGCCTGTTGCTCCTAAAAAGGAGGAGGATAAGACGGCAGAGTCTAAGACCGGTACGCTGGCAAAGTTTAAGCGTCTGGTAAATATCTCTCGTTGGATGGGTGGCGAGGATAACAAGAGCAAGTAGAGCGTCAAAATATTTACCAATTTGTAGAATATACCAAAAAAAGATATCCCTATGGGACTTTACGACGAATTTAAGAGTAATAAGATTACCGCATACGGTGTTCCTGCCAAGATTATGGTTATCGGTGTGGGAGGTGCCGGAGGCAATACGGTGGACCATATATTCAAACTCAGCATCAAGGGTGTGAATTTGATGATATGTAACACCGATAGCAAGGCACTGGATAAGAGCCCGCTTGAGCCGTCACAGAAGATATGTATGGGTGATGGTAAGGGTGCAGGTAATGACGCTGCGGTGGGTCGTCAGAAGGCGAAGGAGTCGCTTGCCGAGATTCGCCAGTATGTCGAGAGCCGCAATCCTGACCTTATCTTCCTTACTGCCGGTATGGGTGGTGGTACAGGTACAGGTGCTACGCCGGTTATTGCGCAGATGCTTCACGCGCTTAACATTCCGGTTATATCTATTCTTACCACTCCGCCAATTAACGAGGGTGTTCACCGCTTTGAGCAGGCTATGGAGGGTATTCGCTCGATGCGCGAGCTGGTCGATACATTTATCATCATCAAGAATGAGACAATTATCGAGCTGAGTGAGGAGCGCTCGGTACACGAGGCCTTCAATATGGCCAATGATATTGTGGCATACGCCTCTAAGGGTATTGCCGAGATTGCGCTGACACAGTCAGACCTTGTCAGTGTCGATATCTCCGATGTCTGCAAGGTTGTACGAAATAGCCGCTATGCCGTTATGGGTATGGCCTCAGAGTCGGGCGAGGATAGAGTTGTCAAGGCTATCAAGTCGGCAGTCCTCTCGCCACTCTTTGGTAATGTGCCTATCAAGGGGTCAAAGGAGGTGCTTGTGAACTTCGCCACCTCATCGCCTTCTGAGCTTAAGATGAAGGAGGTGAATAAGGCGCTCAACTATATTCAGGAGATTGCATCAGGTGAGGATAGCAATGGCGACAGAATCCCTGTCAATATCATTTGGGGTACAAGTATCAAGCCTGAGCTGGAGGATAAGATTGAGATTATCATCGTCGTTACAGGTTTCCACGCTAACGCATACTATAGCGAGACATTCGGTGGTCGCCTTGACCTTGAGGATGAGGTGAAGGTGGTTGAGCCGCAGCCTGCAGAGCCTGCCGTTGTTGCTCCACAGCCGGAGCCAGAGCCCGTTACTCCGAAGGTTGTTGTTCCACAGCCAGAGCCAGAGCCCGTTGCACCGAAGGTTGTCGCTCCGCAGCCACAGCCAGAGCCCGTTGCACCGAAGGTTGTCACTCCACAGCCACAGCCAGAGCCCGTTGCGCCAAAGGTTGTTGTTCCGCAGCAGCCGACAACACCTGTCGCTCCTACTCCGCAGTCTGTAGTTGAGGAACAGTTGCCAGATGAGCCTTGGCGAGTGCCGATTCCTGCACGTAAGGAGGTTCGTCCTATCCCTCCGCAGGTGTTGCCGACAAGCTATAAGTTGGATAGTAAGACCCCTGCTTATAAGACCCGTCGTGGTATGGAGCTGATTAATGAGGTGAAGGGTAAGAAGATTATAATTAAGATGGATGGCACGAAGAGTCAGAGTGAGGATACTCCGAATGACTCAATGCAGCAGAGCCTTGATTTTTAACAGATAGAGAGTTCAAAATTGTAGATAATGGTTGAATATTTAGGATTTGATCCCAATATAATTGCGTTGATAGTAGGAGATATTATTCTTCTGCTCATATCTGGCATGATGTCATCTTCGGAGGTGGCCTATTTCTCGCTGACCCCCGCGGAGTTAAGACGCATCAAACGCGGAGGCTCGGTGGCAACTGATGCCGCATCGAAGTTGCTTGATAACCCTGACCAACTTCTGGCGACAATATTGGTGGTCAATAATATGGTTAATATCGGAACGGTTGTCCTCTCAACGCAGATTCTCAACTCACTCTTTGTCTTCCACCGCTTCGGTTTTTTGGTACATACGGTAGTGGTGACATTTGTCCTGCTGCTCTGTGGTGAGGTGCTGCCAAAGGTCTTTGCGCAAGGCTCGACTATGCGTGTGGCGCTGTGGTTTGCTCAGCCGCTGACACTACTCCGTTGGTTGGTCTATCCGCTCGGTTATGTGCTTGTCAGAACGAGCAATGTGGCGTCGGAGCGATTGATGCAGAGGAGTAACGATATCTCTATTGAGGATCTTGCCGATGCTGTCGATATGACCACCTCAACCTCTACCGAGGAGCAGAAGATTCTGTCGGGTATTGTCAATTTTGCCGATAGAGAGGTCGAGGAGATTATGCGTCCGCGAATGGATATTGTCGGCGTAGAGCAGACAATGAGCTTCAGTGAGGTAAAGCAGACGATAACCACTTCGGGTTACTCTCGTCTGCCGGTATATTCGGAGACTATCGACAACATTAAGGGTACTCTGTTTGTCAAGGACCTTATCGCCTATGCCAATAGGACTGATGATTTTGGTTGGCAGAGCCTTATTCGTGAGCCATATATCGTGCCGATGCACAAGCAGGTGACAGACTTGCTGGAGGATTTTAGACACGACAAGGTCCATATGGCCATTGTTGTTGATGAGTATGGCGCAACGCAGGGACTTGTGACCCTTGAGGATATCCTTGAGGAGGTCGTGGGCGAGATTTCGGATGAGAGCGATATTGATGAGAGTTTCTATGAGCGTATAGATAAATGTACCTACATCTTCGAGGGTAAAACCCATATTGTCGATATGCTTCGAGTGTTGCAGCTCGATGATGAGCTCTTTGAGGATGTGCAGGGTCGAGCAGAGACCATTGCGGGCCTGCTGTTGGAGATTAAGCGTAACTTCCTCAAGAAGGGGGAGCAGCTCTCTTCGCACGGTATCCGCTTTGTTGTCACAGCGGTTGATGGTCATAGAATAGATAAGATTAAGGTTATTCTTCCGAATAATGACTAAAACGCTGCTACTATCAGAGCTACTTACCGAGGAGCAGTGCCGCGAGTGGGTGACAGATGCCGATATGGCTGATGCCGCATCATTCAGCTCTACCTCTCGCCGACAAGAGTACCTCACTTGGCGTGCAATGCTCTACAAGCACCTTGGTTGCAAGGTAGAGATTGCCTACGAGGATAGTGCTCCGATAGTTGTAGGCAGTGATATAAATATAGGGGTGTCGCATACTACAGATATGGCGGCAGTGGTTATCTCCCCGGACCCTTGTGCAGTAGATATTGAGCGAAAAGATAGAGATATTGCTCGTATTGCTGAGCGCTTTTTTACTGCTGGCGAGCAACAGTTGTCTGTGGATAATCGCTCCTGTGTAGCGATATGGTGCGCTCGCGAGTGCTACTATAAGTATAGGCGTGATCGCAAGCTCGATATCTTGAATGGGGTGCGTGTGACAAAGCTCGACTTTGAGAGTGGAGAGGTTACGGCGGAGGATAACAGCGGGTTAGTTTTAGATATGAAAATTGAGCAGACGGCAGAACATATTGTCGTCTATGTGTTGTAGAGGTTTATGGCAAAACAGGCAAATACACTATCATTGGGAACGGATAACATCGGTTCATTGCTTTGGCGTTATGCAGCGCCGGCGATAATTGCGATGGCATCCAACTCGATATACCATATTATAGACTCTATATTTGTCGGCCATGGTGTTGGTGGTGCTGCAATAGCAGGTATGGCTATCACTATGCCGATTATGAATATCGCCGCTGCCTTCGGTGCAATGGTTGGCGTGGGTGCTGCGGCGCGAATGTCTATTCGTCTGGGCGAGGGTAATATGCAGGCAGCAGAGAAGACCCTTGCCAATGCTGTAATGCTCAACTTCGGCCTCGGTCTGGTGTTGATGGTAACGATGCTGACCTTCCTCGACCCTATTTTGCACCTGTTTAGTGGCGGAAAGGCTTCGGCAGAGACGCTCGGCTATGCACGCGACTTTATGAAGATTATCCTGCTCGGAAATATGACTCAGCATATGTATCTGGGTCTGAATGAGCAGATTCGAGCTTCTGGCTATCCGCAGAAATCTATGCGAATAATCCTTACGGCTGTTGCGATGAATCTTATACTAAATCCACTCTTTATCTTTAAGTTTGGACTTGGTATCAAGGGCTCGGCTTTGGCTACGGTTATCTCGCAGGCAATATCATTTATTATAACATTCAGCCACTTCTGTTCGCGTAGTTCGTTTGTGCGTTTCCGTCGTGCAGCCTTTGTATTTGATTGGAAGATTGTAAAGGCTATTATATCTATTGGTCTTGCTCCATTTATGGTCAATATCTGCGCTTCGATGGTCGCCGCCTTTGTCAATACAGCGCTGCTGAAGTATGGAGGTACGGGTGCGCACGATATAGTCAAGATGGCAGGCTCGGCAGATATATATGTCGGAGCTTATGGTATTGCCAACCGTGTGGTTATGCTGCTCATTATGGTCATTCAGGGCCTTAATCAGGGTATGCAGCCGATAGTGGGCTTTAATTATGGTGCAAAGCAGTATGACCGTGTCCGCAAGGCTCTGTTTATGACTATCGGGTGCGGTATGACTATCGCTACAATAGGCTTTTTGGCATGCCAACTCTTCCCGGAGAGTATCGCTCAGTTATTTGTGGATGCAGGCAAAGGTGGCGATGAGATTTTGATGATTTCGGCCGCAGCGCAGGCTATGCGAATTATTGTAATAATGTTCCCGCTTGTTGGTTTCCAGATTGTTACGGCGGCGTTCTTCCAATATATCGGACATGCAAAGCTTGCGATATTTGTCTCTATGACCCGTCAGATGCTCTTCCTGCTGCCTCTGCTTTGGATTATTCCGCGCTATCTTGGTGCTACAGGTGTATGGATGTCTATGCCGATAGCGGATTGCGCTTCGATAACTCTTGCGGCGATATTGCTCTATCGAGAACTGAAGAAGTTGAGGGCAAAACAGATACTGTTGCGTCAGTAGGTTACATCGGATCGACGTTACAGATAATCGCTACCCCCTTATGGTCGCTATCTCGGCGCAGAGCATCTATCTGCTCTGTGAGTGTTACACGTGCACGGGCGAATGAGGTCGTTGTCTCAATCTTCAGAATAATCTCTACTATAAGCTCCCCACGAATACGGTCAATCAGTGGCGTAACAGGACCTAATACCCTGCTACCGAACTTGCTGCGCAACATCTGACCCAATGTTGAGGCGGTATTTGCCAGCTGCTGTGCATCTGCATGGCGAAGCGTTATGCGTATCAGGCGGCAGAATGGCGGATAGTTAAACAGCTGACGCTCTTTGAGTTGAGCCGAGGCGAAGTGCTGATATCCATGCTCGCTGAGTGCCGAGAATACGGGATGTGATGGGTCGGCAGTCTGAACAACCACCTCTCCTGCACGATCTCGTCTGCCTGCACGCCCTGCAACTTGCAGTATCATCTGCCACGCACGCTCCACCGCGCGGAAATCGGGAGCATTGGTCAGATTGTCCGCGTTAAGTATGCCGATAAGGGTAACATCCTTAAAATCAAGACCTTTCGCCACTATCTGTGTGCCGATAAGTATATCTGCATTGCCTGCTGCAAACTCCGAGATGATATGGTTATAGGCACTATCGCTCTTGGCACTGTCGCTATCAAGGCGAAGTACTCGTGCTGTAGGGAAGAGTTGCGATATCTGCTCCTCAATTCTCTCCGTACCCATACCCATTGCCTCTATCTGCGAGGTCTTACACTCCGGACAGAAGTGCGGGTCGGGGATAGAGTAGCCGCAGTAGTGGCAGTTGAGAGAGCCGCTCTTCAGGTGGCGCGAGAGGGTTACATTACAATGCGGGCAACGGGCTGTCCAACCGCAACGCGGACACTCGACATAAGAGGCATAACCACGACGATTTTGGAAGAGGATAATCTGCTCTCCTGCTGCAAGTCGGTCAGCTATGCGGTCGAGTAACTCCTTGTTAAAGTGACTCTTACGCTCTCCACGCTTGACGGCGCGCAGTGTGTCGGAGATGATGATTTTCGGCGGCAGTGACCCTCCATAGCGGGTGGTAAGACTTACACCGGCATACTTGCCTGCCATGGCGTTGTTAAAACTCTCTAACGATGGGGTGGCACTACCTAAGATAGCCTTTGCTCCGTGCAGATTTGCGAGCATAATGGCTGCATCACGACCGTGATAGCGCGGATTGGGCTCACTCTGCTTGTAACTTGTATCGTGCTCCTCATCGACAATGACAAGACCCAACTTGCGATAAGGTAGAAAGAGTGCCGAGCGTGCTCCGACGATAAAGTTGCCCGAAGGTGCGCGGAGCATATCCATATATATCTGTGTGCGGCGTGTGGCGGTTAGTTTTGAGTGGTAGGTAATAACCCTGTCGGAGAAGATGCGACGCATACGCTCTACGAGTTGTGCCGTGAGTGAAATCTCCGGTACAAGCAGTAGCACATCCTCCCCACGCTCCAATGCACGGGCGATGTGGTGGGTATATATCTCGGTCTTTCCTGAGCTTGTAACTCCGTGTAGCAGAGCCACATTGCGAGCCTCAAGACCACGGTTGATAGCCTGTAGCGCCTCATTTTGCTCAGGTGATAGAACAGGGAGTGCCGACTCTGTAATCGGGAGGAGTTGAGGTGCCGAATCGCGCTCGAAAATCTCGATAATACCTGCCCCTACAAGTGCAGAGATAGTCGCGGCATCGGCTGTTGATAGCTGTCGAGGGAGCTCTCCACCAGCCTCTTGTAGTTGAACTATAAGCTCGGCACGACGCGGCGCACGACGAGCGAGTTTTGCAAACGCCTCACTATCCGGCGCTGCAATAAGACGTAGAACTCGTTCTTGAGGTAGGGCGTAGGGCTTGTATAACTCCTCGGTTGTGGCGTGCGGCTTTACAAGAGAGGGTAGCGCTACACGCATAACCTCACCAATAGTAGATATATAGTACTCCGCCATCCAACTCCAGAAGCGTATCTGAATATCGGAGAGCAGAGGGAAATCGTAGAGTCGTTTGAGTACGGGTTTAACCTTGCCGCTCTTTGGTGGGTCGTTGTGCAGACTGAGTACGATACCTGTATAGAGCGACTTTTTACCAAATTGCACAACAACAGCCTCTCCGACCCTCAAATCGGGGATGTGGCTCACTGCAAATGTATAGCAGGGTTGAGCCAGCGGGAGAATAATCTGTGCAAAGTTCATATTTTAGGGGATGTACTAACCCTCTTTTAGAATGGAGCCTCCTCGTCGATTGGCGCGATAGTCATCTTCGGAGCAGCAGGCATAGCAAACTCGTCAGCTCCGGTCATGCTCTGCAACGGAGAGATGCCCGATGCTGCACCGGCAGGGGCTGGAGATTCGTATGTGTCGTACTGCTCGCCCTGAGGTGCCTGAACAATCATCTCTAAGTTGGCAAAACGTGCCTGCTCCTTAATAAAGCGCATACGCACATCAGTCACCTCACCGTTACGGTGCTTAGCTAAGATAATCTCTGCGATACCATCGGTGCTCTTGTGGTCCTCGGTCTCTGTAAAGCCGTAGTACTCAGGACGGTGGATGAATGCTACAACGTCAGCATCCTGCTCGATTGCTCCCGACTCACGCAGGTCAGAGAGCTGTGGACGCTTTGTTCCACCACGTGACTCCGTATTTCGAGAGAGCTGTGAGAGGGCGATAACAGGGACATTGAGCTCCTTGGCGATAGCCTTGAGCGTACGAGAGATAAATGCCACCTCCTGCTCACGGTTACCATTGGCTCCACCGCTCATATTGCCGGCAGTCATCAGCTGCAAGTAATCGACAATGATAATCTTAATGCCGTGGTGAGTATGTAGTCGGCGAACCTTTGAGCGGAACTCGAAGATTGAGAGGGCCGGGGTGTCGTCGATAAAGAGCTTCGCGTGGCCCAATGGCTTACTTGCCACCATAAGGTGGTTCCAATCCTCAGGGGTCAGACGACCGCTGCGGATAAGTTTACTATCCAAGCCTGTCTCGGCAACGATAAGTCGGGTCATCAGCTGGATTGCCGACATCTCAAGGGAGAAGAATGCCACAGGACATTGGTAGTCAATAGCCATATTTCGCGCCATAGAGAGCACGAAGGCGGTCTTACCCATAGATGGACGTGCAGCAACGATGATAAGGTCTGACGGCTGCCAGCCGAGCGTTACATTATCCAAATCGCTAAAACCTGTGCAGACACCGCTATACTTAGAGTCATTCTTACCCGCCTCCTCAATCTGCTTGATAGCCTTATCAAGGATAGACGCCGAGTCCTGCACGCTACGCTTTACATGGCCCTCGGTAACTCGCAGAATAGATGACTCAGCAAAGCCGATAAGTTCTGTAACATCTGTCGCACTATCGTACGAACGGCGCTGAATCTCTACCGCAGATGAGATAAGCTCGCGCTGTACATGCTTCTGTGCAATGATACGGGCGTGAAACTCTACATTTGCAGCAGCTCCAATCTTCTGGGTCAGTTTTGCAAGATATGCAGCACCACCGACCTTTGTCAGCTGACGATTTGCCTTCAGATACTCGGTAACGGTATAGATATCGACCGGCTTGCCGACTGTAGCCAACTCATTTATGGCGTGATAGATTATACGATGCTCCTCGGTGTAGAAAGAGTCCTCAGAGAGGTACTCCTGAACTGTTGTCACAGAGTCACTCTCAAGCATCAGAGCACCCAATACCGCCTCCTCAAGCTCTACGGCCTGTGGTGGCACCAATCCGCCCAACTCTGCCTCCGGGACCAGAGCAGTGTAGGCCTCTCTATTTTTTTGCGACTGTTTGTAATCTCTTGCCATAAAAATTGCGCTATTTGTGCAAAGGTACTCAAATATTTTGAAAAGTCAAATCACTCCGACCTCAGATGTTGCGAAGCGGCGAAGGTTGCAATAGATATCTTTACATCTCCATTGCACGCCTTAACGATTGTGCGGGCTAAAGTTATAAGGGTTGCACCCGATGTAAAGACATCATCTACAAGCAGAATATGCCGCCCGACAAGCTTTTCGGGGTGGGTGATAGAGAAGAGTGTGGATATGTTGTCCCAACGTTGATAAAACTTGCGTTTTGCCTGCGGAGGGTTGTTTCTGTTACGGCGAATGGCCTTGAAATTATACGGTATAGATGTTACGTGACTTATGCCGGCGGCGATATGCTCCGATTGGTTATAGCCACGAGTAAATCTGCGACTCCAATGTAGCGGAACGGGGATAATCATATCTATACCCTCGAAAAAATCGCCCTCGGCAAATACACTCGCCAGCCAACGACCTAAATTCTCGGCATAGTACCAATGGCTGTTGTACTTAAAGTCGTGAATTACAGCACGCCAGGCACTGCCACTCGAAAACCACAGCAGCGCAGCTGCACGCTCAATAGGTACGACACCATCAAAGCGAGCCTCCATGATGTTGTTGCGCGTTCTCCATAGTTGAGTAAATGGCGCGGCGATGCTGCAATGCAGACAGACAAAATCATCAACCTCCTGCAACACCTTGCCACAAATCGGGCAGGTTGTAGGAAAGAGTAGTTGTTTGAGCGAACAGAGCAGTGGCGATAGAGACATTAGAGTAACTCCTCGACTATATTGTCGGCAAACTTGGTGGCAAATAGCTTTGCTGCGTAGCTCTCAGGGATGAAAATCTTGCTGATATTCATCGCCTCAAGGATGCTCTTGTGTACAGAGTCAAGGGCACGGGCATAGATATTCTCGACCTTCAGCTGCTTAAGTGCTGCAACGGCGCGCAGTGAGTGGTCCATACTCCGACCGATAGCCACAACAGCACAATCTATCTCTGCCAGGGGCAGGGAGCGAAGAGCGATGGGATCTGTAGCATCCATAATATATGCAAATGCAATACGATCCTTTATCTGCTCGACATCTCTGTTCTCTATATCCACGCCGATAACCTCGTGTCCATTGTCTGTAAGTGTCTGAGCTAAGGTTTTACCAAAGTTTCCCAGACCGATAACCAAATATTTCATATATCTTAATTTATTATCACATTCTCCTCAGGCAGGCGGTAGTGAGGCTGCTCCTTGCGTGAGAATAGACTCATCGCCACAGTTATAATGCCTACACGACCGACAAACATCATCACCGAAACCAACACCTTGCTTGTCGTACTAAGCTCTGGGGTAATACCTATAGAGGCTCCGACCGTACCCAGCGCCGAGACGGTCTCAAAGAAGAGGTCAAACGGGTCTAAATTCGGCTCAAGGATAAGCAACGTTATAAAACAGATGATAATCATCATCACCGAGCCAAAGATTGTGGCGTATGCTCGTCGCACCGAGGAGTCGCTAATCTCGCGGTTGAACATACGAACATTACTCTCGCCACGCACGACCGACATAAACGATGCAAAGGCCACGCCGATAGTATTGACTTTGATACCGCCGGCTGTAGATTGCGAGGCTCCACCAATCCACATAAGTATAATGTAGATTACCAACGTCAGTAGCGAGAATCGACCAATCTCAATACTATTAAAGCCCGCTGTGCGAGGTGCTACGGCGTTGAAGATGCTCTGCACAATCTTATCCTTGACACTCATACCTGCAAAGGCTCCATTCCACTCAATGAGTGCTATAGATACCGCTCCGATGACAAGCAGCGCTATTGTCCAGCTGATTGCAATCTTTGTGTTGAGTCGTGTCAGATGCGGATATTTTGCCGGCACTTTATGGCGAACAATCTTTGCAAAGAGGTAACGGATATGGTAAAAGATGACATTTTTGAAGTTTACAAGAATAGGGAAACCGATACCGCCGAGCAGTATGAGCATCGAGATAATGATATAGAAGCTGCCATGACCCTGAATAAGCATAGGGTTGCCTAAGTTGCCATTCAGAGTCGAAAATCCTGCATTACAGAAGGAGGATATGGCGTGGAAAACAGAGAATAGTATCTCGTCGCGCAGCCCCATACCTAAATCTCCGTGGATTGTTGTCCAGATAAAGAATGCACCTATCGCCTCTATGCCCAGAGTAAAGCCCAGAATATAGAGCAGGGTGGACATGAGCGATGAGAAGGCATCCGATCCGACCATATCGCGCAGTGCAAATTGGTCATAGAGTGTCGTATGACCCATAAAGAAGAGTGCGAAGAAACTTGTGATAGTCATCACGCCCAAACCGCCAATCTGTATAAGCAGGGCGATGATTATCAGTCCATCCGTCGAGAATGTTGTCGCAACATTTACGGTCGAAAGTCCTGTTATGCAGACTGAACTTGTCGCCGTAAAGAGCGCATCGACAAGTGATATACTTACCCCATCAAGTGTTGAACGGGGTACCATCAGCAGTACTGTGCCGAAGAAGATAATCACGAGGAATGTTACGGCAAGCAACAACGGCGGATTAGTTTTGCGGCGGACAATGGCGACAATACCGCGTGAAATCTCCATTATGGAGAATATACCAACTACGCTCACGACGTAAAACTTCGCCGAAAAGGCGTGGTAGAAGCGTGCAAGCCACATCGGAGCGGCTGCCGCAGGTAAAATCTCCGGAAGGATAGAGAGGTAGAGCAGCGTACCTAAAACGATTGTCGATACAAAGCTATTCTTCCAAATATATCTCCAATTTACAATCAACCGAATGGTGAAGATGACCGCAAAAAACAGCTGAACAAAGTGATATATGCTCGCTACATACCCCATCTCAATCGGCGAGAGGGTAAAGCCGTAGTCGATTATTGCTGTGGCGATAAATAGCGCCGCAACCACAAACGAGAGTAGGCTGAGCACTATCCCGAATCTGTTTTTCCAACGTTGAGGTATATATTTAGATATCAACTTCATAGAACAAAGTTAGTAAATATTTCTTACCATCACAAAATCTTGTTCGCTATTTCCTGTACCCAAGTCGTAATCGATATCAAAATGGAAACTATTGAACAGCTCCCCTGTGGCTCTAAAACCAAACCTCTCGTAGAACTTTGCACTCGTTTGGTTGGCAGGAATGAGCATTGCTCGGTGAAACCTCCCTTGCTCAATAGTTCGTAGAGCCGATGTGAGGAGTGCTGAAGCTATGCCTCGACCTCTAAACTGCTCTTTTGTCGCTACGGCATAGATGTAGGCAATATTCTCCGTTTCGCTATGCAATGGGATGATGTGAAGCATTGCAACCGTTTGATTATCAATCGAGTGTGTAAAAGTTAGTGCAGGGTCGTATAGTCGTACAAAAAAGTCCTCTATATCTTGTTGCTCATCTCCAAAGACCTCAGACCAGAGGGCTATCATTTGTCGTTCGGATGTCGATAGCTGCAAGGCAGAGTGTTTTTTTAGTAGCTCCACGGGGTAGTAGCTCTGTTTTGCACGTCGCAGACCCTCTATACCCAAATCATCCTCACGGTTGATATACTTAAAGCGGTGCTGCAACTCCGTTGCTACAAGGTTGTTAATCATCGCACCTGCACCCTCGAAGGAGGTGTCTATCTTCTCGATATGGATGCAGAAGGTGTCGTGATTTACGGCAGAGCCGATTGTAAAGGCGCACGGGCGGTCATCAACGTAGAGTATCCACCCTTCAAGTGGCAGAGTGGCGAAGTTATCCAATGCTCGGTGCAGAGCCGCCTGCTCTCCACGGTCACAAATCCCTTTTCGCTGGTCGCACCAGAGGGCATTGAGCTCTCGACAATGGTCGATAGTGCTCGGTGTGATAGCCTCAAAGCGGTAACTATAACGCGAAACGAAACGATTTATATGGTTGCGTTTTGGCTGATATCGTCGGCCGGGTAGCTGGGCAAGGTCGGCAGAGAGGTAGATATAGTCGCTATTTGCAGCCGAATAGCTGATGGCAAAACTATCGGGATAGAGGCGCCTTAACTCACTTTGCCACTGCTCGTTAAGACCGAATAGGCGCAGTGGCTCGCCCTGTAATGACGCATCGGCAGCAAGAGCATTAATAATATCGGCAGAGGGCTCTCCACCAATTGGTTGCATATAGGCTGTGTTACCACAATCTGTAGTAAAACGGATAAGCAGAAATCCGTTCCATAGTGCAATTTGGCTGTGGTAACTATCTTGCCAGCAGAAGATGTTGGCAAAACTCATATCGCAATTTCGACACTCTGTACTACCAACTATCTGCTCGAAAAGCTCTCTATCTGAGAGCGTTACCTGCCGAAAAGGGATTGGTGACGATATTGCTTTCATAACATTGCCGATATGTGTATCGATACCCGTAACGCACAGCACTGCAAGTGAGCAGCGCTGTGCGTTACAGTTGTTTCAAAAAATCTACTCGCAAGCCTTGAGCGACATATCGAGTGACTTAATCTGGTGTGTCAGTGCACCTACAGAGATAAAATCGACACCTGTAGCGGCATAGTCACGCAGACTCTCAAGTGTAATACCTCCACTTGACTCGGTCTGACAACGACCTGCAACCTTCTTAACAGCCTCGGCTGTCATCTCTACAGAGAAGTTGTCAAACATAATGCGATCTACACCACCTGCGGCAAACACCTCGTCGATATCCTCAAGAGTACGCACCTCGCACTCGATAGGAATATTCTTGCCCTTTGCAGCCAGATACTCCTTTGCCCCAAGAACTGCCTTGCGAACACCACCTGCAAAGTCGATGTGGTTATCCTTGAGCAAAATCATATCGAAAAGACCGATACGGTGGTTCTCGCCGCCGCCAATCTTTACAGCCATCTTGTCCAACACACGCATACCGGGGGTGGTCTTACGGGTGTCAAGCACCTTTGTATGGAGGTCTGCAATGCGGTCAGCATAGACAGCGGTCTGTGTAGCTACGCCACTCATACGCTGCATAATGTTGAGCAGAATACGCTCAGCCTGAAGCAGTGACTGCAAGTGACCAAATACATAGAAGGCAACATCGCCCGGCTTTACTCTGTCACCATCCTTGAGCAGAGTCTTGACTACAACATCAGGGTCAAGACGATTGAGAATAAGCTCTGCAATTTCGATACCAGCAATAATACCCTCCTGCTTGCAGAGTAACTTCATTCGTCCAACCTCTGTGTCGGGGATGCAGCAGAGAGATGTGTGGTCGCCATCGCCCAAATCCTCGGCAATGGCAAGCTCGATAAGAGCATCTACGTATGGCTTGTATTCAGCTTTCATAGTGAATGAAAATTTTAGTTACTATTTTGAAGAACCGGCAACAGATACGTGTGCGTTCATTGTTGTAATGTCGCAGTCGAGTACAACAGCGCTCTTTGATACGCTACCGGTGAGGTTTGTAATTGTGTACTGAGCCATCTGCTCGCCACCAACTGACGGAATGATAGAGGCTACATTGAACAGACGCTGTGCACCGTCCTCAGAGTAGCTGAATGGTACATTCTTGAGCTGCATTGAAATCTCAGGCATCTGCTCAACAAAACGCAGACCCTCAAGAGTGATATCTACAACCTGCTTAGAGAGGTTTGCCTGCGCAAATGAGATCTTGAACTCGTCGCTTGAGGTTGTTGCACTCTCGCCAGGGTTGAGAGTTACGGTTGCAGTTGCATCAAAAGCAGCCTCCCAAGTCTGTACAACGTCAATCTTACCAAATGCAGCGTGGTAGATTTCGCCGGCGAAGTTCACGTCAAACTCTACAACAAAGCCGTAGTCAGAGATAGAGCCCTTGAAGTTGAGCATAGTGTACTCTTCACGAGCAACACCACCAACAGTTGGCACGACAGCCTCCTGGCTAAATACCCATGAGCCGTAGAGCGGGTCGTTTACATCGTCAGATGCGTAGATTTTGAATGGGATGTCAGAGATAAGGAAGTTTACATCCGGCATCATCGGCACGAACTTCACGCCATCAATAGAGAGGTTGAAGTAAGGTTTTGTGATATCCGTCATCTCTACAGTTACGGTCGCATTGTCTGTGTACTCAACATCTGTTGTGGTGTTTACGGTAATCATATCACCGTCAATAGACTTAGACCAAGAGTTGGTGTTCTTGTCTGTGTCACAAGCAACAGCTGCGATAAGTGCAGTCGCAATTAAAATAAATTTTTTCATAAGTTGTTATTAGTTAATTAGTTATATATCCAAATTTAATCTTATGCCGACGCTCGTTCCCCTTGCTCTCTGTAGAAAGGCATTGCCCATACTCTCAAAGTAGAATAGGTCGTAGCGGGTGTTTGTTATATTTTTTGCCCAAAAATCTACTGCCCAAATCTCGCCCTCAAAGCGGAGAGAACTATCGAGTGTTGCGTAGAATGGTTGGCTTATATCGTTTCGCTCATTCCAATAAATTCTACCTGCTCCGCGACCCGTTGCGCTGAGTGTTATGTTATGCAGCCAACGGCTCTTCAGCTTCAGGGTGTAGCTCAATGTCGCCGAAGCGGTGTTTTGTGGCGCGTAGGGGATAAAGTTACCTGCATAGTCGTTCACTCCATCCTGGAACTTACGAAAACGTGCATTTGTATATCCGTACGCTCCGTTGAACACTAACCCCTCGGCAAAAATGGCGTTGAATGACACCTCGGCGCCAAAACTACGAGTTCTACCGGCATTGGTCATCATACGACCCGTTGTCTGTCCCGGAGGGAAGACGGTGAGCTGCTGGTTGAAACACTCTATCCAGAATAACGCAACATCGGCACTAAATCGTGCGTTGTTCGTCGAGAAATGGCCGCCAATCTCCGAATTCCAACTCTCCTCCGGCTCATAGGTGATAATATCCATCACATCAAGCTGCTGATACAGACCCATATAGTTCTTTATTCGACGCTGTAGCACCTCGGAGAACATCTGGGTATTGAAACCACCTGCTTTGTAGCCCTTCGCCACAGAGAGGTAGAGGTTATTTGTCTGATTTATATCAAACTTGGCGGTAAATTTCGGCAATACCTCAATAAAGTGCTGCTTTAACTTATCTCTATCATCGATATTTAGAGCGACCTCCTGGTAGGGCTTGCTCGTATCGTTCGGGAAGGCTGTATAGTAGCTATTCGTAAAGTTGCGGTAGCGCATTGTTATAAACTCACTATCAAGACGCACACCGAGGGTGAAGGCCCAACGACCGGCAGTAAGTGAGGATTCGTGGTACGCGGCAACACCTGCGGTCGAGGTTACAAAGTTGCTGCCCAGTAGCAGATTGTCACCCATCGTTCCATCTGCCTTGCCCCAACGATACTCGCCCGGATAGCCGCTATATTGGTTGATATTCTTTAGAATAAGGTTCTCGATGCCGTCTGTAAGGAAATTTACCGGAGCCTGCATCTTCTGATGTTTGTAGAAACCGAAGATACCCACCATCCACTTATAGCGATTGTTGGTGCGTGAACGGATGATGATATCCTCCGAGATGTCGTGCTGCTGCTTCGCCTGCTCAAGGGTAAAGTAGCTCTGCGGCAGAAAATCCTGATCCATCACCATACGGTCGTTGAGGTATTGATACGAGGTGATGCTTGTAAGGGTTATCTTCTCCCAATCGTGACGAGCTGTAACACCCTCGGTAAGGGCTATGCGGTCGTATGAAGAGGGGTCGTTGTAGCAGATAGAGCCTATCAGAGCCTCATTTGCCTCTTTACTGCTGTCGATAGCACCCATATAGACGTATGGATAACCTTGCTGGCTCAATACAGAGAGGGCTAAAGTGTTATCGATAGATAGGAAATTTTTACGCCATTGGAACTTTGTGCGGATATCGCCACAATTCTGCTTGTCGAGCAACGAGTTGTCGTAGCTGTTGCGGAAGTAGCCGTCGTTATGTGTAAATTGTGCCGAGACAGATGCTCCTAAACCCGCCTGTGGCTTAAAGTATGCCGATGCACCTGCGCGAATGGCATTGCGTGAGCCATACTCTGCCCTCACCTTGATACCCTGATAGCGTAGCGGAGAGAGGGTGTAGATATTTACTACGCCGCACATAGTGTTTCTGCCATAGAGTGTCGATTGTGCTCCTCGCAGCAC
Organism: Alistipes sp.; assembly: GCA_017398555.1. GTDB lineage: Bacteria > Bacteroidota > Bacteroidia > Bacteroidales > Rikenellaceae > Alistipes. The sequence continues at coordinate 22,885 of JAFQFV010000005.1, forward strand.
CTCTATTCGCTCAATATCGGGGAGGGTTGTATCGTAGAGATTTTTGTCGGCAATAGGGACATTATCCACCGTCATACCCACTACGGGCTGGTCGATGCGGGTACCCAGACCTCGGACATATATCGAAGAGGTCATACGAGAGCCATAGTCGGGCATAAAGAAGTTTGGCGCGGCGGTAATAATATCCTTCACTCCGCCAATGCCCTGCTTTTCGATAGTGTTAAAATCGATTATGCTCGCCGTAACGGCGCTCTTCTTTAGCTCCTGCTCATGTTTTACGGCAGTAACCGCCACAGGATCAACTGCAAAGAGGGAATCCTGCTCAAGAAGTACGGTACGCTCTGCCGTCTTCGCGTGTACGCGCGCGACAGCAAAAACGACCAAAATGGTCGCAAAAATAGCGTATCTCTGAAACCCTCTCAGCATCAAGGGACAAAGATACGCTTTGTATTCCAAAAATCAAAATTTATGACTACTCAGTAGTGAGTATTTTGCATGTGCCGCAAGGCTCGCTTCAGTAGCGTTACTCGACAAAGACAATCTTGCTCTGGTCGCGTGGTTTTGCCTCCGGAGCCTCATCGGCATAGCCTATGGCTATGGCAAACTGAAGAGCGTAGCCCTCAGGCAGACCCAAAGAGGCGAGGAATGGCTCTCCCTCCTTTGAGTTCATAAAGCCTACAGGCGAACCAAGACAGCAGGTGCCAAGACCCAGCTCGTGAGCCGCGAGCATCATATTTTGCGCCAAAATACCACAATCTACACCGGCATAAGCAGATGGCTCGGCTGCAACAAAAATCACAGCAGGGGCATTGCGGAACATATTCTTAAAGTCGGGTGTAAGCAGGTGCTCTCCCATAGGTGTACCCTCAATAGTTGGCAGATAGGCGTCAGTACAACGCTTAATCCACTCTTTGCTACCTATAACGCGGATGGCCCACGCCTGGCGATTCATCGCATTTGGGGCAGCGATACCTGCAAGGGTAACCTGCTCAAGTTTCTCCTTCTCGACAGGGGTGTCTTTGTATTTACGGATACTGCGACGGGCGTGAATAGTCTCGATAACGGTCGATTTGCTCTCCTGCTTAGGACTTGCAATGCGAAGTCCGATAAGTGCTGTAGCACAGAGAATTACGGTAATTAAAATCTGTTTCATAAGTTGGATATCTTTAAGCATTTATGCTCTTTCGAGTGTTATGAACGAGAATGGGTGCTCGAACGCCTCTCCGCGTGCGAAATCCTCACGATTGCACTCTCTCCATACAGAGTAGTCAATCTCAGGGAAAGATGTGTCACCCTCGTACGGCTTATCAATGACGGTGAGGTAGATGCGGTCGGCAAGTGGCATTGCCTGTCTGTATATCTGAGCACCGCCGATGATAAATACCTCCTCGCTTGGGTCAAACAGAGCTACAGCCTCTTCGAGTGAATGTACAACGGTGCAACCCTCGATTGTAAGGTTTGTGTCGCGTGTAATCACCACATTTGTACGCTTTGGTAGCGGACGACCAATCGAGTCGAAGGTCTTGCGACCCATAACTACAGGGTGTCCCGAGGTGGTTGTGCGGAAGTGAATCATATCCTCGCGCAGATGCCACAGAAGGGCGTTTTTATCTCCAATAACTCCGTTTTTTGCAACGGCAACAATAATACTTATCATCGGTTAATTTACTCTCAAATGTTAGAAAGACATAGGGGCCTTGATGGTTGGATATGGGTCGTAACCCTCAAGGGTAAAGTCCTCATACTTAAAGTCAAAAATGCTCTTCACATCAGGGTTGAGTCGCATAGTTGGCAGTTTTCGCGGAGTGCGGCTCAACTGCTCGGCAGCCTGCTCTAAGTGGTTGAGGTAGAGGTGAGTATCGCCTAAAGTATGGATAAACTCGCCCGGCTTAAGACCGCACACCTGCGCAATCATCATTGTCAGCAGAGCGTATGATGCAATATTGAACGGCACGCCGAGGAAGGTATCTGCACTGCGCTGATAGAGCATACAAGAGAGTTTGCCATCGGCTACATAAAATTGGAACAGTACGTGGCATGGCGGCAGAGCCATACCCTCAATATCGGCAACATTCCACGCCGAGACAATCATACGGCGAGAGTCAGGGTTGTTTTTAATTGTGTTTACAACCTGCTCAATCTGGTCTATAGTACCACCATCAGGGGTTGCCCAACTGCGCCACTGACAACCATATACGCGGTTCAAATCGCCAAAAGTGTAGCCCTCAATAGGTGAAATAACCCCCTTTGCAGCTGCTGCGAGGAAGGTCTCCATATCTACAGGCAGCACGCTGTGGCGGATGCAGAGCTCGTTGTAGTGACGATAGGCGTCATTATCCCAAATATGCACGCCATTCTCGACTAAATATTTGATATTTGTGTCGCCATTCAAGAACCACAACAACTCATGGATAATTCCCTTCAGAAAGACCTTCTTTGTGGTCAGCAGAGGAAAACCCTCACTCAAATCAAAGCGCATCTGGTGGCCGAAGACACTCTTTGTGCCTGTGCCTGTGCGGTCACTCTTAGTGACGCCCTGGGTCATTATTCGATTGAGAAGGTCGTGATATTGTTTCATAACTATTTGTGTTTCAGTGTTATATTGCCGTTGCTGTCAAGTTCTGCCCAAGAGGCTCCCGTTGCCCAATTGCCCAAAAATGTAACATTCTCTCTCTGGTGCGAAATGTGCAGATGCCCGAAGATAAAGTGGTCGATAGTCTGCTCTTTATACCCCTCAGCAAACTCGATAAGCGGGTCGAGGTAACTCAAATCGGTCTGCTCCTTATGTGCCTTACGGGATGAGCCGCTCCACCACTGACCGAACTTGAGGAACAGGTCGGGATGTATAAGCCACGAGGCGAGAAAACGGAGCGGTTTTGAACGGAAAAAGGCGTTCATCAGTCGGAGCATCGGCTGCCCCTTGATATTTGTGTTATCTCCGTGCGAAATGTAGAGCTTTTTGCCCGCAAGGGTGAATATTTGAGGTGTAGTATATAGCTCTATGCCACACTCCTCAGTAAGATATTTACCCACCCACATATCGTGGTTGCCTGTAAGCATCACCACTCTGATACCGCGGTCGGTCATACGAGCAAGTTGTCCGAGAGTTCTGACAAATCCCTGCGGAACAACTCTCTTATACTCAAACCAAAAGTCAAATATATCTCCGACCAAAAATAGCACCTCGGCAGTGGGCTCAATATGTTTGAGCCACTCCACAAATCGTTGTTCGGTAGCTCTTTGTGCCTTCTTGTCGCCACTGCCGAGGTGTATGTCTGATGCGAAATATATCATCTTTCAGTCTGTTATCGGTTACAACCCGTACCGATTAAAAGAGCTTTTCAAGCTCTTTCACCAGCGCATCGCTATAGACGTTCTTGGCTACGATACGGCCATTGCGATCGATAAGGTAGTTTGAAGGGAGCGAACGAACATTGTACACACCCATAATCGGAGATGCCTGACCGCGGAAGTCGCAGACAGATACCCATGGTAACTTCTGCTCCTGCACAGCCTGAATCCAAGTGGCCTTCGAGGTGTCAAAAGATACCTGATATACGCGGAAACCGTTAGCCTCGTACTTGTTGTAAATCTCCTTGAGCTCTGCATTGAGTGCATTGCTATTACCGAGCTCTGCTGCCCAGAAATCGACAAGGATAACATTGCCCTCCAACTCTGAGAGCTTCGATGGGTTGCCATACATATCGTCGGCAACAATATCCGGATAGTCGCGCTCCTCAATAGTGTTGAGCAGCGATGTCTGTGCCTCCATACGAGCCACATCGTTACGCAGTGTAACTACAAATGGCGAGGTAGGGTAGCTCTTGCAAACCGCATCGGCAACGGTGCGGAAGTAGATAATATCGCTCTCGGAATTTACAAGGTACTGCTCGTCAGGAAGACGCTGGTAGAGCGCATACACGGCAGCAATAGAGCTCTTATTCTTGATGATGAACGATATCTGATTACGCTTCAGCTCACGCTGCTTGCTGTTGTAAAGACGTGCAATCTCCGGGCGAGCCGCCTCACCGGCCTCTGCATAGGCTGCAATGCTGGCGTTGAGCTCCTGCATACCTGAGATATACTCGCGGTTAAACTCGCGCAATAACTCCGACTCCTTTGAACCGCTGACGGTGTAGTTGGCAAGCACCGAGCCTAAAGAGCCTACAGTGACATTCTCACCGGCAGTGAGCAGCAACGGAATACGCTCGTTGTTGTAGATAATGTTGTAGATAGACGGAGTCTGCGGAACATTCTTTACCAAGAAACGGTAAGAGCCGTCTGCTGCCAAAGCGACAGAGTCGATGATAGTCTGACCTGCAGCGGTCATCTGCTCCAAATAGACATCCTTGGCGTTAAGTCCCAAAAACTTACCTGAGATGCGAACATCGTTATTGCTGCAGCTGCAGCAGAGAATGGTTGCACAAATGAGTGCAAAAAGGGTATTCTTCATAAAAAATCTAAAAAATCTCTCAAAAACAGGGTAAAGATAGTAATTATTTTCCAATTACCTCTCTATTTGCGTGGGGAGTTGCCGTTTTTTTTGTGGTTTTTATGTTGTTGTACAACTCTGCCCTTGCCTTTTGGCTGTTGTTGGCGACCCTTATTACGCTGTGGATGTGCCAAAGAGTTGTGTTTGTAGTCGCTTCGGATATTATTTAGAGCCTGTTCGTCAATCTCAATGCTGTTTCCGGACAGAATCTTTATATCTTTTATTATCACCTCATTATTCGGGTGGTCGAGGTTATACTCATAGCTCTTGGTACGCATGTATCGAGCGATGTTACCCACGGTAGCGTCGATACTCTTATCCTCCGGACAGTCAGCAAGGCTCTTGAGAATACGACCTACATATTTGCCGTAGTGCTTGAATCGAATAAAACTCTGTGGATAGTTCAAACGGCGCGGCGTCGGCTCCAACTCCTCGCGTGTAGGCTGTGGATATGGACTATCTACATCTAATTGAAAATCAGACATTATAAAGAGGTGATCCCAAAGTTTGTGGGTAAAATCTGCGGTATCTCTAAGCAGTGGGTTGAGGTTACCCATCACTGCGATAACAGCCTTTGCCTGGCGTGTGCGCTCGGCACGATCTTCGATAGTAAGCAGAGAATCGACCATCTCTTGGATGTGGCGACCATACTCCGGCAAATAGAGTTTGCGACGCTTGTAGTTGTAATTATGTCTCATAACTGTTAAGGGTTGTCCGATACTCTGTAAGGTCGTGGACAGTGCCCTGTTTGATCTAAAAATTTAACCGTAATACCTCCTCAAACAATGATTTGTAAGGGTTGTAGATTACGAAAGTAAAGCCTTAAATTTGATGCAAAAATAGTAAACTTTTACACAATGACAAAACTTTTGGTACTTGAACATTCAAAAAGTGTGCGAAACAATCTCTGTGAGCGATTAGAGTTTGAGGGATATGCCACGCGGGCGGTCGAAACGGCAGCTGCTGCGGAGGTTATAGCGGGGCAGGAGCAGATAGATTTGGTGATAACGGATGACGTTGAGATGTTGCCTGAGGTGGATATTCCCCTTATTATTACATCCTCTGCACCGAGCTTTGAGTCGGCAGTCGAGGCGATGCATCGCGGAGCGGTCGATTTTTTGGTTAAACCTCTCGATATGAATCGTCTGCTTGCATCTATTCGGAGTAATGTCCCCCAGAACGAGGTGCAAGGTGTGATGAGCCATAATAATCGCCGAGGTTGTCGCCAAAGACGCGGAACGGCAGAGATTGCTATTGAGCCGATTGTCGGCGAATCGGATGAGATTGTCCATGTCAGACACCTTATAGATAAAGTCGCACCCTCTCAGGCGCGCGTGCTTATCACGGGTGAAAATGGTACGGGCAAGGAGCTTGTTGCTCGCTGGCTGCACGCTAAATCTTCTCGTGCAGCTGCCCCTTTTGTTGAGGTTAATTGTGCGGCAATACCGTCAGAACTTATTGAGAGTGAGCTGTTTGGACACGAGCGAGGAGCCTTTACCTCGGCGGTAAAACAACGTAAAGGAAAGTTTGAACAGGCTGATGGAGGAACGCTCTTTATGGATGAGATAGGCGATATGTCACTCTCTGCACAGGCAAAGGTGCTCAGAGCGCTGCAAGAGCGTAAAATCTCTCGCGTGGGTAGCGATAGAGATATAGATGTGGATGTAAGGGTTATTGCGGCGACGAATAAGAATCTGCGCGAAGAGATTGCGAAGGGGAATTTTCGCGAGGACCTCTACCACAGATTGAGTGTCATCGTTATCAGTGTGCCTCCGTTGCGGACACGCCACGGGGATATACCGATGCTTGTCGATTACTTTATATCGCACATCTGCTCGGAGTATGATATTGCCCGAAAACCTATTGAATCTCAGGCGGTTAATGCCCTGTCAAAGATGCGCTGGAGTGGTAATATTCGAGAGTTGAGAAATGTCATCGAGCGATTGATAATTCTTAGTGGCGACAGAATTACACAGACGGATATAGAGCTCTATTGCTAACAAAAAAAGCGACCTGTTTGGGTCGCTTTTTTGTTGGTGAATGAAAAATTACTGCTTGTTGCAGCACTCCTTCTTGCACTCCTCAGCCTTCTCGCAATTAGCCTTGTCGCACTCACCCTTGCACTCTGCTTTGTCGCACTCGCCCTTGCACTCAGCCTTCTCAGCACACTCACCCTGGCAAGGTGCAGCAGCCTCAGCAGCTGCAGCTGCCTCTACACACTGCTCGCAAGCAGCCTTCTCGCAAGTTGCAGCCTTCTTATTATTGTTACCACAGCAGCCAACCATTGCAAGAGCTGCAACCACTACTACAAGTGAAAGAATCTTCTTCATAATCTTCAAGTTTTAGATGTTTAACAAAAAATTATCACTCAAAGTTAGAAACATTATGCGAAAACTGCAAATTTTTCTGCGGAAAAATGCTATTTAGCGCTTCAATTCTGCCATTGGAATACTCTCGCGCATAATAAATGCCTTCGGGAAAGATGGTTTTATCTTCTCAAGCAGAATCAGAGCCTCCTCCTGTGTTGTGCAGTTCCCGGCAGCAACTTTGAAGTATGGATTGTCGTAAGTGACATAGGTTTTAAGAGTTGGCATACGCAGTGCCAAAGAGTCGCAAGCGGCAAAGGCATCCGCACGTGCTGTCTGCGAATTACTCATAAAGAGCATAATGCGAAAACCATTGACACTTGTCGGACGATTTGTAGCTACGCGGGCAGTTATCTGTGCTGCATCATCGTGCTCAGTGACCTCTACCGTAGTGCGGATGGTTGTCAGCGAGTCGATTTGAACGGGAGAGGATAGATGCTCCTTGAATGTGCGCAGGTTTTGAGCCGAAACGGCAACAGCTGCGAGAATGAATATTACGATTAAAACTCTCTTCATATATTATTTACCCAATTTGTTCAATAGCTCTGTGGCGGCGACTCTCGGGGTGCCAAAGTGCTTCTTAATACCCATAACTTCGATATCAGAGTCGAAGGCAATCTCTACGTCATCAAACTTCTTCTCGCTTAACCTCATAAGTAGCGAAATCGCCCTCAGAGGGTTGTGTAGCTTAATCTCAAGAGGAACATCTACGGCGTGAATACCCTTTTTGGGAATTGTCACGGGGGCCATCAGCGAGGCGTGAGCCGTCAGTACATTATCGCAATAGAGATCGCCCTCTCCTGTCTTAATAACGGGGGTGTAGGCGGTTTCATTGCGTACGCGCAGGGTTACGACCCAACCTCCCGACATAGAGCCGCTGATATTCTCGATGCCTTCGATGCCCAGCTTCTCCTGAATACGCTCGGCAGCACTCTTTTTCGAGGAGCAACCTGTGGCAAATAGCGATAGGGCGATGAGTATTGTAACTATCTTTTTCATCTTTTCTCTGCTATATAAATTTGTGCAATGCCGAAGCTTTGGCTACGGCGTTTTACCATCTTAAATCCCGCAGCCTCAATGATTTGCGAGAATTTGTCTGGGTTCGGAAAACTATCTACCGAGGCAGGTAGGTATTCGTATGCCGAGCGATTGCGGGAGATAAGACCACCAACCCACGGCAGAATCTTGTGCGAGTAGAGTCGGTAACACCAACCAATCAGTCGGCTCTTCGGATTTGAGAACTCAAGGATTACCAAATGGCCGCCCTGACGAATAATTCGGCGCAACTCGATAAGGCAACGATCCTTATTCTCAAAGTTGCGGATACCGAAGGCGATAGTTACGGCATCGACGCTCTCTGATGGCAAATCCAGCTTCTCTGCATTACCCTCCATAAGGGTTATGCGCTCCTCAAGTCCCGCCTTGGCTACCTTCTGACGAGCCACAGCAAGCATCTGAGGGGATAGGTCGGCACCACAAATTGTTGCGCCCTCGATTTTTCGAGCCATAGCAATAGCCAAGTCGCCCGTGCCGGTTGCAATATCGAGAATCTGCTTTGCACCGAGCTTTCGGAGCGAACGGACTACTCTGCGACGCCACAGTTTGTCAATCGACAGAGAGAGTATATGGTTGAGACGGTCGTATGTTGGTGCGATGTCGTCAAACATCTGCTTGACCTGCTCGGTTTGAGGTTTTACTTCACTCATAATTATTCATATTTTACAGACTCCGCCGGCTCTATACGTGCCACTATCGCTGTGGCGGCAAAGAGCAGTGAGAGTATTGCTGCTGCAAAGATAGTGTTTATTATCAAAATCTCCACAATACTTATAGAAACGGGAACTTGCGAGACAAAGTATGCCGAGGCATCCAATTTTATCACACCCGTATATTTCTGTATGATTATCAGCACTATAGCTATGGTATTTCCGATGGCAAGACCCTTGCCCACGATTTTTGCCGCCTGATATAGGAATATCTGACGAATGGAGCGGTTGCTCATACCTAAACTCTTGAGAATACCGACCATTCGGGTACGCTCAAAGAGGAGTATCAGCAGCGCTGTAATCATATTGAATAGCACGACGATAAACATAATGACGATAATCACCACCGCATTTACATCGTGTGTCTGCAACCAGGCAAAGATGTTGGCATAAAGTTCGCTCGCTGCCACAGCCGAGAGGTTGCCATAACCTACATAGTAGTCGAAAATATTCCAATTCAACTGCTCTGTAACCTGCTCGACAGAGTAGCCCTCCTCCACATCTATCTCAAAGCCGGAGAAGGTGTCGCTTGACCAGCCATTGAGCTTCTGCACATTGCGAATATCGGTCAGTGCAACGGTTATAGGCATCTCGCCCAGAGAGCTGTATATGCCGCAAACTTTGAAGATATCTTTCCCAGGTAGTGACGGGCCCTCTAATGAGAGCAACTCCACTCGGTCGCCTACGCCCACGTTAAGCTCAGAGGCGATTTTTTCGGGTAACAATAGCTCCTTATAGCGGTTCTCCTCTATGCGAGGTGTTGTGCCTGCAGTGATTGTCCTGGCAAGTGCCGAGTTGGGGTCAAATGAGGCGATACCCTTTATTACTATACCCGAAGCACCACTCTTAGAGCGGATGACTGAACTGCGCATAGCATATCCGTCAATCGACTTAATACCCTTGGTCATCGAGAAGACGAGGTTTAGTGAAGAGTCACGTTTTACCTCTCTTACTTCGGCACCGTAGAGGGTCGATATGTCGGTTACGCTGATATCGGACGAGAGGTCGGAGAGGGTAGAGTATATCTCCTTCTTAAAACCGAAAACTACCGCCAATGTTATCACCATAACAGCAATGCTGACAGCTACGGCAGAGGTGGCAATGCGTACCATTGTGCTCTGCGTAGATGTGGTCGATTTGGCTGTTCGGTTAGCTATAAATAACGGTAAATTCATCGTCTGCTGTTTGGGTTATAACCTCTTCTAATACAATACTTTATCCTCTTTCTCTTCCCACGCTTTGAAGCCTGCGAGAGCCTGCTCTCTCATAATGTTGATGCACGGGATAGAACGCTCCGAATTACCAAGAGCAATCTGGTCGTAAATAAACGAATCGTCAAAATTAATAGCCTTTGCATCCTGTTTGGTGTTGCCGTAAAATATACGCTCCACACCCGCCCAATAGAGGGCGCTCAGACACATCGGACACGGCTCGCAAGAGGAGTAGATGGTACACCCTTTGAGCTTGAAGTCGCCCACCTTGGCGCAAGCGCTACGAATTGCACTCACCTCGGCATGAGCTGTAGGGTCACAAGATGCCGTAACTCGATTTGTGCCGGTGGCTAAAACCTCTCCATCGCGGACAATTACTGCACCAAATGGGCCACCGCCATTTGCAACGTTCTCTATTGATAAATCAATAGCCTGTTGCATGAACTTTTCGTCTTCGGATGTAAATTTCATACTTTTCATACTACAAAATTACACAAAAATTCTTATCTTTGCTCGAATTTTGAATTTTATGCCCATTTTTCTGCATCGAGCGTGCAAAAGGGGCTAAATTGAGCGATTTGAGATAGCTGTGTCGATACTAAAGCGATACAAATATCGTTGTTATTGAAAAAGTATTTTACGACTATGTTTGCATTACTTCAATCTTATTATGACGGTTCATCGTCGTTTATCACAAATCTAACCACTTCGGAGGCATTCTTTATCACTATCATTATCGCCGTTGTGGGTATGATTGTCCAGTTCAGACTCCAATCGGTCTTCAATAAGTATTCCAAGGTTTGGATATCTAACGGAATGACGGGCGCAGAGATTGCGGAGAAGATGTTGCGTGACCATAATATTCACAATGTCCGCATCACTCAGGTTCGTGGAGAGCTGACCGACCACTACAATCCGGCTACGCTCACCGTAAATCTCTCGGAGGCGGTCTATTCAAGCCGAAGTATCGCCGCTGCGGCTGTGGCTTGTCACGAGTGCGGACACGCAATACAGCACGCTGAGGGCTACGCTCCGTTGCAGCTACGCTCGGCGCTTGTGCCTGTGGTGAACTTTTCGTCAAGAATGGCGCAGTGGATAATTATCCTCGGCCTTATAATGATGAGCGTGTCGGGAAATGCTATCGTCTGCTGGATTGGCGTGGGAATGATTGCTATGTCGGCGATATTTTCACTTGTCACTCTGCCTGTGGAGTACAACGCCTCTGATAGAGCGTTGGCTTGGTTGGATAGCAGTCGTACTCTGCGTGCCGAGGAGATGGATGGCGCAAAGACCTCTCTGCGCTGGGCTGCTCGTACATACCTTGTGGCAGCACTCTCTGCGATAGCTTCGCTGCTCTATTATATCGCACTAATTAACAATAGAAGGGATTAAAATGATGAAAAGAGTGCTGACCCTTGTATCGCTGCTGCTGGTTGCAGTTATTACAGTAACCGCACAGCCAAAGTATATCTTTCTCTTTATAGGTGACGGCTTGGGGATCAACCACGTTTACGGCACAGAACTCTATAATGCGGCTGTACACTCCGATATGCCGAATGGTGGTGCTGTGAGTTTCTCACGTTTCCCTATTCGTACTTATGTCACCAACCACTCCTCATCGTCACTTGTTACCGACTCCTCGGCGGCAGCTACGGCTCTTGCGTCGGGTGTTAAGACGGTCAATGGATATATGGGTGTAGATGCCGAGAAGAGAAGTGTCAAGAATATGACCGAACTTGTGTCGGAGCTGGGTATGAAGGTGGGCGTTGTGACTAATGTGGGTATGAACCACGCCACACCGAGTGCCTTTTTTGCACATGATGAGTCGCGCAGTGCCTATAAGTCACTTTATGAGCAATATTTAGCCTCGGAAGTGGACTTTGCGGCGGGTGCGACAATCCTGTATAGAAAAAGGGATGGTCTGCAACTTGAGGACTATATCGCCCAGGCAAAGGATGCAAAGATAGAGGTTGTGCACGACCTTAATACTGCTGCAAAGGTGCGCGGTAAACGAGTTTTGCTGATGCCTGAGAAGCCAAAGAGCAAGACACTTGAGTATGCTAACGATTGTCAGCCGGGCGATTGGACAATCGTGGACTTTACCGATGTTGCGATAAAGTACCTTGAGCGAGAGGCGAAGAGAGAAGGTTTCTTCCTTATGGTTGAGGCGGGTCATCTGGACTATTGTGCCCATGATAACGATGCTGTGACCACTTTTGAGGAGGTGAATGACCTCTCAGAGTCGGTGCAGCTGGCTCTTGACTTCTACAATAAGCACCCTGAAGAGACCTTGATTATCGTCACTGCCGACCATGAGACGGGTGGTTTGGCCCTCGGCTACTCGAACTATAAGATGAATATGGAGCGTCTGGCTTGGCAGAGGTGCTCTACATTGGCACTTACAGGCAAGATGCGAGCTATGCGAGAGAGGGGCGAGACCTCTTGGGAGCAGATGCAGGAACTGCTCAGAAAAGAGCTCGGCTTCTGGGATAATGTACGCCTCCGCAAGAAGGATGAACAGCTGCTTCGCAAGACCTTTGAGAAGAGTTTTGTTGCTAATAATGAGGAGGTTGTCAGTCTCTATAGCCACAATGAGAAGTTGGCCTATGTAGCAGTCGAGATTCTCAATAAACGCGCCTATATCAAGTGGATAAGCCTTAACCATACGGGTATGCAGGTGCCATTGTATGTCAAGGGTGCAGGTATCGAGCACTTCTATAATTGCTACGACAATACAGACATTCCGAAGAGCATTGCCCGCTCATTGGGAACAACATTGGGGGAGTAGTTTATGACAGATTTTTCGTTTGATGAACGCCTCTTTTTGTGGCTCAATTTTGATGGCGGAGCCATTCTGGACTCTATTATGAGCGCCATTTCTGGCGTTGTGCTGTGGATTCCGCTCTACCTCTATATTGCGTGGACGGTGCTGCGTAAATATGGTTGGAAGAGTATGCTCGCCTTCTTGGTCTGTTTGGCTCTTGCAATGGGTATTGCCGATATGCTCTGCGGCATCTTTAAGCATACGGGTATGCTAAAGGATTTGTGGGCAGATTTCCCGGCTCGAAACCGTCCGATGTTCGATGTTGCGGTGCGCGATTTGGCACACGTTGTCTCTTATGCTCACGGTCCATACGGAACAGTCTCTGCACACGCCGCCACTACCGCTGCGATGGCTATCTTGTCGGCACTCGTGCTGAGAAAGAGGTGGTATAGCTGGGCTATCGCCTTTATTGTGCTGCTTATCAGTTACTCCCGCATCTACCTTGCCTGCCACTTCCCGCAAGATATAGCTTTGGGACTTGCCGTTGGCCTTATTTCGGGCGGGGCGATGTATCTTTTGTGGCGAAAACTTGATAATCTGCTAAAAAACAGCTAAATTTGCGCGCTTTTTTGATGAAATTACAAAATAGATAGATATGATTGAACATCTTAGTGAACAGGAGCAGCTGCGCCGCAAGTCCCTTGCCGCACTGCGTGAGGCAGGTATTAACCCATATCCGGCAGAGCGTTTTGATGTAAGCGCATCGGCTGCCGATATCGCTGCGGGTTTTGATGCCGAGCCGGAGAGATTTCAGACCGTAACTATTGCCGGTCGTATGATGAGCCGCCGTATTATGGGTAGCGCATCATTCTTCGAGTTGCAGGACCATACAGGTCGTATTCAGGTCTATATCCGTCGTGACGACATCTGCCCGGAGGGTGATCCTACACTCTACAACACCGTATTCAAGAAGTTGCTCGATATCGGTGACTTTATCGGCGTAGAGGGTTTCGCTTTCCGCACAAATACAGGCGAGTTGTCGGTACACTGCCGTAAGTTCACCGTTCTGTCAAAGTCTATCCGTCCGCTGCCAATCGTAAAGGAGAAGGATGGCCAGCAGTTTGATGCCCTTACAGATCCTGAGGTTCGTTACCGTCAGCGTTATGTGGATTTGGTTGTAAATCCGAAGGTTAAGGATGTCTTTGTAAAGCGTGCAAAGATTATCGCAACTATGCGCCAATACTTCACCGAGCACGGCTGCCTTGAGGTTGAGACACCAATTCTTCAGCCAATTCCTGGTGGTGCATCGGCTCGTCCGTTTATCACTCACCACAATGCGCTGGATATCGACTTCTATATGCGAATAGCTACCGAGCTCTACCTCAAGCGCCTTATCGTGGGTGGTTTTGATGGCGTTTATGAGTTTGGTAAGAACTTCCGCAACGAGGGTATGGATAGAACTCACAATCCGGAGTTTACTTGTATGGAGATCTATATCGCCTACAAGGACTACCGTTGGATGATGGAGTTTACCGAGAATATGCTCGAGCGCATTGCTATTGCCGTAAATGGCACTACCGATGTTGAGATTGATGGCAAGACCATCTCTTTCAAGGCTCCATTCCGCCGTCTGACAATGACCGACGCTATTCTTGAGAAGACAGGCTACGACATTACAGGCCAGAACGAGGCACAGCTGCGTGAGGCTTGCGCTCGCCTCAACGTTGAGGTGGATGATACAATGGGTAAGGGTAAGCTTATCGACGCTATCTTCGGTCAGTACTGCGAGGGCGACCTGGTTCAGCCAACATTTATCTGTGACTATCCTATCGAGATGTCGCCACTCTGTAAGCGCCACCGCGATAATGAGGATTTGACAGAGCGTTTTGAGCTCTTTGTTGCAGGTAAGGAGCTCTGTAACGCATACTCAGAGCTTAACGACCCAATCGACCAGCTGGAGCGCTTCCAGGAGCAGATGCGACTCTCTGAGCGTGGTGATGACGAGGCTATGTTTATCGATATGGACTTCGTTCGCGCTCTGGAGTATGGTATGCCGAACTGCTCAGGTATGGGTATGGGTATCGACCGTCTGACAATGTTTATGACAGGCCAGACATCTATTCAAGATGTGCTCTTCTTCCCGACTATGCGCCCAGAGAAGAAGGTTGTTGCTGACGATGCGGCAGTCTATACCGAGGCTGGTGTTCCTGCCGAGTGGGTAGAGACTATTCAGAAGATGGGCTACATCACCCTTGAGGCCTTCGCAGGCACAGCAAAGAGCGGCGGTATGAAGCTCTTCAACGACCTCTGCGGCTTCAATAAGAAGAATAAGCTTGGTTTGCCTACTGCCGAAATTAAGGCATGGATTGAGTCACAGAAGCAGGAGTAATTGGTTCTTTTAACCGAAGATTAATTAGGAATCCCAAACTAAGCCTCCCTTTGCCAAAGGGAGGTTTGGAGGGAATGTAAATATTTATTTTCCCGCCTCGGCAATCTCGTTTTGCATCGCTAGATGCATAATTTGAGATTAACAATAATTTCGGGGTGGATGGAAATGAAAAATTATTGTTAAACTCAAATTAAATATTAAAACTATGGCAAGAAAGAAGATTGTTGCAGGTAACTGGAAAATGAATACCCTGCCTGCAGAGGGTGTAGAGCTGGCAAAGAACGTTGTTGCTGGTCGTGGTGAGGTTTGCAGCTGTGTAAACTTTATCGTTTGCCCTCCATTCACACACCTCTCACAGGTTATCGAGGCTGTTAAGGGTTCTGATATCGCTGTAGGTGCACAGGATTGCGCAACTGAGGCTAAGGGTGCTTACACAGGCGAGATCGCTGCTTCAATGATTGCAGCTCTCGGTTGTAAGTATGTTATCCTCGGCCACTCTGAGCGTCGCCAGTACTATGGTGAGACCTCTGAGACTCTTAACAAGAAGATGGCTCAGGCTTATGCTAACGGTCTGACTCCTATCTACTGCGTAGGTGAGAGCCTTGAGGAGCGTAAGGCAGGTAACCACTTCGCAGTTTGCAAGGCTCAGATTGAGGAGGTTGTTTATAACCTTACTGAGGAGCAGTTCGCTAACCTCGTTATCGCATACGAGCCTGTTTGGGCTATCGGTACAGGTGAGACAGCTACTGCAGAGCAGGCACAGGAGATTCACGCATATATCCGCGAGGTGCTCGCTGCAAAGTTCGGCGCAGCTGCTGCTGAGTGCCCAATCCTCTACGGTGGCTCTTGCAAGCCTTCTAACGCTGCCGAGATCTTCGCTAAGGAGGATGTTGACGGTGGTCTTATCGGTGGCGCAGCGCTTAAGGCGGAGGACTTCCTTGCTATTGGTAAGGGCTTCTAAAAATTGATTTTATGCGGTATTTACTGCCGCTACCTTAATATGTCGGCAATGGGAAATACAAAGGAGTATGTCCCATCGCCGACAATCAAGGCGAGCGTTGTAAATACCTGCCTAAAATACAATTTTATTTCGCGTGATAGCACGCCATCTACGGCACATCCCTTAAATTGCAGTCGCGGCTGTACGCTTTTAGTACTATCCGCGACTGAAATTTTGCACGATGTACCGTACCTGACGCACTCTGACGATAAAATGGATTTACGGGCAAAGTAGAGCTTCTATTCGGATTTAGGTACTGCCACCGAAGGTGGTACGCTAAAAAATAGAGTTTTCACTCAAGCTCGCTTGAAAGTGAAAGGGCTCTATTTTTTAGTGTATAGCCTTTAAGGCTATCCTAAATCCGCAACGCCAGAAGAAAAACGAAGTTTTCCCAAAAGTTTTTGGTGCCGCTTTTTTCAAAAAGGGGCAGTACTGCGTAGCAAATTAAAACACAGACGATGATAAACATCAATGACTTTGACTATCCGCTGCCGGATGAGCGTATTGCCAAGTTCCCGCTTGAGAGACGTGATGGCTCCAAACTGCTCATCTATCGTAATGGAGCGATAACCGAACGCCACTTCTCCGATATTGGCGATGAGTTGTCGTCGGATACGCTCTTTATCTTCAATAACACGAAGGTTGTGCGTGCCCGACTTGTTATGCATAAGCCTTCCGGGGCGCGTGTGGAGGTGTTTTGCCTTGAGCCGCACGCTCCGGCAGATTATGAGCGTGCCTTTGCCGTGCGTGGAGAGTGTAGTTGGAGTTGTATTGTCGGCAATCTGAAGAAGTGGAAAGATGGCGCTGTGCAGATACCTTTCCAATTCGAGGGTGGCGACTATATGTTGCAGGCATACATCGCCGAACGAGGTACAAGAGAGCATATTGTCCGCTTCGTGTGGGATGCTCCGCTGAGCTTTGGACAACTTCTTGAGTATCTGGGTCGTATCCCTATTCCGCCATATCTTAATCGAGAGAGTGAGGAGGTTGATAATACCCGTTATCAGACCGTTTACTCCCGTTTTGAGGGCTCTGTGGCGGCTCCTACTGCGGGTCTGCACTTTACAAATGAGCTTATCGAAAACCTTAAAAAACGAGGCTTCTCGTTTGGTGAGGTGACGCTGCACGTCGGCGCGGGTACATTCTTGCCGGTGAAGGATGAGGATGCCACAAAGCATGCAATGCATACCGAGCACTTCAGCGTTGATATCCAGACACTTGAGGCTCTTCGCTCGAAGATGGGAAATATCACGGCAGTAGGTACAACGTCGGTGCGAACATTGGAGTCGCTTTCGGCTCTCGCATGTCGCGTAAAGAGCTGTGGTACAGCAGATTGTGAGCGCGTGATAGGACAGTGGGAACTCTACGATATCCCTGCTGAATTTACGGGCGCGGAGGCTGTCGAAATCTTGATAAATTATATGAAAAATCAGGGTCTTGACCGCCTAAAAGCAGCTACGCAAATCATGATTACTCCACTCGGATATCGCTTCCGAATAGTGAGTAGAATAGTTACAAATTTTCATCAACCAAAGTCCACTTTGCTCCTTTTAGTGTCAGCGTATGTGGGCGAAGATTGGCATAAAATTTATAACTACGCCCTTGAAAACGACTTCCGTTTTCTCTCTTACGGCGACTCTTCACTGCTAATTGTGGAGTAATACCTATATTTATATATATTGGCAGATTTGTCGATAATCTTCGAGCTAACTTACACTTTGTAATCTGAAAAAATTGTAAGTTGAAATTCGTGTTGCAAAATCGCGTTTCTATGCCGTTTTAGAGCCATTTTTACGTGGCTCTTTTTTGTTTTTATATTTATTGAACAATTTTTTGAAAAATTTTAATTACAGTCTGTAAGTATTGATAGGTTGTTTGCTTTCAATCGAGTATAATCTAATAGAAAATACTGCAACTCTGTTACTTTGCTCCAAATTTGTTATAAAATTATTTGGTTGGTCTATTGTTTATTATTAACTTTGTTGCGAAAAGAATTTTATTTTTTAACTAATATCAAATGCTTATGGTAAGGAAAATTGTACTTTCATTAGCTGCTGTTCTGTCAGTAGTCGGTATGGCTCTGGCTCAGAATAAGCAAGTTTCAGGTACGGTTACCGATACTAAGGGTGCGCCAATTCTTGGTGCAGCTGTTGTGGTTGAAGGAACCACTATCGGTACTTCTACCGATGCCCAGGGACAGTATACTCTCAATGCTCCGGCTGACGGTGTACTTACTGTTTCTTTTATCGGTTATAGTGACAAGCAGGTTGCTATCAATGGCAAAACCGTAGTAGATATTGTACTCGAGGAGTCTGCACAGGCTTTGGAGGACGTTATCGTAACTGCTTACGGTGAGGCTAAGCGTGAGGCATTCTCAGGTTCTGCTGTAATGGTAAAGACCGAGGAGATCGTTAAGAGCCAGCACACAAATGCTATCGACGCTCTGAACGGTAAGGTTCCAGGTCTGCAGATCGTGAATGTAACAGGTCAGCCTGGTGGTGCGTCACCAACCGTTATCATTCGTGGTATCTCCTCTATCGAGGCAGGTACAAGCCCGCTTATCATCGTTGATGGTATGTCGTTCGCAGGTACTATGAATGATATCAACCCTGCCGATATCGAGTCTATGTCAGTGTTGAAGGACGCTGCAGCAGCTGCTCTTTACGGTTCACGTGGTGCTAACGGTGTAATCTTGATTACAACTAAGCGCGCTAAGGGTCGTGATGCTATCATCAATGTTGATATCAAGGTCGGTGTTAACCAGCGTGCACAGCAGGATTACGACTACATCACTGATCCTGGTGAGTACTATGAGATGCACTACAAGGGTCTGTACAACTACTACACAATGGTATCAGGTATGACCCCTTATGAGGCTCACGTACGTGCTAACAAGACTATGCTCGATCCATCTGCTGGTAACGGCTCACTCGGTTACAATGTCTATACCCTTCCAGAGGGTCAGGATCTTATCGGTCGTAACGGTAAGCTCAACCCTGAGGCAACTCTTGGTCGTCTGATCAACTATAAGGGTGAGGATTACTGGGTAACTCCTGATAACTGGATTGACGAGGTTTATATGAACGGTATCCGTCAGGAGTACAACGTAAACGTTGCTGCCGGTAACGAGCGTTCAAGCTTCTATGGTTCATTCGGTTACTTGAACAACGACGGTATCGTTGAGAATACAGGTTACGAGCGTTACACTGCTCGTCTGCGTGCTGACTATATGGCTAAGAAGTGGCTGAAGGTTGGTGGTAATGCATCTTACACACACTCTGAGAGCAAGACCTCTTCAGGTGATGGTGCATCAGGCTCAACTTCAAACATCTTTGCTTATACTTCACAGATTGCGCCTATCTATCCGTTCTATACTCGTGATGGTAAGGGTAACATCCGCCGTGACTCTTATGGCAACGTTATCTACGACCACGGTACTGCAACTATGGCAGGCTCTAACGCAGGTTTGAACCGTGCATTCCTTTCAAATGCAAACCCTTACTCAGCATTGATGCTCGATAAGAACAACTCTTCTTCAAATCTCGCATCTTTCAACGGTTTTGCAGATTTGCTCCTTCCATTGGGCTTCAAGTTCTCATTCAATGGTGGTGTATCTGTAAGCCAGTCTGAGGCTATCAGCACAGCTAACCCACTCTATGGTCAGTATGCTGTATCAGGTGGTTCTATCGGTCGTTCACAGTCAATGTATTGGAGCTACACTCTCCAGCAGATTTTGACTTGGAACTACACATTTAACGATGTTCACCACGTAGATGTAATGCTCGGTCACGAGAACAACTACGATATGGGTCGTTCACTTTCAGGTTATAAGAACGGTCTGTACTCAGTTGATTCATCTGAGCTTACTCAGGGTCTGAAGGTGTCAAGCACAAGCTCATCTTTCTCTGAGTACAACAATGAGGGTTACCTCTTCCGTGGTCAGTATGACTATGACAACCGTTTCTTCTTCTCAGCATCTTTCCGTCGTGATGCTTCATCACGTTTCCACCCAGATCACCGTTGGGGTAACTTCTGGTCTGTATCAGGTGCTTGGTTGATTAACAAGGAGAATTGGTTCAACGCAACTTGGGTTGACGAGCTCAAGATTAAGGCTTCTTATGGTTCACAGGGTAACGACCAGATTGGTGACTTCCTCTATATGGACCGCTACTCAATCGCAAACGATGGTACTGATAAGTGGTCAGTAGCTTTCGCTTCAAAGGGTAATGAGGAGCTCACTTGGGAGACCAATGCAAATATGAACGCAGGTGTTGAGTTCTCATTCTGGCAGGGCCGTCTGGCTGGTAGCCTCGAGTACTTCAACCGTATCACTACTGATATGCTCTCTTGGTACTCAGTTCCATCATCAATGGGTTACTCAGGTTTCTGGAAGAACGTTGGTGATATGGCTAACCAGGGTGTTGAGCTTGCTCTGAACGCAAACGTTATCCGCACAAAGAACGTTAATTGGAATATCAACCTCAACGCAACTTACGTAAAGAACAAGATCCTCGATCTTGACTACGATAACGTTAAGGATCAGCTCTTTGACCTTGAGGGTAACGCATATACCGGTTACCGTGATGGTAGCAACATGTACGCAATCGGCCACTCAATCTATACAAAGAACTACCGCGCATTTGCTGGTGTTGATCAGCAGACAGGTAAGGCTCTGTATTGGAAGCGTAACGAGTTCGTAGATAAGGCTACAGGTCAGCCAACATTCGAGTTGGAGAAGACTGCTGACTACTCTGAGGCAGATTACTTCATCTTCGATACTTCACTGCCTGATCTCTATGGTGGTTTCGGTACATCTCTCGAGGCTTATGGCTTTGATTTGTCAGTAAACTTCGTATATCAGATTGGTGGTAAGGTTTATGATGGTGACTATGCAGGCTCTATGGCCAGCCGTGGTGTAAACCTCGTAAACGTAGGTACATCTATCCACAAGGATATGTATAAGGCTTGGACTCCTGAGAATCCAAACAACGAGTATCCACGTTTCGTATATAGCGATAACTACACCTCTGCATCTTCTGACCGTTTCCTTGAGTCAGCTTCATACCTGAGCCTCCAGAATGTTAATGTTGGTTACACATTCCCACGCAAGTGGATGTCAAAGATTGGTGTTTCAAAGCTCCGTATCTACGTAGCTGCTGAGAATATTTGGTACTGGTCTGCTCGTAAGGGTCTCGACCCACGTCAGAGCTTCACCGGTGGTGCTTCAGCTGCTTACTACTCACCAATCCGTACAATCTCCGGTGGTGTTAACCTTACCTTCTAATTATTAAAGAAAGGAGAAAAGATATGAAAAATATATTGAAATATACAGCTATATTCAGCGTTCTTGCTTCTGTAGTAGCTACCGGCTGTATCAAGGAGGTTCACCCTACCGGCAGCTCTATCTCTGCAGAGCAGGCTACCGCTTCTGCTGACGCGCTTAAGTCAATGACTGCCGCTATCCACAACTACGCAGCTAATGCAGAGTGGGCAGGTGGCACTCCTAGTGTACACTCATTCTATGGTCTTCCATCAGTCGGCGTACACCGTGAGGTAATGTGCAATGACCTTACAATCATGGATAACCCGTATGGTTGGTACTCACAGTTCCAGTCAAATCAGGGTCTGAGCGCAACAAGCTCACACATCCAGATTTTCTGGTTGATTTATACCAAGATTATCGCGCTGTCAAACGATGTTATCCGTATGAATCCGGATATCGACGCTATCGTTGATACTAACAAGGGTTATGTAGGTGCTGCTTACGCATACCGCGCTCTTGCTATGCTCGAGATGGCTCAGATGCACGAGTTCAAGGCAAACAAGTACACCTCAAAGGAGGGTATCGAGGGTCTTACCGTTCCTTACCTCCACGAGAATATGACTGTTGACTATGCTAAGAATAACCCTCGTCTGACTAAGGCTGAGGCTCTTGAGAAGATTTATGAGCTCCTTGACAAGGCTGTTCTTCTGCTCGATGGCCACACCCCTTCAACAGACAAGACCCTGCCTGATTTGGCAGTAGCATACGGTCTTTACGCACGTGCAAAGCTCTATGAGGGCGACTATGCAAAGGCTAAGGAGTATGCAGAGTTGGCTCTTGCTGCAGGTTCTTACTCTCCACTTACAAAGGAGCAGTGGACATCTGTAACAGACGGCTTTAACAACGCTGACTCACAGCAGTCTTGGATGCTCTGCATTCGTACCTCTTCAGAGTCTATCGTTGTTAAGCGTGGTATCGTAAACTTCGTATCGTTTATGTCAACTGAGCAGACTTACGGTTACGGTGGTCCTGGTGCAGGTGCTTATGTAATGGTTGATAAGCAGTTCTACAACCAGATTCCTGATACTGACTTCCGTAAGCTCTCTTGGAAGGCTCCTGCAGGTCACGCTCTTGAGGCACAGAACACATTCGTTCCTGCAACTGAGACCTACCCAGGTGCAGAGGAGCTTCCTGAGTACGCATCTCTTAAGTTCCGTCCAGGTGAGGCTAATCCGGATGACTACCTGATTGGTTCAGCAACTGATATGCCACTTATGCGTATGGAGGAGATGAAGTTTATCATCGCTGAGTGCGACGCTCGTAATGGTGATGCTTCTTCACTGATTGATATTGTTAAGACTCGTAACGAGGCTTACACTTGTACAAAGACCGGCTCTGAGCTCATTAAGGAGATGTTCCTCCAGAAGCGTATCGAGTTCTGGGGTGAGGGTGTCATGTTCTTTGACTACAAGCGTTGCCCAGAGTATCTGTCAATCAACCGCGGTTACCCAGGTACTAACCACCCGGAGATGGCTCGTTTCAATGTTGATGGTATTGCACCTTGGTTCAATGTACCTATCAACGGTTATGAGGCACAGGATAACAAGGCTCTCTCTGAGACCAACAACCCTGACCCATCTGACAGCATTCTTCCATGGGTAGAGTAACAGAACAGAGTGTCAAATTGAAAAAAATGCGAATATATGAAAGCAATAAATAAATTTTTCTATGCCTTGCTCGCCTTTGCTACAGTAGGTATGGTCGCTTGTAGCGAGGACCTTACCCACGAGGCGGGTCCGGCAGAGTTGGAGGGTTGCTACGACGTCTATTTCCCAGACGCAAGTGTTCTTGAGACACAGGGCCCTATGGGTGAAGTGAGCCTTGATCCATCTGAGGCAACAGTATTCACATATTCTGCTTATCGTAATAATGTCGATGGCGAGATTACCGTACCGGTAGAGATTTCAAAGAATACTACCGATAAGGATGGTAACGCAATGTTTACTGTAGATCCTATCGTCTTTGCTGATGGTGAGGATGTTGCAGAGTTCACCGTAACCCTCTCTGATAAGGCTGAGGTAGGTGTTCCTTACACCTTTGAGCTCTCTATCGTAAACGACCCACAGTATGTAAAGCAGTACGATACCAATAACGCAACTACTTTCTCTGTTACTATCAACCGTGTAAAGTGGATTGACCTTGGTGAGTGCGCTTATACTGATGATGTCGTTACCTCTTGGTGGGGTGTTACATTTAGCGGAGAGTGGGCTGGTCAGACTCACCCAACTTACAACGTAAAGGTTCAGGTTCGTGCTGACTCTATCAATGAGGATGCATTTAATGCTGCTCTTGAGGGTACAGGTGAGGATGCTGGTCTTGCAGGTATCTACCGCATGGTAAATGCTTACCGTGTAGGCCCTTGGGGCGATGACTCTGACGAGGAGTACAACGCAGCTATTGAGGCTAATCCTATCTACACTATTATCAATGCAACTCCATACGATAAAGCCTATATTCCTCTTCAGGAGCTTGGCCTTACAATCAATGGCGGTATGGTATCTATCTACTCTTATCCTGCGGCTCTTAGTGATTTGAATCGTGCAGATGATATTACCGATGATATGTATGGTAAGATTGAAAATGGTGCTCTTACATTCCCAGTTGAGGCACTGCTTGGTTGTCCAGGTGGAAGTTATGTAGGAAAGAACACATACCCTTGTAACTATGATGGCGCTTTCAAACTCGTTCTCTCTCCAGCACTCGGCGTTTACGAGCTTGCTATGCCTGATGCTGAGGAGGATGGTGACTTCTCATTCTCTGAGGTAGAGCTTCCAGAGAACGCACTGTTCTACTCTGAGAGCCAGGCTGCTTCTTGGGTTCCAGTACTTGAGAAGGGTCGTTGCGAGGTTAGCACAAAGGATGCAGATCGTCTCTTCTACAAGGAGTATGGTCTTCTCTATCGCCTCCCAGACCTCTACGAGGCAGGTTATCCAATCTACTTCTCTGCTCTTGAGGATGGTACTGTAACTCTTCCAAAGCAGTATATTAACCAGGCTACAGGTCTTGTTCAGAATGGTTATGAGGTTAAGATGGCTATCGACACTGAGGCTTCTAAGTTCGATCCAGCTACAGGTCTGCTTACTCTGGTTGCTGAGTTCTACTCTGGCAAAGGTGAGGATGCAGTTAGCTATGGCGTATTTGAGGAGATTATCGCAGTTGAGGCTCCTGAGTTCCCTGTTCAGCCAATGCTTGACCTTCAGAACGACTTCGTTTACGCTCCATTCTATACAGCTCCGCTGACATCAGAGTTTATGGATTCTGAGTTTGATGTAACTCTTGAGAAGGGTACTTGCATCAACCCTGCACTCACTCTTGATGGTGCTGCATACCGCCTCTCTTCACTCTACACTAATGGCTACGATATCTACTTCGTTGCTGACTCTGAGGGTAATGTAGGTACAGCAGCAGGTTATGAGCTCCAGCCTACAGGTGTTAATATCTACGGTAAGGCAGCTTATATGCAGATTCTCAGCGGTACTTGCAACGAGAAGACTACCATTCTTAAGGCTAAGTTCTGCGATGTTGAGGGTAATACACTCGTTCCTGCACTCTGCACAGAGACTATCGTAAACTACACTTGGGTTGAGGTTGCTACAGGTAGCTACTACTCTTCTCTCTACACAACAGAGACTGAGGATGGTCAGGTTGCATATGTACCATTTACTGATCGTAAGCTCTATATGGCTGAGGGTACAAATCTTTATCGTATCGAGAACTACATGGGCGAGGGCTCTCAGTTGAACTTCTCTTGGGATAAGACTACCAACAAGTGCGAGATTATCGGTTTCAACGATACTGGTTTTGACGCTGCAAACTTTGGCAGTGTAGGAAACATCTTCGCTTGCGACTTCCGTACATTCTACCAGTGGATTGGTCAGGATTATACTTGGGAGGACCTTGCTGGCAAATTCAGTGGTGATGTACAGCCTTACTATGACCCAGCTGCAAATGAGTTTGTATTCTATGTACAGCTCACTGCTCCAGAGATGGGTGTAGGTATGGCTCTTGGTAGTGGCTATGTTGAGTACTTCTCTATTGATGGCGCTATTTCAGAGGGTGCACAGTGGGTAGATGTAGCTACAGGCTCTTGGGAATGTACTGTACTAGAGGATCCGCTTACAGGCCTTGTGCTCCAGAATAAGGAGGGTACTAACAACTACCGAGTAGTAGATTTTATGTCTGCTGCAACAGGTGTTACTGGTAAGCACTTCGAGTTCACTTGGGACAGAGAAACAAACCTTTGCGAGCTAAATGGTTTTGTTGATACTGGTATTCTTGCATCAAATTTGGGTGTTCAGCTTGAGGTTGATGAGACCATCCATTTTGTTGATGAAAAGACTTTCTGGAATAATAATGGTTATCCAGATGATACTTGGGAGTCACTTGCTGCAGAGTATGGTGCCTCTGTGCAGCCATTCTTCGAGCCAGAGTACAATGCATTTGCATTCCGTGTATCTTACTATTTACCAAATGTGGATGGCCCTATTCAGTTTACAGATAGTGAAGGTCAGAAGAGCTATTTTACATACGAGTTTTTCTATCTCGATGTTGAGAATGCAACTCCTGCGTCTATGGCTGCAGCTGAGGAGGTATTTATGAAACCTGTTACAATCAGCGGTATTGCAACAACCATCATTAGAAATGGTAAGGTAGCTCCTAAGTCTAAGGCTCCAGTACAGCGTACTGTAAAGAGTGCAAGCAAGGCTTCATTCAGCAAGGCTGAGGTAAATACTATGAAGACTGTTGTTCGCTCACTCAAGACCGTTACTCCGGTTAAGCGTGAGATGAAGGTTAAGGCATTCTAATTAGAGAAAACTCTATACAAAAGCGAAGGGCAAACAGCTCTTCGCTTTTTTGTTTTGTATTGGTGGCAACAGCCCGTCTGTCTGAAAGCCGCTGACAATCAGAAAAATATTTTGCAATTTCTATGAACCGTAGCATGTTCGTTGCACCTCGGAGCAGAAAAGGTCAGATTTCTCTGACCTTTTCTGCGACCAAGTCCCCCTTTGTCAACCGACGCCAAGCCGAGAGCAGAGTCAAGCTCGCTTGAACTATGCCGAGGCGCGAAGGAGGAAAAGCCACCTTTAGGTGGATTAAAGGGGTAGGACAATTTTCGCTATCTTCACTAACCTCCTTAAACTCCCTATTCAGCATTAGCCGCTGACAATCAGAAAAATATTTTGCAATTCCGAAAATTATTTCTACCTTTGTGCCGATTAATCCAAAGTGGGTTAGTGTAACTTATTTATTAACAAAAAATTTTATAGCAAAATGGCTGTTAAAATTCGTTTGGCACGTCATGGTAAGAAGGCTTACGCTTTCTATCACATCGTCGTTGCAGATAGCAGAGCGCCACGTGATGGTAAATTTATCGAGAAGCTGGGTACTTACAACCCTAACACGAATCCTGCTACAATCGACCTGAACTTCGAGCAAGCACTGGGTTGGTTAATGAAGGGCGCACAACCTACCGATACTGCTCGTGCGATTCTTTCGTACAAGGGCGTATTGTACAAGAAGCACCTGCTTGGTGGTGTAGCTAAGGGCGCATTCACTGAGGCTGAGGCTGAGGCTCGTTTCAACAAGTGGCTCGGCGAGAAGGAGGGTAAGGTTGCCGCTAAGGTTAGCTCTCTCGCTTCTGCTGCTACTGCTGACAAGAAGGCTCGTCTGACTGCTGAGGCTGCTGTAAACGCAGCTCGCGTACAGGCACTTGCTGAGAAGAAGGCTGCTGCTGAGGCTGAGGCTGCCGCTGCTGCTGCAGAGGCTGCTGCCGCAGAGAGCGCTGAGGAGTCAACTGAGGCTGCTGAGTAAAGCAGGTATGTTGGCAGTCGGTCGTATAACAAAGCTCTTTGGAGCTGAGGGTGAGGTTAATGTTAACCTCTATGCCGACTTCCCCGACAACTTTTCTGAGGAACAACCGCTGTTTACTATTGTGGACAGTCTGGTCGTTCCTCTTTTTTGTGACTCTTTCTCTCGTCGTGGTCGTGGTAATGCTACGGTACGTTTTGCCGATATAGACACTCCAAAGCGCGCCGAACTGATTATGGGTAATGAGATATTTATCGAGGAGGCAGAGAGCGATGACGACGAGTTTACATTTGAGGATTTGATAGGTTTTACCGTCAAAATTGGCCGTCGCAAGGGCGAGATAACCGATTTCTACGATAATGAGTACAATCCGCTCTTTGAGGTCGAAATAGGCGGCAAGCACTACCTTATCCCCGCCGTTGAGGAGTTTATCGCGGCGATAGACTTCGATAAGCAGGAGATTAAGTTGGTGCTACCTGACGGACTTATCGAGTTGTAGAGAATAAAAAAGCGAGGTTTTGCCTCGCTTTTTTATTTTATAGAGTCTGAACTACTCAATATCGCTCAACCACTCTGTGCTATATGCGTCGGATGGCATCATCCAGCTGCCGCGAGGGGAGAGAGATACAGCCGTTACCTTTGGCCCGTCAGGTACTGCCGAGCGCTTGTACTGCTGGGTAAAGAATCGGCGGATAAATACCTTCAGCCAATGCTTTATAACCTCCTCGTCGTAGCTACCCTCAAAGGCTATATTTGCCAGCATCAGAATCTTTGATGGCGCAAAACCATTTACCACAAAGTGGTAGATAAAGAAGTCGTGCAACTCGTATGGGCCGACCAAATCCTCTGTCTTTTGAGCAATTTCGCCCTTATCATCTGCCGGAAGCAACTCCGGACTTACAGGCGTGCAGACAATATCCTTCAGCGCCGCCTTGACCCTCTCATTCTGCTCATTATCGGCAGCCCAAGAGGTGAGTGCGCGAACTAAAGTCTTTGGTACAGAGCAATTTACGTTGTACATCGACATATGGTCGCCGTTGTATGTTGCCCAACCCAAAGCAGACTCTGACAAATCTCCCGTACCGATAACCATACCGCCCACAGCATTGGCAATATCCATAAGAATCTGTGTGCGCTCACGAGCCTGTGAGTTCTCGAAGGCTGCACTACGGTCATTAGGGTCGAGGTCGATATCCTTAAAGTGCTGCTCACACGCTGCACGGATGCTCACCTCGCGCAGTGTTATGCCCAGCTCCTGCATAAGGGTAATGGCGTTGTTGTAAGTTCTGCCTGTGGTACCAAAACCCGGCATAGTCACGCCCACAATGCCCTTGCGGTCAAGACCGAGCATATCGAATGTGCGAACAAGTACAATGAGTGCCAAAGTTGAGTCCAAACCACCTGAAACACCGATAACAACCTTGTTGCAGTGTGTATGCTCAAGACGCTGTGCAAGACCCATCGCCTGAAGTTCAATCACCTCACGACAACCATCACTATCCTTCGGGATAAATGGCGCAGGATTTACCTTGCGAACGATAGGGCTCGGAGCTATTGTCTGTATAAGCTCAAGCACACGGTAGCAGTCGCAGAGTGTAGTCTTGTGGTCAGATAGACGTGCGTGCTCAATAGCCTCAACGTCAATATCGGTAATGGTGAGGGCATTTGTACGGATAAAACGCTCCCTTTCGGCAAGAATCTCTCCGCGCTCAGCCACCACAGCCGCACCTGCATATACAAAGTCTGTAGATGACTCGCCTACGGCTGCCGAGCAGTAGATATATCCACCACAGATAGCTGCAGAGTGGTGTGCAACACCCTTTGTGAGGGCGTTGTAGCTCTGGCTATACTCCTCCTTGGCGTCCATACAGATAGCAACCTGCGCACCTGCCGAGGCTATCTCGGCTGAAGGGGTGATAATCTGGCGGCAGTCGTCGCCAATCTCAATGCCGAACTTCACTCCGTCAATGGAGAAAATCAGGTCGCTACCAAAAGGCACCATCTGCTCGCAGAGAGTGATATATCGGTTCTCGGTACCTCTACCTGCGGTAAATATAGGGTCATTGCTGTAGCTCTTTGGTACTACGCCGTAGATAACGCCCTCGGCAAATACCACAGCGCAGTCGTAGATATGCGAGTTGTAGAGCACAGGCATACCTACCACCGATACAATCGGCTCAGGAATCATCAGCAGGCGACTTAGCGCCATCTCTGCCGACTTTAGCAGAGAACTTTGGGTGAAGAGCACCCCGCAACTACTACCTGTAATGGATAGCTCGGGGAAGGAAATGATGCTCACACCCTCCTCTGCCGCCTGACAAATGAGTGTTCCTATTCTCTTTGCGTTTGTGACACAGTCGGCAACAGCTACTCGGGGTGTTGCTGCTGCGACCTTAATAAAGCCACCTCTTACTCTGCCCATCTCTTTGCAATGTTAATAATTACCTTTACAGCCTTCTCCATAGAGTTAAGAGAGCAGTACTCAAACTTGCCGTGGAAGTTCATTCCGCCCGCGAAGATGTTTGGACAAGGCAGACCCATAAATGAGAGTCGCGCGCCGTCAGTTCCACCGCGAATAGGGCGAACGATAGGCTCTACATCTGCATCGCGCATAGCTTTCAGTGCATTCTCGATAACCTGTGGATGTGGCTCAACCATCTTGCGCATATTGTAGTACTGATCTTTGAGGGTAAGGGTCAGCACACCCTCGCCGTACTTGTTGTTCAGTATGCCGACAATGTTGTGCATCCAAACCTTCTTCTTCTCGAACAAATCGGCGTCGTGGTCGCGGATGATGTAAGATATTGTTGCATTCTCAACCGTTCCGTTGAAGCCTACACAGTGGTAAAATCCCTCATAACCCTCGGTAAACTGTGGACGCTCTACGGCTGGCACAAGGCTGTTGAGCTCGCAGGCAACCTCGATGGCGTTAATCATCTTACTCTTTGCATATCCGGGGTGTACATTGCGACCCTGAATGGCGATTTTTGCTGATGCTGCATTGAAGTTCTCATACTCTAACTCGCCCTCATAGCCACCATCCATAGTGTATGCGAAGTCGGCACCAAAGGCCTTGACATCGAAGAAATCGACACCGCGACCAATCTCCTCATCAGGTGTAAAACCGATGCGAATCTTACCGTGCTCAATCTCAGGATGTGCCATCAGATACTCCGCTGCGGTCATAATCTCGGCAACACCCGCCTTGTCGTCAGCACCAAGCAGCGTTGTGCCGTCGGTGTGGATAAGGGTGTGACCGATAAAGCGCTTGAGCTCAGGGAAGTCGGCAACCTTCATTGTAAGGGTGTTGTTGAGTACAATATCCTCGCCGTCATAACTCTCGATAATGCGAGGGCGAACATTCTCACCACTCATATCGGGTGCGGTATCTACATGGGCGAGAAAACCGATTACAGGGGCATTCTCCTTACCAGGTGTGGCAGGGATAGTTCCCATAGCATAGCCGTACTTATCGATTGTAACATCCTTAAGTCCGAGTAGTTTCATCTCCTCAACAAGTGCATTGAGCAGATCCCACTGCACAGCAGTTGATGGGAAACTCTCGCTATTCTCGTCACTGCGAGTGTTGATAGCGACATATTTCAAAAATCTCTCTTTTAACGTCATAATTACTCCTCCTTTTTAGCTTTCATTGTATGAATGGTGAAATATACCATAATTGCAATATACATAACAAGTGCAACCCACTCTGCCGCAGAAGATGCAGCCCAATCGGCAGCAAAGAGCTCTACGCCGGCAAACTTAAGTATAGCCGAAACAACACCCATCAGCGCACCACCGGCGATAAATCCCGATGCGATAAGTGTACCACGGTCAAAGCGAGCCTTATTGAGTGCCTCATCCTTTGAACGGGAAGATACAAACCACGCGATAAGACCACCCACAACCAGCGGAGCGTTGAGCGACATCGGAATAAACATACCCAGCGAGAATGCGAGTGCAGGAACACCAATCCAAGTGAGAACGAGTGCCAAGATAGCACCTGCAAAGTAGAGCACCCACGGAGTCTGACCACCCTCCATCAGAGGACGGATAACTGCCGCCATAGCATTGGCCTGCGGTGCTGCAAGGGCATTTTCGCCGACAAAACCGTAGGTCTTGTTAAGGATTATCATCACACCGGCAACGGTTGCGGCCGATACCAGCGTGCCGAGGAACTTCCACTTCTGCTGTACTGCTGGGGTTGTGCCGAGCCAATAACCAATCTTAAGGTCGGTGATAAAACCTCCTGCCATAGAGAGTGCTGTACAAACCACACCACCGATAATCAGTGCTGCAGTCATACCCATAGTGCCATTCAGACCGATAGATACAAGTACGAGCGAACTGAGAATAAGTGTCATCAGTGTCATACCCGATACAGGGTTGCTACCAACAATAGCGATAGCATTTGCCGCAACAGTTGTAAAGAGGAATGCGATAACAAAGACAATGAGCAGCGCAACGATAGTCTGTAACCAATTACCAAGCACACCAAATTGGAAGAATACCAGCGTAGCAACGAGCGTTGCGATGATAATGGTAAGGATGGTCTTCATTGTAATATCACGGTCTGTACGCACTGCCACATCGGCGCTCTTCTTACCGCCAAGCTCATTTACAGCGAGTTTCGCCGCATCCTTGATAATACCCGCCTGACGGATAATGCCGATAAGACCTGCCATAGCGATACCACCGATACCGATAGGTCGGCCATAAGCCACAAAGAGGTCTGTTGCGCTCATCGCTGCTGCATCAGCAGATGCGTAACCAACGAGTGGAACGAGTACAAACCAAACTAAACAGCTGCCGGCAGTGATGATTACGGCATACTTAAGACCGATGATATAACCCAGACCGAGCAGAGTCGCTCCTGTGTTGAGAGAGAGCTCAACCTTGAACTTGTCAGCAATAGTTGCACCCCAAGTCACCATCTTTGTAGAGATATTCTCTGCCCATGCACCGAAGGTCGATACTGCAAAGTCGTAAGCACCACCAATAAGACCTGCAAGTGCAAGCACGATGGTCTGCTTGCCACCCTTCTCGCCCGATACAAGCACCTCGGTAGTTGCTGTAGCCTCAGGGAACGGATACTTTCCGTGCATCTGCTTTACGAAGTACTTACGGAATGGAATGAGCAGCACAATGCCGAGAACACCGCCGAGCAACGATGATAAGAATACCTGATAGAAGTGCGCCTCAAGGCCGAGAATGTAGAGTGCAGGCAGGGTAAAGATGGCACCCGCAACAATTACGCCTGAGGTGGCACCGATACTCTGAATAATAACATTCTGACCCAGCATGCTCTTGCCCTTCTGCAGACCGCCAAGACCTACAGCGATGATTGCGATAGGTATTGCCGCTTCAAAGACCTGACCGACCTTAAGACCAAGGAAAGCCGCAGCGGCCGAGAAGATAATTGCCATAATAATACCCATAGTCACCGAGTATGGCGTAGCCTCGGCAGGTACGGTATCGGCCGACATAATTGGCTGATACTCTTCGCCATCCTTAAGTTCACGGTAGGCGTTTTCCGGAAGAGAGGTGTTTTTCATAAGCTATTTGATTTTATATATTGCTACACTAATAGGTTTCATTGTAAAGGAGTGTAACTCCTTGCTGCTCTTGCACTTTGCAAGTGCGCGGTTATTGCCGAATACCCACTCGGCCTTTTTGCCCATTGTTGGGATTGAGCCACTAACGGTGCGGTCGGCAGGGTTGAAGACAACCACATACTTCTCATCTCCAAGTGTACGGGCGTAAATCATAGGGTATGGATTGTCTAAATCGCCAACATACTTCCAATCGCCCTCTACACCTAACGCCGGGGTAGCCTGTCGGAGAGCAATGAGGTCAGAGACGTAGTTGAGTACCGAATTTGGGTCTGTCAGTTGCTCGGCAACATTCGGATAGTTCGGTGCATTATCCACCGGCAGGTATAACTTCGCAGGGTCTGCAGTTGAGAAACCTGCATTTTTACTCTTATCCCACTGCATAGGGGTACGACATACCGAGCGGTTGCGCGACGATACGCTACCCTCCTTCGCGGGTGCATACTCAAGGTTGCGCATACCAATCTCCTCACCGTAATATACAATTGGTGGTGTCGGCAGAGTAAGGAAGAGGGTTATAGCCACCTTCTGCTCCTCGGCCGAACTGCGATTCATTCGGGTAAGTCGCCAAATATCGTGGCTGTTTGTCGGCATAGATGCATAACCACCAAGGCGACGATAGGTGTTGTAAATCTCGCCATAGAGCTCCATCGCTGCACGAATATCTCCCTTGCCCTCACGGTTGAAGTAGCAGACTGTCGGCACCATCTTATCTGTAGTCTCGCAGACGAGCGGACGATAGACCTTGCCACCTATGCCGTTGTGGATAAGCAGGTCGATATTAAAGCCTGCCGAGAGTGACTGCTCAGGATTTGACCACTCCGAGAGCATGATATTGTTTGGATATGCGCTGTTGTACCACTCAAAAATCTCATTCCACAGACGACGTACGCCATCGCGGTTCTTGTTGTCGCTCTTAACGAGTGACTGCGCCATATCCACACGGAAACCATCAGCCCCCAAGTCGCACCAATAGGCGATAATCTTCTTCAGCTCTGCGCGAACGGCAGTAGGGCCCGGAGCATCGTATCCCTGCTCCCAATGGTGGTTTGGCTTTGGGTTGTAGTAGCCGTAGTTGAGTGCCGGCTGACACTCGAAGAAGTTTTTGATGTAGTAGCCGTCTCGTGGGTAGTTGTTATTCACAAATTTAGGCCCCGGCTTTTTGTAGTTCTTGCCGACAGACCAGATGTAGTAGTCGGAGTATTGATTTCTATCCGCCTGACTCGACTGCTTAAACCATGGATGTTTGTCAGATGTGTGACCTGCAACAAGGTCGAGCAACACCTTGATACCCAAGCCGTGAGCCTTGTCGATAAGAGCCTTCAAATCGTCATTCGTACCGAAACGCGGATCAACCTTGTAGTAGTCGATAATGTCGTAACCTCCATCTTCCCAAGCACTTGCAAAGCATGGCGACATCCAAATACAGTTAAAACCGCAGCTGCGAATATAGTCAAGGCGGGAGGTTATACCCTTCAAGTCGCCAATGCCGTTACCATCAGAGTCCATATAGGTCGATGGGTAGATGTGGTATATAACAGCATTTTTGAGCCAGTCGGGCTGACTCTTTGCTGAGGCTGTAAGAGCAAACAGCAGGCAGAATATGGTTAGTAGTCGTTTCATAGCACACCTATAAGTTTTTCTAATTTAATACCTCGTGAACCCTTGAGCAGAATAACGGTATCGCTAATCTTGTTCTGTGCCACCCAATCTGCCGCCTCGGTGCTGTCGGTGCAACATGTGGCTCCTATACCTAACGCGTGGGCGGCCCTTGAAAACTCCGAGCCAACGAGTAGTAACTCTGCATTCTCAACCTGCGCGGCAAGTTGCAGTATGCGACAATGTTCGTCAAAACTCCATTTGCCCAACTCAAGCATATCGCCGAGAATGAGCAGGTTGCGTTCGCCCCTCTTGGAGGAGATATTCTCTATTGCCACCTCCATACTTGACGGATTGGCGTTGTAGCAGTCAATGATAACAATATTTCTACGCTCGGTAGTAACCTCTTGCGAGCGGTTGTTGTCGGGGATGTAGCTCTCAATAGCCGATGCGATGCGATGCTCATCAATGCCGAAATATCTGCCCACAGCTACTGCTGCGGCGATGTTGTAACGGTTGTAATCTCCCGAAAGATGGCTCTTGTAACCATCTGCAATGGAGCGAGAGTAGTACTCGGTCATCATATTGCACCTCTGCAAGGCCATATCGCATAGCTTTACATCCTCCATCGGGACAAATGCGTGACCGCCACTGCTCTCCAACCAATCAAAGAGTTCGCCTTTACCCTTTGCAATACCCTCCTTGCCACCAAAGCCCTCAAGATGAGCATTGCCGATGTTGGTTATAATGCCGTAGTTCGGCTGGCTGATAGAGCAGAGCAGTTCAATCTCCTTCTGCGCACTTGCACCCATCTCGACAACACCAAACTCAGTGTTGCGATTCATCGCAAGCAGCGTCAGAGGTACCCCGATATGGTTGTTGAGGTTGCCTTGTGTGGCATATACCTCGAACTTCTCGGCAAGTACACGGCTGACAAGCTCCTTGGTCGTTGTCTTGCCATTGCTGCCGACAATGCCGATAATCGGAATTGCGAGTTGCTGACGATGCTCTGCTGCAAGTGCCTGTAGGGCAGAGAGTGTATCCTCGACCAAAATCAGTCGCTCCGTTAGCTCTGCCGCCTCTTGCAAGAGCTCAGGATTGTCTATCACAGCATAGGCTGCACCATCCTTCAGCGCCTGAATGGCAAAACGGTTGCCGTCAAAGTTCTCGCCACGGAGCGCAACGAATAGCACGCCCTGCGAAACTTTGCGTGAGTCGGTGGTTACACCTGTGCATTGGTTGAATATGTTGTATAGCTCCATTATGAAAACTTATCTCCCTGGTTGAACTTCACTTCGTCAATATACTTCTTGATATTCTGCTCCTCCGAACGTGGGCAAATCATCAGCACATCCTCGGTATCGACTACGATGTAGTCGCGCAGACCGTTGATAATGGCCACCTTGTTCTGCGGCAAAGATATAATGGTGTTGCGAGTGTCGTAGGTATAACACCCCTCGGCAGGCTTTGCGTTGGCATATTTGTCCTTGCGCGAGTGTTGGTAGAGAGAGCCCCAAGTGCCAATGTCGCTCCAACCGAAGTCGCCGCTGTGAACATATACATTGTCGGCACGCTCCATTACTCCATAGTCAATCGAGATTGCTCTACAACGGGTAAATACATCGGTTATAGCCGCACTCTCGCCTACAGTGCCATAAGAGGCTGAGATAGAGCTGAATAGAGAGTGCATCTCAGGCAGATAGCGCTCTACTGCCGAGAGAATTGCCGATGTCTTCCAGATAAATATGCCAGAATTCCACAAAAACTCACCGCTGCGGATAAATGCCTGTGCTACCTCAAGATTTGGCTTCTCGGTAAAACACTTCACAGGCGATAGTGGCTCGGCAGAGCTGCGTTGTATATATCCGTAACCGGTCTCAGGACGGGTAGGGTTGATGCCGATAGTCATCAGCACATCGTTCGCCCCGGCAAACTCTGTGCAGGCGTCAAGGGTGTCAATAAATCCCTTCTCATCAGCCACATAGTGGTCAGACGGGGTGACAACCATAAGAGAGTCGGGGGCAATCTTGTTCAGATAATTTGCCGCATAACAGATGCAAGGGGCTGTATTGCGCCCAATCGGCTCGCAGAGTATCTGCTCAGGCTTGAGCTCCGGCAGATGCTCCAAAACGAGAGATTTGTAGTTCTGATTTGTTACGACCAAGAAGTTTTCGGGGGCAATTCTTGCAGAAAAACGCTCAAAGGTCATTCGGATAAATGACTTGCCGTTGCCAAGGATGTCCAAAAACTGCTTTGGCATATTTTTACGACTCTTTGGCCAGAAGCGGGTACCCACTCCTCCTGCCATAATTACGCAATAAATCTCTCTTTTTTGAGCCATAATAACCTCTATTTTTGTGTTGATGTTACAAAGATAAAAATATTTTGTAACTTTGTCGGGTTAAAAGCACTGAAAAATGAAAATAAAGTTGTTTACAGTCCCTAATATTATAACCCTCTGCAATCTGCTCTGTGGTTGTGGTTCTGTTGTGGCGTCGCTGATGTTCTGTGACTTCCGCCTCGCATTAATACTTATCGTAGCCTCTGCGGTGTGCGACTTCTTTGACGGATTCTCTGCACGACTGCTTGGTCAGTACTCGGAGGTTGGCGTGCAGCTCGACTCGCTTGCAGATATGGTGTCGTTTGGCGTAGCACCTTCGGCGATGATGTATATCTTTGCTTCACAGACATTTACAATGTTTACTATGCCGGATACTGTGGCTAAGATTTTGGTATTTGTACCATTCCTTATGGCTGCATTCTCGGCTCTGCGCCTTGCAAAGTTCAATATTGATGATAGTCAGCACGAGAGCTTTGAGGGTCTGCCAACACCTGCAAATGCAATCTTCTGTGCTTCGTTTGTCTATGCTGTGGTTGCGGGCGGTAAGGCTGTAGAGTTGGAGTGGGTTGCTCTTATCTCTGTGCTTATGTCGGCGCTGCTGGTAAGTCCTATACGTATGTTCTCGTTCAAACTCAAGAGTTTGAGTTGGGCTGCCAATAAGTTGCAGTATATCTTCCTTGCGCTGGCAATAGTTGCACTTTTAACCCTCGGCATATACTCTGTGCCGACAATTATCGTTATCTATATTGTACTCTCGACCATCAGCTGGTTGTTTTGTAAGAAATAATGAGTTTTAAGCACTACATATTCTCTCTGTTACTACTGCTCTTTACGCTGTGGAGTGGTCAGGCTATGGCTCAGATGGATGCAAGTACTCTGATGCGTGGCCAGCAGAACGCTGCGCGCGGTTTGGGCGGTATGCAGCAGCAGAACGGTATGGGTGGTTATGGCACAAACCCTTACGATACGGGTGAAAATGGCGAGGGGGCGCCTGAGGGTGAGCAGCAGGACTCGACAAAGAAGGAGAAGAAGCCGCGCAAGCCGCTGGAGTCCTACTTCTTCTCGGACTCTATTCGCTCGCTGAGAAACTTCCAGTGGACTATCGACCGCAATACAAATAAGGTTATGGTGGCACCGATAGATACAACCCTTGCATTGTGGCGTTTGGACTATCCGCACCAGCATAAGCGATTGGGAAATAACTCTACAGGCGGTCTGGGTCAGGCTTCGGAGGAGGTAAACTACTTTGAGCGCACCACTTCGCGTGACTTTACCTTCGCTCAGCCGTATGATACCTACGCATATAGCCTCGACAATGTTCCATTCTACAATATGAAGCATCCATATATCTGGATGACATACCTCGAGTCGGGTCAGAAACGCTATCGTGAGGAGCACTTTGAGATAACCGCTTCGCAGAATATCAACCCTTCAACCTCCTTTGCGCTCAACTATAAGGCGCGAGGTGCAAAGGGTAAGTATGAGCGCTCCCGAATCAAAAATCAGAACTTTGCCGGCACCTTTGCCCATACAGGTCGCCGCTACTCTGTCCACGCAGCCTTTCTGCATAACCATATCGAGCAGCAGGAGAATGGCGGTGTAGTTGGTAATTGGGCTATTGCCGATACTGTCTTTGAGATGCCGTCAGGTGTGCCTATGCGCCTTGCATCTGCCGAGGCAAGCAACCTCTATCGTAATACATCCTTCTTCATTAAGCAGTCTATCGGTATCCCGCTGATGCGTATGACTGAGCGAGACTTCTCTATGGCGGAGCTCTCGGCTGTATATATCGGCCACCTGTTTGAGTACAACTCGTGGAGCAAACTCTATCAGGATAAGTACTCTACATATACCGATGAGCGATATGAACGTAACGAGGATGGCTCGTTCAAGTCGCATACCGATACCTACTACAAGGATTGGTTCCTCAACCCTACACAGACACGTGACTCACTTGCCGAGCGAAGAATTACTAACCGCCTCTTTATTCAGGCGCAGCCGTGGGATAGAAATGGTGTTGTCGGAACTATTGATGGAGGAGTCGGTTTAGACCTCTATAGATACTCGCAATTTGCCCTTCAGGACTACCTGACAGGTAAGTTGGAGCGAGTGAAGAAGAGCGCTTGGTTTGCCTATGCCGGTATCGACGGCAAGGTGCGAAAGTATGTCGATTATGGAGCATCCTTCAAGATATATCCGTCGGGCTATCGTGGCGGAGACTTCGACTTGAGGGCTCACGCGGCATTTACGGCATTTATCAAGGGAAAACCATTTACCCTCTCGGGCGAGTTCTCGCAGACAGCCACCTCGGCGGGCTATTGGATGGATAATTGGTACTCCAACCACTATATGTGGAACAATAACTTCGGCAAGGAGCACGAAACCCGATTTAATGTCGCCTTTACCGTGCCTGACCACGGTATAGAACTCGGCTTCTGGCAGAGCGTTGTCAATAATAAGATATACTACGGCGCCGACTGTAAGCCTGCACAGCACGACGGAACAGTGAGCCTTACAAGTATATATGCCCAAAAGGACTTTACTATCAAGGGCCTGCACCTGAACCACCGCGTATTGGTTCAGCTTACATCCGATAGACACGTTGTACCTGTGCCGCTCGTCTCGGCCTTCCTCTCATACTACTATGAGTTCTGGGTTAAGCGAGATGTGCTACGCGTGCAGATAGGTCTGGATGGTAGATTTAATACAAAGTATTATGCCCGCGGATATAACCCTGCACTCTCTGTCTTCTATAATCAGGATGAGATAGAGATTGGTAACTATCCGTATATCGATGCCTTTGTTGCTGCTAAGTGGAAGCGTATGCGTATCCTGCTTAAGTATCAGCACCTTAACAACAACCTCTTCGGTAATGGCGAGGCCTTCCAAATTGCGCGTTATCCGCTCAATCCTGGTATGTTTAAGATTGGTATTTCGTGGGCATTTTACGATTAATTTGCCGTGTATTTGTTGTGAAAAGGCAGCATTTACTTCCGCTAACGCGATATGTCAGCAATGGGCAGTACGCCTTGTACAGCCCATTGCCTCCAATCGCGCCGAGCGTTAATCCTCCTTCGGAGTCTTTTCGCTGCTTCGTCTTAGCAATTCAAACAAGTTTGATTGCATTCGACTTAATCGCAGCGTTGTAACTACACCACTCTGACGACAAATGAGTGCATAAATTGAGTGGTGTGCAGAGATAGCATAGTATCTGCGGCAATAAATATCAATTCGTGTAAATGAAGAGAATCAAGAGATATATCCCATTTATCTACATCGCCTTTGTGACGCTCTTTTTGGTGTTTGTGCCAATGAGTAAGCGTGGCTACAATGTTGTTGAGATGGAGCCGGAGCAGTTGCTGGCTGAGGGGGAGTATATCATATCCCCTTATGATGATATTTTCCGTCGTGTGTCACGTCGTCACAATCTCGATTGGCGATTGATGTCGGCTATAGCATATTGCGAGTCGCGATTTAATGCTCAGGCCTGCTCTCCGCGCGGAGCGGTGGGGTTGATGCAGGTAATGCCTCACATTGCCCGCCATTGGGATGTGACGGCCGAAGAGCTTCTCGACCCGGCGATAAATATCGATGTGGCGTGTCGTCTTTATAAGTCCACGCAGAAGCAGTTGCGTCTATCTAAGCAGGTGGCGGAGTATGACCGCATAGCCTTTACCATTGCCGGCTATAATTGTGGTGCATCGAGGGTTACGGATGCCCGCAACCTTGCCGAGTACTATGAGGAGCAGAAGAACGATTGGCAGACGGTGTGTGAGTATATGTTACTACTCTCGGAGGAGGAGTTTTATAACCACGAGGCAGTTGTCGCTGGCCGCTTTAAGGAGCCGCACATCACTGCTGCCTACACAAATAAGGTGCTCAACCGTTATGAACGGTATAAAGCAATTACAGAGTAATAAAAAAAGAGGGGTTCACGAACCCCTCTTTTTTGTTACTCAATCTCCCAATCGAAGCCATCCTTGCGATCCTTTACTCGGATGCCGATAGCTGTCAGCTTATCTCGAATTTGATCGGAGAGCGCCCAATTCTTTGCCGCCTTTGCCTCAAGGCGCATATTGAGCAACATCTCCACAAGCGGAGTGACCATATCTTTGCCGCCCGATGCAGCCGCCTTCTCATCCTTAAGACCGAGAATGTCGAATACCCAACGGTTTACAGTCGCCTTCAGAGCCTCCAAATCCTCTGCGGTAGCTGTCTGGCTGCCATCTGCAAGCGAGTTGAAGATCTTCACATAGTCAAACAGTGCAGAGATAACCATTGGAGAGTTCAAATCGTCAGCCATAGCCGCCTCGCAACGCTCTGCGAGCTCTGCTGCATTGAAAGAGGTGGTCGCTGCTGGCTTTGCCTTACCAAGAGCCTCAATGCCCTTCATCAGTCGGTCAAGACCCTTCTCGGCAGCCTTCAGAGCATCATTCGAGAAGTCGAGGGTTGAACGATAGTGGGCCTGAAGGATGAAGAAACGCACGGTCATAGGGCTGTACGCCTGCTCTAAAGCCTCATGCTGGCCATTGAACATCTGCTCAAGGGTGATGAAGTTGTTGTAGCTCTTACCCATCTTCTTACCGTTGATGGTAATCATATTGTTGTGTACCCAATAGCGTGCAGAGTCGTGACCGAGAGCCGCTGTTGATTGCGCAATCTCGCACTCGTGGTGTGGGAACATAAGGTCCATACCGCCGCCGTGGATATCAAACTTCTCGCCTAAGTACTTGGTACTCATTGCAGAACACTCCATATGCCAACCTGGGAAACCATCGCTCCAAGGGCTCTTCCAACGCATAATATGCTCAGGTGAGGCCTTCTTCCAGAGGGCAAAATCGAAAGAGTGCTGTTTGTCTGACTGACCATCAAGGGCGCGAGTGTCGGTCACAATATCATCGAGGTTGCGACCCGACAGACAGCCGTAATGATGTGCAGCATTGTACTTCTCTACATCGAAATATACTGAGCCGTTAGACTCGTAAGCAAAGCCTGCGTCGAGAATCTTCTGCACAAAGTCAATCTGCTCCATAATATGACCCGATGCGTGTGGCTCGATAGATGGACTGAGCACACCCATCATATCCATATACTTATGGTAGCGCTCGGTGTAGTAGTGCGCCACCTCCATAGGCTCAAGCTGCTCCAGACGAGCCTTCTTTGCAATCTTATCTTCGCCCTCGTCAGCATCGTGCTCCAAGTGACCTACATCGGTGATGTTACGAACATAACGCACCTTGTAGCCCTCTGCCTTAAGGTAGCGGAAGAGCAGGTCAAAGGTGATTGCAGGACGGGTGTGTCCCAAGTGTGGATCGCCATAGACAGTAGGTCCGCAGACATACATACCTACGCGGCCGGGATGGATAGTCTCAAACTCCTCCTTACGACGAGTGAGGGTGTTGTAGAGTGTTAGTGTCGGTTTCATATCGTTATTGTTTATTATTTTCTGTTGTTGTATCTGCATCAGGATTCATCAGCTCCTCGTCTGTCAGTCCGAAGGCCTCCTTGTAGTAGTCGTTGAAGCTGCGAACAACCTCCTTACGGTCGGCAAGACCGGCAAGGTAGTAGAGCTCCGAGAGGTCAGCGAGCTTGTCATCGATAATATCGGTTACCAAGTCGCCATAGAAGCCGTCAAACTGTAGATAGTACTCGATATAGCTGATAAGAGTGTCTGCATAGGCCATCAGCAGGGTATCGCCCTTCTCATCTGCCCCGATAGAGTAGTAACCCTCAAGGAACGGATAGGTATTCTCCATAGTGAAGCGTACCTGATTGATAGGCAACACCTCAAGACCACGGTCGAGCAGCTCCTCTGCGCGAGCATACTGCTGCTGGAAGATATACTCCTTCGCCACGCGAGCATAGGCCTCACGGGTGCGTGCAACCATGATGTTGTGCTGCATAAATGAGTCCACATAGACCTTTGGATTTGCCACACCGCCATACTGTGCCTTGTTCATCAGAATATCGTAGGCGTAGTCGGCATCCACGCGACCAATCTCCCAACTATCCTCAAATGGTGTAAGAATTGGCACAAAGCGGTATGCGTAGCCGTCAAATTGCAGATAATCCACAAGCCCGAAGGTATTGAGCATATATGCCTGTGTGAAGTATATCGGACGCTTCCAATCGAAGTTGGCAAACATATCGAGCAGCATCAACTCCGAGCGCGAAAGTGAGCTCTTCTTCAGGTTGATATATACCGTATCGACCATAAGGTCACGGTCGGACTCCTTGACAATGCCCGATGCAATAGCCGCATCCTTATCCACAGGCAGAGCAATACGCTTTGTCGGAATAAAATCTACAGGCTCGCCAAGACCAACATCGTACTTTGTACGGCTGTCATTGCTACGGATAAACTCCATAACCTCCTTCGCCTTGACAGGACGCTCAATCTTCTCGATGATAGGTATCCAGTCGTTTACAAAGGTGTACTTCTCGCGAGGCAGTGAGAATGGAATACCGTCGGCATCGTTTGCCTTACACTTCATCTCATCCACATACCACTCGCCATCGAGATATGAGCTGTTCATTATGCGGACATCGGTTCTCACACCATCCACCTCCTGCGCAAACCATACAGGGAAGGTGTCATTATCTCCGTAATTTACGAGTATAGGGCTTACGCCATCCACCTTGATAATGCTGTTGAGGTAGTTGTGTCCCGAGTCGCGTGCCCAAGTGCGACCTGAGCGGTCGTGGTCATCCCAGTTCTCGGCGCAGAGAATGCCCGGCACCACCGCAGCGATGACTGTGGCAGCGACAGCGGCAACCTTCTCCTTGTTTTTCAGCAGATTACATAGCACCTCATAGATGGCAAGCACACCAAGACCTATCCACATTGAGAAGGCGTAGAAGGAGCCCGCATATACATAGTCACGCTCACGTACCTCACCCGGAGAGGAGTTGAAATAGACAACCAGTGCGATACCCATCATGATAAAGAGCCACATCACCACCGTAAAGCCGCGCTT
Source organism: Alistipes sp. (assembly GCA_017398555.1). Taxonomy (GTDB): domain Bacteria; phylum Bacteroidota; class Bacteroidia; order Bacteroidales; family Rikenellaceae; genus Alistipes. Next base: position 66,533 of record JAFQFV010000005.1, read on the forward strand.
ATCGCGGTTAAGTTGGTAGATAAGACCGATAATGCCGAGGATAAACGGTAGGAAGTAGTAGGTATTTCGTGCGCGGTTATTCTCCATCTCGGCAGGCAGATTATCCTGCGGACCCAGATAGAGCTCGTCGATAAAGTCGATGCCGGAGAGCCAGTTACCGTGTGTAAGTGTCACACCCTCAGCCTGAATATCATCCTGACGACCGACAAAGTTCCAGAGGAAGTAGCGCCAATACATGTAGTTGAGCTGATAGGAGAAGAAGTAGTGCAGGTTCTCCATAAATGTCGGCTCGGTGATGGTCTTTGTCTCATAACCATCGTAGTAGCGCACCGCCTTGCCGTAGTCCATAACTGTCTGACGCACAGGACGTCCGCTCTCATCACGAACGATATTACCCTCCTCGTCACGAACAAAATCCTCCTTTGTGCGATATGCAGCCCACGGCTTGTAGTCATGCTCCTTCTTCAGGTAGTTCCACATACGCGGGAAGAGGTGCATAAACTTATCGGGATAGAGATAACTATCGACGGTGGTCAGTTTGTCGTAACTCTTTGTTGCAGGGTTGTAGTTATAAACATCCTTCTCGGTGTAGCTCTCGATAGGGGCTGCGTATGAAGCGCCATAAATTAGCGGGCGGTTGCCGTATTGGTCACGGTTGAGCACAGAGAGTAGTGCCGCAGGGTTGTTCGGATTGTTGGAGTTCATCGGTGGATTTACTGCCGCACGAATAGTCACTGAGGCGTACGATGAGAATCCGAGCATTATCATTGTGACACACACCAAGATAAGGTTGCTGATTCTGTATCCGCGCTTGTGGGTGAAGTATATCGCATAGCCGAGCGCAGCAAACATCGCCAGCACGAAGCAGACAATACCCGTATTTACAGGCAGACCGAGTGAATTTACAGCCCATATATCGACCAACATACCCACATAGACGGTATATGGTATGATAATGCCGTTGATTACCAGCAAGATGGCTCCGGAAACAAGTGTGGCGTAGATAAGCCCCTTCCAAGTGATGGTCTTACTCTTGCGGAAGTAGTAGATAAATACCAACGCCGGAATAGTAAGCAGGTTGAGGATATGTACACCGATACTAAGACCCATAAGGTAGGCGATAAGCACTATCCAACGCAACGAGTGCGGCTCGTCAGCCTCATCCTCCCAACGGAGCATCAGCCAAACAACAAGCGCCGTAAACATCGACGATAGGGCATACACCTCACCCTCCACGGCCGAGAACCAGAAGGTGTCGGTAAATGTATATGCCAAAGCTCCGATAGCACCTGCACCGAGCACAGCATAAGCCTTGCCTACAGAGAGCTGCTCACCGCCACGAGTAAAGAGGCGGCGGGCAATATGAGTAATGGTCCAGAAGAGGAAGAGAATACAGAAGGCGCTTGCCAATGCATTCATACCATTGACCATGTGCGGAACATAGTGAGCAGAGGGGGCAAATATGGTTGCTATACGCGCCAGAAGCATAAAGAGCGGTGCTCCCGGTGGGTGGCCAACCTCCAACTTATATGAGGTGGCAACAAACTCCGAGCAGTCCCAAAGGCTCGAAGATGGCTCTATGGTGAGTAGGTAAACCAACGCTGCGATAGCGAACACTATCCAGCCGGTAAACCTGTTCAATCTCTTAAAATGTTGTAAATCCATAGTATATGTCGATAAATCGTACAAAATTAGTGAAGACAATTCATAATTCAAAATTTTTGGGTAGCTATTGCCTTTTTACAGCTATTTTTTACCCCGTTTGTACTATAAACCGAAGGTTATAGCAGCAAAATAACGCCCCGCGAGGCGTTATTATTATGCAGCATATCTCTTTTCGGCAGAGATAAAAATTGTCGATTTTCGCACTATTAAAATCCCCCCCCCGCAATAAATAGGCTTGCCCAAACGGCAAGGATTGAACGAAGGGTTTTGAGTGCCAAAGTGAGGTGGTTTTCAACAGTCTTTTTGGAGAGGTTGAGCGTGGTTGCAATGGTCTGATTATCCATACCCATATAGCGGCTCATCTCGAAAATTCGGCGGCGCTGCTCAGGCATCTGGCACACCGCAAGACGGATGATAAGCTCCTTCTCCTGAGCATAATAGCTCTCCTCGATAGATGTTGAGTCCGACTTGCTGAGCGACTCGTTTGAGAGCGGTGTAATACGACCTGTGCGACGAAGTGCGTTGATGGCAGCATTTCGTGACATGACATAGATATACTTGCCGAATGATTGAACCTCTACCCCGAAGATTTCGCGACGCTCCCAAATCTTGATGAAGATATCTTGTGTAATATCCTCTGCAGCTGACTCCGATTTCACTATTCGGCGGACAAACTCCGACACGCGAGGGTAGTAGTGTTCAAACACGGCACGAAACGCACTCTGATCACCATCAGAGAGACGTTTTATCACTTTCGGGTCAATATCAAATGCCATATCAATTACACTTCTCTACAAAAATAGACAAATATTTTCACATTTACACCTAAAAACAGTAAAAAATTCTTGGGTGTTTGACTTTAGTTGTGTGTCTTATATATACAAGAAGGTAAAACTATGTCAAAAGGGAAGAAAATAATAACAAGTTATCTGCTCCATCAGTACCCTGATGCAGTGCGTGCCGAGTTCGCCGAGTGGTTTGCCTCCTCTTGCGATCAGGAGGAGAAGGACGCTCTGTTGGCAGAGCATTGGCAGAGCCTCGAACCGAAAACTAATAAGTTGCAGACTCGTTGCAGTTTTAAGAGTGTTCAGGATAAGATTAACCGCCAGCAGTCAAAGGCTCGTCGTATGGCTGTTGCCCGTTATTTGATGCAGGTTGCTGCCGTGATTATTGTTGCAGTGGCCGTTGTCTTTGCCATTCAGCAATTTACAAGTGCTAACCACCGTGTAGAGTGGCAGGAGGTCTATGTAGGATTTGGCGATAGCAAGACTGTGGAGCTGAGTGATGGTTCTACGCTCTGTTTGGCTCCGGGCTCACGACTTATCTATCCGAGCAGCTTTGATGAAAATGTGCGTAAGGTCTATCTGTCGGGTGAGGCCTATGCCGATATTGCAAAGGATGAGTTCCGCCGCTTTGTTGTATCTACAGACCAGATGGATGTTGTCGTTCATGGTACCCGCTTCAACGTTCGTTCGTATGATGCCAATAGCGAGGTGGAACTGATGCTCCTTGAGGGCTCTGTGGAGATGCAGACAAAGTCGCTTAAGCAGAACCGTACGGTGGCTATGAGTCCGGGAGATTTGATTAAACTCGATAAGCGTTCAGGTCGAATCATCTGCGAGACTGTCAATCACGATATGTTCGGTCAGTCTTCCGATGCACAGCGTCTGACATTTATCAACTCACGTTTGGGCGATATCTCGATGCAGTTGGAGCGCCTCTTTGATGTGAGAATTATCATCGACCAGGCGGAGCTTGCCGAGGAGCGTTACTATTCGGCTTTCGTGAACAATGAGTCTTTGGATCGAATACTCTCGACCCTCAAGCAGAATGGTAAGATGGGCTACTATTGGCGCAATGGTGTGATACACCTATTTTATAATAATTAAGTAAATGGGATTTCCATTCAATAATTAACCTAATTTTCTAATCAAAACTTAACACTATGAGAAAAATGTTTTCCTCTCAGCGTCGAAAGTGGTCTATTCTGCTTGCGATGTGTGTGATGTTGGCTCTTCCGTTCTCTTCTGAGGCACAGAAGGTCAGCTTGAAGTTGAAGGACGCTACTGTCCAGCAGGCTATCCAGTCGCTGCAGCAGCAGGGCTATTCAATTTCTGTTAAGCTCAGCGATGTCAATATGGACGCCGCTGTGTCTATCGACGCCAAAGACGAAGAGTTGTCGAGCGTTCTGGGCAAGATTTTTGCCGGTCAGAATGTCACTACCTCTGTCGATGGCAAGAGCATTATCGTTACCAAGCGTGAGGCAGTGGCTGCAGCTCCTGCAAGCTCAGTAACCGTAACCGGTCAGGTTAAGGATAGCGCTGGTAACCCGCTGATTGGTGTTACTGTCTGGGTTGAGGGTACTACAAATGGTACTACAACCGATATGGCAGGTAAGTACTCAATCGCAGCAAAGAGCAACCAGACTCTGGGCTTCTCTTATATCGGTTATACCGATGTTATGGAGGCTATCGGTCGCCGTTCAGTTGTTGATGTAGTCCTCAAGGAGGCTGCAACATCTATGGACGAGGTTGTCGTTGTAGGTTACGGTACACAGTCACGTCGTACTTTGACTACAGCAGTCTCTAAGATTGACGGTGCAGAGCTCTTCGATGCTCCTGTATCAAACGTGGGTGATGCCCTGAAGGGTAAGGTTGCCGGTCTGCGTGTTCAGACTGCCGATGTTGCTTCAGGTTCTGCTCCTCGTTTCCTCATCCGTGGTGGTTCATCTATCAACATGTCTAACGACCCTATCGTTATCGTTGATGGCGTGCTCCGTACTATGGATGATATCAACCCTAACGATATCGAGTCTATCGAGGTGCTGAAGGATGCTGCTTCTGCAGGTATCTATGGTGCTCGTGCATCTAACGGTGTAGTACTCATCACTACTAAGAAGGGTTCTATCGGTAAGGGTCCACAGGTTGTATTTGATGCTCAGGTAGGTTGGTCAGAGGCTTCACGCAAGTGGGATCTGATGAACGCAAGAGAGTTCCTCTCTTGGGTACGTCCTGCTCTTGCTGAGGTTCGTACAGGTGACTCACAGCTTGCAGGTGCTAACGCTGCAGGTACAGGTAACACCCTTGGTACCTCTATGTTTACCACTCGTTACCTCGAGTATGGTGAGGAGGTTGCTCCGGGTTGGGACTGGATGGTCGATCCAATCGATCCTACAAAGTATCTGACATTCCGTGATACCGACTACCAGAGCCAGTGGTACTCTCCGGCTCTTTGGCACAAGGAGTATGTAGGTGTTAATGGCGGTAACGATAAGATTCGCTATGCAGCTTCTGTAAGCTACTTGGAGGATGACGGTTATATCGCAGGTACAGGTTACAATGTGTTCACAATGCACGGTAACACTACCTTCAAGATTACAAAGCGACTCGAGGCATCTACTACATTTGACCTCTCTCGTTCAGTTCGTCAGGTTCCATTCAGCGACTACTTCACATCTATCGGTCGTGGTCTGATGATGGGTCCTACAACTCGTAACTTTGATACTGAGGGTAATTACATCACCGGTGGTACTAACAAGTTCCAGCAGATTGCTTGGTTCTATGAGAACTTCTTCGATCGTGAGGCTGCAACTACCCGTATGACAGGTAACTTCAACCTCAAGTGGAACATCTGCGACGGTTTGACTGCTACAGCTCAGTACGCTATCTTCGATAACCAGTATCGTGGTAGCTACTACAACCGTGGTGAGTTCGAGGGTCACAAGAACTTCGTTTACTCTGACCGTTCAACTACCGAGACTCGTACACAGACCCTGCGTAACACATTCCAGGCTTATTTGAACTACAATAAGACCTTCAATGATGTTCATACACTCAACGCTACTGTTGGTTACGACTATATGCACCAGCGCTACTGGTACCTGACTGCAAACTCAACAGGTTCAGTATCAGATAAGGTGCCTATCCTCGACTCTGGTGTGAACTTCACAGCATCTAACGAGGATGAGCAGCAGGCTCTGATCTCTTACTTCGGTCGTGTAAACTATGACTACGCTAACCGTTACGTTGCATCGTTCACATTCCGTGCCGATGGTTCTTCTAAGTTCGCTAAGGGTAACCAGTGGGGTTACTTCCCTGCAGGTTCGGTAGCTTGGATTATCTCTGAGGAGGACTTCTGGGATGCAGACAAGACTAAGATGAACACCTTCAAGTTCCGTGCTTCTTACGGTCAGACAGGTAACAACGGTATCGGTCTTTACGATACTTACGGTGCGTTCGCATCAAGCCTCTACGCAGGTCAGTCAACAATGCTCCCATCAGCTATGATGAACTCTGGTATGAAGTGGGAGACTACTACTCAGCTCGACCTGGGTCTTGATATGGGCTTCTTCAAGGATCGTCTCCGCTTTGTTATTGACTACTACAACAAGCGTACTGACAACATGCTCTTCTCAATCACCCTGCCTGATACAGGTTCATTCAGCTCTGTAAAGGCTAACATCGGTAGCGCACGCTTCTATGGTTTCGAGGTTGAGATTAACTCTGTAAATATCCAGAAGAAGAACTTCACTTGGACTACAGACTTCACTTATACATTCTCAAAGAACAAGGTTCTCAGCCTTCCTGAGGAGTATGCATACGACGAGCTCGATATGTATGGTAATCCAACAGGTAAGAAGGCATACCGTATCGGTGGTTACACAATGTCTGAGACAGGTTACCGCTTTGCTGGTACTGCAGTAGGCGAGGAGCTGGGCCGTATCTGGGGTTACAAGATCTCTCACGTGATTGAGAACCAGGCACAGGCAGACGCTGCTTACTACGATAGCCAGGCACACGGTCACCGTCGTTCAGATAAGCTCTCTGATAAGGATGATGCTAAGTATAAGGGTCGTAAGGATATCGGTGACTACGAGTGGATGAACCGTTACGGTTCTGCTCGCCGTCCTGATGGTTCTGAGCAGATTGATGGTGAGGATATGTACCACCTCGGTAACGTAGTGCCTCACTCTGTTGGTGGTTTGAACAATACTTTCAAGTATAAGAACCTCACACTCTCAGTTTACTTGGATTACGCAATTGGTCACTCTATCTACAACTATATGAAGACTCGTTTCTTCCAGAATACTCTGGGTAACAGTAACTCTAACGTTGATAAGATGGTTTATGACTGTTGGACACACCCTGGTTGCGACTACAAGTACGCACGTTTCTTCCCGAACGATGCTGACTTCGGTAACCGTAACTTCTCACGTGCATCTGACTTTAACGTAGAGCGTGCAGACTACCTCTGCTTGCGTGACGTATCTCTCTACTACGACCTTCCACAGCACTGGACAAAGAAGATTGGTATCCAGAAGGTAACTGTTGGTTTCACAGGTAATACCCTTTGCTACTGGACACGTGTAAGTGGTGGTGCTAACCCAGAGACAGGTATCAGCCGTGAAAGTGGTTCAAATATGTACTCTTCTTCAAACAATACTGATGCATCTGGCGGTACATTCAACCCACCAGCACGTAAGTTCTTGTTCAATGTAAAGCTTACTTTCTAATTGGGTGCTGTAACTTATAAAAACAAAAAAGACTATGAAACTTAAGAATATAATGAGATTGGTCCTGCCTGTAATCGCTGGTGCAATGGTAGCTACCTCTTGCCACGGTGACCTTGATATTATGCAGGACAACCGACTCTCTGCATCCAACATGTGGAAGGATGCAACTGATGTGACACAGTCCACCTACGGTATCTACGAGCGTATGCGTTCTTGCTTTGTGAACTCTACTTGCAACGTATTCTACTGGGGTGAGGTTCGTGTTGGAACTTATATGTGGGGTTCATCTATCGTAAACTTGGCACACGATAACGATATGATCGGTGTTGAGTCAAGCACAATGAACGGTACAAACTCATCTACCAACTGGTCTGCTCTCTATACTACTATTGACCAGGCTAACGCAGTGCTTAAGTATGCTCCTACAATCAATATGTCAGATAAGGAGCGTGGTTTTGCTATCGGTCAGGCATCTTTTGCACGTGCATACTGCTACTTCTGGGCTGCACGTCTTTGGGGTGATGTGCCGTTGAACCTCGTACCAATCGAGTCTGTATCACAGCCTGAGTGCTACCCTGTACGCGCTCCTAAGGCTGAGGTTTATGCACAGATTGGTAAGGATATCGAGACTGCTCTTGAGAATGCAGAGTACCTTGGTGGTGACTGCTACTTCGCAACAAAGACTGCTGTAAACCTTCTCAAGACTGAGTATGCTCTTTGGATGTACACTAACCAGAAGGGTGGCGATAGCTATCTGACTCTTGCTCAGGATGCTCTCGATGCACTTGATCTTACAAGCAATGCTCTGCTTGATGACTACGGTAAGGTATTTATCAACTCAAATAAGAAGAATAAGGAGATTGCATTTGCACTCCACAACAGCCAGGATGAGAAGCTGACAGGTGGTTTCTACCCATACTTCTACCTTGGTGGCTCTTCTGTAGCACCTGCATACCAGAACAAGCCGGTACCAATGAAGTCAACTCAGTGGTGGGGCTTCCAGCCTACATTCATGCAGCGTCTTCGTGACAGCCGTGATATTGAGGGTGACAAGCGTGTAGCTACAAACCTTGGTGATGGCCCTTACGGTGCAAGCGGTGAGAATATCACTTGGTGTAACAAGTATATCGGTGATCAGAGCGGTGCAATCGCTATCGAGGATTGCGATATCCCTTACTACCGTACAGCTCTTGGTGTTATGATGGCTGCTGAGCTTGCATACTACAAGAAGGAGTACACTAAGGCGCTGGGTTACCTCAACGTTATTGCAAAGCGTGCTTACGGTAAGGATAACTACTACACAGATGCAACTCAGAGTGGCGTTCTTAAGGCTCTTGAGAACGAGTACTTCCTCGAGTTCCCTGCAGAGGGTGTTATCTGGTGGGCACTGATTCGTCTTGACACTATTTGGGATTATAACGACTATCTGAAGCAGCAGAAGGCGAACAATCCAAACATTCTGTTGTGGCCTATCTCTAACTCGGCTCGTAACAAGAACTACAAGCTGGTTCAGACTGAGGGTTGGAATTAGTTTAACAGACAAAAACAGAGAAAACTATGAAAATATTTAAGTATTTAGTTCTTAGTGCGGCAGTTCTCGGTCTTGCATCATGCCAGCAGGTTGATGTTTCAGAGCGTGATATGGCAACCCGTGTAACACTTTCGCCGTTTACTGCACAGCTTGATGCAAAGGCTCAGACTTATACCGCTGCAGTTGTTGTTAATAGCGGTAGCGTGCTCTCTGACCTTGCTTGGGAGGCTGAGGTTACTTCTGCAACCCCTTGGGTTACTCTCTCAAATACTACTGTAGATCAGAATTATACCCCTACTTTTGATAAGGAGTCATCTTACAACACTCCTGTAGAGGGTATTAAGCTTGAGATTGCAGCAAATACTGAGTACAAGCGTACCTTCGAGGTTACTGTTACAGTTGCTGATGGTACTGCTGTTCCATTTACCTTCACACAGCTTGGTCAGAAGGCTGATGCTGCTGTATCTACCGATCGTAAGATTGTTGAGTTCCTCGCTATGGGTGGCTCTGAGGTTGTAGAGTACACAACCAATATGGGTGATGTTGTTGAGTTCTCATTCACTAATGGTGACGGCTCTGCTGCTACTTGGCTCACTGCTGAGGCTGTTGAGGTAGGTAAGGTAAAGGTTACTGCTGCTGAGTGGACTGACAAGAGCGCTGGTCGTGAGGCTACTATGGTTATCACTGTAGGTACTGCTGCAACTTCTATCGCTTCTGTATCAATCCCTGTTGCACAGCTCGCTGCTGAGGATCACTACTTCCTCTATGGTGCATCTGCAGGCGATATCCTTATCAAGGATGCTGTTCAGATGGAGAAGGCTGAGACTGAGGGCGTATTCGTTCTGACAAACTTCTTCTGCGAGGAGCTTACAAACGAGATTCTTATCAACAAGAACTCTCGCGAGCTTAGCTACCCTTGCTATGCACTTGCTGCTGATGGTAAGGTTGCTGTTCTTGAGTCTGCAACTTCTACTTACACAGCTCCTGCAATCGAGGCAAATGGTGTTCGTGCACTGACTGTAAACTTCAACGACCTCACTTGGTCTTGGGAGCGCATTTCAACCCAGTATGCAATGCCGGATTCTGAGCTTTCAAAGTATCCTACAAAGGCTTACATCGCTCGTGATGGCTCTATGAAGACTTGGATGGTTAAGCATATGGCTTGGGATGGTGGTGACATCAATCCAAAACTCGGTTCTGGTATGCACAAGAATGTAGATGCAGGTACAAACTATGCTGCTGGCGCATTCCCAACATCTTGGAACGATGCTACAGCAATGAATCCAGCGTGGGAGACTAAGGAAAGTGGTATGGGTAATCTTGAGACCTACTCAGATGATGGTCGTATCTACACTTACCACGAGATGCTCGGTTATGAGGCTCGCTTCGGTATCGGTTACGCTCGCTACGAGCAGGGCCCTTGGGTAATTGGCGAGAAATATACTGATGCTCGCGGTACTACCTACACTATTGCTGAGGCTCCGCTTAAGGCTCAGATTGACCTGTACACCGGTGACGATGCAAAGGATGAGGAGCTCTATCCAATGCTTAAGGTTCAGGCTCAGGGTATTTGCCCTTACGGCTGGCACGTAGCTAATGCTCAGGACTGGAGAGACCTGTTCTATGCAATGTCACAGGCTTCAAAGGTTGGTACTCACACTTATCCAGTAGCAGAGGCTGATTGTACTTACAAGCAGATGATCAATGGTGGTGTGCCAAACATCAACGGTTGGTTGCGTAATACCAAGGATTGGGGTGACCAGTACATTGATGAGGGTGCTGATGAGTTCGGTTTCAACTACTTCCCACTCGGTGGTCGTTATATGACTCAGGGCTTCATTTGGTATGGTATGCGTTGTCAGATGTGGGTTCCACTGCCAATGGCTGGTAGTAAGCCTGCTGACTATCCAAGCGCAGGTGGTGGTCGTATCAATGTTGTTATCAAGAATAACAAGACTATGACAACTGCTCTTGCTAACCTTGATATCGGTCAGGCAGTTATGCCATTCCGTTGCGTTAAGAACTACAAATAATCTATAATCAAGGGGGCGGTAACTACTGCCGCCCCCTTTTTTCAAAAAAAAGATATGATGTTAAGAAAATTCTCTATTTTGTCGCTCGCAGCTGCAATGTTCATCGTGGCTTGTGAGAAGGAAGGCCCAGACTCTCCGTGGGCACCGGGTACAATACCGGGTGGCGGTGGTAATGAGCCGGATAAGGAGGAGATTGTTGTAAAGCCTATCGAAAAGGCTGACAATATTGTTGTGGCACACCGCGGTGCTGTAAAGGAGTTTGGTGGTACACCTGATAACTCTATCGCATCGTTGCGTAACGCCATTGCGCTCGGCTGCTGTGGCTCAGAGCTTGATATATATTGGACAAAGGATAACGACGTTATCGTTGCACACGCAGACTCAAACTGCCAAATCAATCGTATGTATCCGTGGGAGAATACTGTTGAGGAGCTTCGTCGTGGTGGTATACTCTCTAATGGTGAGATATTGCCTACACTCAAGGAGTATATCAAGGTTGCTGTAACCGAGGGTAAGTGTACAAAACTTGTTCTTGATATCAAAAATATCACAGGACCATCAACTGTTAGTGCCGATAAACGCGCACAATACTGCATCAACGCTTGTCGTCGCTCTATCGAGATTGCTCAGGAGCTGGGTGCAGAGGAGTGGATTGAGTTTATATGTACAGGTAATGCTACCGTTATGACAGGTTGCGCACCACTCTGTGAGGCTGCAAAGATTCCTATCGGCTGGATGGCAAATAAGGCTGCATCTGAGTACGATCGCCTCGGTGCCGGCTGTAAGTATGCATACCGTTGGGCAAATATGTCGCTTGAGTATATGAACGACGGCATCCTCTATGGTACAAATACCGTAGAGCAGGGTACTCGTACCGTTGATGAGTTCTACTCTCGCGGTATAGAGTTCAGCGTATTCAATGCCGATACTGATCAGCAGATGGATTACTATATCGACCGCGCCGATAAACTTAAGTTTATCTGCACCAACTATCCGAAAAAGCTGCTCTCAAAGATGCGCAAGTAGGAGATATACAGACTCAGTTGTAATTATATATAAAGGGATTCACCTCTGGTTGATACAAATTAAGGGCGTGTTTCCTGGGGTGAGAAATTGTGATTTCTCACCCCTTTTGTTTTATCGTGAAAAGCACGCATCTGCGGCACATCCCTCATATCCCCGAATGGGAAATACGTTTAGTATGTCCCATCCGGGGATATTTCACGATGCACACCCACTACCGCATTTTGACGACAAATGAGTGCAAAAATGTAGCGGCGTGCAAACTCTCGTAAAAAATAATGACGGTTAGTGAGAAACACTAACCGTCTAAAATCTATCCGCATAGCGGATACCATAAAAGCCAACAGCTATAATAAAAAAGCACTCGAAAGAGTGCTTTTTTATTATCCCAAATAAGACTTGAGCAGTTTGCTGCGAGATGAGTGGCGGAGGCGGCGGATAGCCTTCTCCTTAATCTGTCGTACGCGCTCGCGGGTAAGGTCGAACTTCTCGCCAATCTCCTCGAGGGTCATCTCCGAACAACCGATACCGAAGAAGTAGCGGATAATATCGCGCTCACGCTCTGTAAGGGTCTCAAGTGCGCGATCCACCTCAGTTGCGAGTGACTCGTTGATAAGGCCGCGGTCAGCATTTGGAGAGTCCGGATTTACAAGCACATCGAGCAGTGAGTTATCCTCACCATCTGCAAATGGAGCATCTACAGAGATATGTCGGCCTGCTACGCGTAGAGTATCGGTAACCTTTTCGCGAGGCAGCTCAAGCTCCTGTGCAAGCTCCTCTGGTGAAGGTACGCGCTCATGCTCTTGCTCAAAGCGGGCAAAAGCCTTGTTAATCTTATTGAGTGAGCCCACCTGGTTGAGTGGCAGACGTACGATACGGCTCTGCTCTGCAAGTGCCTGAAGGATAGACTGACGAATCCACCATACGGCGTAAGAGATAAACTTAAAGCCTCGAGTCTCATCGAACTTCTCAGCGGCCTTGATAAGGCCCAAGTTACCCTCGTTGATAAGGTCAGGAAGGCTCAGACCCTGATTCTGATACTGCTTTGCTACAGAGACTACGAAACGAAGATTTGCCTTAGTGAGCTTCTCCAGAGCCTCCTGGTCACCTTTGCGTATTCTTTGGGCGAGTTCTACCTCCTCCTCAACGGTGATAAGGTCCTCCTTACCAATCTCCTGCAGATACTTATCGAGAGATGCACTCTCACGATTGGTAATGGACTTAGTAATCTTTAATTGACGCATTTTATACCTATTGTTAATATATCTTTCCAAAAATAGCCCTTGTTGTGACAAGGGCTATTGATTTTGCGGGTTATAGAGCTTACTCTACAACCATATAGCTTGCAGCTCTACCGTCAGGATATACTCCGTCAATACTGCGTACCTTGTCTGTAAGGGAGTTAAGGTCTGAGATTGTTCTGATAGCTCTGTCATTGATATGCGTGATAACAAAACCCTCTCTAACCCTTGCTCGTGCAAGCAATCCGTCGGCATTTACCTGCACAACCTCAATACCTGCTCGAATGTCGAGTTTCTTGCACAGCTTAGGATCTGCCTCTACGAAGCGGCCACCCAAAACTTTGGCTACATCTACTGCATCCGCAGCAAGCAACTCTGCTTTACCTGCCTTATTACGCAAAGTAACCTCAAAATGTTTCACATTTTCGCCTCTTTTTACAGAAATTTTTACCTTATCGTTTGGACGGTGTTTTCCAATCTGCTCACCGAGCTTTGAAGGGGCGTCAATAGCCACTCCGTCGATGGCTGTAATTACATCGCCCTTACGCAGTCCTGCCTCGGATGCAGCACCACCCTCAACTACTGAAGCAACGTATGCTCCACCAACCTCGCTGATGCCTGTCTCCTCCTTCATATTGTCGATAAACTCCTGGTCAATGTAGCGATATGTCACACCGAGCAGTGCACGCTGAACGACACCATACTCCTTCAAATCATCGACAACCTTTCTTACAATAGTCTCAGGTACTGCGAATGAGTAACCGATATAACTACCTGTAGATGATTTGATTACGGTATTAATTCCTACCAGCTCTCCACGAGCATTTACAAGTGCACCGCCGGAGTTGCCCGGATTTACTGCCGCATCGGTCTGGATAAATGACTCGATACGGAAGTCATCAGGGATAACATCCAACTGACGAGCCTTTGCGCTGACAATACCTGCTGTAATTGTCGATTGCAGGTCAAATGGAGAGCCGATAGCAAGTACCCACTCGCCAAGGCGCAGAGCATCCGAGCTACCAAATGCAAGGGTAGGGAGGTTTTCGCCATCAACCTTTATCAGAGCAACATCTGTAGCGGGGTCGGTGCCGATTTTACGAGCATCGAAAGTTCTGCCGTCATTGAGCTTTACGCGCAACTTTGTAGAGTTCTCGACAACGTGGTTATTTGTAACGATATAGCCGTCAGGGGTGATAATTACACCAGAACCACCTGAACGCTGCTCACGCTTCTGCATACCTTGCTGCTGCGGAATGCCGAAGAAGTCAAGGAATGGGTTGTAACCGCTATGCACGGCAACCTCCGAAATCACTTCGATATTTACTACAGCCTTTACCGCATTCTCGGCAGCGTATGTCAGGTCAGGGTAGCTGCCCTGCTCGTATGATGCAAAGTGTGCACCCAATGCCGGAGCGCGCTCAACAATCTTCTCGATAACCTGAACCTCGTTATCTCCACTTTTAGCTATTACTGATACCGCTGCCACAGCCCCAGCGACTGCTGACAGCACAACAAGTCCGATAATTGAAAGTGTTCTTTTCATAGTTTTGTTCTTTTTCTCGCAAAAGTAACGCAAAGTATATGCACAATATTGTATATAGAGTATATTTTTTACCCTCTTATCGCTGTCGTTTGTGACTCAAGAGCCAATCGAGTATCTTCGGCTCTATACCCCTCTCGCAAATATCCCTGTGCGACAATCCCGAGTGCTCTACAAAGAGGGTTTTGTACCCCAACTCCTGCAGAGAGAGCATCTGCTCTGTTGTGTGCTCAAACTTGCGAGGATTGTCTGCATCAGAGGCAACACAGCAGACTGCAAATTGCGGTGTGCCACTTGTCCTTATATGTGGCACCGTGCCGATAATCTCCACTGCTGCCGGAATGTTCGGACAGGCAGAAGCTACCTTGCTTACCATCATGCCACCAAAAGAGGCACCAATCAGATAGACTCTATCGGCATCGATACCCTCTGTGGTGATAATACTCTTCAGCCAATCGCACAACAACTTTGTAGCCCCAAAACCATCCTCACGCATCTGCTCTGAGCAGTGAGGGGCAGCTAAAACAGCATCTATTTGGCGATTTCGTAGTTGCGCGGCTAACTTGGATATTGCTCCATAGTGGTCGCCAATATGGCTCTGGTTATCCTCTCCGCAACTGTGCCCGCCGTGTATCCATACGACGAGTGCCGGAGCGTTCCCACTACCCTTAAAGCGCGCGATGCGATATGGCAACTGCTGAAACCGCTCGCTCTTCAGTTCTCTATTTTGCCACTGCTCAAACTCGGCGCGTTTCATATACGCTCTCTCGCCCGCTCCTTGACCAAACACAACGAAAGCGGATAGCAATGTGCAAATTAATAATAACCAATCCCTACGCATATTATATAAATAGGTACTATCGACTAAAATTTTGCTACGGCTATAATATTGGAATAACTATCTCTATACCTCTGATAAGTCTCGCCATCGCTCATATCTATCGCAAGCACTGTCTTGTGATTATCTCTCCACGAGCCAACTTTGTCACGAATCTTGCCGGACTCTGTAGATGAGATAAAATGGCTCTTGTTAAGGTTCGCCAATACGGCAGGATCTATAAGTGATTTGTTGTTGTATATAGCCACAAGCTCCTCGATAGCTGGTAGATACCAGCCCTCTCCCAACTCGGTACACCATCTAAAAGCAGGATAGGATGCGGCCCAATCTGCAAGAGAGACGATTTTTTCCATATTCTTTGCTCCATCAGCCTTGCTTTTTACGCCGATGCTACTCTTACTGTACTTATCGCTGTATAGACCAGCATACCATATCTGGTCTGTGATAGAGTGATTGATGCTTACAATCTTTCCGTGGTTACCGCCTGCGCTAACCTCAAATACTATTCCATCCTTTACTCCGTCATTGTAGTAGTCGCCAACCTTGTATGGGGCTGCTGTTCGCTCCCGTGCAAGGGTGGTCTTTGGTCGTGGGGTGGTACCAAATTCGGTAATCGCACGAACGGAGTAATAGTTGCAGGTAGGCTTCTCAGAATATACACCATGACTCCATACAATATATGATGTAGGGTATTTATTAAGAATTGTATTGCCACTTTTAGTCGAACTCCAATAGGAACCATTAAGGTCTGAGCCGTAGCGCTCAAAAGTCCTCTTAATAGCATTGTAATGATCCTTGTCCAATGACAGAAGTCGCAACTCTTCAACTGTTGGTAAGCGCCATCCATCGCCCAATGATTTACAATAACATTCAGCATCCGACCACGTTTTGCGCGACTCTGCAAGGCTCAATATCTTACCACTCTTACCCGAGTCCCATGTCTCAACGACAACTCCTAACTTGCCATCTTCATTGTACAGGTCGCCAACTTTGTATGGAGAGCGGCTCTGTTCATAAGAGATATTTTTACTATTTTCGCTCTCTCCAAAGCGAGTGACTGCATAGACCCTATATTCGTTATGTTTATTTGTTTTGTCACTTATAATATCATAGCCACTATATCTTTTGTAATAACCGCTAACTTCATCACGGCTATACTTCTCTGTCGAGCTCCATACACCACCAATGATATTGATCGGAATTACGCAATCTTCCCTGATTTTAACAATCTTACCTAACTCATCAATAGCGGGGAGATACCAACCATCGCCCAACTTGGCACACGCCGCAAAGGCCGGGTACTTACTCTGCCAATCAGGTATGCGCATAACCGCCTCTAAGTTATTAGCTCCGTCTGAGGAGTCATTTGCACCGACAAGGTTATCTACCTCACTCTGGTCAGATGCCCAACGCGCTTTTGACACAGGCGATATAGTGTAGATTTTGCCGCTTGTACCATCGCTATTTACCTCAAAGACAATACCCGTTTTGCCATTCTCGTTGTAGAAGTCGCCAACCTTATATGGGGCAGAGGTAGTTTTCTGCTTGGCTCTTGGAACACGCTTTCCAAAGGTTTTCACGGCGCGGACATAACAGCCGTAGTGCTTTTCGCAGGTTCCTATATAACCATTGTTTGAGATAAAATAGGCAGCATTGTCGCTGCTTTCAGTGCAAGACCAGCTGTGTTTAGCAAATTTATGAGTCAATTTAGGCTCTATGACCGCTCTATTTGCATATATGCTCTTCAGCTCCTCAATTGTCGGCAGATACCAATCTTTACCATATCTACTACACCAACCAAAAGCGTCATCTGCGGTAACACTTTCAGATAGCATTCTGTAGTACATAATATCTCGGCCATCGGTTACACCGAAGGTCTTGCCGATATCGAGTGAACCTCTATTTCTCCACCTTTTAATCTCCTTGGAATTAGTCAGGCTTACAATCTTGCCGCTATAGCCGTTGTCGTAAACCTCAAAGACTATGCCCTCTGTCTTGCCATTTTTGTAGTAGTCACCAACCTTGTATGGAGCACCGCTGCTACTTCTTCCGCGTAGCTGGTTGATAATGTCCATCATATAGCCCATATCATTCTCCTTGTTGTAGCCAAACTTGTAGCTGAGAACTTTGCCATACTCATCAAGTAGGATGATGCAAGGGCAGGTGTTACCATAAATCCAGCTGCTGTTGTTGCTTTCGTATGGATTGAAGTAGATGCGGTCTGTACGAATAGGTGTGCTGGTGTTGTTCTTATGATTGCTGTAGCTGGTCTGGCTAAGGTAGATGTTTATAATCTGCGATGCAATCTCTGGGTATCCTTTGAGAAACTCTTTGAGCAGACGATTAGGTGTGCAGCCCACCATATATGTTATTACAAGTGTCTTCTTGCCACGCTTGAAGTATGAAATGTCCACTCTATTGCCGTGAGAATCAACAAAGTACGCCATAGAGAACTCCTTGCCGATGCTACCCTTCAACTTGGCATCAAAAGCCTTCTGCTCTCTTTCTCTTTGTGCTTGCTCCTCAGCAAGTTTCTTTTCCAAGCGCTCTGATGACGCTTTGCGCTCCGCCTCCTCAAGCTCAAACTCTGTACGCTTGCTATTATTCGGCGCAGAGACTGACGAGATGCGATTGTAGTAGTCGTAGCGGACCGAGTAATACTCCCCATCTTCCTCAGTTGAAATGCAGATGATACGACTATTATCACTCTTTATAAATATGGTGTAACCACCTGTCGGCATCTGATCGCCGATAACTAATGTGAGAACATCTGCGTTAGAGAGAGGTGAGTTGTATCTATAACCACCATCTTGATAGACACCTTTACCTGTACAACGCGCGTTAATAGCAGAACTGTAGAGCCATACGGTCTTATGGTCGGGAAGAATGCTGGCAATAAATTCACCCCTCAGACGCGCAGACGAGGATTTATTGGTCATTGTAGTCTCTCCTCCACCTTCGGCCTTGTAGGTGGTGCCAGAGTAGCGGTAACTATAGTGTCGCTCTTGCGCAGAAGAGGTATATATTCCCACAAAGCAGATGAGGATGAATAGCCGTATAAAACGTTTCATAATAGATGCTTTTAAGTCAGTTATGCCATAAAGGTACAAAAAAATGAGAATAAAACGGCTTTTTGCATAAAAAATATCCGCAACTTGCGCTGCGGATATTCTATATAATATATGGTAAACTACTACTCCTGGTAAGCGTCACGCTTCATCTTCCACATAGGAACGAAGATAAGTGCACCGATAATTGCCATTACAACCATAGCAACGAATACACCGTGCCAGCCATACTTAGAGTCGGCAATCATACCGAAACCAAGACCTGAAACGATAGGGCTGATGTAGCTTACAAAGCCTACCAGACCATTTGCAGTTGCAGATGCCTTACGTGTTGCGTGGTTAGATGCAATAACACCGATAAGAGCCTGTGGACCATAGATAAACATACCTGCAAGTGCAAGCACGAAGAGAAGAACTACAGGGCTTGCTCCTGTTGTCTGGAGTGAAATAAAGCCGAGAATTGCGAGCAGAGCACCAACCATACAGAAGAAACATGTACGAGTTGCACGACCACCAAATACCTTATCAGATATCCAACCTGCTGCAAGCATACCTACAACACCGAAGAGCTCGAAGATAATCACGGTAGAGGCTGCCCACTCAGGAGACATTGCACAGTGCTCGCGGAGGAATGTAGGACCCCAGTCGAGAACGGCAAAGCGGATAACATATACGAAGAAGTCAGCAAGTGCAAGTGCCCAGATAACAGGGTTCTTCCATACGTGCTTTGTAATGTATGCAGAGATCTCTGCCTGGCTCTCCTGTACCTCAGGCTCGCCATCCTTCTTGCTATCATCAGTAAGCTCAGGAAGACCTACGCTCTTAGGGGTATCGCGAAGAATTGTCGCTGTGATAAATACGCCGGCAGCTGCGATAAGACCAGGGATGATAAATGCCCACTTCCAAGCGCCTACGTGCTCAGCCGCAGAGATAACTGCTGGGTCTGTAATATCCTTACCGAGGTTAGAGGCGATAGTTGCAACCATCTCAGGGTCACCAGACATATCCACACCCATATATGACATAATAAATGTACCGCAGAGCAGACCTGCAAGACCTGCACCGATAGAGTGTGAAGTGTTCCAGATAGACATCTTTGTTGAGAGCTCGTTTGCAGGCACCCAACGCGGAATAAGACGAGAGCATGGAGGGAAACCACAACCCTGGAAGATGTTATTTACAATCCAAAGAGCAGAGAGCAGGATAGTAAACTTACCAACGAACTCTGGAGTAGAGCCCGCAGGAACACCTGTGAGTGCTGTGATAATCTCGGCACCAAAACCGATAAGAATCGCAGTAACGGTACTTACTGCCAAACCTGTAACCATATGCCAACGACCATTTACGCGGTCTGCGAGCATACCATTGAGCAGTTTAGAGAGTCCGTAGAGGAAGCCGGCAGCAGTAATTACAGCACCAAGGCTGGTCTTGCTGATACCGTACTCTGCAGTAAGACCCGGCATAAGGAACGAGAAGTTCTTGCGGATCAGATAGAAGAAAATGTAGCCAATCATAGTACCGGCAATGGTACGCCACTGCCAATACTTAAACTTTTTTTGCTGTTCTGCAGTCATTTTATTGTTAGGTTTAGTTAGTTCTGTGTTGGTTGATTAGTTTAGACGCTTCTCAATCTCAGAGTAAGCGGCAACAATCTGGTCAAGAATTGGAGCATCAGCCTCAAGAGATGCGAACTCTGCAACGGCAGCCTTCAGACCAACCTCTGCAATACGAGCCTGCATAGTTACACTCTGAGGGTCCTCTGCGTTGTTGTAGTGCAGAGCAGCACCGATACCGAGCAGCAAATCAGGGGTCTCTACGCCCGCACGCTGTGCTGTGAGGGTAGGGTTGATAAGGCGATCTGCGGCAGAGAGCTTACGCAGTGGCTCACGACCTACACGGGTAACGTCATCCTTGAGATATGGGTTCTTGAAGCGGCTGATAATCTTGTCGATATACTTAAAGTGAGCCTCCTTGTCAAAGCCGTGCTTTGCAACAAGACCCAGACCGCTCTGCTGCATAGCAGCCTTAACAATCTGATAAATCTGAGGGTCAGCAATACTCTGGTCGATAGTCTTCAGACCCTTCATACAACCTGTATAAGCGGTAATTGCGTGACCTGTGTTAAGAGTAAAGAGCTTGCGCTCAACATAAGCCAAAAGGTTGTCTGCAAGGTTCATACCTGCAATCTGAGGAACCTCACCAACGAAAGATGCCTGCTCGACATTCCACTCGTAGAACGCCTCAACAACTACATCGATAGGGTTCTCGCTGCGTACAGGAGGAACGATGCGGTCAACAGAGCAGTCAGGGAAGCCTACCCACTTCTCGCAGTAAGCCTTATCCTCGCCCTCAAGCAGGGCCAGAACGTGCTCCTTAAGCTGTGAAGATGCGCGAACGGCATTCTCGCAAGCGATGATGTTCAGCGGAGCCTCTACGCCTGCTGCGCGACGAGCTGCAATACCCTTGGCAATAGCCGGAGCAATACGAGGCAGGATAACTACGCCAACAGCTGTAGTGATAATCTGCGCCTCAACAATCTGATCGATAACGGCATCGGTAGTTGAGTTTACGCCAGAGATGTTTGTAATCTTCTGCTCAACACACTCTACGTCCATTACGTGAACAGTGTAACAGTGGTCCTCATTAATCTTGTCGATAACAGTTGCATTTACATCGGCAAAGACAACGTGATAACCAGCCTGCTCAAGTACAGCACCAATAAAACCACGACCGATATTACCGGCACCGAATTGAATAGCTTTTTTCATAGTCGTATATTTTTGTGAATAAATTTTTCTAAAAAACAAAGATATAATTTTTTTGGCTAAAAAACAAGGGTAAAAAGGTAAAACTTCGTTTTAACTCCAAAAGAGTATCGCAGACGACCTTTACAACAGCCTATGACTTCTAAAGGAGTACGAGCCTGTTGTGGTGATGATAATGTGGTCGATAAGGTTGATATCAAAGAGTGTTGCCGCCTCCTTGATACGCTTTGTAAGAGCGATGTCGGCTTGGCTCGGCTCGCTGCTCCCGGATGGGTGGTTGTGAGCGATAATAATCTGTGTAGCAAGCAGTTCGAGCGCACGTTTGAATATCAAACGGTTATCCACAACCGTTGCTTGAACACCACCCTGACTAATTCTCATACGATCTACAACTCTGGCCGACGAGGTGAGAAATATCACCCAACACTCCTCGTGCTTCAGCCCGTCAAAGAGCGGGCGAAAGACTCTCTCGGCATCCTCACTGCTAAGGATATGGGTTACCCTCTGTGCATCACTCTTCGAGGCACGACGACCCAACTCTGTCGCCGCGGCAATCTTCGCTGCACGGGCAAGGCCGATACCCTCCTGCATCCTGAGTCGAGCGATGTCATTCTGTTGCAGCTCTGAGAGCGGATGTGAGGATATAAGGCGCTCAGCGAGAGCAATGTCGTCGATAATGATACCGACAAGCTCCGCATCGCTCAGCGCTGTGGCTCCATAGAGGGATAGTTTCTCGTGCAGTGACTTCATAGCTTAAAGAGTGCTATCCAATACCTCGGCCACAACAAAGGTGCTACCGCCGATGTAGAGTGCATCATTTGTCCCCATTGTGCTCTTTGCTGCCTCCACGGCAGATTTTACATCTTCGCAGCACTCAAAGTCAAGGTTGAGCTCTGTTGCAAGAGCTGCCAAACTCTCTGTAGTTGCTGCACGGCGAGATGTTGCGCGGGTGAAGATGTAGTGAGCCTTTTTCGGCATCAGATTAAGTATGCTCTTAATATCCTTATCCTCGCAGAAGCCCATTACGCAGTAGAGCTTGTCGCACTCAACCTTCTCAAGCTGCTCTGCCACTCGTGCCAAGCCGTGGGCGTTGTGTGCTGTGTCACAAATAATCTGCGGATTGGTCGAAAGTACCTCCCAGCGACCTCTGAAGCCTGTTATTGTATTACACTCTCTCAGACCCTCGACAAAGGCACGACGGCTGATAGAGAGCGGTGTATTCTCGTGCAAGAAGTCGGCTATAGTGCAGACGGTAGTGATGTTTTGACGCTGGTACTCGCCTAAAAGTGGAAGACGGAGGGTGTACTGCTGATTGTCGCGGGTACGAATCATATCGAACACCTGATACTCAGACTCATAGTACTGCTTGCGGCACTCAAACGCCTCAGGGGCGTAGATGACAGTCGAACGACGATCGACTGCAATATCCTCAAGTACAAGGTTGTAGGCGCTATTTCTCTCGCCAACGATAATAGGGATGGATTTCTTGATAATACCACCCTTTTCGCGGGCAATCTTTGGCAGAGAGTCACCCAGAAATTCGGTATGCTCAAGGCCGATATTGGTAATTACGCTCACGGCCGGGATGACGATATTTGTCGCATCCAGACGACCTCCCAAGCCCGTCTCGATTACCGCCACCTCAACATCGCTCTGGGCAAAGTAGTCAAATGCAAGGGCGGTTGTCATCTCAAAGAATGACAACTCGGCCTCCTCCATATTTTTGCGGTATTTACCCACAAAATTTACCACCTTCTGCTTTGAAATCATCTCTCCATTTACGCGGATTCTCTCGCGGAAGTCGGTAAGGTGTGGCGAGGTGTAGAGTCCCACCTGATAGCCCGCCTGCTGAAGCACTGCGGCAAGCATATTGGATACCGAGCCTTTACCGTTTGTACCGGCAATGTGGATTATAAAGTAGTTGCGCTGTGGGTTACCTATCTTACGGCAGAAGTCGCTGATGCGCTCCAGCCCGGGTTTGTATGCCAAAGAGCCCACGTTCTGGAACATAGGCAGCGATGTGAACAGATAGTCAAGCGTCTCTTGGTAATTCATATCGTTTAGTCTAAATAAAATCTTCTTTTTGAGAGCACGGCGACGGTGTAGAGCAGACAGAGCAGTGCAATGTAGAGCGAAAGTCTGCCGATATAGTCGCCATGACGGGTGTAGAATGTCTGCTTGTCGTTCAGTCGCAGCTCATCGGTCAAAATACCCTTCTTATCCCAGCCGAGCGTCTGAAGCGCATCGCCGCGTGAGTTGATAAAGCCCGAAATACCGGTATTTGCACTACGTGCAACATCTCTACGGTGCTCGATAGCTCGCAGACGGCAGTATGCAAACAGATACTTATATCCCGGAGTATCGCCCCACCAGCCGTCGTTGGATACAACGCTGAATATCTGCGCACCATTTCTGACAAACTCGCCCATAAAGTCGCCATACAGACCCTCGTAACAGATGGCAGGGGCAATCTGCATCCCGTTGTGGGTAAATGGCTTGGCGCTCTTGCCTATACCGAGCTGACCCGCTGTGCCGCCCAAATCGACCTCGAAGATGCCACCCGCACGGAACCACGCAGGGAGGGTCTCAACGCCGATAACCAGCTTGCACTTGTTGTGCACGGGCAACTCCGCAGGGTTGCTGCTGATGCCGATAGAGGAGTTGAATACGTCGTAGTATGTGCCACCCTCTGAGCGACGATTTGTACTGCTTGTTCTATACTTGCCGTATGCCATAAGGCTCTCGGTGCCGGCTACAATCATCGCCTTGCTGCCCGAAAGTTTTAGATGGGAGTTCATGCCTTGTACTATGCGGGTAGCACCGATAAAACGCTCATTAACTGTAGCGGCGAGGGATGTCTCAGGCATAAGTATAAAGTCCATATCGGCAGGTACCTGCTGTAGCTGAGCCATAAGGTCTGACTGTAGGCTCTGACTGCTTACAAGAAACTTCGTGTAGCAATCGACATTGGGCTGTATTGCCGCAACCTTTACAGGTGTGCGAGAGGTGTATCGCTCCTTTTTAGGCGAATTGACGGCGTAGAGCACAAGCGATAAAGCCAATGGCAGAGCAACTGTCGCCACCGCTGCAACCCAACGCTTTGAACGCAGAGCCTCAAAGAGTACTATATTTGTGAGCAATACCCACAGCGAGCCGCCCAATACACCTGTGTACTCATACCACTGTACCGCCCAAGTGTCAAAGGCAAAACCATTACCGAGTGTCAGCCACGGGAAGGACATTGCAGGGGCCTTGATGTAGATATATTCGCAGGCAATCC
Source organism: Alistipes sp. (assembly GCA_017398555.1). Lineage (GTDB taxonomy): Bacteria > Bacteroidota > Bacteroidia > Bacteroidales > Rikenellaceae > Alistipes. Next base: position 91,032 of record JAFQFV010000005.1, read on the forward strand.
ACGCTGTGATGAGTAGAATATATGCCACCCCCTTCGGCATACGCTTCGAGACGATGTGGAAGAGCATAAATGGCAGCAGACACCACCACGAACCCACTATCGAGGCCGCAATAGTGCCGATTGCAGCGGCATTCCACACCCACCAGGTGCACGCTACGTGCCACAGGATAAATGTGAGTGTAGCCCATAGCGTCATCTTGCCCGCCTCTGCCCAAGAGTTGCCGTAACTACTGCTGATAGCAAGCAACGGAATAAGGGCAATAAGCAGCGTAAAACCACTTACCGTCATCCAACCACAGCTAAGCAGCAGTGCCGATAACAGCGCGAGAGTCAAACGACCCTTGCCGGATAAATTGCCGTTAAAAATATTCATCTTACTTGGTTTTGTATGCACAACGATACTTGCCCTTTGCAAGGTTGAGAATCTTTCCCTTCAGCAGGTTGCGACGCAGCGGAGAGAGGTGATCTGTAAATACCTTACCCTCAATATGGTCGTACTCGTGCTGAATTACGCGAGCTGGATAGCCGTCAAACTCCTCATCGTGCTCGACAAAGTTCTCGTCAAGGTAACGCATCTTGATTTTTACAGGACGCGATACATTCTCGTGAATACCCGGCAGTGACAGACAACCCTCCTCAAAGAGGTCGGTCTGCTCGCTACGCTCGTAAATCTCAGGATTTACAAATACTCGGCGGAAGTTCTCCAACTCAGGTACCTCCTCTGCCCAAGGTGTACAATCAACGATAAACAGACGGATATTCTTACCAATCTGAGGAGCCGCAAGCCCTACACCACTCGCCTCCCCAAGTGTCAGCCACATATCATCAATCAGCTTCTTGAACTCAGGGTAGTCCGGAGTAATCTCTACAGATTTGTTGCGCAGTATTTGCGAGCCGTAGATAACGATAGGATAAATCATAGTAAAATTGTTTTATGAGGCTTTTGCCTCGTTATACTCTGCTGTAAAATGCTCACATACCGTCGTATGCTGCGCTTTTACATCTATCGCAAGCCTTGCAAAATCACTCCTAAAAGCAATTTTACACTTTTTGCGGTATGAGGCTTTCGCCTCATTTGTTTTTTTGGCTAATGGCCAATACTGTCCATATAGGACTGTAGGATAATTGTTGCGGCGACGCGGTCCACAATAGCCTTATCGCGGCGAGCCATCTTACCTATGCCACTCTCAAGGATTGTGCGTTGTGCCATAACCGAGGTGAAGCGTTCATCGTGCAGCACCACCTCCTTGTCGGGGTATGCTCGGCGCAATCGTAGCACAAGTGGCTCTATATACTTCATCGTCTCCGATGGCTGACCGTTCATCTGTGAGGGCTTGCCGACAACTATAGTCGAAACGTCGTTCTGTGCACAATATTGTGCAACATAACGCTCCAACTCCTTGGTAGCCACCGTCTCAAGGGCTCCGGCGATGATGCGCAGGGGGTCAGAGACTGCCAACCCCGTGCGCTTAACACCGTAGTCTATAGCGAGTATTCTGCCCATATTAGCACATCGCGATAACTCGACCAATCAAATACCCCACCAAGTAGCCTGCACATAAACAAGCAGCTATGATGAGCACAACGCGGCCCCACATTGGGCGATACTTTGTCTTTGTCATTTACGCCTTAATCTTCTTGTAGAGTGGGCGGAACGATACTGCCTCGCCGATAATTGAGTGCAGGTCGGCAATAGCTACACGCTGCTGCTCCATAGAGTCGCGGTGGCGGATAGTTACAGTGCCTGTCTCAAGGCTGTCGTGGTCAACGGTTACGCAGAATGGAGTACCTACAGCATCCTGACGGCGGTAACGCTTACCGATAGAGTCCTTCTCGTCGTAAGATACAGTGAAGTCGAACTTCAGATCGTCAATAATCTGGCGAGCCAGCTCCGGAAGACCATCCTTCTTAACAAGTGGCATAACGGCAACCTTTGTAGGAGCAAGGCAAGCAGGTATGCGGAGAACTACGCGCTCCTCGCCACTCTCAAGCTTCTCCTCGCAGTATGCAGCAGACATAATCTGCAGGAACATACGGTCAACGCCGATAGAGGTCTCGACAACATAAGGTACATAGCTCTCGCCGCGCTCCGGGTCGAAGTACTGAATCTTCTTGCCTGAGTACTCCTGGTGGCGACCAAGGTCGAAGTCGGTACGAGAGTGGATACCCTCAACCTCCTTAAAGCCAAATGGGAAGTTAAACTCGATATCTGTAGCTGCATTTGCATAGTGAGCGAGCTTGTCGTGGTCGTGGAAACGGTACTTCTCGTCACCAAAGCCAAGGGCACGGTGCCAAGCCATACGGGTATTCTTCCACTCATTCCACCACTGCATCTCGGTACCAGGCTGCACGAAGAACTGCATCTCCATCTGCTCGAACTCACGCATACGGAAGATGAACTGACGGGCAACAATCTCGTTACGGAAAGCCTTACCAATCTGAGCAATACCGAATGGAAGCTTCATACGACCGGTCTTCTGCACGTTGAGGAAGTTTACGAAGATACCCTGTGCAGTCTCTGGGCGGAGGTAGATTGTGCTTGCACCCTCGGCAGTAGAGCCCATCTGGGTTGAGAACATAAGGTTGAACTGACGAACATCTGTCCAGTTACGAGTACCTGAGATAGGGCAGACAACCTCGCAGTCGATGATAATCTGCTTCAGCTCCTCAAGGTCATTCTTATCCAAAGCCTCTACAAAACGAGCGTGAATAGCGTCACGCTTTGCAGCGATATCCAGCACGCGTGGTGATGTTGCGCGATACTGAGCCTCATCAAAGGCGTCACCAAAGCGCTTGCGAGCCTTGTCGCACTCCTTCTGAATCTTCTCGTCCTGCTTTGCCATCCACTCCTCGATAAGCACATCGGCACGGTAGCGCTTCTTAGAGTCCTTGTTGTCGATAAGCGGATCGTTGAAGGCTGCCACGTGACCTGAAGCCTCCCAAGTCTTTGGGTGCATAAAGATAGCGGCATCGATACCGACGATATTCTCATGGAGTTTCACCATAGAGTCCCACCAATAACGCTTGATGTTATTCTTAAGTTCAACACCATTCTGACCATAGTCATAAACGGCACCAAGACCGTCATAAATCTCGCTTGAAGGGAAGATAAAACCATACTCCTTGCAGTGCGCAATCAGTTTCTTAAAGAGCTCTTCTTGTGTCATAATTTTCTATATTTTTTGTTCTAATTATTGTCTAACCCGCAAAAGTACTAATTTTTCGTATAATTACGGCAATTATTTTAGAAAAATAATTCGCCCGTCACAACTTTAACAGTCGGACGGGCGAATTTGCCGCTAAATGAGCTCTGATTATTTGAGATACTTGCTGAAGAACTTCCAAATCTCGGCAGCGGTATTCATGCTGTCACCAGCCCAATTATGCTTACCGCCAACAACCTCATAGAGCCAAACCTCATTGCCATTTATGCCGTTTACGTAGCGATGTGCAATAACCTGATTCTTGATGAGTGGCAACTCCTCGGTGTGCTCGTGTGTACAGCCATTTACAGCTGCCCAATAACCCACGGCGCGAGGAACAGCGATATAACCGCCCCACTTATCAACCTTCTCAAGGTTTCCGTTCCACTTCGAGGTGGTGTCCTTTGTTCCGTGTACCTCCATGAGCGGAATAGGCTTTTTAGCCTTCAACTCACGATACATCCACTCCATTGTAAGACCGGATACAGGAGCTACGGCTGCAAAGATGTGCGGAGCCTCATAGGCGAGCAGATAGCTCATCTCGCCACCGTTTGAGTGACCTGTCGCAAATACGTTGTGCTTAGAGAAACCGTGCTTCTTCTGCAGGTGCTTTACAAGACGAATAGTAAAACCTACGTCATCGCGCTCCCAATTCTCTGCGAAGTGGAAGGCATAACCTACAGCCCAGCAGTGTCGGCCCTTATTGTCCAGCGGACCCTTTGGATAGCACACTGCAAAGCCCTCCTTGTCGGCAATCGGATGGAAACCGTAGCCTACAGATGGGATGTTGCGAGAGCCGTAGCCGTGGAATGCCATAATCAGCGGTGCATTCTCAGGTAGATTTTGTGGCTTGTAGAGGTAGTAAGTGTACTCAATACCCTTGTGCTTGAAAGTGTGCTCGGTAAGTGTACCGGTGCCATCTTTCGGACCGGCAACGGCTGCCCCTGCAAAGAGAATGGCAGCGGTCAAAAAGAGAACTAACTTCTTCATATTTTTACTTTTTAAGTTGATTCATCATCCACTTTGAACGAGCCGAATCCTGCTCAGGGTATGTCCAGTGACGTGACTGCGGAACAATCATCACCTCCGGTTGTGTCGGCATCTCGTTAATTGCGCCCTGAATAGATGTAGGACAAACAACAAGGTCGTTATATCCGTATGAAACCCACATAGGAACAGCGAGGTGGCGTGCGAAATTTACAACATCGTAATACTTCACAGTCTCAAGACGCTCTTTGGTTGCTAAAGCCTTGTTCTTGAACAGGTAAGGCCAAGCGTTGCCCTGATCGTAAAGATAGCCTGTAAGGTCGCACATTGCAGGGTAGAAGGCTGCACCCGCCTTAACTTTTGGGTTGAGATATGCAGTTGTGATTGTCAGAGCACCACCCTGGCTGCCGCCCATAACGCCGATGCGCTCTGCATCTACAAAGTCGAGAGATGCGAGAAAATCGACAGCACGAGCACAACTTACAAATACGCGCTTGTAGTAGTAATTATCCTTGTCATCAACGTTTGCAGATGGGTAGTTGAGCAGTGAGCCCTGCTTAAGAGTCTCGTAGATACGCTCATCAGGCATAACGGTAGGGATGCCGTGGATGCCAATCTCAAATGTCACAAAACCCTTCTCGGCCTCGGTGTAGTAACCCTTGCGAGAACGGCAACCAGCACCCGGAACAATCAGAATTGCAGGGCACTTGCCGTCATAATTGGCAGGTACACAGAGAGTTCCGTACATTCTTGAGCCATTCTTAAAGCTCTGGAAAGATGCAGAATATACATTTACCTTCGGGGTGCACTTCTCGGGTACAAGGTCGAGTTGTGGGAGCAGAGCAATCTTCTGATTCTTCTCTATCTCCTTCTTCCAGAACTGCGCAAAATCCTCCGGCAGAATGGTCTTAGGCTCAATCTTCTCCTTCTCAAAGGCAGCTGTAGCGCACTCGTCGTACTTTTTGCCATCCACCTTTGCCCATACACGACAACGGAGGAAGCCCGGCTTCTTCATAGTATATCCTGAGAACTTCGTGCTACCACACTTGAGGGTCTTATCACCCTTCTCAAGCGGCTCAAGGAAGTCCTCCGAAATCTCGTAATAGATTTGTGCATCCTTAATCGGAGCGTTGCTACAGTCGGTTACGGTGACGTGGAAAACAGGTTTCTCACCGCAGTTGTAGCACCAATCGGCGTGGTCAGGAGTGACGGTTACCTTTACAAATGACTGGCGCGGAGGCGCTGCAGTCAGTGATGCGCTCACGAGGATAAGCATCAGATAGAGAGCGAGTTTTTTCATTTTTCGGCTATTTTTGTGATTAATAATTGACCAAAGGTAGTAAATTTTCCGTAAAAATTGTAAATTTGCGATATGAAAAAAATAACAATCGTCATTGCTACATATAATCGGGCGCAATCTCTGTTGCGTATTTTGCGCTCTGTGGTAGGGCAGACCGCTCCTGCTGCGAGTTGGGAGTGCGTGGTTGTGAATAACAACTCTACAGATGATACAGAGGCGGTTTTTGCCGACTTTGTGCGCGAAAATCCGACCTTCGATTTGAGGATGGTTACCGAGACGACGCAGGGACTTTCAAATGCTCGAAATTGCGGTATCGCTGCTGCAAAGGGCGATTATATTGCTATCGTGGATGACGATGAGACCTTGGAGGAGAGCTTTGTAGAGAGTTATATCGAGTTTTTCGACTCCTTCCCGACAGCAATGGCTGCTGGAGGTGCTGTAAAGGTGTGCTATGAGGGTACTCGTCCGCGCTGGATGTCGCACTTCACGGAGCAGATGATTGCCAATCCGCTCGATTTGGATATTGCAGTGACCCTCTTTCCGAAGAGCCGTGTGCCTGCAGGGGGTAATATGGCGTTTCGTCGTGAGGTTTTTGATAGGGTAGGGCTATTTAACCCGCAACTCGGTAGAAATGGCCAAAGTTTGGTCGGGGGCGAGGAGAATGACCTCTTTGCACGTCTGCGCAGGGCGGGCGAGCAGCTCTACTTTGTGCCCAATGCAGCGATATACCACCATATCCCCGACAGTAAGCTGACGGATGACTATTTCGACCGCCTCAGCTATAACGTGGGAGTGAGCAAACGTATGCGTGCCGAGGCGGATGGTTGTTTGGAGCAACTGCTGAACAAGGAGCGAACAAAACAGCTCGCAAGCTACTGTCTGGCACTGCTCTATACTATTGTACTGCAGCCACTTAAGGCGAAGTATCTTCTTAGAATGAGAAAAGGAATATATAAAGGCGTAAAACAACTATGAGACTAACCTATCTTTTGACCGCAACTATGCTCTTTGTAGGCTGCTGCGGCACCGCAAATCAAGACCTTAACCTTATGAAGGCTGAGGATTTCCGTACAACGGTAGATGGTAAGGCTACCGATCTCTACACCATTAAAAATGGCGATCTTACGATGCAGGTAACCAACTTCGGCGCGCGAGTAGTATCGCTCTGGATGCCTGACCGTGAGGGTAAGATGGCGGATATTGTTCTGGGATACCAGAATATCGACCGCTATATAAATAATGGCGGCGAACGCTTCCTTGGCTCGGTTGTGGGCCGTGTGGCAAACCGTATCGGTAACGGTAAATTTACCCTTGATGGCGTGGAGTACACAACACCGCAAAATAATAACGGCCAGACCCTCCACGGCGGTCTTAAGGGCGTTGATATGGTGGTTTGGGATGTTGTTGAGGCTACAGAAAACTCACTCCACCTCACTTATACTGCCCCTGATGGTCAGGATGGATTTCCTGGAAATCTGACTATCAATATGACCTATACCCTGACCGAGAATAACGAGTTTAAGGTCGCTTACAGCGCAACAACCGATAAGACAACCCCTGTAAACCTCTCACACCACTCATTCTTTAACCTTAAGGGCGAGGCTGGTGGAACTATTACCGACCATATTCTGCAGATTGATGCCGATCATATCACCCCAACCGATGCAAATCTTATCCCTACGGGCGAACTGCTGCCTGTTGAGGGTACGCCGTTCGACTTCCGTACTCCGCACGCTATTGGCGATATGATTGATGCTGATAATGAGCAACTTAAGAATGGTCGCGGCTATGATATGAATTGGGTACTTAACCGCCCTGATAACGGAGAAGTTGTGAAGGTGATGTCTATCTATGACCCGCAAAGCGGTCGCGGTTTTGAGGTCTATACCGACCAAATCGCCCTCCAATTCTATAGCGGCAACTTCTTCGATGGCAGCTATAACGGCAAGTATGGCAAACCACTCTCTTTCCGTGAGTCTGTCGTCTTCGAGACTCAAAAATACCCCGACGCAGTTAATCATCCTCACTTCCCAAGTGTAGTACTAAATCCGGGTGAGGAGTATGCACATACCTGCATCTACAAATTCATTTTGCAGTGATTTTACCGTGAAAATGTGTCATATATGGCACATCCCTAAAAACCCAGCAATGGCTGTACGTTTTAGTACTATCCATCGCTGGGTTTTCTACGCGATGCACCATCTCTAACACATTTTGACGATAAAACGGTGTAGAGATTGAGCGGCGTGCAGGCTCGGACTTGCTTTTAGCCGTTAGCCATTGGCTATTTTTACTGCGTTAGCTGTACTGCGTTAGCCAGGAAACCCGCTTAATCGTTGCACCCGGAGCGAAGCGACCAAGCCCCCCTTTGCCAAAGGGGGATTTAGGGGGAATGTAAATATTTTGTAAAGTATTAGTATCAGCAATCGTTTTCGGATTGAGCAGAGAACAAAACTTTGGTTTTGATTTTTTTCGAGAATAACAGCTATCCGCAAGGATAGTAAAAATAGAAAGAGCGGTAGTGTAAGCTTGCTTACAAACTACTGCTCTTGCTGTTTTTGGTATTGTCGCAGACAACGTTATTCTCGCAACAGCCACGAGCGAAACAGAGTTTCGCAGAAAGCTTTTTGCACGCCCTGCTTTTTCTCGAAAAAGCGGGCAGTACTGCATAGCCCTTGGCTATCCTAAATCCGATGCGTTACAACGAATAGTCGTACTCAAGGATAGTCGATAGGCGATTCTTCGTTGTGGCTCCGGCAAGGTGGGTAGTTACGCCGAGGTATAGTTTTGTGCCGCCCTCCTTAATCTGCATACCCTCAGCCTCGGAGAAGAGGTTTTCGTTGAGATTGAGTAATCTCTTCATATTATCGAAGTCGGATATTGCTGCCACTCTTGTTCGCGGAGCAAGGCGTTTCCCGTTGTAGTCAAAGACCTCAAGATATGCCCTTGCATTGTCATAAACGCCGCTACCTGATACCTTCTCAAGTGGCTGACCCTCATACCAATAGATCTTATCGCCATATATAGCTTGACCCTGAAAACTGCAAGACCAAGTCTTGCTGTAGTCCTTTGAATTGAGGCTGGAAGCGACGCGGAATGAGCCGAGTGGGGTGAGCGAATCAAGCACGCGTGCATTGAGGGTGACTTTGCCCTCTTTACGAGTGGTGCCTGTGTCTGTCTCGCCGCCCCAAGTGAGGGTTAGAGTTATGCTCTGCTCCTTGAGTGCCAACACGTCATCAAGGTTGTAAACGATGCAGTGGCGTTTGCTGCTTGTGGTTGTGCTGGCTGTTACGAGTAATCGGCGATGTTCAAAATCGGGAGTTACCTGCAAGTTGTGTACAGACCACTTTGTGCCTGAAGCATCCGTATAGCTGCTCAGATAGAAGTTTTCACCAGTGTAGTGCTCAAAGGTTGTTTTCGGCTGGAAACGGATGCGGCTGAAGGTCTTGTTGTTGGTGTAGTCGTTACCTGAGATAGTGCCGTTTGAGCCGACCCAAATAAAGTCTTCACCGCCATCTGTAGCCTTCTCAACGCAGAGATTTGTTCCGTGGCCAAACCAGCGGAGCAACATCTCCTCACCACTGCGTGTGCTATCGCCGTAAGCTCCTCGTTTTACGCGACTTACCACAACGATCCACTTGCTGTTCATAGTGGCGTCACTGCCGCACTGACTGAAGTATATGTATCCATTCTCGCTCGAATCGTAGAAGTCGAAACACTGCATAACAGTTCCCGGATATCTGAGCTGGCGCGATGAGAATATCATCCTCTCACTGAGCAGGCTCTCAAGGGTTATTGGGTCGGGCTCCGGCTCCGGTTCGGGCTGTGGTGGCTGCGATGCACCGACAATGGTAATTGTTGCCGTAGCTGTCAGTTGCTCAAGGTGTTTGCAAAATATCTTTACCGAACCTGAACGGATGGCAGTAACAACTCCGTTGTTATCTACGGTAGCTATAGCATCGCTTGTTGAAGACCAACTGAAGAAGTCGTTGCTGTAAGAGGGTACGCTGATAGCACTTAACTGTACCGACTCTCCAACGCGTATGGTTGTGCTTGCAGGGGTGATTTTGAGCGACTCCAATACAATCGACTCGCTGCCCGTCTCAATCTGTTCGCAGGCAATGAAAAACAGAGGTAAAATCCAAAGGGAAATGGCTAATAATCTCTTCATATTCGGTTTTGTTTGTTTGCTTTTGATTATGCAAAGGTAGCAATATTATTTGAATTTACGTTGTACCGTAGAGAACTTAAATAGCCATATTGCCGTGCACCTCTCTTTTTAAGAGAGGTACACAACTACAAAGATAGATAAATTTTCAATATATGCATATTTTTTTTCGATTTTTTACATAAAACTTATCTCAAACACTCCCCTAAAGCCACCTAACTCATTGATTCTTTACTAACTGTACCTCTCTTAAAAAGAGAGTAATATGCAAAATAGCCATTAAAATTGCCGATAAATTGCTGTTAGAACAGCGTCTGCAAAAGGATGGCGTGCAAAAGTGCAAAACACAAACAAACTAAACATAAACTTAAACCTAACCTAAATGAGGAACTTTACTTTTAAGGACGAAGTCGGGGCTATCTCCTCGAACTTCTCGCTTAAAGATGGGGTACGCAGATTGCTTGTTTTGGTAATCTGCATCTTCTGTGGTTCGCTTATCTCTTATGCCCAATCCCTGGTAAAGGGAACCGTCTATAGTCAGGCGGAGGGGGAGAAACCACAACCCCTGATTGGTGCTACGGTGACTGTCAAGGACTCTACCGTGGGTACTACGACCGATATTAACGGTCACTATTCGATTGATGTGCCATCGAAAGATGCTGTGCTGATGTTCGAGTTTATCGGATATAAGACCGAGGAGGTTGCAGTAGGTGCACGTACACTTATTGATGTAACCCTTCAGGATCAGTCTCAACGCATTAGCGAGGTGGTGGTAACCGCTCTGGGTATCACACGCCAGGAGAAGAGTCTGGGATATGCCGTATCGAAGCTCAGCAATGAGGAGTTTACCACAGTCGAGTCGGCAAACTGGCTCAGCGGTCTGAATGGTAAGGTGGCGGGTCTTAATATGGACGCCTCTTCTGCAGGCCCTGCGGGCTCTATGCGTGTGACACTTCGTGGTGAGGGTTCACTCTCGCACGATAAGAATACGGCGCTCTTTGTTGTCGATGGTGTGCCTATCAACTCCTCTATGGAGGCCAACTCATCTGGTACATCTTATGGCGATAACGATGCCCCTATCGACTACGGTAATGGCGCGGGTGATATTAACCCTGACGATATCGAGTCTATCTCTGTACTTAAGGGCCCTTCAGCAACAGCACTCTATGGTTCTCGCGCTGCAAATGGTGCGATTATCATCACCACAAAGTCGGGAAAGAAGGGTAAGGGTCTTGGTATTCAGTACTCGACAAACGTTGTACTCGACCAGCCTGGCTTCTGGCCTGATTTCCAGTATGAGTATGGCGCAGGAAACTGGGGTTACTCGGGTATTGTTCGTGATGAGACCGACCTCTTCCCTGCGGAGTACTCTTTCTGGACTGTTACTGCAAATAAGACCGATACAGGTAAGAAGGTGGGTCGCTACCACTCTCGTTTCTCGTATGGTGAGAAGATTGAGGGTCAGATGCGCTATATGTACGAGTCTCGCGATTGGGAGAGTGATACATATACACGCCTTCCGTACAAGGTGTATGACAACTACAAGAACTTCTTCAATACCGGTGTGACTTGGACCAACTCTCTGGCTATTGATGCAGGTGACGGCAAGGGTCAGTCTATGCGTGTATCTATCAAAGACGTGCGAAATAGTTGGATTGTTCCAAATACGGGCTATAATACTCAGAGCGTCGGCGTATCTATGTCGAGCAAGAAGAATCGTTATATCAACGCACAGGCGAAGATTAACTACTATCGCAAGCACTCTGATAACCTGCCAATCTCGGGTTATAACGACTCATCACCACTCAAGTCGCTCATGTGGTTGCCGGTATCGGTTACCGATCGTGGTGTGTATAGCGAGTATGCAAATAACTATACCGACCTCTATTGGGAGCAGAATGAGGGTACGCTGATTAACAACCAATCCGATAACCCTTATCTGATGAGCTATGAGCACCTCAATACTCAGCAGCGTGACCGCCTCTACGGTAATGTGTCGGTTACTGCAAATCTCTATCGTGATATTCTGACACTTACACTGCGTACAGGTATCGACCTTAATAACGACTTCCGTACACAGCGCAAGCCGTTCTACTCTCGTTCATACTTGCAGGGTATGTATCGTGAGCAGACCACTCGTAAGATTGAGATAAATAATGACTTCCTGCTTGCATTTAAGAAGGATTTTGCCAACGGTATCTCGCTCAACGCTTCGTTTGGTGGTAATAATATGACCTTCCGCTACTCGAATATCAATCTTAAGGCGAATATGCTCGATGCAAAGAATATCTATATGATATCGAATGTAAAGGGTCAGCTCGCTACATCTATCGTGCGCCAGAATAAGAGCATCAACTCATTCTACGGCTTTGTGACATTTGGTTACCGCGATATGTTCTACATTGATATTACAGGTCGTAACGACTGGTCTTCAACACTTGCAAAGGGTAATAACTCATACTTCTACCCATCCGTTAGTGCGAGTGTGCTGCTCAATGAGATATTCAACTTCCGCGCAAATGCCGATTGGATTAACCTGCTTAAACTGCGTGCATCGTGGGCAAATGTGGGTAATGATACAGACCCATACCAGATTATCGACTGCTACTCAAATAGCGCGGACTTCTCAAGTGCTTATGCCCTTACAGCATCGCTTAAGAACCCTAACCTGCGTCCTGAGAATGTACGTAGCTGGGAGGCCGGTATCGAGGCGAAGTTGTTCAAGGGTCGTTGGGGCTTTGATATAGCCTTCTACGACTCAAGCACTACAGATCAGATTATCTCTGTGCCTACAGATTGGATTACAGGTGCATCAAGCACTATGATTAATGCCGGAGAGGTACGTAACTACGGTGTCGAGCTCTCGACAAATATCCGCCCTGTATGGACAAAGAATTGGAAATTCAATATCTCACTCAACTGGTCTAAGAACTGGAACTACCTCGAGTCGCTTGCCGATGGAGTGGATGTATGGCAGCTCAATAAGAATACCATTGGTAGCCGCGTGCTCATCTACGCATATCCTGGTCAGCGATTGGGTCAGATTTATGGTACAGGCTTCAAGCGCGCTCCTGAGGGTGCCTTCTACTACAATGAGGCGGGTCAGAGAGTGGATTGCTCAAATCAGGTTATCGTCGATAAGGGTACGGGTAACCCAATCTTGAGCGAGGAGCTGACTTACGTTGGTAATATGTATCCGAAGTGGAGAGCAGGTGCAAACTTTAACCTCCGCTATAAGAGTTTGGCTCTGACTATGGCCTTTACCGCATCTTACGGTGGTCGTGCATACTCACTCACAAATGCGATATTCTCGTATATGGGTAAGAATACCAACTCTCTTGAGGGTCGTTACGACGGTCTTATCCACGACGGTGTGAATGCAAATTCAGACGGTACATTCACCAAGAACACAACAGTTACTACAAACATTGTGGACTACTGGAACGCTTGCGTATGGCACCGTAATAATGTGGAGATGAATACATTTGACACCTCATTCCTCAAACTTAAGGAGTTGCGTTTGGAGTACGCACTGCCTAAGAAGGTTATTTCACGCACAAAGGGTCTTCAGGGCCTCTCTGTTGCGCTCTTTATGACAAATGTCTTCTGTGTAACTAAATGGCCTCAGTTTGATCCGGAGGTGGCATCTATCTCAGGTGGCTCACTCTATGGTGGTGTTGAGACAGGTAGCTACCCAATGACACGCAACTATGGTTTCAATATCAAACTTAAATTCTAACAGGCATAAATTATGAAAACAATGAAAAATTATCTTATTCTCATAGGTTTGTGCTTGGTGACACTCTTCTCATGCACAAACAATTTTGAGGAGATTAACAAAAACCCTAACCAGCCCGCTTATGGCGAGATAAACGCCATAAACCTGCTGCAGGTACTTACAATGAACGCCTCAGATCGTTGGTTGAACCACACTTGGACGCTCAATGGAGAGCTTATACAGTACACCGTTTCGGGTACAAGTAATAACTCTTATCACCGCTTCGTAATTCCGAACACCACTACAGCCGGTTGCTGGAATTGGTACGCTCGTCTTGCTGCAACAGCTGATGAGATGGAGCGTTTGGCAATCAAGTATGACGACCAGAACTGTCAGGCCGTAGCACTTACACTCAAGGTGCTCTTTATGTCGAACCTGACAGACTGCTTTGGCGATGTGCCTTACTCCGAGGCGTTTGGAAATATCAATGGCGAGAAGATTAATAAGCCTAAGTTCGATACTCAGAAGGATGTCTATACAAAGCTCTTTGAGCAGCTGGAGCAGGCAAATGAGCTCTACAACACCTCTGAACCGTTTGAGGCATCACGAGATCTGCTCTATAATGGCGATATTACAAAGTGGCGTAAGTTTAACAACTCACTCTACCTGCGTCTGCTGATGCGTATGAGTAACCGTGATAATGTCTTTGCTGTAGGTAAGAAGATTCAGGAGATATATCTCAATCCGAACCGCTATCCTGTCTTTGCAAGCAATGATGATAATGCAACCCTCTACTTTGATGAGGTTGAGCCGTTTGTAAACTACTTCGGTGCATATACTTTGGCTCAGTTTGCCTCTCCGCGTAAGGCTTGTATTACAACAATCAATATGATGAAGTCGCCTGGTGACCCTCGTCTGCCAATCTACTATACTCAGAATGGTGGTGCGTGGAACGGTTATCCGAGCGGTGAGCCTACATCCGAGATTGAGGGTGAGACCAATATCGCCTATATCAACCAGGCAACTTTGGGCTCATATAGCTCTCCACTCTCATTTATGAAGTATGATGAGGTGCTCTTTATCTACTGCGAGGCAATCTGGCGTGGCTGGATTCCTGGAGGCGAGTCTCTTGCAAATCACTACTACACCAACGCTATTAAGGCCTCTATCGCCTATTGGAGTAGTGTCGATCCTGCGGGGACATCTATTACAGACCTTACTGTCGAGCGTTTCCTGAAGAAGGCCCCTTATACCAACGAGTTGGAGACAATTATCAATCAGAAATATATTGCGCTCTTCTGGACAGGCTTTGAGGCATGGCACGAGTATCGTCGTACAGGCTTCCCATCCCTGCCTATCGGTCAGGCAACAAGCAATGACCATATTATCCCGCGTCGCTTCTGCTATCCGGATAATACCACTATCACCAATTCGGAGAACTATAATGAGGTCGTTACCCGCCTAAGGAAGGTTTACTACGGCGGTGACGATATGAAGACTCCGGTATGGTGGTCTAAGAACGCTATTGAGAGGGGTATAGAGTAGAAATTCAAGATATGTACGATATGAAACATATACTATATAACATAAAGCGAGGTGTTGCAGCACTGACCCTCGTATTGGCCTTGGCAGCCAGCTCTTGTCAGCAGCCTGAGCCGACAGTAGGCTCGGATGTGGAGATATTCCAGATTGTTGATGGGGAGCAGGTGGCTCTTGGCGAGATAGATGCCGCTTTGGGTGGCCAGAAGTATGAGTTTGTCCTCTTCTCCAATATCGGAGAGTGGCAACTCAAGCCTACTTATGAGGAGGATAACGAGTGGTGTAAGGCTTGGCCGTCAGAGGGTAAGAATGATGCTCGTATCGCCATCAAGGTCTTCGAGAATGATACGGCGTATCCTCGTACCTGTGAGATGAATGTTGTCTCTCGCGGTAAGGTTATGGCGACAATTACATTCAATCAGGTTGCAAATCAGCCAAGTATGGAGCTCTCATACGCATATCCTGATGATACAAAGATTGTGAACGAGTTTGGCGAGAAGTTTAAGATTCGCATCGACTCAAATATCGAGTGGAAGGCAGAGGTGACTTATAACTCAGGCTGGCTTGCGCTCGGAGAGAAGGGTAGTGACTACCAGGAGCTCGTTGTAACAGAAAACCCTACAACCGAGGAGCGTATCTCATCTGTAAAGTTCCGCGCTATAGGTACCGATATTGAGCATATTCTCTATATCCGTCAGGGTACTGCAGAGGACTTTAATGCTGCCAGCAAATATACTATCGCACAGACCCTTATGCTCCTTGATGAGGGCGTGGGTGTTGTCAGCGATAATGTATATGTTCAGGGCTATGTCGTTAGTGATTTGGAGTCAGGAAACTTCGACCCTACACAGATGATTGTCATGGATGATAGCGGCAGCGCTATATGTGTGGAGTTTGAGGATGCGGACTCTAATATCTATCCGCTCAACACCTTTGTCACTCTCCACCTTAAGGATATGGCATTTACACTTGATCAGGGCGTAGGCGTTGATGAGAGCACATTTGCTACAAAACTTGCCGGTTTCCCAAGTTCGCGTGTTAAGTTCTCAGAGCCTTCATCAGGTATTGCACCTATTGTTCTTAACTCGGTTGAGGAGATGGGTATGTATGAGCACTGTCTGGTAACTCTGAAGAATGTGGAGTATGCCGTGCCTTATGGTACTTATGTGAATGTTAATGAGGACTTCAGCGGCGACTATTTGGACTATGCTTATAGCTATTCACAGCCGTTCAATACCTTCTATAACGAGTACGTACATCCATTGCGCGATGCTAACGATGACCTTACAGAGGTATATACTCTCCGCAGTGCTAAGTTCCGCGCATCGCGCCTTATTCCTGAGGGCTCGGGCGATATTACAGGTGTAGTTATGCGCCGTACAAAGGGGGAGAAGAGCATCTATCACCTGCGTATGCGCTCGTTGGAGGATGATAAGATTTCGGAGGACCCTGCAACTCGCCGCGCAAAGACCGTGATGCAGATTGGCCCATGGACAGAGAAGAAGCGCCTGGATAAGGTTACCTCTTCAATAGGTGTGGGTCACCTCCGCACATCTGCATCAAATGAGGGTGCAGTGCTTGGTGCATCAAGTGTATCTATCTACCTCTCAGACTCTTGGGCTCGTTGTGTGCCTGCAACAATCAATGAGCAGAATGGCAAGTGGTACCCACTCTATGCAACTGCTGAGGGCGTTACTTACTTCAGCGTTTCGGCAATTAATTGGTGGGGTAATAACTATAACCGCATCACAGATTGCGATGGTGTGGCTTGGATTATTACAACAAGTACTACAGGTATTGAGGGTCAGTTGTCACTCGATTTGGCTATGTGTAGCTCAAGTGGTGGCCCGATGTACTTTATGGTCGAGTATGCTACAAGTGAGAGCGCTCCGATTGACGAGTGGACTGCTGTTAAGGAGATTATCGCAGCCAATTCATCTATGTCATACGGTCAGAAGCTATACACTATCGATTTGCCACAGCAGTGTAACAATGTCCCTAACTTGGTTATTCGTCTGCGCGTGTCACAGAATATGCGTTCAAAGAATACCTCGGCTATTGATGCGTCAGGAAATTGTAAAATCGGTCTTATTCGTTTAAGTAGTAGATAATAGTAGTTGAGTTATGAAAAATATTTGCAGAATATTACTTATGCTTGCAGCCGTAGCCTCATTTGCTGTCGGTTGTAATACGAGCGAGGAGTATCCTGAATATAAGTACCAAACCCGACTTGTAAAGCAGGCGTTTCTCAATAGCGAGATTACTGTATATCAGGGCAAGGAGGTTGAAATTCAGGGTATCGGCTTCGTCGTGGGTGACAAGATTGTCTTCCGCACAGAGGATGGAACGGAGTACACCGCAGAGGTTGTTACCGTAGATGATGCTTCAGCGATTTTCCTCGCGCCGGATATGCCGCAGGGTCAATATACAATCTATATAACCCGAGGCGAGAAGGAGCAGAAGGTGGCACCGGTTACCGTATGGCTTACACTTAGTCTGGATGTTCCTCAGAAGGAGGGCTACTCTCTCCGAGGAATCGTTCACGTTGGCGATACCGGTATTGCAAACGTATGGGTGTCAGATGGTGTGAACTTTACCCAGACCGACGAGCAGGGCTTCTATTGGCTCAAGAGTGATAAGCGCTTCGGTTACGTATTTATCTGCCTGCCATCGGGCTATCTGCCTGCAACGGGAACAAATGCCGTTCCGGGCTATTGGAAGGCTGTCTCTATCGATGCAAACCTCTATGAGCAGTGCAACTTCGAGCTTAAGGAGGCTAATACAGCAAACCATCAGGTATTCTTCGCTGCCGACCTTCACCTTGCCGACCGTGCAGTGGGTCCAAACTCTGTTAATGACCTCAAACAGTTCGATTTGGGCTTTATTGCAGATACTAAGGCTCTGGCAGCGGCTTATGGCGAGAATACATTCCTCATCACTCTGGGAGATATCACTTGGGATGCACATTGGTATAAGACAGGTTTTATGCCGGCAAACTATGTGGCAAAGATGAAGAATTACCCACTGATGATCTTCAACTGTATGGGTAATCACGATAACAATCCTTACGTTCGTGGTGATAATAACGGCTCGAAAATCTATCGCACAACCGTAGCTCCGACATACTACTCATTCAATTTGGGCGATGTGCACTACATCGTGCTGGATAATATCGAGTGGATTAACACAAATGGCTCTAACGGCTTTGTGGGAGAGCGCGATTATAATGAGCGAGTAGATGAGGTGCAGCTGGCTTGGCTTAAGGAGGATTTGTCGCACGTAGCTGATAAGAGCACACCGATTGTTGTCTGCTCACACTGCCAGTTCCACACTAATCGTAACTCTTCGTTCAAGGTTCAGAAGCATATGCAGAATACAACAGAGGTGCTCGCATGCTTTGACGGATTTACCAATGTTCATATTATGACCGGCCATGCCCACTATAATATGACTATGGAGATTAACAACAACATCATGGAGCATAATGTTGGTGCTACTTGCGAGACTTGGTGGCAGAGTACATCGTCATCACTTCTTGAGGGTCGCGGTATCTGCCGTGACGGTACCCCTGCAGGTTATGCTGTCTTTGAGTTCAAGGGTAAGGATTTGAAGTGGTACTACAAGTCTATCGGCTTTGATAAGAGCCTCCAGTTCCGAGCATACGATATGAATAACGTTATGCGTGAGCGTTGGACAAGCGCCCTTTCAACACAAGAGCCTGCACGCGATACAGGTGGTGATGACTATGCCGACTTGGAGGATAATGTAATATATATCAATGTATGGGACTACGACTCTCAGTGGAAGATTGAGGTTACCGAGGCTGGCAACCCTAATCCGCTGACAGTGACCCGTGTATTTGACCGCGATCCGCTCCATACAGCTACTACCGATGTAATTCTTGGTAAGGTAGGTTCTCTTATCGAGGGGTACGCTTCGACACGTACAGCGCATATGTGGATGGTTATCACCGAGGAGGATGATACAGACCTCACCATTAAGGTTACCAACCGCTTTGGCGAGGAGTTTACACAGACTCTTACAGGCCGTGGCAGGAGAAATAAGTTTGATACCACAAAATACTTTCAGTAAAACCAGTAGCTATGAAGAGGATATTTAATATAATTATCGCAGCACTTGCACTCATCTCTGTCGGTTGTCAAACCGAGCAGGTATTTGAGTATCAGGTGAGTAGTGACCGCGTTACGGTAGAGGCAAATCGCCGTGGAATTGATAGCAATGGCGGTCAGGTTATTCTCAACATTACATCTAATACATATTGGATTCTCAATGTTGATGAGGCTGCAGCGTCGTGGATTGAATTTACTCCAAAGGCGGCCCCTGCGGGTACTACAGAGGTCTTTGTAACTATTGCAGAGAATACCGATGTTGCACGTCAGGCTATTTTGAGCTTTGATACTATTGACGGTGTTAAGCAGACCGTTACCATCGACCAGAGAGGTGCCGATGAGCAGCTGACATACTATTGCGAGAACTTTGGCGATCAGCCTGTCGCTGAAAATACCAATATCAATCGCTTTGACAGCTGGGCAACTATCGGTTTCGGCTCTAATTTGGTTACCTATGATGGCGATGTGTCAATCTCAGCCGAAAATCCATCGACTGTTGAGGGTACATCGGCAGGTAACTCACTCTACTTCGGTGAACAGAACCTGGAGTTGATTATCGGCCCGATATGTATCTATGGTGATGAGTTCTTCCGCTTCTCATTTAACGCTTGTAACCGTAATGGTGCTCTCTCTACAGAGCAGCTCAAGATGTGGGTGGGAGATAATGGTAAGGACTACTTCCCATTCTCTTACCGCGTGGAGAACCCTACAGAGGGTTGGCAGAGGGTTATTGCCGACTTCTCACTCAAGAAGAATATCGCAACCAATATCTACCTTAAGATTGCAGCTCCTGCAGGTTACCAGATTGATGATATTACCCTTGTTCAGGGCTTTGCCGAGGATAATGCACCTATGGCTCGCGTAAGTATGGATAGTAATCCTATCGGTACCGTCTTCTTTGAGGATGATTTGAACTGGATTACACCTGACTTTGCAGATACTATGGATGGCACTCTCCCATTTGCTGGCGGATACTCTGTCTGCAATATGAATCAGCTCAATGTTGCAGGTGTTCCGGAGTCAAGTAGGCAGTTGTGGGCAGAGAAGGGTTATACCACCCCTGTAGATTATGGCGAGCGTACTTGGAACTACGCATACGTGGAGGTAGATGATAAGGGTGATGGCCACTTCAGAATTGGCCGAGCATCACAGAGCAATGCTCGTAACCATATCGGTTGCTTCTATCTGCCAAAGGGTATTTTGTCGAAGATTGACCAGGATGCAAGTGTCAGCGTGATGTTCAGTGTCGATATGGGTCGATATAACACAGGCGACTGCAACCTTGTATATATCACTGCTCACACCAACGGTGTTGAGAATGAGCAGGAGGTTGCTGTGGCTATGGATGTCATCAAGACCTTCGGAACATTTGAGGTGCGTTTTGATAACGTTACCCGCGATACAGAGTTCTCTGTCAAGACAAAGGTGCAGACCGATGCCCGCTCAATCCGTATCTATTTCGATAACTTCAAGATAACAAAACTTTAATAAACTCTTAACTTAATTCTTAAACCTATGAAAAAGATTGAACTCTTTGGTGCTTACACAGCACCGCAGGTCAGAGTAATCAACGCTCGTATCGAGCGAGGTTTTGCAATTTCTGGCCCAACAGACTTTATGGATCCGGATTACGAATCTCGTCCGGAGGAGTAATTAACCAACATTAAAAACAGTATGATTATGAAGAAGATTTTATTACTTGCAGCAGCTGTGGCAATGTTGGCAGGCTGCTCACAGGATTTGACCGCTGACCTTGAGAACTCTGTAAATGGTTCTCAGAGCGTTGGCTCTTGGAATGGCGAGGGTTATGTTGTCGAGGCTTCAGCTGAGGACTTCACCCGCGTAAATACTAACGTATCAGAGGGCGCAAGCTACCTTACTTGGGAGGCTGGTGACGAGATTACTCTGGTTCACAATGGTGCATCTTACATCTACTTGGCACAGCAGGCCGGCCGTTCTTCACTCTTTGTTCCAAAGGATGATGCAAACGCAATTACTGCTATCGATGCTGCTCTGCCTGTAGCTGCATTCTACAACGTTGCTTCTGTAGATGCTGCAACTATGAAGGCTACATTCAACATCGCTGCAGAGCAGGTTGAGGGTGAGCTGTCAAACAAGCTCCCACTCTACGGCTACGCTGCTTCAACTGTTGTTGAGGATAACAAGATTAAGGTTGTGATGAACCCACTCGCTTCTGTTGTTGAGTTTGAGCTCTCTGCATCAAGCACTTGGAATGCTGACGCATTCTCACTCGGAGTATCTTCTCGCCAGCAGTACACCTACGCTACTGCAGAGGGTCTTGTTGTTGATGCTACAACAGGCGCTATCGACCTTTCAGCTGCTGTTATCGGTAAGACTGCAACTGTAAAGCTTGCTGCTATGCACGACTTTGCTACAAAGCGTAACGTATCTGTTATCGTTCCAGGTGTATCTAACACAGTTACTACTGAGGTTACCGAGGGTGAGGGTGATGCTGCTGTTACAACTACTGTAACTACTCACTACGCTCCTGTTTACCACGGTAAGGGTTGTGTGAAGCTCTATAAGAATGGTGTTGAGAACTTCCGCCGTACTATCTGGAGCAGCTACACTGCTGACAACACTCAGGCTGTTGATGAGCGCAAGCACATCGCTCAGCCACTTAAGGACATCCTTGAGGGTCACAAGAACGGTATCTCAACTGCTGCTGACTTCAAGGCTCTTGCTGACGAGGTTAACTACTCTGTTGAGACCCTGCCTGCAGGTACTACATTCTGTAATGAGGATGGTGTTATTCTTCTGAACAACAGCATTAGCCTTGCAGAGTACACTAACTGGCTTGCTATCGGTCAGAACGCTTCTGGTAACTTTGACGGTGTAGAGATTATCTTCGCTGGTCACTTTGACGGTCAGGGTAACACTATCAGCGGCCTTAGCATCGACTACAACTATGCTGACCACCAGCACAAGTACACTAAGTACGATGGTACAGAGGGTACTATTTTATGCGCAAGTGCAGGTCTGTTTGGTGTTGCTGCTAATTGCGCATCTATCAAGAATCTGACTGTTGAGGGTAACATTGTTCTTAACTACTCTATTCCAGAGGGCGTTGATTCATACTGGAACTATGTTGCAGGTGTTGTAGGTCAGGCTTATGGTGCACGACTTGAGAACCTTACAAATAAGGTTACTATTACATCAGGCCCTGCTCACAACAATAAGACTCGTTTTGGTGGTGTTGTAGGTCGTGTATGCGCAGATGCTGAGGTTTATATCGAGAAACTTACTAATGAGGTAGATCACAACCTTTCACAGGGTACAGGCGCTGCTGCTTGGGAGTTTATCGGTGGTGGTACTATCGGTATGGTTGCTGATGGTTCTGCATTTGACCTTGAGATTGTTGATGTTACAAATAACGGTAAACTTACTGTCGTCTCTTCTGGTTATGCTAATGTTGGTGGTGTATGTGGTTACATTACCCGCAGCGCAGAGAAGGACGGTATCTTTGAGAACTGGGTTAACAACAGCGATATTGTAATCTCATCACAGACAGGTATGTGCGTAGGTGGTGTTGTTGGTCAGGCTCGCCACTATGAGCTTCTTGAGTGTGAGAATAACGGTTCAATCACTATTGGCGATGGTTGTCCAGAGTCTATTGAGTGTAACATCGGTGGTATCGTTGGCTACACTAACGGTCGTAACACAAGCGCAAAAGGTGAGGTATATATCACCGACTGCGTAAACAATGGTGAGATTAAGATTGACAAGAATATCATTCCATTTGTTGGTGGTATTGTAGGTTATACTACTCAGCCTGTAACTGTTGAGGGTTGCGTAAACAAGGCTAATGTCTCTGTACACCTTACAAATACAAACGCATTCCACGTAGGTGGTATCGTTGGTAAGAATGGTGTAAACTCTAACACCGTAAAGGATGGCGTTCAGGTTTACGACTGTACTAACGAGGGTGATATCTCTGGTTACACAGAGACTACCGAGGCTGACAATGGTGGTGGTTGGCTCTATGTAGGCGGTTGCTTCGGCTCTTGCTATGGTGGTGCTTCGTCAGATGCACTTCCAGCTGCTTGGGGTACTGTAGGTTGTGTTGTTGATGGTTGCGTTAATAAGGGTAAGGTTCGTGCTCTTGGCGGTGCGAAGTTCCGCGTAGGTGGTATCTCTGGTCTGCTTAACAGAACTGATATTACCAACTGTACTAACGAGGGTACTGTAACTAACGAGCGTACTCCACTCTATAAGGAGGAGTTCTTCGGTGGTATCGTAGGTTTTGCAGAGAACGGCTCTTATGGTAACATCTCAGGTTGTACTAACAGCGGTGTTGTAGCATACCTTATGCCTACACTAAGCGGTACAGGTGAGAAGACTGTTGCAAACAACTGGCACGCTACTATCGGTGGTATCCTTGGTCGTGCAAAGGATGCTTTAACAAAGGTTACAAACTGTACATTCTCTGGTCAGGTACTTGGTACAAACGACAAGACCCACACTTGGAATGCAGAGACAGGTGCTTGGGTAGCTCCTACAGACTTTGAGACTCGTAACTTCGAGTGCCGCTCTGCTATCGTAGGTGCTTGTGGTAAGAACTTCCCTATCTCTGGCTGTACTGTAGGTGGTGCTATCGGCTCTATTAAGAATTTTGACCCTGCAACAGGAGAGTTCGAGATTGACCAGCTTCACCCACTTGTAAACGATGCTACAAGCCTCTGGCACTGGGAGCATTGGTTTACAGGTTGGACATCAATTCCTGCTGTTACCGACTGTGTATTCGGTAACTAAAAATAGCAAAGAGAGCCTTTCGGGGCTCTCTTTACAACAAAAAAATAGAGAACGGTATTCCGTTCTCTATTTTTTTGTATTCAGTTCGGACTACAGACCAAACTCGGCCTTAATCTCATCTACTGCATCGAGCTTCTCCCAACCGAAGAACTCCACCTCGCGAGTAGTCTCTACACCATTCTCGAATAGTGTAACCTCCTTAGTATAAGGGCGATTGCCGAAGTGACCGTATGATGCTGTAGCCTCAAAAATAGGGTTCTTAAGGCCATAGCGGCGAACGATGCTTGCAGGGCGAAGGTCGAAGAGCTTTGCAATGCGACGCGCAATCTCGCCCTCGCTGATTGTAAGCTTGTTAGTGCCGTATGTATCGACATATACAGAGAGCGGCTCGGCAATACCGATAGCGTAGCTCAGCTGAACGAGTACCTCATCAGCCACACCTGCAGCAACCATATTCTTCGCAATGTGACGAGCTGCATAAGCTGCACTACGATCCACCTTTGAAGAGTCCTTGCCGGAGAACGCACCGCCACCGTGAGCACCACGACCGCCGTAGGTATCAACGATAATCTTACGGCCTGTAAGACCTGTATCTCCGTGAGGACCACCGATAACGAACTTACCTGTAGGATTTACGTGGAGGATATAATCCTCGCCAATAAGTGCAGCAAGCTCATCGTGCGCACGCTCAAGACGTGCC
Organism: Alistipes sp.; assembly: GCA_017398555.1. Lineage (GTDB taxonomy): Bacteria > Bacteroidota > Bacteroidia > Bacteroidales > Rikenellaceae > Alistipes. Next base: position 115,550 of record JAFQFV010000005.1, read on the forward strand.
TTAACGCGCGGAATAAGGATAGTGCGAACATCCTCCTTAATCTGCGGAGCATCCACATCCTCGTCGTGCTGTGTAGAGACAACGATAGTATGCACACGCTGTGGGTGGCGATTGTCGTCATACTCGATAGTCACCTGACTCTTTGCATCGGGGCGCAGATAGGTCATTGTTTTGCCCTCGCGGCGAATATCGGCAAGCTCCTTAAGAATTACGTGCGAGAGGATAAGTGTCGCAGGCATAAGCTCGCGGGTCTCGCGTGTAGCGTAACCGAACATAATGCCCTGGTCGCCGGCACCCTGCTCCTCCTCTGTTGAGCGAACAACGCCCTGATTGATATCTGAACTCTGCTCGTGAATAGCCGAGAGAATACCGCACGAAGCGGCGTCAAACTGATACTCGCTGCGGTTGTAACCGATACGGTCGATAACGCGGCGTGCAGTCTGCTGAATATCGACATACGCCTCTGAACGCACCTCACCTGCAACAACTACAAGGCCTGTGGTGCAGAGAGTCTCACAAGCGACCTTTGATTCGGGGTCACGGCGCAGAAACTCGTCAAGAATGGCGTCTGAAATCTGATCTGAAACCTTGTCTGGATGTCCCTCGGACACAGACTCTGATGTAAACAAAAATCCCATAGTTTTTCTATATTTTTTACTCTTACTAATCTAAAAAACATGGGGAAGGTGGCTGTAGAATAAAGAATTGCTGGTTTAGCGATTTTTTATTGTGGTTGCAAGCAGTCCAAATCCCTCCACATTTGCGGGGCAAAGATAGGGATAAATGTTGAGAGTACCAAATTTTGTAGTTTGTAAAATCTTTACTACCTTTACCACGTGATATTGTGTAATTACTTAAAAAACTATAATTATAGTATGAGAAAATTATTTATTCTGCTCTCGATAGCCCTCTGCGCAAGCTGCGTGAAGGACAATCTTGAGAGTGTAAAGGTAGAGCAGGCGCAAAGTTCCAAGATTATCCGCCTCTCTGACAGCAATATGAGTGGAAGTATGATTCTGTACTTCAACGATGATGCCACTTCACGTGTTGAGGCGGGCGTATCTCGTTCGGGCGCTACCCGTTCGGGCATTGAGGCTCTTGACCAGATTTTGGATCAGGTGGGTGCAACACGTATGGAGCGTCTCTTTGTCTCCGGTAAGTTTGAGGAGCGTCTGCGTGCAGAGGGTATGCACCGCTGGTATGTTGTATCTTTCGATCAGAGTGCTGACCTCGATAAGGCTGCACAGATGTTTGCCTCTGTAGCCGAGGTTGATAAGGTGCAGTATAACGCTCGTATGCAGCAGATTGACGACGTTAAGCCGGCAGCATCTACATTCAATGCTCCGACTACTCGCGCAAATAACATCTATCCC
>JAFQFV010000006.1 GCA_017398555.1 Alistipes sp.
AAAGTGAAGTGCTATTTTTGTTTTTCTATTGTCGCAGACAACGTTATTCTCGCAACAGATACTACCAAAACGAAGTTTTGGCGAAAGTTTTTCGGGCGCCTTTTTTCAAAAAGGTGCGGTACTGTGGCGGTACTGCGTAGCCTGCGGGCTATCCTAAATTCGCGACGTTAGAATGCCATGCGGTATGGGCAATACATCTGAACGCCGGTGCGGTTTAGTTCATTTTTGAGCTGGTCGTAGTGGTTGCACAGCTCGATCTGCTCGTTGCTCATAACCAATGAGCGTGCCTGCATGCTGAGGCTTTGGATAAACTGCATCATTGGGTCCAGCTCCGGCAGTACCTCTGAAATCTGGAAGTTCTCGGCGATGCCGGCCTTATCGGCAGCGATGCTGATAGCGCTCTTCAGTCCACCATTTGCATCTGCCAGGCCAATTGTTACTGCATCCGCGCCGCTCCATACGCGACCCTCGGATATCTCAAGAACCTTCTTCAGTTCGAGGTTACGACCTGCTGCCACCTTTGTTGTAAATGCCTCATACACATCATCCACAGAGGCGATAAGCAGACGTCGCTCCATCTCGGTTGTCTTGCGCAGACCTACGCCGAGGATATTCTGGCCGAAGTCGGATGAGCTGTTTGTCTTCACGCCATCGACAGTAATGCCGAGCTTATTTTTGAGCATATTTCCGCCCTCCATCATCATACCGAATACGCCGATAGAGCCTGTCAGGGTCAGTCTGTTTGCCACGATAGCATCCGCAGGGCAAGAGATGTAGTAGCCACCACTTGCTGCGTATGCACCCATAGAGACAATCACAGGCTTCTCCTTCTTGAGCAGCTCCACCTCGCGCCAGATAATATCACTTGCCAGCGCGCTACCGCCAGGAGAGTTCACACGAAGCACTACAGCCTTGATAGTCTGGTCTTTACGAGCCTTTGCGATTGTATTTGCCAACGCTGTGCCGTAGATGTTGCCGTCAATTGTCTCGCTCTCGCCATCAACGATGCTGCCGTCGGCATAGACAATACCTACCTTTGGAGCCGATACTTTGCTCAGGTCGGCACCCACTACCGAGCAGTAGTCACCAAGTGAGAGTATCTCATACTCGCCAAGGAAGTTCTTCTCGACACCATACTCGGCAAAAATCTCATCCATCTGGTCGCGGTAGATTACTCCGTCGATAAGGCCGTGTTTGAGTGCCTGATCAGGGAAGAGTATAGGCTCGGTATTGGCAATCTTGTTCAGCGCCTCAACGGTTGTGCCTCGTGCATCGGCAACGGTCGAAGAGATTGTTCCCCACATACTTGCCACAATATCCTCCATCTGCTTGCGGTTTGCAGGGGACATCTTCTCAAGAATATATGGCTCCACAGCGCTCTTGTACTTGCACACTGTCGGACGGAACACCTCGCAGGTAAGTCCGAGCTTGTCCAACGCACCCTTGTAGAATATTGTCGGCATAGCAAGACCCATCCAACTGAATTGACCCTCCGGCTGTAGATAAATCTTGTCAGCCACAGATGCCAAATAGTAGCCAATCTGCGAATATCCGTCGTTGTAGGCAACGATAAACTTACCACTTGTCTTGAAGGCCTCTAATGCCTGACGAATCTCCTCCAAAGCGGCAGCAGATACCGCACCGCCACCTGCAAAGTTGAGATAGATACCCTTTATGCGCTCATCTGTCGCAGCGGTCTCAATGGCACGCAACACCTTGAGAATCGGCAGCGAACGTGTTGTTTGCAGCGATGAGAAGTTCATGCTTGCAAACGGATTTATCGCCGGCGACTCGACAATATTGTCGGCCAAATCGACCCTCAAAATAGTATTTGGAAGAACGGCTACAGCCTTGCTGCCACCCATTGAACCGGCCATGCCAAAGATGGTAATGAGCCAAAATAGTCCTGAAATTACACTACCTGCCACCACAGCAAGCAGCGCTGCCCAAAAAACCTTAGAAAATTTCATAATTGTAAATGTTTAGTTAGAACAAAGGTAGTAAAAAATTGTAAAAATCGCATAACCACCACCAATAAACAACATTTTTGCCCAAACATATACTTGATTTAGGGTTTGAAAAAAGTAAAATATTTTCTAATTTTGCAAAAAGCATTGGTTATGAAACGTTTTGTTGCCATACTTGTTTTTGCTCTGTGTGCATTTTGTGCTGAAGTACAATTTATGAACTTTATGTACCAGCCGCCAGAATATAAAGAACCTCCTGTATACATTATCGGTAAATTTACGAGAATAACAGATATGGCTCTTGCTTATAAAGAGGATGGCTTATATAGACAAGGTAGGGTTCATGGTATGTTTTATTGTACAAATATGGCTTTAGATTATACGTTGGCATTCTCTTTCTTGAAAACGGAATATCCGTCAAAAGATTTGGAAATTTTAGACTTGCCAATCTCTGATTTAGAACAGTTTGAGAATATAATTTTAGCAGAAAATTTCCTAAAACTTAAAAGCCTTAAAGAGGCTTCAGACTTAATGTGGGAGTTCTTCTATCGACGTTGGAAAGGAAAAACCTACTTTATCGATAGCAGTGAGTGCTATAAATCTGACCCAGAACTTAAAGAGCCAGATAGAATGAAGGCTATTCAGGTCGAAGTTTATCCATGCGATATACCTAAATTGCCTCTTCCCGATGGTTTTGTAGAATAGATAGCTAAACAGAGGATGACCGATTGGTTATCCTCTGTTTTGTTTTGAAAAAATGTAACTTGCAGATTAAAAAAGTGGTGTTTTATTGGTAAAAATGGCGTAAAAATGTTAACTTTGCCATAGTGTAAGTTAAAAAGTGTAACTTATTGGCGTGTGAAGATAGATTAAAAGACTGAAAATCAATAATATAAATCAATAAATAACTAAAACTATGTACGGTAACTTCAAAGAGTTTTTGGAGCAGCAACTCCAAGAGATTAAGGATGCCGGTCTTTATAAGACCGAGCGCGTAATCTGTTCTCCGCAGCGAGCAGAGATTGAGGTAGCAGGTAAGGAGTGTCTTAACTTCTGTGCCAACAATTATCTGGGTCTTTCGGATAATCCGCGCCTTATCGAGGCGGCAAAGCGTGCTATGGACGAGCGTGGTTATGGTATGTCATCAGTTCGTTTTATCTGCGGCTGTCAGGATATTCACAAGCAGCTTGAGAAGGCTATTGCCGACTACTTCGGCACTGAGGATACAATTCTCTATGCCGCATGTTTCGATGCTAATGGTGGCGTATTTGAGCCGCTCTTTACCGAGCAGGATGCAATTATCTCTGATGCGCTCAACCACGCATCGATTATTGATGGCGTACGTCTTTGCAAGGCTGTTCGTTACCGCTATGCAAATGCCGATATGGAGTCGCTGGAGGATTGTCTGAAGAGAGCACAGGCTCAGCGCTTCAGAATTATCTGTACCGATGGCGTCTTCTCTATGGATGGCAACGCCGCTCCGCTGGATGAGATTTGTAAGTTGGCAAAGCAGTACAATGCCCTTGTGATGGTGGATGAGTGCCACTCTGCGGGTGTGCTTGGCGCTACAGGTCGCGGTATTACAGAGCTCTACAACCTGCGTGGCGAGGTAGATATCATTACAGGTACCCTCGGTAAGGCATTTGGTGGTGCTGTGGGTGGCTTTACAACAGGTCGCAAGGAGATTATCGATATGCTCCGTCAGCGCTCACGTCCATATCTGTTCAGTAACTCTCTGCCACCGGCAGTAGTTGGCGCGGGTATTGAGTTGTTCAAGATGCTTGAGCAGAGCAATGAGCACCACGACCGCTTGGTTGCCAATGTAGAGTACTTCCGCACAAAGATGATTGAGGCAGGTTTCGATATTAAGCCTACAGACTCTGCTATCTGCGCCGTTATGCTCTACGATGCAAAGCTCTCGCAGGAGTTTGCAGCGGCACTGCAGCAGCGTGGCGTATTTGTGACAGGTTTCTACTACCCTGTAGTACCGAAGGGACTTGCGCGTATCCGCGTACAGGTGTCGGCAGGTCACACTACAGAGCAGCTGCAGCGTTGCGTAGATGCCTTTGTTGAGGTAGGTAAAGAGTTGGGTGTTTTGAAATAAGTTGGGAGGATAGTGTTATGAGCAATCACAAGATAGCACTCGATGCTACAGATCGTAAGATACTTAAGTTTTTGGTAAAAAATGCGCGTATGCCGTACCTCGAGATTGCCCGCGAGTGCGGCATCTCGGGCGCGGCTATACACCAACGTATCAAGAAGTTGGAGGAGTCGGGAATCATTATGGGCAGCCGAATGATGGTAAACCCTAAGATGCTCGGTTTCGATGTCTGTGCCTTTATCAGCATCCGCATCCAGGACCCTATTATGAGCCACGCGGTTGCCGAGAAGATAAAGAGTATTCCGGAGGTTGTGGAGTGCCACTTCATCACAGGTACATACAATGCGATGCTGAAGCTCTACTGCGTTGATAATGACCACCTTATGAAGACTATCTTCGACGGTATTCTGCGTGTGCCGGGCATCTCGACCACCCAGACATATATCTCGCTCAATGAGGCCTTCCAGCGTGAGCCACATATTGATTACCTCGATAAACTGCCATATAGATAATGATTCGCCTGACAAAAGAGTTCTCATTTGAGTCTGCTCACGCCTTGTGGGGCTATGACGGTAAGTGCCGTGAGGTTCACGGACACTCATACCGCCTCTTTGTCACCATCAAGGGTGAGCCGATAGCAGACGAAAATGACCCGAAGCTGGGAATGGTTATGGACTTCGGCGAGCTCAAGAGCATCGTTGCCCGCGAGATTACCGACCGCCTCGACCACTCCTTCGTTATGCGCCGAACACCTGAGGCTGAGGCACTTGCGCAGAGTATGGAGAGCCAGTTCACCAACGTAATACTGGTGGACTACCAACCCACCTGCGAGAATATGCTCGCCGACTTCGCCGAGCGCCTTATGAGGGCCTTGCCGGAGAGAGTGCAGCTGTATTCGTTGAGGTTGCATGAGACAGCCACCTCTTATGCCGAATGGTTTTATCGTGATAACGCGGATACCTACTGCCGCTAACCCAATTTTCAACAATGGGCAGTACGCTCAGTACAGCCCATCGCTGAAAATTGCGCCGAGCGTTGTATCTACCGCGTTCTGACGATAAAACAGGCGAAAATCGATTTTAAGCGGTGATTTCCGCGTTACGCAATTTTAATCAGACAGGGAAATACCTCCTGTATGTCCCTGCCCGATTAAAATTCCAAGCCTTGAAATCCCACGCTTAAAATCAATTTTCGGAGAGTGCTTTGAGGTATCTGTTCTGACGATAAAACGGTCGGTGTAGGGATGAGAACCCACGCTTAAAATCAATTTTTGGTGGCTTGAAGTATTTTATACAAAGATGAAAAAACTCTTCCTTATAGACGCTTATGCGTTGATTTTCAAGTACTATTACGCTTTTTACGGGCGACCGATGCGTAATCGTGCGGGAATGAATACATCCATAGTCTTCGGCTTTACGAAGTTTTTGCGCGACATAATTAAGCGCGAGAAGCCCGATCTGCTCGGCGTGGCATTTGACCCTGCGGGTGGCTCGTTTCGTCGTGAGATATTCCCTGAGTACAAGGCAAATCGTCCTCAGACTCCGGAGGATATTATCGAGTCGGTGCCATACGTAAAGCGTATTGTGGAGGCTATGTGCATCCCGATTCTTGAGATTGAGGGCTATGAGGCCGATGATGTTATCGGAACGCTCGCCTTCAAGGGCTCGGCAGCGGGGTATGACGTCTATATGGTTACCCCCGACAAGGACTATGGCCAGCTGGTGGGCGATAATCGCAAGATTTACAAGCAGAAGGGCGACAATATAGAGATTATCGACAAGGAGGCGATAAAGGAGAAGTACGGCATTGACGACCCGATACTTGTGCGCGATATTTTGGCTCTGTGGGGCGATGCGTCGGATAATATTCCGGGCGTTACGGGCATCGGCGAGAAGGGTGCAAGCAAGCTTGTGCAGAGGTGGGGCGCGATTGAGAATATCATCGCCAATACCGATGCCATTGGTGGCAAGCAGGGTGCAAATATTGCCGCTTCGGCAGAGCAGTTGCGCCTCTCCAAGAGCCTTACGACAATCTGCCTGGATGTGCCGATAGAGTTCAACGAGGCGGACCTTACTATGTGCTGCCCGAAGATTGATATGCTCCGCTCGCTCTTTACCGAGCTCGACTTCAAGGCCTTTATGAACGATCTGCAGAATATGGCTCCGGCAGAGGATCTGACTGTACCACGCCAGCAGGAGCAGGTGCAGCTTGCCAATATAGCTCGCGTGAAGGCGGGAGAGGCGAAACGCAAGGCTATGGAGGGGCAGGGCTCGCTCTTCGATATGTTCGGCAATCCGTCAGCAGAGGCTGCACAGCCGCAGGTGGAGCAGGCTGCAGAGTCAAACGGCTTTGCTACCGTGGCGACAGTTGCTCACAAATATACCGTTGTTCGCGATGCGGCGACGCTAAAGGCGGTTGTTGCGAAGTGTGCACAATACAAGGAGCTCTGTTTTGACCTTGAGACCTCAGGTTTCGATGTCTTTGGCAGTCGTATAGTGGGTCTTTCGCTCGCTGTTGTGCCACACGAGGCGTGGTATGTACCATTTACCCTCTCGGCAGATAGAAATCGCACCGAGAGTGACTATGCGGCGATACTCAAGCCGCTCTTTGAGGATGAAAGTATTCTCAAGGTGGGGCAGAATATGAAGTTTGACATCCTCTTTTTACGCACCCTCGGCATAGAGGTCAAGGGTCAAAAGGGGGATACGATGCTTATGCACTATCTGCTCGACCCGGAGTCGCGCCACAATATGAATGCTCTTGCCGAGAAGTATCTGGGCTACTCGCCGATAGCTATCGAAACCCTTATCGGTCGCGGAGCACAGCAGATTACGATGGATATGGTCGGTCTGGATGCTATTGCCCAGTATGCGGCAGAGGATGCAGACGTTACCCTGCAGCTCTACCACGCTCTGCGCCCATTGGTCGAGAAGGAGCAGCTTTGGCAGCTCTACTGCCGTATTGAGGAGCCGCTGATTGATGTGCTTGCCGATATGGAGTGGAGTGGCGTGAAGATAGATAGTGGTGCGCTCAACCACTACTCAACAACCTTGAGCGGCGAGCTATCCCGTCTGGAGGAGAAGATTCGACAGCTTGCAGATGAGCCTATGCTCAATGTAAACTCGGGTAGGCAGGTAGGTGAGGTGTTATTTGCAAAGATGCGCATCGCCGATAAGCCTAAGATGACCAAGACAAAGCAGTTCTGCACCGATGAGGAGTATCTGACAACCTTTGCCGCCGAGCATGAGATTGTGCGGACAATACTTGAGTATCGCGGTATAAAGAAGTTGCTCTCGACATATATCGACGCTCTGCCACAGCTGGTAAATCCTGTGACAGGCCATATACATACGTCGTATAATCAGACAGTTACGGCAACGGGACGACTCTCGTCTTCAAACCCTAACTTGCAGAATATTCCTATCCGCGATGCGCTTGGTAAGCCTATCCGTGAGGCGTTTATCCCTTCGCGTGCGGATGGATTGTTGCTCTCGGCGGACTATTCGCAGGTGGAGCTTCGCCTGATGGCGCACCTAAGCGGCGATGAGTCGCTCTGTGAGGCGTTTAGAAATGGCGAGGATATTCACGCGGCAACGGCTGCGAAGATATATGGCAAGGCTGTTTCGGAGGTTACAGCAGAGGAGCGCCGCCGTGCAAAGACGGCAAACTTCGGTATCATCTACGGCATCTCGGCATTTGGTCTTGCACAACGACTCGGCATCTCCCGTACAGAGGCTAAGGCGCTGATTGATGGCTACTTCGCATCCTATCCGAAGGTTAAGCAGTATATGGAGCAGACCACTACAGAGGCTCATCAGACGGGTTGCGTATCGACAATATTCTCGCGCCGCAGATACCTTGAGGGTATCGACTCGCAGAATGCCAATACTCGCGCACTTGCCGAGCGAAATGCCATCAACGCCCCTATTCAGGGTAGCGCTGCTGATATTATGAAGATTGCAATGATTGGCGTGGCACAGGCGTTTAAGCAGCAGGGCATACGCTCGAAGCTGATACTGCAGGTGCACGACGAAATAGTTATCGACCTTATCCCTGCTGAGCGTGAGGCTGTCGAGAAGATTGTCCGCGAGCAGATGGAGGGCGCGGCAAAACTCAATATCCCGCTCGTTGTAGATATCGGCGTGGGTCGAAATTGGCTTGAGGCACATTAACAATACGAACCTAAAAACAGACCAGATGAAGAGATTTTTGATTGTTTTGGCGGCGGTGGGCTTTGCCCTCTCGGCGACGGCAGGGGAGAAGACGGCTCGTGAGAAGATTAAGGATGACCCGAGCTATGCTCTTGGTGTATATCGCCTCTATCCGACCGAGTTTAAGGAGCAGACACCTGTGCCAAAAGGCTATAAACCGTTCTATATCAGCCACTATGGCCGTCACGGCTCGCGTTATGTGCTGCGTGATGCAAAGTTTGACCGTGCATACAATGTCTTTGTTGAGGCGGATAAGCAGGGTAAGCTGACAACGTTCGGTAAGGATATTTACGACCGTATGACAAGGTCTAAGAGGGATACCTACGGTCGTGGTGGTGAGCTCTCGCTCAAGGGTCAGCAGCAGCACCGACAGATTGCGGTACGAATGTACGATAACTACAAAAAGGTCTTCAAAAAGGCTGAGTATATCGATGCCAAGGCCACTATCGTTCCGCGCGTGCTGGTTAGTATGACAGCCTTCTGCGATGAGTTGATGCGCCACAACAATAAGCTCGATATCCACTACGAGTGTGGAAAGCCTTTCCAGAAGTGGCTCAACCCTTACTATAAGGATAACGACCCTCGCTTGGCCGACTATATCGACCTGTTCCGCCACAATACAAATTGCGAGTGGATTGAGCAGTGGAGGGAGTATCGAGAGAAGAATGTCGATATTTCGCGCATCCTGAACTCTCTCTTTACGCCTGACTATGTAGAGAGTCTGAAAGACCCGCACGACTTTATCTTCCACCTCTTCAAGACGGCGACCTCGTTCCCGGGCACACCGACTGAGGAGAGTATTTTGGAGGTATTTAACAATGAGGAGCTCTACCAGCAGTGGAGACTTGTCAATATCATCTTCTACCACGAGAAGGGTCCTTCAGGCATTAAGGATAAGTTCCTCAATGGCGTCTCGACACCGCTCTTGGAGAAGATTATCGAGGATGCCGAGCAGAAGGTTGCCGCAGGCAAGGAGGCTGTAACTCTGCGCTTTGGCCATGACGGAAATATTATGGGTCTGCTCAACACGATGCGTATCCCGGGCTGGTGCGAGGAGGTTGATAACTATGAGGATGTGGAGAAGTATTGGCACGACTACGATATTCCGATGGGCTGTAACGTTCAGTTTATCTTCTACCGCAACAAGGGTGGCGATGTGCTTGTAAAGCTTCTGCTCAATGAAGAGGAGATTGCCCTGCCAAAGCAGATTGACGGCTCTATGGCTCCGTACTACCGCTGGGAGGATGTGAATAAGTTCTACCGCGACCTCATTCCGCAGATGTACGAGATTGGTGGCTATAACAGATTGGACAAATTATTAGAGTAATATAGTTATGAAGAGATTATCACTACTTATCGGCCTTGTTGCAATAGTTGCTACGGTCGGTGCAAAGACTCCGCCTGAGATTTCAGACGACAGAACTGTTTGCGGTCAGCTTGAGAAGGCTGTACGCCGAGTTATATCCATTCCGGATATTGAGGGGTATAAGACCCTTAAGTGCGATTTCCATATGCACACCGTATTTGCAGATGCTCATGTATCTCCTGCAGGCCGTGTTCGTGAGGCTTGGCAGGATGGCCTGGATGTTATCGCAATGTCGGAGCATATTGCTGTACACAAGAGTCCGGGTATTAAGCTTAAGGATTACAATATTCCTATCAATCAGGCAGTTAAGGAGGGTAAGAAGTGGGGATTTTTGGTTGTTCCAGCTGTAGAGATTACCCGAACAAAGCCATTTGGTCACATGAACGCTCTGTTTATCAAGGATCCTAATGTCTTTGAGGAGACACGTTATAAGGTGGATGAGAATGGTAAGCTGTTGCGCGATAAGGATGGCAACCGCATCCCTAATCCAACCGAGATGGATGACTTCCGTAAGGCCGAGGAGCAGGGTTGCTTTATGCTCTGGAACCACCCGGGTTGGCCGGATAAGAAGTCTACTCTCTATCCGCTTCAGAAGCAGCTCATTAAGGAGGGAAGAATCCACGCTGTAGAGCTGTTTAATGGCTCGGAGTGGTATCCAAAGGTGCTCGATTGGTTTGATGAGTATAAGTTGCCGATGATGGCAAATTCGGATATTCACGATACCTCTCGATTTATGTATGGCAACCAGATTCGCCCGATGACCCTCGTCTTTGCAAAGGAGTACACCCTTGAGTCACTGCGTGAGGCGCTCTTTGCAGGCCGTATGTTGGCATTTTTTGAGGGTAAGCTCGCCGGCGAGCAGAAGTATATCTCTCAGCTTATCGACGCGTCGCTCAAGGTGCAGGTGGTTGATGAGAAGAAGGGTGTGATTGTTGTGACAAATATCTCGGATATCCCATTCCAAACCCTCTTTGGCGAGCGTATGATACCTGTGCTTTTCCGTCCACATTCGGCTATCCGTATCACAGTTCCAAAGGGTACAGAGTTGGATTTTATCAACTGTTATGTAGGTCGTCAAACCCTTAAGAAGGAGATTTGGTAGAATGTTTAATTAAAATTTAAGTATAGATGCTTAGTATTGCAGAACGTCATAAATATATCCTCGAGAAGCTCGAAAAGTACGGCTTTATCCGCATTACAGATGTGGCAGAGGAGTTGGGAGTAACAAAGGTTACTATCCGCAAAGATGTAAATATGTTGGAGCGAAAGGGTCTTCTGTTTAAGTCCCACGGTAGCGCACGCCTTGCCAATCCGCACATTGCTAACCGAGATCTTACAACAAAGAGCTCTCTTAATCGTGAGGCGAAGCGCCGCATTGCCGAAAGGGCAGCCGAGATGATTGACCAGGAGGACTCTATTATGATATCTGCCGGTTCGACAACATACGCCCTTGCAGAGGTTATCCATGATATGTCGCCGTCGCTCAATCTTAATGTGGTAACACCATTCCTTAAGATATCAGCTCTGCTGAATGAGGTGGAGACAATCCTTGTAGAGCAGCTCGGCGGTCGCGTGTATAAGAAGTCGTTTGCCACTCGAGGTGAGAGCGCTTCCGAGACTCTGGATACAATGGTATGCTCAAAGTTCTTTGTGGGCGTGGATGGTTTTGATCCGGACTATGGTATTACAACCTCGACAATCGAGGAGGCTGTGCTCTCTCGTAAGATGATGGCGGCAGCGTCAAAGGTTATCGTCTTGGCAGACTCGTCGAAGTTTGGTCATCACGGCTTTGGTCGCGTCTCTTCGATAGATGAGATTGATGTTGTTATTACCGACAAAGATATTGCACCTGAGATGGTTAAGATTATCGAGGATGCAGGAATTGAATTGATAACCGTATAACTATTGATGTTATGACAGAGAATAAGATTGAATTTGAGATTGACCCGGCAGTAGCGCAGGGCCACTACTCTAACTTTGTAATTATTGCCCACTCTCCAAGTGAGGTTATTCTCGACTTTGCATCTATGCTTCCGGGTATGCCGAAGGCAAAGGTGGGTAGCCGCATTATCCTTACTCCGGAGCACGCAAAGCGCCTTCTGCACTCACTGCAGGAGAATCTTGCCAACTATGAGATGAAGTTTGGCACCATTAAGGTAAATCAGAATAGCGGCTTTAAGCCAAAGGGTCAGGCGTAGGCAGGACTCTGATGTGCAACAAAAAAAAGATTGACCAAGCGGTCAATCTTTTTTTGTCTCTGGAGTTAGCTCCGACTACAGAGTTGCAAGGAAGTCGCTCACATTCTTCTCGATACGAGCGGCAACATCGTCACACTCAGCCTTAACGAACTTCTCGCCTGTGATGTTCTCATAGAGCTCGATGTAGCGGTCGGTAATTGAGGCTACAATCTCAGGAGTCATCTCTGGAACCTGCTCTCCCTCCTGACCCTGGAAGCCATTTGCCATAAGCCACTCACGCACAAACTCCTTACTGAGCTGCTTCTGCTTCTCGCCTGCTGCAAGACGCTCTGCATAACCCTCTGCGTAGAAGTAACGTGAAGAGTCCGGGGTGTGAATCTCGTCCATAAGGTAGATTACGCCATTCTTCTTACCAAACTCATACTTTGTATCCACAAGGATAAGACCCATCTTGGCAGCAATCTCAGTTCCGCGAGCGAAGATAGCGCGGGTGTACGCCTCAAGCTGCTCGTAATCCTCACGACTTACGATACCGCGAGCGATAATCTCCTCCTTTGAGATATCCTCATCGTGACCCTCATCAGCCTTGGTAGTAGGGGTGATGATTGGCTCAGGGAACTTCTGGTTCTCTACCATTCCGTCAGGCATCGCAACACCACAGATAGTTCTCTTGCCGGCCTTGTACTCTCTCCACGCGTGACCTGAGAGGTAACCGCGGATAACCATCTCAACCTTGAAAGGCTCGCACTTGTGACCCACAGTTACCATTGGATCCGGCACAGCAATCTTCCAGTTAGGCAGGATGTCTGCAGTAGCGTCGAGGAAAGATGCAGCAATCTGATTGAGCACCTGGCCCTTGAACGGAATACCCTTTGGCAGCACAACGTCAAAGGCAGAGATACGGTCTGAAACCACCATTACCAGATAGTCGCCGTCGATGCTATATACATCGCGCACCTTACCAACATAGTGGTTGTTCTGACCCTTAAAATTGAAGTTTGTCTTTACAATAGCCTCCATATTTTTGATATTAAATTAGATTCTGCCACAAAGTTAGTGTAAAATCACCGTTTTATTGTATAAATCGCCGAAAAAACTATTAAAAAAGTACTAAGAAATTGTTTGAAATTTATTTATCTCACTCTTCCACATCATAACTACACAGTTTTTTCTTACCCAAACTTACTCAAAAAGATTTATTTCGCCAAATATTGAGGAGTAGAAATAATTTTCTATCTTTGTATTACTATGAGAAATTTCTATTTGACTTTTGTACTGTTTTTATTGGTGGGATGTGGCCGTGAGCAGGTTGTGACATTTACTGAGGCGGCAGATCCTACGCCTGTCAGCAGTGAGGATGCCAAGGCGTGGCAGGGTGTTAATCGTGCACTTAATGCGGGCTGGGGCTCGGCAGATATTGCCTATTCGCGCAGTTTGGTGCCGCAGAATTTGAGTCAGCAGTGCGCTGTGGCGGCGTGGCGCGGAGAGAGAGTCTCGGCGCAGTTGTTAGTTTGGAGTACAAAGGGGCTGAAGGGTGTTGAGTGCAAGATTTCCGACTTCAAGTCAAAGAGTGCTACTCTGCCGGCGGAGGTTGCCCAGGCGCGATTTGTTCGCTATACGCTTGCCGATAAGGCTGCAAGAAACTGCCTTTGCGGTCGCACAAACGGCCATCCGTCAGCCTTGCAGGCCGATATGATTGACAACCTTCCTCAGATGGATATTGAAGAGCAGACTACCCGTCCGATTTGGGTTACAATAGATATTCCGTCAGATGCCCCTGCGGGTAACTATCGCGCGGAGGTGAAGGTCTCTCATAGTGGCTTTGGCTCGGTAACCCTTCCGATAGAGGTGGAGGTTATAGACCAGCAGCTCGCAGCACCAAAAGAGTGGAGCTATCACCTCGATTTGTGGCAGCACCCATCGGCAGTAGCCCGTATGGCGGGTGTGGATATGTGGAGCGAGGAGCACTTTGAGGCTATGCGCCCCGTGATGAAGATGCTTGCCGAGGCGGGTCAGAAGGTTATCACGGCGACACTCAACCGCGATCCGTGGCGTTATCAGTGCTTTGATGACTATGAGCCGATGATATATTGGACTCTCTATGACAATGACCGCTGGGAGTATGACTACACCATCTTTGATAAGTGGGTTGAGTTTATGATCTCGCTCGGCATAGATAAGCAGATAAATTGCTACTCGATGTTGCCGTGGGGCGATTGCATCCTCGATTTTCACGATAAACGCAGCACAAAGAGCGAGCGAAATCGTACTGTAAGCGCTGTGCCTGATAGTGAAAACTTCGAGAAGATGTGGGGGCCGTTCCTTGTCGATTTTGCCGCCCACCTGCGCGAAAAGGGGTGGCTTGAGATGACAAATATAGCTATCGACGAGCGCGCACCGGAGGATATGGACCGTGCGGCGGCGCTAATCAAGAAGTATGCCCCAGAGCTGGGCTTTGCCATTGCCGACAACCACAACTCCTACAAGCGATATACAAATATGCGCGATGTGTGCGTGGGTCAGAAGCAGGCTGCCATGAGTCTTGAGGAGATTGCTGCTCGTCGTGCAAATGGCGATGTATCAACATATTACGTATGTTGCAGCACCTTCTTCCCAAATACATTTACATACTCGCAACCATTCGAGGCGGAGCTACTTGGACTCTATGCCATCGCCTTCGATTATGACGGTATGTTGCGCTGGTCGTACAACTCTTGGCCTGCAAATCCGCAGTATGACTCCCGCTTCCGCTATTGGGGTTCGGGCGATACATTTCTCGTCTATCCCGATGCCCGCACATCGCTCCGCTTTGAGCGTCTGAGGGATGGCATCGAGTTCTCGGAGAAGGTTCGTACTTTGAGGGCAAAATATCCTCAGAACGCGGCTCTGCAGCCATTAGAGGATGCTTTAGTACATCTGCGAGAGCTTGACATTAACGACCCTCAGTACGATTGGCAGAGGCTCATCGCCTCGATGAATAGCTCTTTGAATGATATCTCTCGAGAGTTGGCAAAATAGAAAAAGGCGTGTCCGTGGGGCACGCCTTTCTCTATATGTGGCAGATTTTACTTCATAACCTCAAATGAGCGGTCGAGGGCTGCGTGGATATTCGCCAGCACATTCTCCTTGCCCACCTTCGCCAGCAGACCTGAACGGTCGAGAGAGCGGAAGACGTTCTCATTAACGCCGGAGAGGATAATCTTACGGCCGCCATCCAATGAGGCGTTGATAAATATCTCAAGGTTGTGCAGACCCGTAGCGTCGATAAACGACACTTTTCGCATACGGATAATACGCACCTTTGCGCTTGAACGGGTACGAGCCATCTCCTCGAACTTATTGGCGATACCGAAGAAGAATGGGCCATCAATCTCATAGACCTCTACAAAATCAGGGATGGTAATCTTCTCGTCATCTGCCTCGCCGTCATTATGCACGCCGAGCTCGTCAGTGAGCACCGAGATACTTGTATTCTCCATAATTCGACGCATGAAGAGCACTACAGCCAGCACAAGGCCAATCTCGATAGCGATTGTAAGGTCGAAGATGACTGTCAGCAGCAGTGTGGTAAAGAGAATAGCGATATCCGAACGTGACTGACGGCACATAGAGCGGATAGTTCTCCAGCCGCTCATATTGTAGGAGACCATAATCAGCACACCTGCAAGGCACGGCATAGGAATTGCGCCCACAAGGCCACCGAGCAGCAGCAGTACGCAGAGCAGAACAACGGTGTGTATAACGCCTGCGATAGGGGTGCGACCACCATTGTTGATATTTGCCATAGTACGGGCAATAGCACCTGTTGCAGGGATACCGCCGAAGAATGGCACTACGATATTGGCAATACCCTGACCGATAAGCTCGGTATTTGAGTTGTGCTTATCGCCGATAACACCATCTGCAACCATCGCCGAGAGCAGTGACTCGATAGCGCCGAGCATAGCGATAGTAAAGGCTACAGGGAGCAGGGACTGCATAGTCGAGAAGATAGTCTCGCCCTCAGGAATTGATGGCAGACGCCACTCAGGCAGACCTGACGGCAGGGTGTAGAGGTCGCCGATAGTGGCGATAGATGTAACACCTGCAAATCGCTCAAGCAGCCAGCAGACAAGGGTCATGATGACAATAGCGAGCAGCGAGCCCGGAATCTTCTTCGAGAACTTCGGAGTATAGATGATAATCAGGATACTCAGAATACCCACTGCAAATGACCACCAATTGATATTACCGATATTGTCGAAGTAGCAGACCCACTTGTCGATAAAGTTTGCCGGAACATTCTCAATACCCATACCGAACAGGTCGTTCATCTGTGTAGAGAAGATTGTAATGGCGATACCGCCTGTAAAACCGACAATAATCGGGTATGGCATAAACTTGATAATGCTACCCAAACGGAAAACTCCCATCAGCACAAGCATTACTCCCGCCATAATGGTTGCAATGGCAAGACCACCGAGGCCAAACTGCTGAATAATGCCGTAGATGATTACGATAAAGGCGCCTGTAGGGCCACCAATCTGCACCTTAGAGCCTCCAAACACAGAGATAAGCAGACCTGCAATAATTGCAGTTACAAGACCCTCTGTCGGACCTACACCCGATGCAATACCAAAGGCGATAGCCAGCGGGATAGCCACAATACCGACAATAATACCCGCCATAAAGTCTTTTGAAAACGTCTCTAAATTGTAACCCTTCAAAGTAGAGAGTAACTTCGGACGAAAATCAATCGAAAATCGACTCATAAATATTTAAGTTTGAATTAATTAACCTAATTGAGAGGGCAAAGGTAGTAAAAAAAAGTGCTGTTTGTCCAAAAAAACAGCACTTTTTCTATCAATTACCACTAACGGTTGTAGGTTGCATCCTCTCCCAAGCTCTCTTCGATGCGTAGCAGGCGGTTATATTTTGCCGTGCGTTCGCCTCGCGAGAGTGAGCCGCACTTTATCTGTCCGCAGCCAAGTGCTACGGCAAGGTCGGCGATAGTTGTATCTTCCGTTTCGCCTGAACGGTGTGACATAATGGTCTTATAACCAGCCTGTTGAGCTATTCGTACGGCATCTATGGTCTCGGAGAGTGTGCCGATTTGGTTGGGCTTGATAAGTACGGCATTGGCACAACGGCTCTCTATACCTTTATATATACGGCGGGGGTTGGTGACAAACAGGTCGTCGCCAACGAGCTGGCAATCTTTGCCGATGCTCTCCGTAAGGGAGCGCCAACCATCCCAATCATCCTCGGCAAGTGGGTCCTCAACAGAGTCGATAGGGTAGCGCTCGGTGAGCCGTTTTATATACTCCACCTGCTCGGCTGTGGAGAGCTTCAGACCGCGTGACCCCTCGAAGCGGCGATAGTCGTAGCTCCCCTCGCGGTAGAACTCCGTAGCGGCACAATCGAGAGCAAAAGTTATATCTCTGCCGGTGGTATATCCCGCCCGCTCAACGGCAAGGGTCATCGTCTGTAGCACGTCGTCTGTCGATTCAAAGGCGGGAGCAAAGCCACCCTCATCGCCTACGGTAGTCGGAAAACCGCGGTGGTGCAGCTCACTCTTGAGTGCGTGAAAGACCTCTGCACCCATTCGCAGAGCCTCGCTGAAGCTCGGTGCGCCGACGGGTCGAATCATAAACTCCTGAAAGGCGACAGGGGCGTCGGAGTGGCTGCCGGCATTGATAATATTCATCATCGGAACGGGCATAGTATGGGTATCCACACCCCCGATATAGCGGTAGAGCGGCAGATGAAGGCTCTTTGCTGCGACCTTCGCAACGGCAAGGGATACGGCAAGGGTGGCGTTGGCACCCAAATTGGATTTACACTCTGTCCCATCCAGTTCAATCAGCGTGCGGTCTATAGCCCTCTGGTCGAGGATATTCATCCCCATCAGTTCAGGTGCGATAAGGGTATCTATGTTGTGCAGAGCGCGCAGAACCCCTTTGCCGTTATATCTGTTTTTATCCTTGTCACGCAGCTCCACAGCCTCGTAAGAGCCTGTAGATGCGCCACTTGGCACTGCGGCGTGTGCCGAGAAACCCATCGTGGTTACAACCTCCACCTCGACAGTGGGATTGCCGCGAGAGTCGAGTATCTCGCGGGCGAAAATCTTTGCTATCTTCATAATCGTCAAAATTGTTTGTTGTAAAAATTGCAAATCTTGCACCAAATTAGTACCTTTGTGTAAGAAACTATTTGGAATCCTGTAAACAGATTCAAATAGCTTCTCGAATATTTTATTTTTTGAGATATGGCTGTATTCAAAGTTGAAGGTGGTCGCCGTCTTTCGGGTGAGATTACTCCGCAAGGAGCGAAAAATGAGGCATTGCAGATTCTCTGCGCAACCCTGCTGACAAAGGAGGAGGTGGTGGTTGAGAATATTCCTCAAATTGTTGATATATTGCAACTTATAGATCTGCTATCGGCTATGGGAGTGGAGGTTAAGCGTCTTTCGGAGGATTGCTATTCGTTCCGCGCTGCCGATGTAAATCTTGACTATGTCCGAAGTGATGACTACCTGCGTCGCTGTGCCCGTCTGCGTGGCTCGGTGATGATTTTGGGACCTATGCTCGGCCGCTTTGGCGTGGGTTATATGCCAAAACCCGGTGGCGATAAGATTGGCCGTCGCCGTTTGGATACCCACTTCCTCGGCTTCCAGAAGCTCGGCGCAGAGTTTGATTACGATGGCGCAGAGAGCCTCTTTGCCGTGCGTGCCAAGGAGCTGAAGGGTTGCTATATGCTGCTTGATGAGGCATCCGTAACAGGTACTGCCAATATCATTATGGCCGCTGTGCTGGCAAAGGGTAAGACCACAATCTACAACGCTGCCTGTGAGCCATATATTCAGCAACTCTGCCGTATGCTTTGCCGAATGGGTGCGAAGATTCAGGGTATCGGCTCCAATCTGCTTGAGATTGAGGGCGTTGAGAGCCTCGGCGGAACAACTCACCGCATGCTGCCGGATATGATTGAGGTCGGCTCGTTTATCGGTATGGCCGCGATGAACCGCTCGGAGATAACTATCAAAAATGTGTCGTACGACCAGCTCGGAATAATCCCTGCGCAGTTTGCACGCCTCGGTATTGCCCTTGAGCGTCGTGGCGATGATATCTACATCCCTCAGCAGGATCACTACTGCGTGGAGAGCTTTATCGATGGCTCGATTATGTCCTTTGCAGATGCTCCATGGCCGGGCCTTACTCCTGACCTGCTCTCAGTGTTCCTCGTTGTGGCAACACAGGCAAAGGGTACAACCCTCATCCATCAGAAGATGTTCGAGTCACGCCTCTTCTTCGTTGATAAACTGATAGATATGGGTGCCCAGATAGTCCTCTGTGACCCTCACCGCGCCGTAGTTATCGGCCACGACCACAATGTACAGCTGCGCGCAGCGCGTATGTCCTCGCCTGATATTCGTGCCGGAGTATCCCTGCTCATCGCCGCAATGAGTGCCGAGGGTGTTAGCACCATCCAAAATATCGAGCAAATCGACCGTGGTTATCGAGATATTGAGGGTAGATTGAATGCGATAGGGGCTAATATTATTCGCACCGAGGAGTAATTTTGCCGTGCATTTGTCGTGAAAATACGGCATTAGCTGCACATCCCTCATATCCCCGAATGGGACGTACATCGAGTACTACCCATCCGGGGATTTTTCACGATATGCACCTACTACTACCTTTTGACGATAAAATAGTGCAAGTAATACGCGACGTGCAAATTTGTGGTTTTGATTTTTTCGAGAATAACAGCTATCCGCAAGGATAGTAAAAATGAAAATAGCACTCACTCAAGCTTGCTTGAAAGTGAAGTGCTATTTTTGTTTTTCTATTGTCGCAGACAACGTTATTCTCGCAACAGATACTACCAAAACGAAGTTTTGGCGAAAGTTTTTCGGGCGCCTTTTTTCAAAAAGGTGCGG